>NZ_LMKP01000007.1 GCF_001421715.1 Sphingomonas sp. Leaf22
CTTTGCGCCGGTTCGCCTCGGACGTACGCAAGATACGCGATATCGTGCCGGGGCGCTGGCCCGACGGACCGGGGCGGGTTGCGCCACGCACCGACCCCGTCGTCCGTCGCTGCCGCTTGTGCGTCAAGGGCACCCCGAAAGCGACAACAACATTGCAGCGCGGGACAGCGCGCCGTGTCGCGCTCGGGCAACCCAACTGGCCGTAGCGTGAGCCGAAATTGCCTTGCAGCCCTCCCGTCGCCATCGAGACACGCAACGCGAACCGCGTCGATGGCGCGGCCGAGCAATTTGCCGGCCGCGCTGGTGGGGAAGGCGCGCACGGGCAAACCCTGTGCGCAGCCCGTCTGTGCGACTGACGATCAGAAGGTGACACCGATCCCGCCGGTAACGGTCTCGCCATTGTCCTTGCCGACAAACGCGCCGGCGCGATTGTCGGTGTTCCAGTGGATCAGGTTGAACTGCAACCGGATGATGCTGTCGAGATACCAGTTCACCCCGGCGGTCACCGCCGATCCGTTGCCGACGGTCGCGACGCCGCTATAATCTAGATTCTCGTACCGCGTCAGCAATTCGACGGCCCCCGGCCCGCCGTCGAACACCGGGCGCAGGACGCGCGGCTGTGCGAAGGTGCCGAGGCGCGGGTTGTACGGTGGCAGCTCGCCGGTGACGAACCAGCCGCCCGACAGGCTCCACGCCCGCGTGAGCAGATCGTCGCGCCCGCCGCTCAGGCGTGCATGGCGCTCGCCCGCTTCGCCCATGACCCAGAACGGGCCCGAATACCCGCCGAGTTCGGTGCCATAGCCGGTGGTGCCGGTTCCGCCGGTCAGCGTGCCGGTCGAAACCCGCAACAGGCTGTTGAAACGTCCGCCGATCACGGTGTTGCGGGTCAGCGAACCCGGCCCGTTGGCCAGCTTTTCATCAAAGCCCCACAGCCCGAAATGGACGATCGACCGATCGGTCTTGAGCGGGTTCCAGTGCGCGCGCGCGAGGACCGTCCGGCTGTCCGACACGCTCTGATTGGCGTCGACATTGTCGCCGCTGAGCGTGATCGACGCGTGACCGCTGTTCCAGAAGATCCGCGGCATCAGTGCGATGCCGTAGAAGCCACGCTGCGGGATAATCGAGGTCGCGACGACGTTCCGTTCGAGGAACGGCGGCGCGTCCGACCCGCTCGACCCTTCGAAGCTGCGATCGTTGAACATGTTGCCGAAGCGGACGTCGTAGGACATCTGCCCGATGTCGTTGCGCCAACCGACGAACATCGTGCCGACATCGGACACGTTGTCGGCAAAGTCGTTTTCGAACTGGTAGAAGAAGTGCGTCCCGATGGCACCCTCGATACCGATGCGCAGCGCGCGGGCGCCGGTGGTCGTGATGTTGCGCGCGTCATAGCCGGACCCGAAGGTCGAGCTGACATGATTGATGATCCGGCCGCGCATCTTGAACGTGTATTTGCCGTCGGCCGAGTGGAATATCGGCAATCCGCCACGCCATTCGGTGGTGACCCCCGATGGGTTCATGGCAGCGGCGCGTGCCTGTGCCACGGTCTGTTCGGCCGGGCTTGCCGGAATGATCTGTGGGGCGAAGGACACGGTTTCGCTGTCATGGCCGATAGTGGATGCCGCGGCGGTCGACGCCTGCTGGCGCGGCGCCGGCGTATCGGCGGCCGCCATCGGAACGACGGCGGCAGCAGGCGGCCTGCCTTCGAGCGCTTCGAGCCGCGCCCGCAGCATGGCGATTTCGCTTGCCTGCGCGCGCAACAGCGAGAGGATTTCGCTCTCGTCCGCCGGATTGCCTTGGGCGAATACGGGCGCGGAGAGCAAGAGCGCGGACATCGAGGTGCCAACGCAGAAGAGGCGTTTCATAGAGCAAGCCCATTGAGATACGGTGCCAAGTGCCATCGATCTTAATCGGACACGCAGGGGTACCGCATCGACAGGGGTTGCCTACAAACCCACCTTGTCGAAACCTGCCACGAATAATCTACGACGTCGTCCAGCCCCACCGGTTTTCAGGAAGTCATAGCTTAGGGCTGCGACGGTTAATTCCGCGCTAACGGAAACATTGTGTAACACTATATTTTGAAAGCGATAAAAATGGCCGGATGGGAGGTTCATCCTTGGTGATCTGACCTCTGTTTCCCATCCGCCCGGACCTGAAAACCGACCGGTGTTTGACCGGCTGCCCGTTCCTGGCCTGTCTTGCTGGCTGTCGTCCGGTTTCGCCCGCCGTGGCGTGCTACACGCGGAAGCGGATCGTCGCGCCGATGGTGCGCGGGTCGCTCGGCGTCCCGACGATCAAACCCGAATTGCCCGCCTGGATCGTCAGGTTCTGGATATAGTCGGCGTCGAGCAGGTTGCGCGCCCACAGGATCGCCTCGGTCCCGCCGGCGAAGCGATAGCCGATATTGGCGTTGGTCAGGTTGTAGCCGCGGATATAGGTGAAGCGCGAGAGGCTGGGATCGCCGTTGAAGCCGCTGCGCGAACCGGTGTCGACATGGAGCAAAATCTGCCCGGTGCCGACCGGCCGCCGGTAATCCAGCCCGGCGGTGATCGCGAAGCGCGGCAACGAGGCGAGGCGGCGACCGGTCAGGCTGCACCGCGTGGTGGCAGCGGTCTGCACCTCCAGCGGGCAGGGACCGGCGGGATAGTCGGTATAGTCGCCGTCGGAATAGGCGACGCTGGTCCGCGCGCTCAGCCCCGGCAGGATCAGCGCCGTCACGTCCGCCTCGATCCCCTTCACCGTCACCTGCGGAATGTTGGACAGATAGCCGCGCAGCTGCACCGTCTGGGTCAGCGAATTTTCGACCACCGTTGCCTGAAAATCGCGGACCTTGGTGTAGAAGCCGTCGATGTTGAAGATCAGGCGGTTGTCGAACAGCGTGTTCTTGACGCCGATCTCGTAGGTCTCGTTGCGTTCGGGACGGACGACCGCGGTCGCCAGCACCGGCCGGTTGTTGCCGTCGAGCGGTAGCCCCGACATGTTGATGCCGCCCGATTTGAAGCCGCGCGCATAGCTGACATAGGCCATCGTCGTGTCGGTTACCTGCCACGCGAGGTTGCCGCGCCCCGACAGGCTGCCGTCGCGGTCATGCGCCTCATAGCTTTGCGGGCGCAGCACGCCGAGACGGGCGTTGATGAGCGCGGCGTTGGTGGTGGCCAGACCGCCCGACACGGTGGTGGTGTAATAACCGTCCTTGTCCTCCTGCGTGTAGCGCAGACCGACCGTCGCGGTCAGACGATCGAGGAAGCGATAATTAACCTCGGCGAACGCGGCGTAGCTCAAGCTGCGGAAGTCGGTGCGGCCGTCCTGCCCATAGCCGTCGAGCAGGTTCGAAGGCACCGGCGTGGTCCCGGTCACCGTCCCGATCAGGTAACGCGCCGCCGCGGGACCGTAGATGCTGATCGGCCGCCCGGTCAGCCGCTGCCGAAAGCCATAGAGGCCGACGACATAGGACAGCGGTCCGCTGCCGTTCGAGGCGAGCCGCAACTCCTGACTATACTGGTCCTGTCGCGAGGGGATGTGCTGCGACAGCTGGACGGGAATGCCGGTATAGTCGCGGTCGTTCTCGGCATCCCAGTTCCAGAAGCGCCACGCGCTGACCGATGTCAGCGTTACCGGTCCCAGATTCCAGTCGGTGATCGCGCTGACGCCGCCTTCGTTGGTGTCGACGCCGAGCGGACCATCGATGTCAGTCTTGCGATCATAGGCGTCGGTGCTGGGTGGCGCATAGCCGAACTGCGCGGCTAGACCGTTCGGCCCGCCGAACTGGCGGTTGGCGGCGCGCAGCGACGTGCCGGTGCGCAGATAGACCTGCGTACAGCAATAGGCCTGGAAATTGGTGAAGTCGGCGATGACCCGCATCTGGATCGTGTCGTCGGGCTTGAACAGCAACTACCCGCGCACCGCCTGCGTCCCGATCGTGTTGGCATCGCGCCCCGTGCGGACATTGTCGAGCACGCCGTCGCGCCGCGTCGACACGCCCGAGATGCGATAGGCGATGGTGTCGGTGATCGGTCCCGACGCCCAGCCCTTCGCCTGCACGAAGTTGTAATCGCCGTAGGACAGTTCGGCAAAGCCTTCGCGGGTGAAGGTCGGCGCGCGGGTGGTGATGTTGAGCGCGCCCGCCGTGGTGTTCTTGCCGAACAACGTGCCCGGCGGTCCGCGCAATTCCTCGACCTGTTCGATATCGGCGAAGTCGAACGCGGCGGTGGCGGGGCGGGCGTGATAGACCTGATCGACATAGAAGCCGACGCCCGGCTCCAGCCCGTCGTTCGCCTGGCTAACCGCGACCACGCTCGATCCCAGCCCGCGGATGGTGAAGGCGGTGTTGCGCGGGTTGGCCGAGCTGTAGTTCAGCGTCGGGATCAGCGTCGTCAGCCCCTGCGTATTGACCGTATAGCTCCGGTCGATCAGGTCGCCGCCCACCACCGACAAGGCGGCGGGCACACGCTGCGCATCCTCCGCCCGGCGTCGTGCGGTGACGATGACCTCGGGGAGGCCGTCATCGGCTGCATCGTCAGCGGCGCTTTGCGATGCGTCCGTCGCAACCGTCCGGGCGATGGCCGGAACGCCGAACGCAGGCATGGCCGTGGCGCAGAACAGCACTGCGAACCGCTTCGACATCGATGAATACCCCTTTTTGCGGTCCGCATGGCCGCATTATGTTCGGGCGTATATCGAGGATATATTTTGCCGTATATAGAGAGTTAGTGTTGGCTGCTCGATCGTCTTGCGTTCAGCTATTGGTGACCGGCTCGGCACGAAGATGGGCGCGCAGCCGGCGATAGGCCGGGCGCTCGACGATGGTGGCGGCCTCGCGCTCCATCTCGCGATAGGCTTCGAGGACGGCGAGGCCAGTCGCACTGACCTTCGCCCCGCGTTCGCGACCGCCGCCCTTGATCGTTTCGACCAGCACGGGATCGAAGCACCGGTTCATTTCGTCGACCAGCAGCCAGGCACGGCGATAGCTCATGCCAAGCGCACGACCTGCGGCGCTGATCGAACCTTCGGCGACGATCGCTTCCAGCAGGTCGGCCTTGCCCGGCCCCATGGCCAGCGCATCGCCGCAGGCGATCTGGATCTTGAGCCAGAAGGGGCCGAGCTTCATCCTACTTGCCGATCATCACGTCGCTGGCCTTGATGATGACGGTGACCGTCTCGCCGGTCGCCAGCCCGAGATCGGCGATGGCTTCTTCGGTAATGCTGGCGGTGACGATATTGCCGCCGCCGATGTCGACCTTGATCGAGCCGTTCACGGCCCCCGGCGTAATTGCGGTGATCGTGCCGGAAATCTGGTTGCGTGCGCTGAGCTTCATGATCGGTCTTTCGATAACGTGGAGGCCGGGATTAATACCCGAATATGCATCCTGTCGCCATCGACCGCTGACCGGTACCAGCAGGAGCTATCAGGCTATGATGCCTCATCCGCAGCGGCAATTGATCGCGGCGGCCGGGCGCGCCGGCACCGCCCGACCTGCCCTGCGATCCGCCGACCGTTCTTTCAGTTTGATGCGACGGTGTCTTCGGTCGGCGACCACCCGCCGCCCAACGCCCGGAATGCCGCGACGGCGGATTGTGCGGACTGCACCCGCGCCTGCGCCGCAGCGTCGCGCGTGGCGAGCAGGCGGTTTTCCGCGTCGAGCACCTCGATGAGGCTTACGACGCCTCCCTTATATGCTGCCAGGGAGGCGGATCGTGCGCGGTCGAGCGCGGTTTCGCCCTGTTGCAGGGTTCGGATCTGACCCTCGCGTTCGGCGACGGCAGCGAACGCGTTCTCGACATCTTCCGACGCCCTGACGATGGCGAGGCGGTAGGCGGCCAGCGCCTCTGCATCGCGTCCGCGCGCCGCCGCGACCTCGGCATCGACCCGGCCGAAATCGAACAAACGCCAGCGCAGGCCGAGGATGCCTTGCCCCTGCGTGGCAGCCGATCCGAACAGCCCGCCGACCGCGGTGGTCGCGGTGCCGACCAGTCCGCTCAGTGAAAACTTCGGGTAATATTCGGCGAGCGCCGATCCGATCCGGGCATTGCTCGCGATCAGGCGCTGTTCGGCGGCGATCAGGTCGGGGCGGCGGCGGAACAGGTCGGCGGGGCCGCCCGCATCCGAAAGCTTCGGTGCGACGGGGATCGGTGCGACGCTCGCCAATGCCGCATGATGCGTACCCGGTTGCTGGCCGGTCAGCACGTCCAATGCATTCATCGCGGTTTCCAATGCGATGCGCAGTCCGGGCAGCGTCGCGGCGACCTGTTGATACGCGCCCTCCGCCTGACGCAGTTGCAGTTCGGCGGCGACCCCCTTGCGGAATTGAAGATCGACGATCGCGACGAGACGGCGCTGGGTTTCGACCTGCTCCACCGCGATCGCGAGACGTTGCTGAAGACCGCGGATCGTCAGATAGGTTTCGGCCGTCTGCGCCGCGACGGAAATCCGTACGCCCGACACCTCGGCACGCGACATCGCATAGTCCGCCCGCGCCGCCGTCTGGCCGTTGCGAAGGCCGCCGAAGACGTCGGGTTCCCAACTCGCGCCGACACCGGCACCATATAGACCGGTGCTCCGTTCGAAACCCGGTGCTGCGCTGAGCGCGCGCCCGATGGGCGTTTCGAGCGATTGCGACTGATAGGTCGCATTGGCGGTACCCTGTCCGCTCGGCAGCAACGCCGCGTTGGCGGCGCGCAGTCCCGCCCGCGCCTGCTGCACGCGAGCAGCCGCCTGCGCGATGTCGAGGTTGTTGCGCAACGCTTCCTCGACAAGGGTCACCATCGTCGGATCGTTGAAGCCGCGCCACCAGGTGACGAGGTCGACCGGCGTCGAGGCGGGGCGCGCGTCGATGGCATCCGCGTTGTGGAAACGGGCGGGCACCGCGACCTGCGGCCGCTGATACGCCGGCCCCGCCGCGCAACCGGCCATGATGAGCAGAGGCGCAAGGAGGAGGGTAGAACGAGCGCGCGGCATGGCGGTCCAATCGATAAGGTTGGTTTCCAATGTCATTATTGGTCACTCGTTGTCAAGTTGGACGTCAGGCGATATGATGCACGGATGAATGAACCGCATATCATGAGCTTGCCCGGCCAGCGGGGCCCGACCGACCACGCGACGCGCGATCAGATCGTGGCGGCCGCCTATGAGCATTTCAGTCATTACGGATATGGCAAGACCACCGTGTCCGATCTGGCCAAGGCCATCGGATTTTCGAAGGCCTATATCTACAAGTTCTTTGATTCGAAGCAGGCGATCGGACAGGCGATTTGCGGCCAATGTCTCGAATCGATCTTCGGCGATGTGCGGGGCGCGGTCGAGAGGGGCAGTTCTGCGACCGAGAAATTGCGCCTTTTCGCCGAGACATTGGTTGGCAGAAGCGTCGAACTGTTCGCGCAGGACCGGCGCATCTATGAAATCGCCGTCCATTCCTCGATCGAGAAATGGCCGAGTTCGCAAGCCTATATCGAACGTTTGGTGGGTCTGTTGTCCGACATCATCGTCGAGGGGCGGGCGGCGGGGGAATTCGAGCGCAAGACGCCGCTCGACGAAACCTGCCGCGCGATCGTGGGCGCGATGGAGCCCTTCGCGAACCCGGTGATGCTGCAATATAAACTGGACGACCTGCCGCGGGGCGCGAACGAGATGATCAGTCTGGTCCTGCGCAGCCTCGCCCCCTGAACGCACCATCGCGGTGAGTTACTCGTGACCAATTGACAATACGGTCACTTCGGCTATCGAGCGATATCCTTTCGTCGAAAGATGTCGCCATGTTCCGCCGCTCCTCGCTTGCCAACGCCCTTGTTCTGAGTGCGCCCGCCCTGTTCCTTGCCGGATGCGGCAAGCAGGAGGCGGACCCGCGTACCGCGCCGCCGCTGGTCCGCGTGGCGGTCGCCGCGCCGGCTGCCGGGAACGGCCGCTATTTCACCGGCGTCGTATCGGCGCGCGTGCAGAGCGACATCGGCTTTCGCGTTGCCGGAAAGGTGACGCAGCGGCTGGTGAATGTCGGTCAGCGGGTCCGGCGCGGGCAGATCCTGATGCGGATGGACCCGACGGATCTGCTGCTTCAGACCGCGTCGCAGGCGCAGACGGTCGACGCCGCCCGCGCGCAGGCGGAACGGGCCGCGGCGGACGAGCGGCGCTATCGCGATCTGGTGGCGGCGGGCGCGGTGTCGGCCTCAACCTACGATCAGATGAAGGCGGCATCGCTGTCGGCGCAGGCGCAGTTGCGCGCGGCGCAGGCACAGGCGCGCATCGCGGGCAATGCCGCCGATTACGCGGTCCTGCGATCGACCGCCGACGGCGTCGTCGTGGCGACGCTGGCCGAGCCGGGACAGGTGGTCGCCGCGGGGCAGCCGGTGGTGCAGGTCGCCGAGGCCGGCCCGCGCGAGGCGACGGTCAGCCTGCCCGAATCGGTCCGCCCGGCCATCGGATCGGTCGCGCGCGCGACGCTGTACGATGGCGGCAGCGAGAGCACCGCACGGCTTCGCCAATTGTCCTCCTCCGCCGATCCGCGCACCCGGACGTTCGAGGCGCGCTATGTGCTGCAAGGCGCGGCGGCGACCGCGCCGCTTGGTGCCACGGTGCGGATCACGCTGCCGGGGGCGTCGGGCGATGCGGCGATACAGGTGCCGCTGTCGGCCCTGCACGACGCGGGTCGCGGGCCGGGTGTCTGGGTGGTCGGAGCGCGTGATCGGCGCGTCTCGTGGCGACCGGTCCGGATCGCGGGACTTGGCGAGGAAACCGCGCAGATCAGCGGCGGGCTGAACGCAGGGGACCGGTTCGTGGCGATGGGTGCGCATCTGCTGCATCAGGGCGAAGAGGTCCGGGTGGCCGACGGCCGCGACGGTGCCTTGTGAGCGGCGGGTTCAACCTGTCGGCGCTGGCGGTGCGAGAGCGGCCGATCACGCTGTTCCTCATCATCGCCATCTCGATCGCCGGCCTGTTCGCGTTCCTCAATCTCGGTCGCGCGGAAGATCCGAGCTTCACGATCAAGGTCATGACCTTCACGACCGTCTGGCCCGGTGCCACCGCGCAGGAAATGCAGGACCAGGTGGCCGAACCGCTGGAAAAGCGGATGCAGGAACTGACCTGGTATGACCGCAGCGAGACGTTCACGCGCCCCGGCTATGCCTTCACCCAGCTCTGGTTGAAGGACACGACCCCGCCCGATCAGGTGCCCGAGCAAATGTATCAGGCGCGCAAGAAGCTGATCGACGAGACGCCGAAGCTGCCGCGCGGCGTCGTCGGGCCGCTGGTCAACGACGAATTCGGCGACGTCACCTTCACGCTCTATGCGCTGAAGGCCCGCGACGTGCCGCCCCGGTTGCTGGTGCGCGAGGCGGAGACGATCCGCAATCGCCTGTTGCGCGTGCCGGGCGTCAAGAAGGTGCTGCTGATCGGCGAGCGGCCCGAGCGCATCTTCGTCAACCTGTCGGCGGACCGGCTGTCGACGCTGGGGCTGGCACCCACCGACGTGCTGGGCGCGCTGCGCGACCGCAACCTGCTGACCGCGGCGGGATCGATCGACACGCACGGGCCGCAGGTGCAGGTGCGGCTGGACGGGCCGTTCGATTCGGTCGAGGCGGTCGGGACGACGCCGATCGTCGCCGATGGCCGTACGCTGCTGCTGCGCGACGTCGCCGAGATCAAGCGCGGGTACGAGGACCCCGCGACCTATCTCATCCGGCATCAGGGCGAGCCGACGCTCGAACTCGGCGTCGTGATGAAGGAACGCTATAACGGCCTGCAACTCGGCAAGGACCTCGATGCGGCGACCACCGCGATCGCGGCTGAACTGCCGCTGGGCGTCAGCTTCACGAAGATCACCGACCAGTCGGTGAACATCGCCGAAGCGTATGGCGAATTCATGCTGAAATTCTTCGTGGCGCTGGCGGTCGTGATCGCGATCAGCCTGCTGAGCCTCGGCTGGCGGGTCGGCGTGGTCGTGGCGGCTGCGGTGCCGCTGACGCTGGCGGGGGTGTTCATCATCATGCTGGCGACCGGCCGCGATTTCGACCGCATCACGCTCGGCGCGCTGATCCTGTCGCTCGGCCTGCTGGTCGACGACGCGATCATCATCATCGAGGCGATGGTGGTGAAGATGCAGGAGGGCGTCAGCCGGATCGAGGCATCGACCTGGGCATGGGGGCATACCGCCGCGCCGATGCTGGCGGGCACGCTGGTCACCGCAATCGGGCTGATGCCGGTCGGCTTCGCCAAATCCAGCGCGGGCGAATATGCCGGCAACATCTTCTGGGTCGTGATGTTCGCGCTGCTGACGTCATGGTTGGTCGCGGTCGCCTTCACGCCCTATATCGGCGTCAAGCTGCTGCCCGACATCCCCCGGATCGAAGGGGGCCATGCGACCATCTACGACACCCCCAATTATCGTCGTCTGCGCCGGCTGATCGCGCGCATCGTCGAGCGCAAGGGGCTGGCGGTCGCTGCCGTCGCCGGCATGTTCGTCGTCGCGATTCTGGGGCTGGGGCTGGTGAACCAACAATTCTTTCCCGTTTCCGATCGGCCCGAAGTGCTGGTCGAAATCCAGATGCCCGAAGGTACGACGATCGGCGCGACCCAAGCAGCGGCGGTGAAGGTCGAACGCTGGCTGCGTCAGCAACCCGAGGCGAAGATCGTCACGACCTATGTCGGGCAGGGCGCACCGCGCTTCGTGCTCAACATCTCGCCCGAGCTGCCCGATCCGTCGTTCGCGAAGATCGTGGTGCTGACCGAGGATGCGAAGCAACGCGAGGAATTGATGCGGCGTGCGCGGATCGCGGCGGCGGCGGGGCTGGCACCCGAAGCGCGGGTGCGCGTGACGCAGATCGTGTTCGGCCCTCCCTTCCCGTTCCCGGTGGCCTTCCGCGTCGGCGGCCCCGATCCGCAGATGGTGCGCAGCCTTGCCGACAAGGTCGCGACCGTGATGCGCGCCAACCCGTCGCTGCGGCAGGTCAATAGCGACTGGGGCGAGCGCGTGCCGGTCATGCACGTCGCGATCGACCAGGACCGGCTGGGCGCGTTCGGCCTGACGTCGCGCGACGTCGCCGACCAGTTGCAGATGCTGCTGACCGGAACGACCGTGACCGAGGTTCGCGAGGACATCCGGTCGGTTGCCGTGGTCGCGCGTAGCGGCGGGAGCGAGCGCCTAGATCCCGCGCAGCTCGACAGTCTGACGCTGAAGGGCAAGGGCGGCGAGCGCGTGCCCCTGTCGCAGGTCGGGCGGATCGAGATCCGCATGGAGGCCCCGATCCTGCGCCGCTACGACCGGGTTCCGACGATCACGGTGCGTGGCGATGTCGGCAACGGCGTCCAGCCTCCCCAGATCGCGGGCGAGGTGCTGCAACAGCTGAAGCCGCTGATCGACGGCCTGCCTGCGGGCTATACCATCACCGCCGGCGCGGCGCTGGAGGAAGCCGCCAAGGCCAATACCGCGCTGGCCAAGGTGTTCCCGGTCATGCTGATCCTGATGATGATCGTCATCATCTTCCAGGTCCGCTCGATCGCGGCGATGGCGATGGTGCTGCTCACCGCGCCGCTGGCGCTGGTGGGGGTGGTGCCGACGCTATTGCTGTTCAACCAGCCGTTCGGGTTCAACGCGATCCTTGGGCTGATCGGTCTGGCGGGGATCATCATGCGCAACACGCTGATCCTGATCGGACAGATCCACAGCAACGAGGCGGAGGGGATGCAGCCCTATGATGCGCTGGTCGAGGCGACGGTGCAGCGTGCCCGGCCGGTGATCCTGACCGCGCTGGCGGCGGTCTTCGCCTTTATCCCGCTGACCTTCTCGGTCTTCTGGGGGTCGCTGGCGTTTACGCTGATCGGCGGGACGATCGGCGGCACGGTGCTGACGCTGGTGTTCCTGCCCGCGCTCTACGCGATCTGGTTCCGGATCCGGTCGCCGCAGGCGGCTGCCGGAACCGGCGAGGCTGCGATCGCCGGCTGATATGGAAGGAGCGGGAAGGGGGGCGGATCATTCCGTCCTTCGTCCCCGCCATTTGGCGTCAGCCGGTCCCGATCCAACCGCCGCCCCGGAGCCGCTCAGGCGTCGAGGAACATGATCGCCCGTTCGGCGAAGGCTTCGTGATACTGGAAGATGCCGCCATGGCCCGCATCGGGATACAGGACGATCTCGGCCCCGGGGATGCGGCGCGCCAGCTCGCGGGAATTCTCGCTCGGCACGATGATGTCGTGATCGCCATTGGCGACCAGCACCGGGATGCGGATCGTGTCGAGCGGCTGCGGCGACTGCTGCCCCCACGCCTTGATCGCCTGTTGTTGCCGCAGCAACGCGGCAATGCCGACCGATGTGTCGCGGTCGGTGGTGCGCAGCGCGAGCCGGTCGACGAACGCCTTGGCCGCGCTGCGTCCGTTGGCGCTGGCGGTGAAGAACATATAGGTCTTGGGATCGGTGAAGGTGACCAGCCCCTTCACGATCAGCGGCCACGAGACCGCGCCGACCCGGGCGATACCGGTGCCGCCCGCCGGTCCGGTGCCGGCAAGGATGGTACGGCGAACGAGGTCGGGCGTGTCGAGCAGGATTTGCTGCGCGACGAACCCGCCCAGCGAGAAGCCGATCAGGTCGATGGCGTTCAGGCCCAGCGCCCGGATCGCGGCGATCATGTCCTGCGCCATGCCGGCCACGGTCACCGGTGCCTTGCCCCCCGACCGGCCGATGCCGCGATAATCGAGCGCATAGACCGGGCGGTCCTCCGCCAGCCGATCGACGATGGCGGGATCGAAATTGTCGAGATTGGCGCCCCAGTGGTTGAGGAGCACCAGCGGCACGCCGTGTGACGGCCCGAGCCGCCGATACGCGAACTGCGTACCGGCGGCGTCGATCGTCCGGGTGGGGGTGCTGGTCCAGTCCGTTCGTTCGGTCATGTCGAAACCTTTCCATCCTCGGTCGATCCGGCGGGTGTGGTCACGACCACCTTGCCCTTGGCGCGACCGCTTTCCAGATACGTCATCGCGTCGTTGAGCTGGTCGAACGCGAAGATGCGATCGACCACCGGCCGGATGTCGCCCTGCTCGATCAGCGTGCCCAGTTCGGCCAGCTGGCCGCCATCGGCGTGCATCCACAGGAAGGAATAGGATATGCCCGCCCGCTTCGCCTTGCGGCGGATGCCCGCGCTCAAGGCTCGCAGCACGAGGCGCAGGACGATATTGAGCCCCTGCGCTTCGGCGAAGGCGGGGTCGGGCGGGCCGGAGATCGAGATCAGCTTGCCGCCGGGCTTGAGCACCTTCAGCGACGTTTCGAGCGTCGTGCCGTCGAGGCTGTTGAGCACGACGTCATAGCCGGACAGCATCTCGGAAAAGTCCTGCGTCCGGTAATCGATGACGATATCGGCACCGAGGCTGCGGACCAGATCTGCATTGGCCGCGCTGGCGGTGGTTGCGACGCTGGCGCCGAAATGTTTCGCGATCTGGATCGCGAGCGTGCCGACACCGCCCGATCCGGCGTGGATCAGCACCTTCTGCCCCGGCTGCACCCGCGCGACCTCGACCAGCACCTGCCACGCGGTCAGGCCGACGAGCGGGATCGACGCCGCCTCGACCATCGACAGATTGGCGGGCTTTGCCGCGACATCGGCTTCGGCGACCGCGATCCGTTCCGCAAAGGTGCCGATGTGCAGGTCGCGCGGCCGGGCATAGACGGCGTCGCCGACCCTGAACCGGCGCACGCCCGTCCCGACGCCGACGACGATGCCGGCAAGATCATGCCCGAGGATGAAGGGCGGTTTGTAGGGGACGATCGGCTTGAACGCACCGTCGCGCAGCTTGCCGTCGAGCTGGTTGAGCGCCGTCGCGTGAATCTCGATCAGCACCTGCCCGGCGGCCGGCACCGGATCGGGCACGTCGCCGAGCCGAAGCGCCCGGCCCTTGCCATATCGGTCGAGGAGATACGCCTTCATGATCGTCCCTGCTCCCGCTCAGGCGTCGACGGTGTCGCCGCCGGTGGTTTCGATGACGATGTCCACGCGCTTGCCGTCGGTCAACGCCTTGACCTCGTCCAACCAGTCCGCCCGCGCATGGATTTCGGCGAGCCGGGCGGCGAACGACTCGACGCCGGCCGGCAGTTTCGCGATCACGCAGCTACATAAAACCGGCACAAACCGGTGCTATCGCGAAACGCACAGGTGCTTTTCCTCCGGCTAGGCGAACCGATCGCGTGCAGGCCCGCTCGATGGAATGCCGGTCCTCGATATCCGCCGCGCCGCGGTGGGTCGCCACCATGCCCTATCTTCTGGCGCACTTCGCCAAGAGCCAGTTGTGGCACGCCAGCACCTTGCTGTTCGGATTCTTCCTGACCGAGGCGTGCGGCCTGGATGCACGCACCATGGGGTTCGCGATGGCCGGATCGCTGGTCCTCAACGGGGTGCTGGATGGGGTTGTGGGGGGCGTTTCGGATCTGGATGTGCAACGTGCGATCCGGCGTCAGGCGTGGGGCGCGCCGGCGACCTGCCTGTTTTTCCTGCTGTTTTGCGCCACGCCGTTCCTCGATCCCGCGTACCGCGTGGCGTGGGCGATGACGACGCTGTTCGCGTTTCGCGCCACCTATCCCTTCATCGACGTGCCGCAGAACGCGATGGTGGCGCTGATCGCCACCGGGGCGGAGGAGCGGTGCCTGTTGCTGGCCCGGCGCAACATCGGTTCGGGGTTGGCCAGCCTCGCCGTGGTCGTGCTGGCCGCCCCGTTGTTGATCACCGGCCGCAGCCTGACGGCATGGATCGTCTGGGCGGGAGTCGTCGCGCTGCTGGTCTGCGCCACGGCATGGATGGTGCGCGGCCCCGCCGGTCGCCCCGCCGGGCCGGCCACGCCGTTGCAGGAAGCACGCGACACGCCGGTCGCGTTTCGCACGGTGCTGGTCATGCTGGCGGTGATGATGCTCGCCTGCGCCGCGTTCCGCGCGCTCGAACCCTATTACGCCGCCTATGCCGGCGCGGGCATGGGACTGCTGCTCTGGGCAGCGGTCGGCGGCATGGCGAGCCAGCCGCTATGGGTCGCCACCCGACGCCGCTTCGGCGACGGCAGCGTGCTGGTGGTGGCCGCAGCGGCGCTGACGATCGCGGTCGTCGTCCTGCTGGGGCCGTCGCGCGGCGGGCCGGTCGGGGCGGCGGCGATCGGGCTCGGCTTCGGGGTCGGCACCAGCGGCGTGTGGCTGGTCCTGTGGACGGCGACGATGACCCATGCCGCGGCGGGGCGCGCCACCCGCCATGTCGGGGCCTTTACCTGCGTGTCCAAGCTGGCGCAGGCGGCGGCGATGCTGCTGCTGGGGCAGGTGCTGGCGACCTCGCCCTATCGCACGACGCTGGCCGATCCGTGGTCGGCACCGTCGCTGCTGATGGTCGCGGCTCTGGTCGCGATCGCGGGGTCCTGTCTGGGGTTGGCCGCTATCGTCCGCGTCAATCGAACAGCGTGCGATGAAAGATCAGCGACGCCGCGCCCAGCGGGCCGGACAATTCCGGTTCCAGACTAGCGACCGCCGTCACCGTCGCCGGTGCGCGCCGCTCGCGCCGGATCGGCCAGTTGTCCTCGGGCCAGTCGATCGCATCGACGATCCGCCGGGCGAGCGCGCGCGGAAGCCGTCCGCCGAGGATCAGGGCCTCGCAATCGAGCGTGAAGCGGAGCGCGCCGAACAGATAGGAAAAGGACGGCTGGTGGTCGGCCAGCCACGCATCGACCCCCGGCCATGCGGGGTCGAAGCGCGCGACCATGTCGGAGATGCCGTCGCAGCGGACGCCGTGCGCGGCGAGGCATTCCTGCAACGTGACGAGGTTGGGCGTGACGCGGCCGGACGACAGGAACAGTCCGCCGATTTCCCCGGCATTGCCGTGGCGTCCGCGCATCAGCGTTCCGTCCACCACGATGCCCGCGCCGAACCCGGCCGCCACGTTGACGTAGCAGAAACTGGTATAGCGCGCGCCGATGCCGAGCAGCCGTTCGCCCAGCGTCGCCGCATTGGCGATATTTTCCACCACGACCGGCATCGCCAGATGGCGCGCGATCGCGTCGTCGAGATCGACCAGCGCCCATTCTTCGAGTTCCGGTGCCGGATTGACGGTCCCGGGACCGACGAAATAGCCGGCCACCGCGACGCCCATCCCGCGCAGGCGACGCCGGTCGATCCCCGCCCGGGCAAGCTCCTCGGTACCGAAGTGCGCCGCCGCATCGAGGATCGCCACGCGCGGCATGCCGGGCAGCGTCACCTCGCGCCGCGCCCGCACCGTGCCGGCAAGGTCGATCAGGACCGCGTCGGCGCGGTCGGTCATCACCGACAGGCCGATCGCGAACGCTGCATCGGGTTCAATATGGATGGTGGCGCTGGGCTGGCCCCGCCCCGCGGCGACGGCATCGCCGGCACGGACCAGCCCGGCCGTCTCCAGCTCCTCGGTCGCGCGAAAGATCGCGGTGCCCGACAGTCCCGTTTCGCGGATCAGCGCCGATCGCGACACGCTGCCATGCCGCCGCACCGCGAACAGCACCGCGCGTGCGCGATGGGATATCGTTGCCGCCTTCATCGCCCGTCGTTCCTCATCCTGCGCGGCCAGAGCGGTTTTCGACCGTGTCGCAGCACCGTCATCGCCCCGCGAGCGACCGCTACGGGGCGGCCGCTTTCAGGTCCGTGGCCGGCGCTGCTCGCCGATCATGATGCTGTGACATCATCGAAAACGCACCAGCGCGGTAGCGCGGAACAGAAAAATCGCAACATCGGCCACGACTGTCAAATTAATATCATACAGCACGATATATAAAGAGCGGATCAACCGGGGAACATGATTCGCGATGCGTTACGGAACACGATGGACGGCCACCTTACTTGCGGGAACGCTGCTGACGGGAACGTCGGCGCTGGGACAGACGGCGTCGCCGCCGGCCACCGACGCCGCGACACAGGACAATCCGGGCGAAGACATCGTCGTCACCGGTTTCCACGCATCGCAGCGGTCGGCAACGAAGGCGAAGCGCGATTCGGCGGTGATCCTCGACGCGGTGTCGCAGGACGATGTCGGCCGGTTGCCCGACCTGAACATCGTCGAGGCCAGCCGCCGCATCACCGGCGTGTCGGTGGTGGGCGGCGCGGACCCGACCAAGAACCGCGACATCTACCAACGCGCCACGATCCGGGGTCTCGATCCGCGATACAATCTCGTCACGATCGACGGCATTCCGCTCGCCTCGCCCGACTGGGTGTTCCGTGGCGCGCGGCTCGACATGCTGCCCGCCTCGCTGGTGTCGCGGATCGAGGCGATCAAGAGCGTCAGCGCGCCCTATGATCCCCATGCGCTGGGCGGTCAGATCAACATCGTGTCGAAAAGCGCGTTCGACGGGCGCAGCGACCGGTTCCTCGTGATGAACGCCAATGGCGGGTATAACGACACCGCCGGCAAGCTGGTGCGCAGTGGCGGCCCGGCGATCCGTGCGGACGCGACCGGGGCGATGCGCTTCGGTGCCGATCGCGATTTCGGCGTCGTCGCCTCGGTCGAATATCAGCGGCTGCCGTCGACCGCGCGCGCCGAACTGCCCGGCGACACCAACGGCGCTGGCTGGTCCTATTTCACGCCGGCCGGCGCGCGCACGCCGTTCCCCAATCGGTCGACCGGGTTCGCGGTGCCGGTGCGCAACCAGGATTATTTCTTCGAAAACATGCGCACGCGGCTGAGCGGCAACCTGAAGCTCGAATGGCGACCCGACGACGCGACCGAGGTGTCGCTGTTCGGCGGCTATTACCGCGACAAGGATACCGAAACCCGGTATGAGGTGCTGACGACGCCGACCGGCGCGCCGACCGGCGTGACCGCCGAGAGCGGCCGCTTCGCGCTGGGCGATCTGCAACAGGGCCTCACCTTTCAGCCGGTGACGCGCGATACCTGGCTGATCGATGCCAAGGGGCGGCATGATTTCGGCGACGGCTTCGTGCTCGACACCGTCCTGGCGCGCTCGAACGCCCAATATCGCGAGCAGCGCGAGATGATAAAATACGACACCAGTCCGCGCCCCGGCACCACCAGCGTCGGTTTCCTGCCGCAATTCGGCTATGCCTACCGCATCGTCGACGGTCGGCCGCGGCTCACGTTCAATGACGATGCCGCCGGCGCGAACCCCGACAGCTACAAGGCGCTGTATTTTCGCGAGATCGCCCGCGACCTCGACTCCACCGTCGATTTCGCGCGCGTGAACCTCGGCGCGAACGCATCCGCACAGGATCGCGGTTTCGGGATCAATGTCGGTGCGGCGGTGACGCGCACCGACCTGTCCTACGATCAGCGGTACGTCGAATATGTGCCGGGCACCGTCGCCGGCCAGCAGGCGGTCGGCGGGCTGGCACCGATCCTCTACGATCAGCGGCCCGGCACCTATATGACGCCGGGTGTCCCCTATCTGCTGATCGACCGCGCGGCGGCATGGCAGCGGTTCGATCAGAACCGTGCCTCCTTCGTCACCACCGACCAGCGCGGCAACAACGCCGCCGACGATTTCCGCGATCTGGAAACGACGAAGGCCGGCTATGCCCAGGCGTTGTTCCGCGCCGATCGCTTCGACGTGCAGGCGGGTGTCCGCTATGACGCGACGACGCTGGTCATCGACACCAACGCGCCGATCCGCGCCGGCGCGTCAGACTATCAGGCGACGCGCCGCACCACCGACTATGCCTATTGGCTGCCGTCCGCGCTTGCCACCTATCAGCTGGACGACGGGATGCGGCTGCGCGCAGGCGTGTCGAAGACGATCGGCCGCCCGGATTACAGCCAATATGCCGCGCGCACGTCGTTCGGGGTCGGCACCGACGGCACGCTGACGATCAACACCGGCAACCCCGACCTGAAACCGCGCGAGGCGTGGAATTACGACCTGTCCTACGAATGGTATATGGGCGCGGGCATGATTTCAGTCGCGGGGTTCGTGAAGGACATCCGGAACGAGATCTTCACCAGCAGCCAGCAGGGACCGGCCACGCTGTTCCAGGGCATCCGCTACGACCGCGTGTTCGTCAGCACCCCGCGCAACGCCGCCGGCGCGCAGGTGAAGGGGCTGGAGGTCGCCTATGCGATGGACCGGATTCCCGCCGTGCCGGGGCTGGGCTTCAACGCCAACTTTACCCTGCTCGACGGATCCTATCGCCAGCCGGTCAGCGTCGCCGGCATCGCCGCCGGGTTGCCAGCCACGCGCAAGACCAGCGGACTGATCCAGCAGCCGGACTATATCGCCAACCTGACCGTCTTCTACGGCATCGGCCCGGTGGAGCTGCGCGGATCGTACAACCGCATCGGCCGGGCGCTGCAATCGGCCGACGGCGACACGCCGACGCGCGACCTGTATCAGGAACCCCGCCAGCAGGTCGACGTCCAGGCGCGCTATGCGGTCCGCGACGGCATGGAACTGGTCGGGCAGGTGCAGAACGTGACCAATGCGCCGTTCGTCGTCCGGCAGGGCGTCGGCCGCGATTATGTCAATTATTTCTTCCCGGTCGGCCGCATTTTCTGGCTCGGCCTTTCGTGGAAGCCGACGCTGTGAGGGCGTGTGCATGGGTAGCCGCGCTTTGCCTGTCCGCCGCGACGCCAGCGGTTGCGGAGCAGCCCGCCGACACGGTGCAGGTCGTCCTAAAGTTCGTGAAGCGGGGATCGGCCGACGCGCCCGTCGCCCGCTTCGATCCGGCGTCGTGTCGTGCCTGCACCGTCGTCACGACGCCGCTCTACGCCGCGGAAAATGCGCGTGAGACGGTGATCGCGCTGGCGGTGCCGCGCCGCCGCTCGCTGGAACTGCGCTTTACGGGGCCGGCCGACGCCGTGCGCCGGGTCGTGCTGGAGAGTGGCGACGTGCCGTTCGTTCGATCGGGCGGTGCGACGATCGTGCAACTCCCGCCGCTCGCGCACGATGCGATCACCGCGGCGGAGGTCACGACCCATATCGTCGAGCCGGGGATGGTCCTGCGCTTCGAACATGCCGTGCCGCAGCGCCGCGCCGGTGCCTATGCGACCGGGCGCTTTCCGGAAACGGAACGGCGTGCGGCGGACGTGCTCGAATTCGCGCAGCGCGAGGTGATCCGTACGCTCGGTCTCGGCGAAGAGGCCGAACGCCGCGACTTCGGGCGTATCCAGGTGATGGGGTTCGACACCAACGCACCGCACGGCCATGTCGACGCGCCGCCGCATGTCCATATGCACCTGCGCTGGCCGCGCAATACCGGCACGCAGATCGGCCATTATTATCTCGGCCCCGACGGGCTGCTCACCCATAATGGCGTCGGGGTGAAGGGGCTTCCGGGCAACGGCCACCGATATGGCCGGGGCGAAACCTTCACCACCATCGCGCCGGACGGGAGCGACTTCTACTTCCACCGGATCACGCCGGAGGGATGGCTGGAAATCGGTCGCCCCGACGGTCGCGCCTGCCTGATCCGTCCGGCGGGCGTCGGCGGGTTTCAGGACGGCGGACTGATCCGCTGCGGTACCGACGCGCCGCGGGGCGTGCGCGTGACCGACGACCTTGCCCGCGGCGTCATCACCGCCACGACCGGCGATATCGTCGAGACGTTCCGCTACGATCCCGACACCGGCCGGCTCACCTCGCCCGACACGCCGCCGCCGATGACCCCGTCCAATTTCGTGCCCGAATAGCATTGCCCCGGCGTCCTGGTGCCCGTCGCGCGGGTGCCACGCCGCCGGGGCAACCGGTGCCGATGACGGCGTCGCCCGGTTTCGGGAAGGGCACGGCATCGACCTCCCCCCGCGTTCAGCGCCGGCAGATCGGTCTGGCGGGCGATTTCCTGCACGATGCCGATCTTCCGGGCGATGGTCCGCATCGCGCCCGCGGCGCGTTCGACCGCGATGCCGCTCGCATCGCCGACCACGCCGCGTAGCTGCTCGACCATCGACACCATGGCAAAGCCCAGCCTGTCCTGATCCGACAGCGTCTTGCGATCGGCCTGGCCCGTATATGCCGGCCATCCGATCGCTTTGACGGGGCGTAAGATTGGTAACGGCCCTTTCCCGCCACGTTGCGCGGTGCAAAAAGATAGGCGGAAGTACGGCGGGATCGATGGTCCGTCCGGCGGCGGGGCGTTGTCGCTGCGTCACACGGCGTGATCGAATGCGGCATCGCCGCCGGTTCCCATGCGGTGGCGACCGCGCAACGGGCCGGTGCGTTACGGTGCGCAGATCGCCGCCGGGCGGCGGCCCCGGAAATCATTTGCGGTCACGCTTGCCATGGCGTTGCCGCACGGGTGTCGCTACCGGTCGGTTACGGAACAAGGGGATTGTGGATGGCTGGCGGATTGGTGGCACTGCTCGACGACGTCGCGGCGATCGCGAAGCTGGCGGCGGCGTCGCTCGACGATGTGACCGCGGCGGCGAGCCGCGCCGGGGCCAAGGCGGCAGGCGTGGTGATCGACGATGCAGCGGTGACCCCGCGCTATGTCGTCGGCCTCTCGCCCGCGCGCGAACTGCCGATCATCGGCAAGATCGCGCTGGGATCGCTGAAGAACAAGCTGCTGATCCTGCTGCCCGCGGCACTGCTGCTGAAGGTGTTCGCGCCATGGGCGATCACCCCGATCCTAATGGCGGGGGGCGCGTTCCTGTGTTTCGAGGCGGCGGAAAAGATCCTCGCCCCATGGCTCGGCGGACATGCGGAAGCGGAAGCGGCGACCATCGCCGATCCCGCCGAACTGGAACGCATGCAGGTCAGCGGCGCGATCCGCACCGACCTGATCCTGTCGGCGGAAATCATGATCATCGCGCTGAATGAACTGCCCGACATGCCGGTGTGGATGCAGGCGGTGGTGCTGGCGGCGGTCGGCATCGCGATCACGGTCGGCGTGTACGGCGTCGTTGCGCTGATCGTGAAGATGGATGATATCGGCCTTGCCCTCGCCCAGCGCGCCAGCGCCGTCGCGCAGACGGTCGGGCGCGGACTGGTCAAGGCGATGCCGGTGCTGCTGAAGGCGCTGGCGCTGATCGGCACCGCGGCGATGCTGTGGGTCGGCGGGCAGATCATCGTGCACGGGATGGAGGAGTTCGGCTTCGTCGCCCTGCCGCACCTGATCCACGACGTCGCGCATCACGCCGCAGCGGCACTGCCCGCGATCGGCGGCGTCGTGAACTGGATCGTCAACGCCGCGCTGTCGGCGGTGGTCGGCATCGTCATCGGCGCGATCATCGCCGGCGTGCTGCACATGATCCCGCGCAAGCATTGATCGGGAGGGCAGGGGGCATATTGGCTCCCGCCCCCATCCGTTCGGTTCGAGCAGCTTCCAGCCTGCCCGGAAGCGTCCGTCGAGAACGCCGTCCCCCGCGCTACAGACCCGCCGCCGCCGCGTTCAGCGCCGCATCCATCGCCGCCGTCGCCGACGCGCCTTCGGGAATGTCGTTGGCATAGAGCGCGAAGGTCAGCGTCTGCCCGCTCGCCGCGGTCATCGTCCCCGCCAGCGCGGAGGTACCCGACAGCGATCCGGTCTTGGCGCGCAGCCTGCCCGCCAGCGGCGTGTCGCGGAACCGGCGTGCCAGCGTGCCGTCGACGCCCGCGACCGGCAGTGTCTCCAGCCATGCCGCGCCCCATGGTTGCGCCTGTGCCCAGCCGATCAGCGCGACCATCGCCCGCGGGCTGACCCGGTTATAGGTCGACATGCCCGACCCGTCGGACAGATCCCATGCGGTGCGCGGCACGCCGGCCAGCGTCATGATCGCGCCGACGTTCTTCAGCCCGTCGGCGATCGATCCGGTCCCCCGGACCGCGCCGATCCGACGCAGCAGCAGTTCGGCATGCAGGTTCTGGCTGACCTTGTTGGTGAGCGCGATGTCCTCGACCAGCGGTCCGGGCTGCACCTGTGCCAACATCGGCGGGAATGTGCCACGTTCGACGACCGCCCCGTCCTCCGCCGCGACATAGGGCCGGTGGCGAACCACGACCTTGCCGGCCACTCGCACCCCCCTGTCACGTAACACCTTCGCAAACATCCACGCCGCATAGTGCGCGGGGTCGTCGATCCCCACCCGGATGCGCTCGCCGTCCCCCGTGGCGACCGTCCCCGACACCCGCAGCAGGTCGCTGCCCGGCATCCGGTCATAGCCGATGGCGTTGCGCGCGCCGACCGTCACCCGGTTGTCGATCCGGTAATAGTCCGAACCGCCTACCACCGCCCGACCCCCCTCGGCACGGACGGTCAGGACCAGTTCGTTGTCGTCCAGCGACAGCGCGGAAATGCCGGTGCCCGACCGGGTGGCGATGTTGTTCCACCCCATGCCCGGCGACCAACGCTGGTCGGGAAACCGGCTGTCGTCGCCGATCACGTCCCCCACCACCCGCGTGGTCGCCGCCACCGCATCGGCCAGTATGGTCAGGCAGTCGCCGCGACAATCCTCCGCCGACGACAGCCGCGCATCGCCCGCACCCACCAACACCACGTCGCGCCCCTCGATCCGCACGCCCGTCCGGGCATCGTCGGATCCCGTCACCGCCAGATGGGCAAAGGCGGCGATGGTCGTGAAAATCTTGGTATTCGAAGCGGGTACGAAGCGATTGTCGGGATCGATCGCGACGCGCTCGACGCCCGCCGCATCGCGGACGACCAGGCCGAACCGGGTTCCCGCCGGGGCCTGCGCCAGCGCGGCGCGCACCGCCGCCTCGACGCCGGGATCGGGTGCCGCCGCCGTCAACCACAGCGCCGCTCCCGCCATCCCCGCCCGCCGGTATCGCATGTACCTACCCCCCTGAAACGGCGTTTCGACGCATCGCCAACGCGAACGCCAGCACGACCGCGAACGACAGGCAGGGTATTAGCATCGTCGTCTGGATCGACAGGATATCGTGGCTCAGCAATCCCATAGCCGGGGGGAATAGCGCGCCGCCGATGATCGCCATCACGATCAGCGGCGCGCCCAGCGTCGCCTGCGGTCCCAGATCGCGCACCCCCAGCGAGAAGATCGTCGGGAACATGATCGACATGAAGAAGCCGGTCAGCAGCAGCGCCCCGATCGCGACCATGCCCCCGGCCAGCGCCGCGACCAGCGTCAGCACGATGTTCGCCAGCGCAAATCCTGCCAGCAGCCGCGTCGCCGCGACCTTCTGCATCAACAGCGTCCCGACGAGCCGCCCGGCAAGGAACAGCGCGAGGCTGATCGACAGCAGATAGGCGGCCTCGCGCTCGGGCGTCGCCGGGCTCAGCGACTTCACGAAGTCGACGAAGAAGCTCCACACCCCGACCTGTGCCCCGACATAGAAGAATTGCGCGACGACCGCCCAGCGCAGCGTCCGGACACCGATCACCGACCTCAGCCCCGCCAGCGTGCCGCCGCGCGTATCATGGGCGATATCGGGCAGGCGAACCACCGCCACCGCGATCGCGATGAGGATGACGACCCCCGCCAGCACCAGATAGGGCAGCTGCACCATCTGCGCCTCGCTCGCCCGATAGGCTTCGAGCGCGGCGGGGGCCATCGCGTCGAGCGTCGCACGGTCATGCTCGACGCCGGAAAAGATGAACAATGCGCCGATACTGGGGGCGATCGCACCGCCCAAGCCATTGAACGCCTGCGCCAGATTGAGCCGTTGTTCGGCCCGCGCCGGATCGCCGAACGCGACGATATAGGGGTTGGCGGCCGTTTCGAGGAATGCCGCGCCCGCCGCCAGCACGAACAGCGCGGTGAGGAATCCGGCAAATTCGCGGAGTTCCGCCGCCGGGTAGAAGAGCAGCGCGCCGACCGCGTACAGGCCGAGGCCCGCGAGGATACCGGCGCGATAGCCGAAGCGGCGCATGATGATCCCGGCGGGCAGCGCCATCAGGAAATAGCCGAGATAGAAGACGAACTGGATAAAGCCCGCCTCCGCCCGGTTCAGCGCCAGCGCCTTTTGAAACTGGCGGATCAGGATGTCGTTGAAGTTGTTGGCGATCGCCCAGAGGAAGAACAGGCTGACCACCACCGCGAAGCCGACGCCGAACCCCGGTGTGATGAAGCGACGCGCGCCGGGATCGTCGGCGGGACCGGACGGCGGCGGTGGAGCGGTAATGATCGGGATCGGCATGGCTTCCTCTCCGCCCGGTGAAGTCCGGGTCCGTTCTTGTCGTCAGCGCCGACGGTATCGCGAAACGTGCGGTGCCCCGTCGTTGATAGCAGCAGGGCCGGACGGCGACAGGCTCGACCGGTGCGTCATGCGTGGTCGGTCAGGCGGAAGATGCGCGTCATCGGTGTCCAGCGGCTGCCATCGGTGGCGTGCGGCAATGCCCGCTGGAACTGGCCCATCTTCGCTTCCCATGCGACGACGTCGGGATCGGCGAGGTCGGCGGCGGCCTTGGCCGCCGGATCGAACGCGTCGGTGACGGCCGTGGTCATCACCAGCCGGTTGCCGGTGCGGTAGATGTCCATCTGCGTAATCCCGGCCTCGCGGATCGACGCCAGCACGGGCGCGGGCACGTTGCCCGGCCGGTGCCAGTGCTCGTACTCGGCGATGGCGGCGGCGTCGTCGGCGAGGTCGAGGGTCAGGACATGGATCATGCGTTCGACCAGCCGCCATCGATCACATGCGCCACGCCGGTGGTGTAGGACGACGCGTCGGAGGCGAGATACAGCGCCAGTTCGGCGATTTCTTCCGCCCGGCCCAGCCGCCCCATCGGCTGGCGGGCGGTGAAGGAGGCGCGCGCGGCTTCGGCGTCGCCGGTCGCGGCCATGCGTTCCTCCAGCGACGGCGACTGGACGGTGCCGGGGCAGATCGCGTTGCAGCGGATACCCTGTCCGACGAAATCGAGCGCCACCGATTTGGTCAGGCCGATCACCGCCGCCTTCGACGCGGTATAGACGAAGCGGTTGGGTACCGCGATCACATGGCTGGCGACCGACGACATGTTGACGATCGACCCGCCGCCCGCATCGATCATCGCCGGCAACAGGGCGCGGATCAGGCGGTATTGCGCGCGGACGTTCAGGTCGAAGCTGAAGTCCCAGTCGGCCTCTTCGGTGGTCAGGATCGTGCCGGCATGGACGAAGCCCGCACAGTTGAACAGGATATCGACCGCGCCGACCCGACCGGCGAAATCCCGGATCGCCTGCGGATCGAGCAGGTCGACGACGTGCGCCTCGCAGCCGTCGAGCGTCGCGAGCGCGTCGGCATTGATATCGACCGCCAGCACTCGTGCCCCTTCGCGGGCGAACAGTTCGGCGGCGGCGCGACCGATCCCTTGCGCGGCGGCGGTAACGATGGCGGTTTTGCCGGACAGACGGGTCATGCGGTCTCCGAGGAAGGAACGGGGGCGTCGGCGCGGACCAGACCGGCGTCGATCAGATCGTGCCACAGCGCGGGGGGCAGCGACAGGGTGGCGAGCGTCACCGCCTGCGCGACTTCTTGGCGGTCGGCCATGCCCGGGATGACGGTGTCGACCGTCGGATGCGCCATCGCGAATTGCAGCGCCGCCGCCGCCATCGGCACGGCGTGGCGCGCGCAGATCGCGGCGATGGCATCGATCCGGCGGACGATATCGGCGGGCGGCGCTTCGTAGTTATAGCGCGCGTCGCCGCCGGTGCCGGTGGCGAGGATGCCCGAATTATACGGCCCGCCAAGGATCAGGCGGACGCCCATCGCATCGCAGCGGGGCAGCAGCGTGTCGAGCGCGCCCTGTTCGAGCAGCGTGTAGCGGCCGGCGAGCAGGATCGCGTCGAGTTCGACCCGGTCGAGCAAGTCCTCGCACACCGCGATCTCGTTGACGCCGATCCCGATCGCGCCGATCGCGCCCGCGTCGCGCAGGCTCCGCATCGCCGGATAGCCGCCGTCGAGAAAGGTCGCCATGCGTGCGGCGGCATCGGCACCATGGGTCATCGCGCCCAGATCATGCGCCAGCAACAGGTCGATGCGATCGCGCCGCAACCGGCCGCAACTGGCGTCGAACGATCGCAACACGCCGTCGCGCGAATAGTCGAAGGCGCTTTCGACCGGTTCGGGCGACACGAAGCCCTGTCGTTCGGTGCCTAGATCGCGGTCGGACACCGGTCGCAGGACCCGTCCGACCTTGGTCGATACGAAGGCGGTGCCGCCCGGATCGCGCGCCGCCAGCGCATCGCCCACCCGCCGTTCGGACAGGCCGAAGCCGTAATGCGGCGCGGTGTCGAACGCGCGGATGCCGTGATCCCATGCGGCGTCGATCGTCGCCCGGGCGGCATCCTCGCCGACCGGCCGATATAGATTGCCGATCGCCGCCCCGCCGAAGCCGAGCCTGGCGGGACGCTGCCCTGCGGTCATCGCGTGTCCTCTCTCCGCTTATATTCGCGAAGAAATTTCACCTGTCAAAACCAAATCAATATACGACGACCGAGCGGATGCTTTCCCCGGCATGCATCAGCTCGAAGCCCTTGTTGATCTCGTCGAGCGACAGGACATGGGTAATCATCGGGTCGATCTCGATCTTGCCGTTCATGTACCAGTCGACGATCTTCGGCACGTCGGTCCGGCCCTTCGCGCCGCCGAATGCGGTGCCGCGCCAGTTGCGCCCCGTCACCAGCTGGAACGGACGGGTGGCGATCTCCTTGCCCGCTTCGGCGACGCCGATGATGATGCTGGTGCCCCAGCCGCGATGGCACGCCTCCAGCGCCTGTCGCATCACCTGCGTGTTGCCGGTGCAGTCGAACGTATAGTCCGCGCCGCCATCGGTCAGCGCGACGAGATGCTGGACCAGATCGCCGTCGACGTCCTTCGGGTTGACGAAATGGGTCATACCGAAGCGGCGGCCCCATTCCTCGCGCGCCGGATTGATGTCGACGCCGACGATCATGTTCGCGCCGGCCATCCGCGCGCCCTGCAACACGTTCAGGCCGATGCCGCCCAGACCGAAGACGATGATGTTGTCGCCCGGCGCGACCTTGGCAGTGTTGACCACCGCGCCGACGCCGGTGGTGACGCCGCAGCCGACATAGCAGCTGGTCTGGAACGGCGCGTCCTCGCGGATCTTCGCCACCGCGATCTCGGGCAGGACGGTGAAGTTCGAGAAGGTGGAGCAGCCCATATAATGGTAGATCGGCTGGCCCTTATAGCTGAAGCGGGTCGTGCCGTCGGGCATCAGCCCTTTCCCTTGCGTCGCGCGGATCGCGGTGCACAGGTTGGTCTTGCCCGACAGGCACGACTTACACTGGCGGCATTCGGGGGTGTAGAGCGGGATGACATGGTCGCCGACCGCGACGCTGGTCACGCCCGCGCCGACCTCACGCACGATCCCCGCGCCCTCATGACCAAGCACCGACGGGAAGATCCCCTCGCTGTCGAGGCCGTCGAGCGTATAGGCATCGGTATGGCAGATGCCGGTCGCCATGATCTCGATCAGCACTTCGCCGGCCTTGGGCCCTTCGAGGTCGAGTTCGACGATTTCGAGCGGGCGCTTGGCTTCGAACGCGACGGCGGCACGGGTCTTCATGGGGCGTCTCCTTGGGGTGCCGTGGGACTAGCGGGCGCGGACGGGGGTCGGCAAGGGGGCGGTGGTGCGCTAGGGACCATCGTCATGCTTGCACGCTCGCTCCTGCCCTGTGCCGCCCTGTTGCTCTCGGCCTGTGCCGGTGGCGGGTACCGGCCGGTCAGCGATGCGGTGGTCAAGGTCGGGCGGCCCTATCAAGTGCGCGGCGTCACCTATGCGCCCGCCGTCGATCCGGCATATGACATGCTGGGGCTGGCGAGCTGGTATGGCAGCGAATCGGGCGGGCGCACCGCCAATGGCGAGCGGTTCCGGCCCGGCTGGGTCACCGCCGCGCACACCACGCTGCCGCTGCCGAGCTATGTCGAGGTGACCGCACTCGACAGCGGGCGGCGGGTGCTGGTGCGGGTCAATGATCGCGGACCGTTCACCGGGCGCGGGCGCATCCTCGATCTGTCACGCGGCGCGGCGGAGGCGCTGGGCGCGCGCGGGGCCGGCGTGGTGCCGGTGCGGGTGCGGGTGGTGGTGCCCGACGAGCGCGACCGCGCGCGGCTGCGCAAGGGCAAAGGCGCGCGCGAACTGCCGCCGGTGGATGAGCGGACGCGGGCGAATTTGCGAGCGCAGTTGCGCGCGAGCGGGCTGTAGCGCCGGGCCAAAGGTCACAAAGGTCACACTTGCGCGCGTTTTGCGGCGGTGTCGCTTTTGGGGGTGTCGGCAGGGTCAAGGAGCGCGGGTCTGGTGGACCCGGCGCGATGTTGACTGGACGCGATGAAGTAGGAAAGCGGCTATTTTGCCGCTGCCCGTTCGGCCTGCATTTCGGCAAGTTCCTGATCCTGCTCGGCGAGGTCCGGTACGTTGAGCGCAGTGCGCAGGCTGTCCGGCACGAGTTGGCGGTCATAGGGGTCGCGAGTGAGCGGCATATTGTCTGCCTGTCGCCACTGCGTGCCGTAAATCTGTTTCTGGCCGATAGTTTGCAGATAACGGTCGAGCGTGGCGGCGGCGATCCAACTGGCCCGTGCCTTGCCCCGCGCGACCGACGCGATCGCCAGCGAATGGGCGAGGAGATAGTCTTCGGGCTTGTCACCATGTTGGAAGACGAACGCAGCGGCGTAATAGTCGTCGGCGGTCGTGAGCTTGCCTTGGTCGAGCAGGACGCGTGTGCGGGCACGCCGGACATCGTCGGCGGCGTTCATTCTTTCGATGAAAGCCATGTCGTTATACTGTTCGGGTTTGACGTTCTGTCGAACGGCCTGATCCTCGGCGAACAGCTTCGCCATCTCGGCATTGCCGTGGAGCGGAGCGGTCTGCGCGAGCGCGGGGGTGGCGAGGAACAGGGCGGACAGGGCGATCGTCAGGTGGCGCATGGAGCCTCGCTTGGATGGGAGGCGGCCAAGGTGTCGCAGGATCGGGCCGGCGTACAGTGGATACGAAAAGGGCGGCCTCCTTGCGGGGCCGCCCTTTCGGTTTCTGCCAGCGTCGCGGGCAAAGCCCGCGCCGTCGGTCGCTGCTTGTGCAGCGCCGGCCGCTCGCGCTGAGGGGTTGCCTCGGTCCAGCTGCGCTGGACCTTGGCTCAGCGCGAGATCAGCGCGAGTAGAATTCCACGACCAGGTTCGGTTCCATCTTCACCGGATACGGCACTTCGTCCAGCGTCGGAACGCGGGTGAAGGTGACCTTGGTGCCTTCGGCGCCGATATATTCGGGGATGTCACGCTCGGCGAGGGTCTGCGCTTCGAGGACCAGCGCCATTTCCTGCGCCTTGGTGCCCAGCGAGATTTCGTCGCCGACATAGCAACGACGCGACGCGATGTTGCACTTCACGCCGTTGACGCGGACGTGGCCGTGGCTGACCAGCTGACGCGCGGCCCAGACGGTCGGCGCGAACTTGGCGCGGTACACGATCATGTCGAGGCGCTGTTCGAGCAGGCCGATCAGGTTCTGACCGGTGTCGCCCTTCATGCGCGACGCTTCTTCATAGGTGCGCTTGAACTGCTTTTCGGTGACGTCGCCGTAATAGCCCTTCAGCTTCTGCTTGGCGCGCAGCTGGGTGCCGAAGTCCGACATCTTGCCCTTGCGGCGCTGACCATGCTGGCCGGGGCCGTATTCCCGCTTGTTGACCGGGCTCTTGGGACGACCCCAGATATTCTCGCCAAGACGGCGATCGAGCTTGTACTTGGCGCTGGAGCGCTTCGACATCGTAAATCCAATGCAATTGCAGTAACGTTTGACCATCCAGGCGGACGATCGCGGCTCCCGGTATTCGCCGCCGGTCTTGCGACCGGGGCCACCGCTTCACCGGGAATGCGGGGCCGAATTGCGAAGGGGGGCGCCTAGCCGGATGGTCCGACAGAGTCAAGCTGGACAAGCCGCAGCGCAGCCGCCACAGCGCGGGGCATGACGATCCTGCCCGGCCCCGACTGCACCACCATGACCGACGTCCGTGCCGGGGTCGATCACGTCGACCGCGAACTGGTCGCGCTGCTGGCGCGGCGCTTCGCCTATATGGACGCCGCCGCCCGCATCAAGCCGGGCCGCGAAGCGGTGCGCGACGAGGCGCGCAAGGCACAGGTGATCGCGAATGCGCGCGCGGCGGCGGCGGCGGCGGGGGTGCCCGATGCGGTGGTCGCGGATTTGTGGGAGCGGCTGGTCGAGGCGTCGATCGGGTATGAGCTGGCGCGGTTCGACGCTACGCGGGGGTAGGGTGGCAAAGGGTTGGTAGCTCCGCCCCGCTCGCCCACGTCACTTCAGGATTGGCCGAAACCTCCGGGAACGTCCCGAACGGAGCCAAACCCGAGCCGTACCCCGGCGAAGGCCGGGGTCCAGTTGGAAAGGCTTGTCCGTAGCTAACTAACGTCCCTCAACTGGGCCCCGGCCTTCGCCGGGGTACGAATCAGCGGCTTTCGCGGAGGTCTCGCCTTACGCCGGGGTCCCGGTGCCGTTTCCGGCCGCAGCGGGAAGCGGGACCCCGGGTCAAGCCCGGGGTGACGGTCTGGCGTAGCGAGAAAGGGCGGTCACAGACCGCCCTCCGTCAGTGGTTGTCGCGCGGCAGGCCGCGGGTCTGGGCGATCTGCTGATACGCCTCGGCCCCTTCGAGGATCGCGCCGGTCGACATCTGGCCGACGACCGAGCGCTGGATTTCCTGCCACGGGGTCTGCGACGCCGGATATTGATAGCCACCGGCCGCTTCGAGCTCGCGGCGGCGCTGTGCCAGTTCCTCGTCCGCCAGCAGCACGTCGGCGCGGCCCTTGCCCAGATCGATGCGGACGCGGTCGCCGGTGCGCAGCAGCGCCAAGCCGCCACCCGCCGCCGCTTCGGGGCTGGCGTTGAGGATCGAGGGCGATCCCGACGTGCCCGACTGACGCCCGTCGCCGATGCACGGCAGCGCGCTGATCCCCTCGGTGATGAGATAGGCGGGCGGACGCATGTTCACGACCTCGGCGGCACCCGGATAGCCGATCGGCCCCGCGCCGCGCATGAACATCAGCGTTTCGGGGGTGATGCCGAGCGACGGATCGTCGATGCGGTGGTGATAATCCTCGGGGCCGTCGAACACGACCGCCGGCCCTTCGAACGCTTCGGGATCGTTCGGGTTGGACAGATAGCGTTCGCGGAATTCGGGACCGATCACGCTGGTCTTCATGACCGCCGCGTCGAACAGATTGCCCTTCAGCACGATGAAGCCGGCCTCTTCCTTCAGCGGCTGGCCGAACGGGCGGATGACCTTTTCATCCTCGATCGTCGCGTCGCGGCAATTGTCGCCGATCGACTTGCCGTTCACGGTCAGCGCGTCCTGGGCGATCAGGCCCGCACCCATCAGTTCCTTGACGACCGCCGGTACGCCGCCCGCGCGGTAATAATCCTCGCCCAGATATTCGCCGGCGGGTTGCAGGTTCACCAGCAACGGGACCTTGTGGCCCTGTTCCTGCCAATCCTCGATCGGCAGGTCGACGCCGATATGGCGGGCGATCGCCGCCAGATGGATCGGGGCGTTGGTCGAACCGCCGATCGCCGAATTGACCTTGATCGCGTTGTGGAACGCGTCCTTCGTCAGGATCTGCGAGGGTTTCAGATCCTCGCGGACCATGTCGACGATGCGCAGGCCGGTGCGGTACGCGATTTCCTGCCGGTCGCGATACGGCGCGGGGATCGCAGCCGACCCCGGCAACTGCATGCCGAGCGCCTCGGCCAGCGAGTTCATCGTCGTCGCCGTGCCCATCGTGTTGCAATAACCGGTCGAGGGTGCGGACGAGGAAACTAGCCGGATGAACTCCTTGTTGTCGATCTCGCCGGCGGCGAGCAGCTGCCGCGCCTTCCACACGATCGTGCCCGATCCGGTGCGCTCGCCCTTGTGCCAGCCGTTGAGCATCGGCCCGACCGACAGCGCGATGGCGGGGATGTTGACCGTCGCGGCGGCCATCAGGCACGCCGGCGTCGTCTTGTCGCAGCCGATGGTCAGCACCACGCCGTCGAGCGGATAGCCGTACAGCACCTCGACCAGACCCAGATAGGCGAGGTTGCGGTCAAGGCCGGCGGTCGGACGCTTGCCGGTTTCCTGGATCGGATGGACCGGGAATTCGAGGACGATGCCGCCCGCTTCGCGAATCCCCTCGCGCAGCCGCTCGGCCAGCACGAGGTGGTGGCGGTTGCAGGGCGACAGGTCGCTGCCGGTCTGGGCGATGCCGATGATCGGCTTGCCCGACTGCAACTCTTCCTGGCTCAGGCCGAAGTTCAGATAGCGCTCGATATAGAGCGCCGTCATGTCGATATTCTCGGGGTTGTCGAACCAGGCGCGGCTACGCAGGGGGGGCATGTCGGTCATGGAAATTCCGGTGCAGCAAGTGGACGGACGAACAGGGGCAATCGGGGTGCAGGCGACACGGACGGCCGAGCCGGGTGCGTGCAGGCGAGTCGGACGATGCCCGTCTTCACCCTGTTTCCTCCCCCGTATCAAGCGCCGTTGACGCCATGCGTTGGCGCATATAGTCAGACAAAATCGAATTGGGCAAGCGACGCGACGGACCAAACCGTCCCGCCAGCCGTAAAATGGGAGAAGACGAGGATGCCGGCCCCAATATCCGCGCGCACCGGCGCGGTGCCACAAGGCGCGTCGGGCGCCAGTTACGCGCCCGCACTGACGCTGCTGGCCAGCCTGTTCTTCATGTGGGGGTTCATCACCGTCATCAACAACACGCTGCTGCCGCATCTGCGCAGCGTGTTCGACCTGAACTATACCCAGACGACGCTGATCGAAAGCGTGTGGTTCATCGCCTATTTCTTCGCATCGATCCCCTCGGCCAAGCTGATCGAGCGAATCGGGTATCAGAAGTCGCTGGTCATCGGGTTGCTGATCATGGCGGCCGGGGCGCTGGGCATGGTGCTCGCCGCCAGCCTGCCGTCCTATGGCGTGACGCTCGTCATGCTGTTCGTGATCGCCAGCGGCATCACGCTGCTGCAGGTCGCGGCCAACCCCTATGTCGCGGTGATCGGTCCGTCGGCGACGGCGTCGTCGCGGCTCAATCTGGTGCAGGCGATGAACTCGGCGGGCACGATGCTCGCGCCGCTGTTCGGTGCGTATCTGATCCTCGGCCGGTCGAAGGGCGGCACGTCGGAGGCGGGCACGGTGCTGACCCAGGCCGAGCGGATGGCCGACGCGCACTCGGTGGTCCTGCCCTATGTGCTGGTCGCGATCGTGCTGGTCGTGCTGGCGGTCATCATCGCCCGCTTCCCGCTGCCGGCGATGGGATCGTCGACCAGCCGCGTGGCGAAGGAGGAACGCAAGAAGCATTCGCTGTGGAACCACCGCAACCTGGTGTTCGGCGTACCCGCGATCTTCATCTACCTGATCGCCGAAATCGGCGTCGCCAACCTGTTCGTGAACTTCGTCAGCCAGCCCGACATCGCCAACGTCACCAACGAACTGGCCGGGCGCTACCTGACCTTTCTGTGGGGCGGCATGATGATCGGCCGGTTCGTCGGCAGCTTCGTGATGCAGAAGGTCGATGCGGGCAAGGTGCTGGCGTTCTTCTCGATCGGGGCGTTCGTGGTGATGCTCGGCGCAACGTTCCTGAGCGGTCCGGCCGCGATGTGGTCGCTGATCCTCGTCGGCCTGTTCCACTCGATCATGTTCCCGACGATCTTCACGCTCGGCATCAAGGGGCTGGGGCCGCTGACCGAGGAAGGGTCGGGGCTGCTGATCATGGCGATCGCCGGCGGTGCGCTGGTGGTGGTGCAGGGCTGGCTGGCCGACCGGTACGGCCTGCAATGGTCGTTCCTGCTGACCGCCGCCTGCGAACTGTACATCCTGTTCTATGCGGTGTGGGGATCGAAGGTGACCAATTCGATCGACGACGTCCCCGCCGACACCGACGTCTTTGCATAAGGAACCTTCGATGACTCTCCGTCTGTTGCAGCGCGTCGCCCCGTCGCGCGCCGTGATCGCCGCGACCGAAACGGCCGCGCACATCGTCCCCGGCGTCGACAGCGTCCGCACGCTGGCGCTGCGCGCGATCGATGCCGGCCACAGCATCGCCGACGAGGTCGCGGCGCTGGGGCAGGGCGAGGCGGTCGATATCGCCGCGCTGCTCGATGCCGGTGCGATCGGATCGCCGATCGACCATGAGGACCCGGCGCATGTCATCATGACCGGTACCGGCCTCACCCATCTCGGATCGGCCGAGGGCCGCGACAAGATGCACCGCGCCGCCGCCGAAGCCGCGACCCAGACCGATTCGATGCGGATGTTCCTCGAAGGCGTCGAGGGCGGCAAGCCGGCCGAGGGTCAGGTCGGGCAGCAGCCCGAATGGTTCTACAAGGGCGATGGCGGGCAGATGGTTGCGCCGGGTGGCGACTTCACCATGCCGCATTTCGCGCAGGACGGCGGCGAGGAGCCCGAACTGGCCGGCATCTATGTCATCGGTTCGGACGGCACGCCGCACCGCATCGGCCTCGCGCTCGCCAACGAATTTTCGGACCATGTGACCGAACGCCACAATTATCTGTGGCTGGCGCACAGCAAGCTGCGCCAGGCATCGGTTGGCCCCGAATTGCTGGTCGGCTTGCCCCCCGAGCATATCGAGGGTTCCAGCCGCATCGTCCGGAATGGCGAGACGATCTGGGAAAAGCCGTTCCTGTCGGGCGAGGCGAACATGTCGCACAGCCTGTCGAACCTCGAACATCATCATTTCAAATACGTGCTGTTCCGCCGCCCCGGCGACATTCACGTCCATTTCTTCGGCACGGCCACGCTGTCCTTCTCGGACGGGGTGCGGACGCAGGAAGGCGACGTGTTCGAGATCGAGGCCGCGCCGTTCACCCTGCCGCTGCGCAACCGGTTGACGCGCGCGGCGGAAGAGAACGTGGCGGTGAAGCTGCTGTGATAGTCTCGCCGTTCCGGTGATATCATCGTCATCCCGGCGCAGGCCGGGATCCATGGATGTGGCCGGGTCGCGCTTCTGTCGGACGCGCCCGACACAATGGATCCCGGCCTGCGCCGGGATGACGGTTCTTCGTCTACTCTCCCTCTCCCCCCGTTCGCTTCGAGCGGAGGTTCGAGCCTGTCGAGAACCGTAGTCGAGAAGGGGTTGCCTAAAACGACCCGTTCTCGACGAGGTTCGGGTCGAATTGTCCCCCGGACAATTCTGGACCATGCGGGGCATGGTTCACCCGAGCCTCTTCTCGACTTCACTTGAAGCTGCTCGAACCAAACGGGTTTCTGGTGGTGCACCTACCCCAGCAACGGTTCGATCCGGTCGAGCAGCGGCAGCTGGCTCTTCAGCATCAGCGTGCGGGCTTCGGCGACCGGCATCCACCGGGCCGCGTCGACTTCCGGAAAGCTGCGGCGACGGCCGCTGCGGGGGGGCCATTCGATTTCGAACAGGATGCTGGTGATCGCCCCGGTATCGACATCCTGTTCGGCGGCGAAGGCCGATACCGACTTGCCGCCCGCCTGTCGCACCATGCCGAGCGGTTCGAGCGGGCCGGTGACGGTGACGCCCAGTTCCTCGGCCACTTCGCGGCGCGCGGCATCCTCGACCGCTTCGTCGGGTTCGATCTGGCCCTTGGGAATCTGCCACGCGCCGACATGCCGCCGCGCCCAGAACGGGCCACCGGGATGGACGAGCAGTACGGCCGGCCCAGGCGTCCGACGATAGAGCAGGATGCCGGCGCTGTGCTGTGGCATGAAGGAGTCCCCGATTTTTCGGGCGATCGTGACCGTCGCCCTTGGTTGATGGACAGACGCCGCCGACCCATGTTGCGTTCCATCGATGCCGCAACTCGACCTCTTCGCCGCCGAACCGGTGCTGCCCGGCCTGACCCATGCGTCGTCGTTGGTGGCGGCCGACGACCTGCCCGCGCTGGCGGCGGCGATCGACGCCGCACCGCTCGTCCCCTTTCGGTTCCAGCAATGGACCGGGCTGCGGCGGACGGCGTCCTATGGCTGGCATTATGATTTCGAGCAGGGCCGGGTGGGGCGGGCCGAACCGATGCCCGACTGGCTGCTGGCGGTGCGCGCGCGGGCGGCGGCGTTTGCCGGGCTACCGCCCGATGCGCTCGTGCAGGCGCTGCTGATCCGGTACGATTCCGGTGCGGGCATCGGCTGGCATCGCGACCGGCCGGTGTTCGAGCATGTCGTCGGCCTGTCGATCGGCGCGCCCGCGACGCTGCGCTTTCGACGGCGGCGGGAGGGTGGGTTCGACCGGTTCGCGCTGCCGCTGGTCGCGGGCGGCGCCTATCACCTGACCGGCGAGGCACGCTGGGACTGGGAACACGGCATCGCGCCGATGGCCGAACCGCGCTGGTCGATCACCTTTCGCAGCCTGACCGAACGGTTCGTGCGGAGTTTGCGCGATGCGTGAGTTGAGCCTGCCCGTCGTCGGGGCCGACCATCCCAATCGCGGTGGCGGCAATCGCCGGTTCGAGATATTGCTGTGTGCGCCGGGCGAGGCGGTGACGCTGGTCCCCGAACCGCGCAATCCGGTCGACCCACATGCGGTGATGGTGCTGAGCGCGCGCGGGGTCCAGATCGGCTATCTGACCGCCGACCGCGCGGCATGGATCGCCGGCATGTTGCGCAGTGGTCGAGACGTCGCGGCGATCTTTCAACAGGCGACCGCGATGGGCGCGGCGATCCGGATCGCGTTCGACGGCGCGGTGCCGGTACTGCCCCGGCCGGTGGTGGTGCAGGTCGATCCCGACCCGGATTTCTGGCCGGACGACCTTCCCCCCGACGATTGAGGCGGAACCCCGTCGCTACCGCCCGATCCAGTGCCTGCGCACGAACCACGCGACGATCGCCGCACTCATGACGACGCACAGCCCGACCACCCCGGCAAAGGCCCATGGTTCGTCGGCAAAGGGAATGCCCTTCACATTCATGCCGAGCAGACCGGTCAGGAAGGTCAGCGGCAGGAAGACCATCGCCGCGATCGCGATCTGCAACGATCGCTGGTCGAGTTGTTCGGCGCGCAGGTCGGTCAGCGTCTCGTGGATCAGCGCGGCGCGTTCGCGGATCGAATCGACTTCCTCGGCCATGCGGGCGGCGCGGTCGGCGGCGGCGGCAAGGTGCAGGCGATCGTCCTGTTGCAGCCAGTCGCCCGGCAACTGGCCGAGCTTTTCAAGGGCCGCGCGCTGCGGCACGAGGAACCGGCGATAGCCGATCGCGCGGACACGGGTGTGGGTCACCGCGCGCCGCTGTTCGAAGATGCGGGTCGGGTCGAGCGCCTCTTCGCATTCGTCGAGCGTGTCGCCCAGATCGGCGATCAGCGGGTCGAGCTGTTCGGTGATCGCGCTGGCAAAGGCGACGATCAGGTCGCCGGGATCGGCGACGCCGCCGCTCTCGACCCGGTCGACCACCGTATGGAACGCGGTCAGCCGGCGGCGCGTGACCGAATGGACCCGCCCGGCGCTGGCATAGAGCCGGACCGAGGCGAGCGGATCGGCGCTGGACAGCACGTCGTCGGACAGGCCGCGCAAATTGACGAACGCCCCTTTGCCCAGCGCATCGCAGCGCGGCCGCGTCTCGACGGCGGTCAGCGGATCGATGACATATTCGGGCAGATGGGCATGGTCGCGCAGCCACAGCGCGACCTGATCGCCTTCGCCGTGCAGGTGAATCCACGTGAAGCCGCCAGTCGTGTCGATCGCCGTCAGCGGATCGACCGACGTCACCTTGCCCCCCTCGATATGCCAGGCCGAGCAGGTCATGCCAGATCGATCGTCAGGCCGGGGAGCGGTTCGGCAGGCACGGGTTCCATGATCCGCACGGCATCGGCCCGCGCACGGTCGAGGATCGCCGCCGGCACGTGCGGTGCGTGATGGATGCGGTCGGCCTGTCCCAGCCAGCGGGCTTCGCGTAAGCTCAGGTCGTCGGGATCGGCGGACCGCAGCCGGATCACCTCGACCCGGCCGGCGACCGCTGCCGCACCGTCCAGCCACTGCGCGACCGCGTTGTCGGCATGCGGCACCATCGGGTCGAGCGGTCCGCCCGCCGCGATCGCGGCACCGATCGCGCGGCGGCGGTCGCCGCCATCGGGGAAGCGGGCGCGCAGTGCGGCGCGCGCCGCGCCCAGCCCCTCGGCGAGTCGCCCGACGCCGGCGGGCAGGATCGCCTCCAGCCGCTGGCGAATCGCCGCCGCCAGCCCCGCCGACACGCCGCCGGTCGAGATCGCGATCAGGATCGGCGACCGGTCGACGATCGCGGGCAGGGTGAAGTCGCAATCGGCGGGCCGGTCGACGGCGTTGACGAGGATGCCGCGCGCCTTCAGCGCGTCGATCGCCAGGCGCGCCTCGGCATCGTCCTCGACCGCGACCACCGCGATGCGGGCGTGCGGATCGTCGGCGACGACGGTCAGCCCGCTGCGTTCGAGCAGGCGGCGCTTGGCATCGGCCGGCTCGCCCTCCCCGACGAGGAGGACGCGCCGCCCGGCGGTGCGCAGCAGGATCGGCAGCCCGTTCACAGCCAGGGCGGCAGGCGATCGGCCTCGGCCAGTGCCGCGATCGGCGGGCGTTCGCGCACGACCGCGAACCGGTCGCCCGCCACCAGCACCTCGGGCACCAGCGCGCGCGAATTGTAGGTCGATGCCATGGTCGCGCCATATGCGCCGGCGGTCATGAACGCGACCAGATCGTCGGCGGCGACCACGTCCATCGCACGGCCCAGCGCGAAGGTGTCGCCGGTCTCGCACACCGGGCCGACGATGTTGGTCACGGCGCGCTCGCCGGTCGGGCGGACGGCGCGGATGTCGTGATAGGCGTCGTACAGGCTGGGGCGCAGCAGGTCGTTCATCGCCGCATCGACCACGACGAACGGCGCGGTCGCGCCCTGTTTCACGCGGATGACGCGCGACACCAGCACCCCGGCATTGGCGACGATCAACCGGCCGGGTTCGAACATCAGCCGCGTGTCCCAGCCGGCGGTCGCGCGGGCGACCATCGCGCCATACTCGGCCGGGCTGGGCGGCAACGGCCGGGCCGGGTCATAGGGTACGCCCAGACCACCGCCCAGATCGGCATGGGTGATGGCGTGACCGGCGGCGCGCAGTTCGGCGATCAGCGCACCGACCCGGTCGAACGCCGCCGCCAGCGGTACGAGGTCGGTCAGCTGGCTGCCGATATGCACCGCGACGCCGCGCACCTGAATACCGGGCAGCGATGCGGCATGGGCATAGGCGGCGGGGGCGGCATGGTAATCGATGCCGAACTTGTTCTCCTTGCCGCCGGTCGAGATCTTCGCATGGGTGCCGGCGACGACGTCGGGGTTCACCCGGATCGCGATGCGCGCGACGGTGCCGAGGCGGGTGGCGACCGCCGAGAGCATGTCGAGCTCGGGTTCCGATTCGACGTTGAACTGGCCGATGCCGGCGTTCAGCGCCTGCGCCATTTCGTCGGCGGTCTTGCCGACGCCCGAGAACACGATCTTGTCCGGGTCCATGCGGGCGTCGAGCGCGCGGTACAGCTCGCCACCCGACACGACATCGGCCCCCATGCCGGCCCGGGCGAGCGTCGCCAGCACCGCCTTGTTCGGATTGGCCTTTACCGCGAACGCGACCAGCGGTTCGCCGGTGCCCAGCCCCGCCACCGCCTCACGAAACACACGGACATGCCGTTCGAGCGTCGCGGTCGAATAGACATAGACAGGGGTCCCGACCGCATCGGCGATGGCGGGCAGGCTGACATCCTCGGCATGGAGCGTGCCGTTGCGAAGCGTGAAACAGTCCATGCGCCAGCCTTTAGAACGGCGCGGGCGCGAAGAGAATGGCCGAACGCGTCCGTTCCCTGTTTCGCGCGATGCCGGAGCGGATTTCCGGTCCGGTCGGCCGCCGCCCTATCGCGCGGCGAACCCGATCATCTGTTCGACCATCAGCCGCAGCTGGCCGTCCGCCTTGTCGATCGCGCCGTCCTCGACGGTGTTGATCGCCACGCCGATCGGCGTCGGCCAGCCGCGCAGCGCATGGGCGACGGTGCGCAGCGTGCCGAGCGTCGCCACCGCCGCCTGCCACCCGGCGGCGGTCGCCACCAGCCCGACCGGCAGTCCGTCGAAATAGACGCGGTCGTCGCGGCGCAGCATCTCGACATGGTCGAGCGCGTTCTTGACCAGCCCCGACAACGTGCCGTGATAGCCGGGCGAACCGATGATGATCCCGTCGGCATCGCGCAGCGCGCGCAGGAACGACTGGATGCGGGCATTGCTGCCCGCCGTTTCGGGTTCATAGTTCGGAAAGTCGATTGCCGGCCCGGTCAGCAGCGTCGTGCGCGCACCCAGCGTCGCGGCATGGGTCAGCGCCCGCTCCAGCGCGGCGGCGGTTCCCGAGGTCGGGCGCAGCGTGCCCCCCAGCGCGACGATATGCGGTTGCTTCATGGCCGCAGCGCTAACCGATCACGCCCGCGCTTGCCAGCCTCAACGCGGTCGCACCGCTTCCCATGCCTCGGCGATATCGGTCAGCGACGCGGCGGCGTTCAGGAAGGGGCGCGCATCCTGCCCGATGCTGGCGTTGACGATCTGTTCGCGCAGGCCATTATACAGCCGCGACAGGGTCTGCGACAGGTCGCCGCCCTTGTCGAAATCGAGACCGGCTTCGAGCGCGAACAGGATCGCGGTCGCACGCGTCACCCGGTCGCTCTTCATCGCATATTGGCGGTTGTCGGTCGCCCATGCCGCCGATCGCAGCGCCCGGACCGCTTCCTCGTACAACAGCGACACCAGCGCGTGCGGGTCCGCGCCGCCGGTGCGCGCGGCAAGATCGACCGATCGATAGGTCTGGGCGGGATCGCCGGAAAGGGCGGTGGCATAGCGGGTCATTATTCGCTCCGCGTCCACATCTTGATCTGGTTTTCCATGAAGGTCTGCTGTGCCTTGTACGCGGCGACGCGCGCCTCGGACGCCGCGAACTGCTGCGTCATCCGGGTGGAGGTCGTTTCAGTCTGATCGGCGACCTTGGCCTGTTCCTTGGCCAGATTGGTCTGCGCCTCGGCATAGCGCTTGTCGCTCGCACCCAGCCCCAGCGTCGTGCTCTTCGCCGCGACCGCGATGCGGTTGAGCGCGGCGGGCAGGCTCTGGCCGCCCGTCTTGTCGCTGCCGGTACCGGGCACGAACATCGCCTCGACCGCGTCGGGATTGTTGACGAGTGCCGCCGACAGCAAATCGTCATCGACGCGCAGCGACCCGTCATTGTTGGTCGCGACGCCGATCCGCGCCAGCGTCGTCGGGCTGCTGTCGGTCTTGCCGGTCAGGTCGGCGATGCTCAGCTTTTGCAACGACCGCTTCAGCGACTGCGCGGCCGGGTCGGCGCGCAGGTCGCCGGTGATCGGGTCGGTCGCCTTGTTCACCGACGCCAGCATGTTGTTATACGCCTCGACGACGTTCTTCACCGCCTCCTTCAGCGCATCGGTCGGCCGCGACGAACTGAGCGTCACCGGGCCGTCGGTCGTCACCGCCTTCAGCTCCAGCTTCACGCCGTCCGCACCGGTGATCGTGTTCGACGCGCTGACCATCGGCACGCCGTCGACGCTGAACACCGCATTGCCCGCGCGGGTCACGACCTCGGCCCCATCGGTGGTGCTGCTGTCGAAGTCGACGTTCAGCCGTTCCAGCCCCGGCACCGCGCTGCCGCTGGCGGGGGTGGCGGTCATGGTGAAGGCCTGGTTCGCGCCATCGGTGCTGCGCAGCACCAGCCGCTGGCCATTGGCGTCGTTCACGACGCTGGCGGTCACGCCGGCCTTGGCCGCGGTGATCTTGTCGGCGACCTTTTGCAGCGAGGTCGCGTCGCCGGCATCGATGGTGATCGGCGGGATGGTCGTGCCGTTCGCGGTGAACGTGCCGTCCGCCCCGACGCTGCCGAGCTTCAGCTGGAGCGTACCGGTGCCGACCGAGGCGGTGGTGCTGAACGAATCCTTGGTCACCGCCACCTGCGACGTGGCGAGGCGGGCGACGGTCACGCTGGCGTTCAGGCTGGTGACGGTCTTGCCGCTCGCCACCGATACCTTGACCGCGGCACTGCTGCTGCTCAGCTGCGTCTTGAGGCCGCTCGATTCGGCCAGCGTCGTCAGGGCGGTCGCGAATTCGTTGATGCCCGATTTCAATTCGGCGACCGATGAAATCTGCGCGGTCAGCACGTCGGATTTCTTGGTCAGCTGCGCGTTCTTGCCGGCGAACTGCGCATCGACCAGGCGCTTGATCAACGCGGTGGTATCGACCCCCGACCCCTCGCCCAGCGCGTTGGCAATGTTGGGCATCGTCCCCGTCGTGGCGGTCGTCTTCGGCGTGGTCGCGGTCGACGTGGCCGCGGTGCTGATCGTGGTCGCCATCGTCTTCTCCCGCGCACTCTCTCCCCATCAAGCGGCAGAAGCGCGGAAATCTTTAGGGACGTTTAAGCGGAAATCTTGCCGTTTTCGTCGTACCGCGCCTCGGGCGGCACGGTGACCGGCGGCTGGATACCACCCGCCTGCCGGTTGACGCCGAAGACGAACGCCAGAACCGTCGCGATGGCGAGGTACAGGTCGTCGCGAACCTCCTGCCCCTGCTTGCTGGTGTAATAGACGGCGCGGGCGAGCTGCGGATATTCCAGCATCGGAATCTTCGCCTCGGCCGCCAGTTCGCGGATCGCGAGCGCGGTGGCACCCCGCCCCTTGGCGACGACCACCGGCACCTGATCGCGACCATGTTCGTAGCGCAGCGCGACCGCGAAATGGGTCGGGTTGGTCAGCACGACATGCGCCTCGCCCACCGCCGCCTTGAAACCGCCCTTCAGGATGTCGTGCCGCCGCTGGCGGATCTGCGCCTTCACATGCGGATCGCCGTCGCTTTCCTTATGCTCGTCGCGCACTTCCTGCTTGGTCATCTGCAGGCGGCTCATCCGCTGGAAGATCGCCAGCGGCACGTCGAGGCCCGCGATCAGCACCAGCCCGCCCGCCATCACGAACAACAGCGTCAGGAACGTGCCGCCAAGGTCCGAAATCGCCTGTTCGACGTTCGACGATACCAGCCCCATCGAGCTGACCGCCGCCGATTTCAGCATGACATAGCCGATCGCGCCGAGCAGCGTGACCTTCAGCAGCGACTTGCCGAGTTCGATCCAGCCCTGCGCCCCGAACACGCGCTTCATGCCCGATGCCGGGTTGATCCGCGACCCCTTGGGGGCCAGCGCGCCGCCGTTGAAGCGGATGCCGGTCAGTCCCGCCTGCGTCACGATGCTGGCGACGACGGCAAAGATCAGCACGCTGCCGACCGGCACCGCCAGCTTCCATCCGGCCTCGACCAGCGGTCGCCATGGCTGGAAATCCTCGACATCGGCGCGTCCGAACCGGAAACTGGCGGTCATCACCGCCTTGCACGCGGCGACCAGCGTCGGCCCGAACATCGCCAGCCAGCCGCACCCCGCGAGGATGACCAGCGCGGTGCCCAGTTCCTTGGACTTGAGGACGTCGCCGTCTTCGCGCGCCTTGTCGAGGCGCTTCTGGGTTGGGCTTTCGGTTTTGTCCTCGCTCATCCCAAAACGAGCCTCTGCGCGGCTTCGAGCGCCTCCTGCACGACGACCAGCATGTAATCGGTCATCGCCGGCAGGGCGACGAACAACGCGATGACCCCCACGAACAGGCTGGCGGGCAGGCCGACCGCGAACAGGTTGAGCGCGGGGGCGGAGCGCGACAACATGCCCATGACGAGGTTCAGGCAGAGCAGCAGGAACCCGACCGGTAGCGCCAGCAACAGCCCCGACAGGAACGCATAGCCGCCGAAGATCGCGATATTCTCCAGCTTGGCAGGCGTCAGCCACGCAGCGCCGGGCGGCAGCAGTTCATAGGACCGGACCAGCAGGTCGATCAGGATCAGATGCCCGTCGAGCGACAGGAACAACAGGGTCAACAGCACCGACAAGAAGGTGCCGAGCGCAGGGCTTTGCGCCCCATTCTGCGGATCCACCATCGCCGCAAAGCCGATGCCCATCGAGATGCCGATGACCTCGGCGGCGATCACCGGCGCGGCGAACGCGATCTGGAGAACGAGCCCGATGGCGAGGCCGACCAGACCCTCGGCCGCGATGGCGAGGAAGGTGGTCAGCGAAAAGATTTCGGTCGGAATGGGAAAGGCCTGCGCATGCAGCACCAGCACCGCGATCGCCCCCGACAGCAGCACGCGCACCTGCACCGGCATCGCCACCGCGCCGAACACCGGCGCGATAATGAACGCCGCGCCGACCCGGACCATGGTGAACAGGAGCGCCCAGAGTTGCGGTTCGACCGCAAGGCCAAATCCTAGCATGGGGTCGATCCGGCGAACGCCATCGGCGTCGGCTCGAAACGGAAGATTTCCGTCACCCCGGACGTGATCCGGGGTCCCGCTTCTTCTGCGCCCGTCAGGAAAGCGGGACCCCGGATCAAGTCCGGGGTGACGGTAGAGGAAGCGAGGTGCGCACCATCGAACGGAGTCGGCAATCCACCGGTTCTCCCCCATAGCCCCGCGCAGGCAGGGGTATGGCGTAAGGGTAGCGCCTTCGTCACCGTTACCGAACCAGATCCGGAATCCGCTCGAAGATACTCGTCGTGAAATCGCTGAGCAGCCCGAGGATCAGGCTGCCGAACACCGCGAGGCTGATGCCGACCACCGCCAGCTTCGGCACGAACGACAGCGTCTGTTCGTTGATCGACGTCGCTGCCTGGATCATGCCGAGGATCAGGCCGGCGACCAGCGCCGGGATCAGGATCGGTGCCGCGACCAGCGCCAGCACCCACATCGCCTCGCGCGCGACGGTCATGAAATAGCCTGCGTCCATGCCCGCTAACTCACGAACGACGCGGCAAGGCTGCCCATGGTGAGCGCCCAGCCATCGACCAGCACGAACAGCAGCAATTTGAACGGCAACGAGATGATCGTCGGCGACAGCATCATCATGCCCAGCGACATCAGGACCGTCGCCACCACCAGATCGACGACGATGAACGGCAGGAAGATCAGGAACGCGATCTGGAACGCGGTCTTCAGCTCGCTGGTGACGAAGGCGGGCAGCAGGATCGAAAACGGCGTGTCGGCGGGCGAGGCGATCGGGCCACTTTTCGCCATCTGCGCGAACATCGTCACGTCCTTGGTCCGGGTCTGCTTCAGCATGAAGGCGTGGAGCGGCCGGCTGGCGTTCTCGATCATCTGGGTCGAATTGATCTGCCCGGCGGCATAGGGCTTGATCGCGGTGTCGTTGATCCGGCTGATCACCGGCGACATCACGAACAGCGACAGGAACAGCGACAGGCCGATCAGCACCTGATTCGGCGGCGACTGTTGCAGCCCTAGCGCCTGGCGCAGCACCGCCAGCACGATGATGATCCGCGTAAAGCTGGTCATCATCAGCAGGATGCTGGGCAGGACCGACAACAGCCCCATGATGATGAGGATCTGCAGCGACAGCGCCATCGGCGCATCGTTGCCGCCGCCCAGCTGGCCCAGCGCGCGGTCGAGCGCGTCGGCGGCACCGGGGGCCGGGGCGGGCGCGGCCGGCACCGCCTGCGCCATCGCCGGCACCGCGAGGAACAGCATCAGCGCGATGCCGATCGCCGCGAGGATGAGTTCGAACCGCCAATTGGCTCGCGCGCGCGACGGGCGCCGAACGCGAACCGTCTCAACTCCCCTCCCTKRYMAGGGAGGGGAGCAGCCAAGCGATCGGCCAAATGGTGCAATGTCCCCCCGGCGAAACTCACTTGTCGCCCCGGTCGAGCAGGGTCACGCCGTTACGGCTGACCGAGACCAGCAGCTGCCGGCCCTGAAATTCCAGCACCGCGATCTTGGTGCCGGTCGACACCATCATCGTCTCGCGCACCTTGACCAGCCGCTCCCCCTGATTGCCCGGCATCCGCGCTTCGAGGCGGCGCCACAGATACAGGCAGCCGATCATCAACCCGCACACCAGCGGCAGCAGGATGACGAGCTTCAGGATGTACGACCACATCATCAGCGGCTGACCCGCTTGTCGGGGCTGACCAGTTCGGTCATCCGAACGCCGAACCGGTCGCCGACGGTCACCACCTCGCCGCGCCCGATCAGCGTGCCGTTGACGAACACGTCGAGCAGTTCGTTGGCCCCGCGGTCCAGTTCGATCACGCTCGTTTCGCTCAGCGCCAGCAATTCGCGCAGCGTCAGCTGCGTCGACCCGATCTCGACGGTCAGGCGGACGTCGACATCCTGCAACAGCTTGAAATTGGTGGCGAGCGACGCCTCGGCGGGGAAGCCACCGGTCATCTCGTTCATTGGAATTCCTCTTCGAAGCCCGGGTCGATGGAGTTCAGCTTGATCGCGGCCTGCCCGTTGGCCGTGCCGACCGTGCCGGTTCCCAGCCGCCGGTTCGACACCCATACCGGTACCTCCGGCCCGAAATTGATCGGGATGATGTCGCCTTCCTTCAGCTCGAGCAAGGTGGCGAGCGACACGACCGGTTCGGCCAGCACCGACCGGACGGGCAGCTTCACGCTCATCACCGCGCGCGTCAGCCCCGACAGCCATTTGGGATCGGGCGCGCTGCGGCCATGGACCTTGGTCGACAGCTGCGGCGCATGGGGCTTGAGCGCGGCGACCGGATACAGGATGTCGATGAAGGTCGGCAGCATCGCATCGCCCGGCTGGATGCCGAACCGCGTCGCGATCACCGCATCCTCGCCGTCGATCGCGCCCATCATCGCCGGATTGGCTTCGGGCGCGCCGGGTTCGAAGGCGATGCCGGCCAGCGGCCCCCATGCCTCGCCCAGCGGCGCGGCGATCGCGCTCGCCAGCCGGCGGAGCATCGCTTCGGCAGCGGGGGAGAATTCGATCGGCATCGGATTGGGTGCTTCGCCGAACCCGCCAAAGAAGGTGTCGAGCGTTTCGAGCAGGAAGGTGCCGTCGATGACGATGATCGCCGGGCTTCCCCCGGTCGACAGCGTCAGCGGCACCCACCCGGTCAGCCCATGGGCACGCCGCGCCGCGCAATAGCCCGCGAACCGGTCGACCTCGACCGGTTCTGACCAGCTCTTGACCCCCTTGCGCAACAGCGGTTCGAACACCTGCCGCAACGACCGCGCCATGCGCGCCGACAGGTGTTCGAGCGCGCGCAGATCGCCGAACGGATTGAGGTTCGCCGCACCCAGGCTCGGCGCATGCGACGCGGCCGCCGTGCGGCGACTCCGTTCGCTGCCTTCGGGCACGGTGGATGGGCTGTTAACCATGGACGTTTACTGAACCACAAACGTGGTAAAATAAACGTTACCGATGCCGCCAAAGCCTTCCTTTTGCTCCAATGTGTCGTTGATCGCCTTCTTCAGGCGGAGCGAGAGCTGTTTCTTGCCCTCCGGGGTGAACACCTGATCCTCGGTCGTTTCGCCCAGCGCGAGCAGGATGGCCGAGCGAATCGCGATCTCATGGGTCTTCAGATTCTCGATCACCTTGTTGTCGTACGAGGTCGAGATCGCCACGCCTACCTGAATGAAGTGCGTGCTGTCGGACAGGTTGGAGGTGAACTCCTTCTCCATCGCGTAATAGGTTGATGCCCAGCGGTCGCCGCCCTCCATCTCGGGCGTCGGCCGGCTGTTCTCGTCGCCATGGGCAGCCTCGCCACCTTCGCCGCCGCCTTCGCCGCCGCCATGACCGCCGCCTTCGCCGCCCTCACCGCCGGCACCGGCCTTCACCTCTTCCGACTTCGGGACCAGCTTGGGCAGGTCCTTCTTCTCTTCGGGCGGTTCCTCCTTGCCGTGCTCGCCGCCACCGCCGATCAGTCCCGACGAACTGGCATACAGCCCGGCACCGACGCCCCCGCCCAGCAGGACGAGGACGCCGACGACCATGATCAGGATCTTGACCAGCTTGCCCTTCTTCTTGGCCGGCTTTTCTTCCGGCGTTTCCTTGTCGCTCATGTCGTGATTCCTCAGGCGATGCGTTTATCGGTTCGGGTGGAGGACGCTGGCGTGTCGGCGAAGGCGGAGCGGGGCGCGCGCGGTTGCTGCGATCCCTGATCCTGTGCCTGACGCTGCGATGGCTGTTGCTGCGTGCCGACATCGACCTGCATGCCGCCCAGCTTCAGCCCGCGGGCCTCGGCCATTTGCAGCAGGCGCGGCTGCGCATCGGCGAGCAGGCGGCCGGCATCGGCGTTCTCGCTGCTGAAATGCACATGGACGCGGCCGTCCTCGGTCGTGCGGATCGCAACCTCGACATCGCCCAGCGCGTCGGGCGACAGGCGGATGCGGGTCTCGCTCTGCGTCGGCGACGCGTCGCGCAGCGTTTCGATCCGGTCGATCATTCCCTCCACCCATTGCGGCTGGCGGGTGTCGAGATGCGGCTGCGCGGCGGTGACCGGTGCCGACACCGGGCGCAGCGTCGCGGCGTCGATCGCCGGGGCGGCCGGGGTCGGCAGCGGCGGCGCATCGTCGTCGCGGCGCGGACGCGCGGGCGCAGCGTCGGCCAGCACGACCTCGGCCACCGCTTCCGGGGTGGGGGCGGCGGCGACGCGGGTGACCGGCGGGGCCTTGGCCGGCTGCACCGTCGACGCGGCGACCGACACGACCGGCGCGCTCGCTTCGCCGGCGATCGTCTGTCGATTGGGGGTCAGCGGTTCGGCGATCGGTTGCGCGACAGCCGCGCGCCCGGTCGGCAGCGTGAACGGTACCGCGGGCTGATCGATCACGACGGTCGCCGGATCGGCCGGACGCGTGGCGGCGTCGGCGACCGGTATGCGTTGCGCGGTGTCGACCGCCGGTGCGCGCCCGATCGGCTCGGCGACGGGGGCCGGCGTAACCGGATCGACCATCGGAGCGGCAGGCTTGTCCGCGATCGAGGCCGAAGGGGCGGTATCGCGTGCGGCGGCGATCGGACCCGTCCGGCGTGGTGCGGCAATCGGCGCGGCCTGCGGCGCGACGTCGGCGGGCGGAACGCCCGGCGTCCGGGCGAGCGGCGGCGACGGGATCGCGACCGGCGTCACCGCTTCGGTGGTGGGCGAGGGAACGTCGATCACGATCGGCCCGCCGTCCGGCTGCGGTTGCACGGCGGCATCGCCCGGAGCGATCGGCGCGAACCCGATGGCGACGGGGGCCGCCGTCTGTCCGGCACCCAATGGCGCTTGCGCGGCGGCGGCCCTTGGAGCCGCTGGCACGAACCCGTTAGCGACGGGTGCCTCGGTCTGCCAGTCGGGTCGCACCGGATCGACGATCGGAGCAGCGGGCAGCGCGCCGGGTGCAACCGGCGCGAACCGCCGGGTGGGCGCGAAGGTGGCTTCGACGGGTGCCGCACCCTGCGGGTCGGGAACGCGGCGATTGCCGGTTGCCAGCGTTGCGCGTGCTGCCGGGGCAGGGGTGCCGTCGGCGACAACCGGCTGCCCCACGGTGGTGGCGTCCTGCGGAGCGGTGACCGTGGCAGCGGTGGCGGTCGGCGTTGCGCGGGTACGCACCGGCTTCAGGCCGTCCACACCCGGACGCTGGTCGACGATCGACGCATCCGCCGGTGCGCCCGGAACGCGACGGAGCGGCGGCATGGCCGAACGATCGGACGCGGGCGCCCGATCGCTACCGACCATCGCCGGACCCGTGCGCGTCGTTTGCGATGCGACCGGTGCAGTGCTGGCGGTGGTCGTCGCCGCGGACTCCGTATCCGGCAGCGTCGGGCCGATCCGCTTCATCGCCTGCTCGGCGTCGTCGGGCACTGGCGCGAGGGCGTCGGCGGGCGTCGCGATCATCGGCGGCAGGTCGAGCGGCGCTTGGTCGATCGGCGGCGCATCGGCCGACGCCAGGACGACCGGCACGTCGCCATCCTCGGTCGCATCGGCATCGTCGCCATCGGGGGTCGGACCGGCCGGTTCCTCCGCCGCGCGGCGGGCACGCACCGGCAGCGGCGGTGCGAAGCGCGCCGGCATCGGCTGGATCGGCTGTTCGGGCTTGGGGTCGGGCGGGCGGACCGCGACCGGTTCGTCCTCGGGCAGCAGCTTCAGCGCCCCCAGCACCCCGGCGGCGGCGATCACCGGCACCGCGTCGCGCACGGTCGGGACTGGCGGTGCGGGATCGGCCGGCACCATCGCGATCGCCTCGCTGGCCGAACCCGGCAGCACCGGCGCAACCACCGGTACCGCCGATACCGGCACGATTAGCGGCGCAGCGGCGATCGCCGTGGTGGCAACCGGCGTGGGTATGACCGGCATCGTCGGGACGCCCGTCACCGGCAACGGCTTGCCGCCATCGGCAGCGGCCTGCCGTCCGTCCTCGCCACCCGCCGGCACGATGGCGGCGAACAGCGCGGCGAACGCGTCTGCGGCGGCACCGGCCAGCGGTGCGGCCTGCATCGCCAGCGGGGAAGCGGTACTGGATAGGGCGGAGAGAAGCTGCATAGGTCGATCCGTCAAGCGTTCGACCGGTCGATCAGCAAGGATCGTGCCGATTGGGTCGGCGCACCGGCGGCGCATTTTCCAGCGCGCGGAGTTCGCGCAGAGCGCGGGCGGCATGGGCGCGTTCGAGCAGCTTTTCGACCGCGCTCTGGTCGCGCTTGGCGGTCATCGTCGCCGATCGGGCGCGCTCCAGCCCTTCATCGGCCTGCACCACCCGCCGGTCGACGACCTGTGCAGTGGCGTGCAGCCGTTCGCGATAATGCGCGGCGGCCCCCAATCCGGCGGCGGTCGCGCTGGGGGTGGGTACCGGCGACACCGCCTCGGCCAGCTTGTGGATGCGTTCGCGAAGGGCAATCTCGTCGGCGACGCGCGCGGCGGCGCGTGCTTCCTCCGCCTGGGTCAGGTTCAACTGCATGGTCCGTACGCGCAGCACGCGCGACAGGCGCTTGGCCTTATCCGTCACCGAAGATACCCACCAGCTCGGCGACCGCATCGTCGAGCGAGACGATCTCGTCCGAATCCTGCTTCACATATTCCATCACCGCCGGATGCGCTGCCAGCGCGCCGTCGATCGCCGCGTCGGTGCCGGGGCGATAGGCCCCCATCAGCACCAGATCGCGATTTTCCTCATACGTCGCCAGATGGCGGCGCAGCACCCGCGCGGCGGCCAGATGCGGCCGGTCGGCGATATCGGTCATCACGCGGCTGACCGACGGACCCAGATCGATCGCTGGATACACGCCGCGCTCGGCCAGTTGCCGGCTCAGCACGATATGCCCGTCGAGGATCGATCGCGCCGAATCGACCACCGGATCGCTGTTGTCGTCGCCATCGGCCAGCACGGTATAGATGGCGGTGATCGACCCGCCGGTACGGACACAGGTACCCGCCCGCTCGATCAACCCCGGCAGCATCGCGATGGCGGAAGGCGGATAGCCGCGCGCGGAAGCCGGCTCGCCCAGCGCCAGCCCGATCTCGCGGCCCGCATGGGCGACGCGGGTCAGCGAATCGATGATGAGCAGGACCTTCTTGCCCTGTTCGCGAAACGCTTCGGCGATCGCGGTCGCCCGCAGCGCGCCGCGGATGCGCAGCACCGGCGAATGATTGGCCGGCACCGCGACCACGACCGATCGCGCGCGGGCATCGCCCTTCAGCTTGGTTTCGAGGAAGTCGGACACTTCGCGGCTGCGCTCGCCGATCAGGCCGACGACGATCACATCGGCCTTCGCGGCGCGGACCATCATGCCCAGCAGCACCGACTTGCCGACGCCCGATCCCGCCATGATCCCGACGCGCTGGCCCTGACCGATCGTCAGCAACCCGTTGATCGCGCGCACGCCGACATCCATCGGTTCGAGCACGCGGCCCCGGTCGAGCGGCGACTGGATACGCCCGGCCAGCGGCCAGCGGCCGGCACCCCGGATCGGCCCCTTGCCGTCGATCGGCTTGCCCGCGCCATCGACCACCCGGCCCAGCATCGCCTCGCCGACCTCGGCCTCGCCCGGCTTGTCACCCGGCCGGACCAGCGCACCGGGAAGGAGCGGGGCGGGACCGCCCAAATTCATCATCAACGTCCGGCCGTTGCGAAACCCGATCGCCTCCGCCTCGACATGGCCGCCGTCACCGGTACCGACCTGACACACGGTGCCGACCGGCAGCGACAGCCCTACCGCTTCCATCAACAGCCCGTCATAGGAGGCGAGCCGTCCGGCGACGCGCGGACGCGGGCGGAAATCGGTGGGGGCGAGCGCACCCAGATAGTCGCCGGCAAAACGGTTCAGCATGATACGGGCACCGGTACGGTTTCGATGGCGGCACCCAGCTGCTCCAGCCACAGCGACGGGCCGTCCTCGACCACGGTCGACGCGGTTTCGAGGACGAAGCCGCCCCGTTCGACCGCCGGATCGGCGACCGGGAACACCGCCTTGGCCAGCTTGCCGTCGACCAGCGGGATATCGGCTTCGTGCATGCGCAGGATCGCCGATTCGGCGCTGTCGGCCAGCAGTTCGGCGGCGGCGTCGATGCGCTCGGCCAGCCGGTTGGCCGACACGCCGACCTCGCCGACGATCTGGCGGACCAGCGTCAGCACCGTCTGGCGCAGCCGGTCGGCCATCGCCTCGCGGTCGATATGGGTGGCGGTGCCCAGCGCCTCGGTCAGTCGCGCCAGCAACGCGTGGTCGCGGGCGTGTTCGGACTGGCTGGCGGCGGCGGCGGCGGCCAGTCCCTCGGCATAGCCGGCGGCATGCGCCTCGACGGCCGGGTCCAGCGTGGTGGCCGCGACATCGCCGGCATTGGCGTCGAACGGGTCCCAGCCCTCGGTCGGATTGTTGTCGGGATCGGCCGGGCGGAAATGCCGGGGGCCGCCCGTCATCGGTCCGGGGGCCTGCCCCGATGCCGTCGCGCTCGCCGCCGCTGCGCCAAAATCCGCCGGGCGGACCGGCACGACGCCGGTTTCGGCGAACGGATCGGGCGCACCGAAGGCGCGGGCGAGGATGTCGGCGGCGGCGACGTGGCGGCTGGCAAAGCCCGCGACGAAGCCGCCGGTGGCGCGGGGGGCGGCGCTCTCAAACATAATCGTCGTCGCCGCCGCCCATCATGATCGTGCCGTCCTTGGCCAACTGTCGAGCGACGGTGATGACGCCCTTCTGCGCGTCGAGCACCTCGGCCAGCTTCATCGGTCCGCGTGCCTCGATCTCGTCGCGGATGCCGTCGGCGGCGCGGGCCGACATGCAACCCAGGAACCGGTTGCGGCCGGCTTCGTCGACGCCCTTCAGCGCGCGTACCAGCAGGTCGCTGTCGACGTTGCGGATCAGCACGCCCAGATTCTTGTCGTCCATCTCCAGCAGGTTGTCGAAGACGAACAGCTGGTCCTCGATCGCGCGGGCGATGTCGCGGTCGATCTTGGCCAGTTTCGGCATGACCCGGTTCTCGGTCGCCTTGCGTCCCGACGACAGGATGCGCGCGGCATCCTTGGCACCGCCCAGCTGCACGCCGCTCCCGCTCGACCGGCCGGTCGAACGGCGCGACAGCATCGACTTCAGCGTCTCGATCGCCTCGGGCGTGATCGGACCCAGCTTGGCGATGCGGTGCAGGATCTGCGGCTGCGCCACCTCGGGCAGCCCCTCCAGCACCTGCGCAGCGATGGCGGGGTCGAGATTGGCGAGCAGCACGGCGGCGATCTGCGGATGTTCGTCCTTGATGAGGCTGACGATCTCGCTGGCATCCATCCAGTCGAGCAGCTCGATCTGGCACGCGGTCTCGATCGGGGTGATCTTGGCCAGCACGCTTTCGGCCTTGTCGGCCCCCAGCGCGCGGTTCATCACCGTTTCGATGTGCGGGCGCGGATCGAAGCCCACGGTGGTGCGCTCGCGCGCCTTCTCGACGAAATCGTCGAGCACGACGGTCACTTCGTCCTCGCTGACATCGGCGACGGTGAACATCGCCTTGCCCAGCTGCTGCACCTCTTCGGGGTCCAGCTTCTGGAGGATCGCGGCGGCTTCCTCCTCGCCGACCAGCATCATCAGGACGGCGGCACGTTCGACGCCGCTATGGATACGGGTGGGGGCGTTCACTGCTTGGCATCCGACTGGATCATGTCCCGCACCGCCAGCGCGGCGCGCGCCGGATTGTCGCGGGTGAAGCCGCGGACCAGACCGACCCGGTCGTCATAGCTGCGCGCCCCTTCCAGCATTTCCATGCTTACCGGCTCGGGCTCGACCTCGGCCGGGGGCGGGGCGAGCGCGGCCTGCGCGGCGGCTTCCTGTGCGGCGACCCGCGCGGTTTCGGCGGCGGCCTCGGCCTTGCGCTTCTCGTTGATCGCCTTGACCATCGGGCGGACGCCCATGAACAGCACCAGCAGCGCGATGACCAGTGCGGTGCCGTTGCGCGCCGCCATCGGCACCCAGTCGGCATCGTACCACGGCCGCACGACGTCGCCGGCGACCGCATCGGGCGAGAATTTGCGGCTGATGACCGTCACCGTGTCCTGCCGCTGCTGGTTGAAGCCGACCGCCGCCTTCACCAGGTCGTTGATCTGCTGGATCTCGGCCGGGGTGCGCGGCTTGCCGCCTTCCGCCTCGCGCAGCAGCACCGCCACCGACAGCCGCTTGATCGCGCCCGGCGCGGCGCGCGTCACCGACACTTCCTTGCCCAGATCATAGGCGCGGTTGAAATTCTCGCTGGTCTTGACCGGCGCGGGTGCGCCCGGCGCGGTACCCGGCTGCACGGTGGCCCCGGACGGCCCCGGCGTCGCGGTCGCCAGCGTCGATGCGGCGGGCGCGGTATTGCTCAGCGCGCCGGGGATGCCGCCCGGCGTCGTCTCGCCCGGCGTGTTGCCGGCCCACGTCCCCTGTTCGGCACGGACCACGCCCTGCTTGTCATAGCTTTCGCGCGTCGCCTGACTCTCGTCCAGATCGACATCGGCCTGAATCTCGGCCGAGAAATTGCCTGCACCCAAGAGCGGGGTCAGCAGCGTGTTGAGCTGCGCGCGATACTTGTCCTCGATCCGGCGCTGATAATCGATCCGCTCGTCCGAAAGCGTGCTGCTGTCGCTACCGTCGCTCGGCTTGCTCAGCAGCGCGCCCATCTGGTCGATGATCGTCACCTGATCGGGCTTCATCCCCGGCACCGAACTGGCGACGAGGTTGACGATCGAGCGGACCTGCGCCTGCGTGAGACTCCGGCCGGGTTCGAGGCGGACGATGACCGATGCCGAAGGCTGGGCATTGTCGCGCACGAACACCGACGATTCGGGCATCGCCAGATGGACGCGCGCATCGGCGACCGATTCGATCTCGCCGATCGACTTGGCCAGCTCGGTCTCGCGTGCCTGGCGCAGCCGCTCCCCCTCGACGGCGCGCGACACGCCCATCGGCAACTGGTCGAGGATCGCATAGCCGCCCGGCGCGGCCTTGGGCAGGTCCTGCCCAGCCAGCAGGATGCGGGCGCGGTGATAATCGTCCTCGCCGACGGTGATCCCGCCCGAATCGTCGACGCTGCTGTCGATCTTCGCGGCGGACAGCGCATCGACCACCGCCTGCTTGTCGCTGTCGGGCAATTGCGGGAACAGCACGCGCTGCGGCGGGGTGGCCAGCGCCATCCACGCCATCGCCGCCGACAGCACAAGGCCGATGATGAAGATCATCGGCATGCTGCGCTTCACGGCGGGGTTCTTCATCAATCCGCCGATCTGGGTCAGCGGGTTGGCGAAGCGCGCGGCGGCGGCGGGGGCGGGAACACCGCCTGCACCGGTGGTGGCGAGAGCGTTTTCCATATCAGACCGGCATGCTCATGATGTCCTTGTAGGCGGACAAAAGTTTATTTCTCACCTGCATCGTCGCTTCGAAACCGACCGATGCCTGCTGGCGCGCCATCATCACCTTCGCGATGTCCACGGTCTCGCCGCGTTCGTACATCGCCGAGAGTTCGCTCGCCTTGTTTTGCTGCGCGTTCACGCCCTTCAGCGCGTCGCCCATCGCATCGGCGAAGCTCGCCGGCTTGGCGGGTTCCGCCACCGGGGCCTGCGCCGCCGCGACCTGCGTGTTCGCCTTCGACAGCGCCTGATTGCGTTCGAGGATCTGCGCGCGAAGCTGCATCACCCGGTCGACGCCCATTGCGCCGCCGACACCCCCGACGCTCATGCCGAAGCCGCCACGGCATGGGCCGGTGCCAGCGTCTCGCCGGCCTCACGCGCCTTGGCGAGGCGGTAGCGCAGCGTGCGCTCCGAAATGCCCAGCCGCCGTGCGGTCTCGACCCGGTTGCCGCCGCATTCCTCCAGCGTCCGGCGGATCGCCGCGAATTCGTGGATCTGCACGATGTTGGTCAGCGTCGCCGCGACCGGTTCGGCGATCCGTGGCTGCGCGGCGGGACCGGCGCGGTCGAACACGATGTCGTGCGCCTCGATCCGGTCGCCCATGCCCAGCAGCAGCGCGCGCTGGATCACATTCTCCAGCTCGCGAGCATTGCCCGGCCAGTCGTGGCGCAGCAGCAGCGCCAGCGCCGCGTCCGAAATCCATGGCAGCGTCGCGCGGTCGGCGGCATGGCGCACGACCATCGCCGCCGCCAGCGCCGCGATGTCGCCCGGCCGCTCGGCCAGCGCGCGGGTGGTCAGCGGGAACACGCTCAGCCGGTAATAGAGATCGGCGCGGAAGCGGCCGGCGGCGACCTCTTCCTGCAAATCGCGATTGGCGCAGGCGACGACGCGGACATCGACCGCCTCGGCATGGGTCGCGCCGATCGGCACGACCTCGCGTTCCTGCAACACGCGCAGCAGCTTGGCCTGCAACGGCAACGGCATCTCGGCGATCTCGTCGAGCAGCAGCGTGCCGCCATGCGCCGCGCGGAAGAACCCTTCGCCTGCCGCGCCCGCGCCGGTGAACGCGCCCTTCACATGGCCGAACAGCATCGCCTCGAGCATGGTTTCGGGGAGCGCGGCGCAGTTGATCGCGATGAACGGGCCGGCGGCGCGGCTGCTGCCGGCATGGATGGTCCGCGCCAGCACTTCCTTGCCGGTGCCGGTCGGGCCGCCCACCAGCACGGTGATGTCGGCGGCGGCGACGCGGCGGGCCAGCGCCTGCAACGCCAGGCTCTCGGGATCGGCGGCGACCGCCTCGTGCCGGCCGCACAACAGCGCCGCGGCAAAGGCATGGGCGAGTTCGGTGTCGGCATGGGTGTAGCACAGGCGTGCCGGGCGGCCGTCGGCGAACGGCGTCGCGGCGACCGGCCCTTCGGCCAGCACCAGCGTGCGCGACGCGATCGGCGGCACCTCGCCCTCCATGATCAGGAACGCATCGGCCGGGCCCGGCTTCTGCCCGGCATTGGCCAGCACGAACCCTTGCGCGCGCAGCGAGGATACGAGCGTGAACTTCGAGGCGAGGACGGCAGCGGATGGATAGATCGAGCGCATCGGTGGTGATTCCCCTGGACGGCACCTCTTTGCCGCCGCGCTGGTTAACACCCGGTAAAATCCTGCCTGATTCGGCTCTGTATGCCGCGTGCGCTCCCCCGCGCGCGCGAGGGGCCGATTTTTTCGCTTAAACCCCGCCGACGGCTGCCGTTTCTCCGGGCAGCAGCTTCGTTCCCGCACGCTTCATCAGGGGGGACCACGGGGCGCTGGACGTCAGACCGGAGGAAATACCATGACCGTTATCGGATCCAACATCGGATCGCTTCGCGCCGCCAACGCCTCGTCCGCCGCCAACGACGCGCTGAAGATGTCGATGGAGCGCCTGTCGACCGGCAAGCGCATCAATTCGGCCAAGGACGACGCCGCCGGCCTCGCCATCGCCACCCGCATGACCAGCCAGATCAAGACGATGGCCGTCGCCGCCCGCAACGCCAACGACGGCATCTCGATGGCGCAGACCGCCGAAGGCGCGCTGGGCGAAGTCACCAACATGCTGCAGCGCATGAAGGAACTCGCCGGACAGGCCGCCAACGGCTCGCTCGGTACGTCGGAACGCAAGGCGCTCCAGTCGGAAGTCGGCCAGCTGACCGCACAGATCAACGACATCTCGACCAAGACCAACTTCAACGGCATCAACCTGCTCGACGGCTCGGTAAAGGGCGTGACGCTCCAGACGGGTGCACAGGCAGGGCAGACGACCGCGCTTTCGCTCGCCAACACCTCGGCCAGCGCGCTCGGCCTGAACGGCTATCGCGTCGAGGGTCAGGCGACCACCGGCCGCATCAGCGCCGCGACGATCGGTGCCGCCGATATCCAGATCAACGGCAAGAACGCCTTTGCCGCTGCCCTGACCACGGGCACCGCTGAAACCACCGCCGCCGCGATCAATACCAACACCGGCCAGACCGGCGTGTCGGCATCGGCGTACAACACCCTGTCGGGCGGCCCGATCGCTTCGGGCGGCGTCACCAGCACGACCGGCTTCTCGATCGCGGTCGGCGGCGGCACCGCCGTCAATGTGACCGGCGCCACCGGTCAGGAACTGGTCGAAAAGATCAACCGCGACGTGGGTGGCGTCAGCGCGCAGCTCGACAACGAAGGCAAGATCGTCCTGTCGAACGACACCGGCAAGACCATCGTCATCGCCGGTGCCGATGCGGGCAAGGCGGGCTTCACCGCCGGCACCTATGGCGGCTTCGTCGCGCTCAACAGCTCGAACGGTCAGCCGATCGACATCAAGCGCGGGACCTCGGGCGACGCGACCGATCTGGCCGCCATCGGCTTGAACGAAACGAGCTCGCCTACCTCGGTCAAGGGTTCGACGGCAGGCACCTCGGTACTCGACGGGACGGACAACCTCAAAATCAACGGCGTTGCTATCGGTAGCTCGAATGACGCTTCGGCGGCATCGAAGGCAGCGGCGATCAACGCCGTCACCAAGGATAGCGGTGTAACCGCGACCGCCACGACGAAGGCCACCGTGGTCATTGACGCCTCGAAGCTCGTGGCCGCGAATGACCTTTACATCAACGGTGCAACGGTCGCGCTGGACGATACGGTTGCGAAGGGCGGTAACGCCGACGGCGTCATCTCGATGTCGGATCTCGTCGGCAACATCAACAAGGCTGGTATCAGCGGCTTGGTCGCGTCGAGCGACGCCGACGGCAACTTGGTCCTTACGTCGTCGACTGGCAACGACATCATCCTCCAGGACGGTCCGACGGCTGCGGGTGCAGGTCTTGTGAAGAGCGTGAAGGGTGATGACGGCACGGCAGCTACCGGTACCGACATCGCCAATGGTCTGACGCTGCGCGGACGTGTCGAACTGAAGTCGGATACCGGTGCGGAAGTTCGCGTCGAAGGCTCGACCGCTTCGCTCGGCAAGGTCGGTCTCGCTGCGCAGGGCGGAGCGAAGGACATGGTCGGCGGCGCGCTGAACGTCACGACGCAGGCGAATGCTTCGACCGCGATGACCGCGATCGACAAGGCGCTCGACAAGGTTTCGTCGATCCGTGGCGATCTGGGTGCCGTGCAGAACCGTCTGCAGGTCACCGTCAACAACCTGACCACGACCTCGTCGAACCTGCAGGAAGCGCGCAGCCGCATCGAAGACACCGACTTCTCGTCGGAATCGACCGCGCTCGCCAAGGCGCAGATCCTTGGCCAGGCATCGACCGCGATGCTGGCACAGGCCAACCAGTCGCAGCAGGGCGTGCTGAAACTGCTCGGCTAAGCCCGGCTCCGCTGCCGCCGTTCCCCCTTGCATGAAGGCGGCGGCAGCGGTCCTCCCGGTAACGGGACCGGCCCCCGGCGACGGAAACGTCACCGGGGGTTTTCGGCGTCCGGCACACCCGCCCGGACTCTATATATAGCGCACACCCCAACTGCTCCCCGCTTGGTGGGGAAGGGGACCATCCGCAGCATGGTGGAGGGGGGGGGGGCACAGGCGCGCCGCTGCATCGGGCCACCCAATTCCTCCCGCCCGCGGGGAGGGGGACCGCCGCGAAGCGGTGGTGGAGGGGGATGGCCGCAGGCGGACCGGTCGAGGCATCTGCTCCCACCCGACCGTCGGCGAGACCCGGCCTCCACGAGCCCGCTGCCAGAATTCCCTATTGCGATCCAAAGTCTGCCGTACCCCGGCGAAAGCGGCGGTCCAGCGCAAGGCAAACCAACGGCTGGTGCTTGGCTTGTTGGCCCCCGCCATCGTGGGGGTACGTCATACGGGTGGCAACCGACGCGCTCGCAGTGGCCTCGAACGGGACCGGACGCGAGAACCGCGATCGTTGCCGCCGAACCGAACCGACCGCTTTCCTACAACCGGAAGCCTGCAATATCCTCGCAACCCGGCGCTTGCCCATCGCCCGTCCAGCAGCGCCACACGTCCGGCAGCAAGGCGTACGCGATAAACGCGGCGAGTGTGACCTTTGTGACCTTTGAACGCAAAAGCGGGGCCAGACTTGCGCCGGCCCCGCCAAAAATCCACTAATACGAGGCGGTTACCCTGCCGCCCGCGCCAACGCCTTTTTCAGCTTCTCATGCGCCGACTTCTTGATCTGGCAGATGCGCGCCGCGCCGACGCCCAGCACCTGCCCGATTTCCTCGAGGTTCAGTTCCTCGACATAATAAAGCTGGATTACCTGCGCCTCGCGTTCGGGCAGTGCGGTGATCGCGGCGATCAGCGCCTCGCGCAATTCGCCCTCGGCCAGCGCCTCGAACGCGTCGGGGCCGTCGTCCATGAACCATGGCGCTTCGTCGGTATAGACGTCGTCGATCGAATCGAACTGCACCGACTGGACGTCGGCATAGTCGGTCCTGAGCTTGCCGAGCGGCACGTCCAGCCGTTCCGCGATCTCGGCGGGCACCGGCGCGCGGCCCAGTTCCTGCGTCAGCGCCGACACCGCCTTCGCATAGTCGCGCCGCCGCTTCATCGCCCCGCGGCTGATCGTCGCCTGTCGCCGCAGCTCGTCGATCATCGCCCCGCGCAGCCGCGTGGCGAGATATTGTTCGAACGTGACCGCACCGCGATCCTCGAACATCGGCACCGCCTCGACCAGCGCGACCAGACCGATCTGCACCAGATCCTCGACATCGACCATCGTGCTCATATGGCCATGGACATGCCACGCGATCCGCCGGACCAGCGGCAGGTGCCGCCGCACCAGCGCATCGGCGTCGTTGGGCCGGGTCCGCCGCGTATAGGTCGCGGCGTTCAGCTCGGGTTGCGGAAAGAAGGGCGCGTTCATGCGGGAATGGCCTCCGGTGCGCCGATGACGGCGACGACTTCGACTGCCTTGTCTTCGGGAACTTCGAAGAAGCTCATGACCGGGGTGTCGGGCAGGCACGACTTGACCAGCTTGCGGACGGCGACGCGGATCGACGGTTGCACGACCAGCGCGAACGGCTTGGCCTCCGCCATCAGCGGCTGGGCGGCATGGGTCAGCGCGTCGATGATGCGCCGGCCGAGATCGGGCTCGATCGCGTTGCGCCGCGACGGATCGCCGCGCATCGCCTGTCCCAGCAGCGCCTCCAGTTGCCCTTCGAGCGTCATGACGCGCAGCGGCTCGCGCACGCCGCACAGCTTCTGGATGATGAGCGCACCCAGTTCGGGCCGGATCAGCTCGACGATCTCTTCGGCATCCTGCGTCCGCTGCGCGACGACGGCGATGGCGGCGGCGATGCGGCGGAATTCCTTCAGCGGGATATTCTCGGCCAGCAGCGCGCGCAGCACCTGCGTCAGCGTGGTCAGCGTCAGCGGCTGCGGGCACAGCGCCGCCACCAGGCTCGCGGCACGATCTTTCAGGCCATCGAGCAGCGACTGCACCTCGTCCGGACCCAGCAGCTCGGTCGCGTTGACCGTCAGCACATGGTTCAGATGGGTGGCGACGACCGTCCCGGCATCGACCACCAGATAGCCGGCACCGGTCGCGGCATCGGCGTCGCCCGGCTGGATCCAGATCGCGTCGAGGCCGAAGGTCGGGTCCTTGGCGGTCTTGCCCTCCAGGAACCCGCCGACCGCCTGTCCGGTGTCGAGCGCCAGCATCTCGGTCGCCGACGCCATGTCCTCGCCGACGACCACGCCGCCGATCGAGATGCGATAGGTATAGGGGGCGAGGTTGATGTCGTCGCGCACCTTCACCTGCGGCACGACGAAGCCCAGATCCTTGGACAACTGGCGGCGGACGCCGGTGATCCGGCTCATCAGCGGCGCGCCCTTGCGCTCGTCGACCAGCGGCACGAGGCCGTAGCCGATGTCGAGCATGATGTGGCAATTGTCGTTGACCTCGTCCCAGCCGATCTTCGACAGGTCGGCCGCTTCGGGCAGCGCCTCGACCGGCGGGGCGGGGGGCGGTGCGTTCTTCTGCTTGGCCAGCTTCCACGATGCGAAGCCCGCAATGCCGGCGGCCGGGGCCAGCACGAGGAACGGCATCCCCGGCAGCATCGCCAGCAGGCCGAGAATGCCGGCGACCGGGGCCCAGGTGCGGTGCGACGCGAACTGCGATCCGATCTGCCCGGCCAGATCCTGCGACGAGGTCGAGGTGACGCGGGTGACGATGGCGGCGGCGGCGATCGACAGCAGCAGCGACGGCACCTGCGCGACCAGCGCGTCGCCGATCGCCAGCAGGATATAGGTCTGCGCCGCCTGTCCGACCGCCATCTGATGGCTGACGACGCCGAGGATCAGGCCGCCGACGATATTGATGGCGAGGATCAGCAGGCCGGCGACCGCGTCGCCCTTCACGAACTTCGACGAACCGTCCATCGCGCCGTAGAAATCGGCTTCGGCCCCGGTCTCGATGCGCTTGGTCCGCGCTTCGTCGGGGCTGATGAGGCCAGCGTTCAGGTCGGCGTCGATCGCCATCTGCTTGCCGGGCAGGGCGTCGAGGGTGAAGCGCGCCGACACTTCGGACACGCGCCCGGCACCCTTGGTCACCACGATCATGTTGATGATGATGAGGATCGAAAAGACGAAGAGGCCGACGACATAGTCGCCGCCGATCAGGAAGCTGCCGAACGCCTCGATGACATGGCCCGCCGCCGCTTCGCCCTCATGACCGTGGACCAGCACGACGCGCGTCGATGCGACGTTTAGCCCCAAGCGGAACAGCGTCGCGAACAGCAGGACGGTCGGAAAGGCGGAAAAGTCGAGCGGCTTCTGCGCATTTAGCGCCACCATGAGCACCGCGATCGAGATCATGATGTTCATGACGAAGAAGATGTCGAGCATGAACGCCGGTATCGGCACGACCATCAACAGGACGAGCAGCAGGATCGCACCCGGCAGCGCCGACTGGCGCAGCGCGGGCAGGATGCTCTTCGGATCGCTCAGGATCGCCTGCATCATGCCGCTCCCAGATTGGCGAGGATCGAATAGGCCAGCCGCGCCGATTCAGGCGTCGGGCGATAGAGCGAGGCCATCTGCGGCACCGCCGCCGGGTTGGCGCCTTTGCTGCGCACGACGTTCAGATTGGCGATGGTCGTCGCCAGCCATGCCTCGTCGCCGCCCTGTGCCTCGTTGCCCATGATGACGTCGCCGCCAAAGCCGTTCAGCATCACGGCGGGCTGCTGCATCCGGTTGACCGGAAAGCCGCCATCCTCGACGCCGCTGCCGCCGCCGGTCTTCGCCCCGCGGTCGAGCTTCGCGCCCATCCGTTCGTAGATGTCGCCGAGCGAGCGCGGCTGGCCGCCGGGTGCGAAGAAGATCGACCGGTTCGCGCGGGCGGCGGCGGGGAACATCGCCGCGGCCGACCGGTCGGGATTGGCCTGCATCGACGTCAGGAACTGGCGCGCGCCGCCCAGCCCCAGGAAATGCGCCATATACAGGTCGGTGCCGGTCGCGTTGCGGCCCAGTGCGCCTTCCAGCGCGGATTTGTTGTCGGCGGCATGTTCGGCGGCCATCAGCGACGATGCCTGCGGGTCGTTGCGCAATTGCAGGATCGCCTGACGGGTGGCAGGGTCGGCGACATAGTAACGGCCGTTGCTGCCCTGGCGGATGCTGTCCGACGCCCATTGCATGCCGTGCTCGGCACCATGCGCCTTGACCACGCCCAGCCAGCTTTGTTCGACGAACTGGTAGAGCCCGGTCGCCGACGAGGTCGCGGCGCGCGCGTTGGTGTGAAGGCCGCTTTCGACCTGCGCCTGACCCAGCAGGAAATTGAAATCGATGCCCGTCCGCGCGCTCGCCGTCGCGATCGCTGCATGGACGTTTGATCTGGCTTCTACCGGAACGACATTCATCGGGCTGTGCTTCGCTTCCCCTGTTCGGGGATCCACTCAGCAAGCGGCGTGCCAGTTTCGGAATGTTCGTGTCCGTGCCCCGAAGCGTGCGCCATCCGCCCCGCCGCAAAACGTCATCCCGGCGCAGGCTGGGATCTCCCGGTTATAGCACCCTGCAAGAGCCGCATGAGACCCCGGCCTTCGCTGGGGTGACGTGCCCGGCCATGGGGTCCAATGCTTACCGATACGCCGCCGCCGCCATCCGCTGCGGCGTGCCGGCAATGCCTGGCCGGTAGGCCGGCAATCCGCCGCCGGTCAGCTGGTCGATGCGCCGCCGGACGTTGGCGGTCATCAGATTGACGTAGATGCGCGCGGTCTCGTTCAGCCGCTGCGCCTCGCGCGCCAGCGTTTCCAGCTCGGCGTCGAGCGGGACGTCGTCATTGGCGGCGACCGCCTCGATCCCCTGCAGCTTCATCGCCGTCGCGGTTTCCAGCGCGGTGACATCGTTCGCCTGCAGTGCGGCGATTTCCGCATGCAGGCTGTCGATGATCTGGATCAGCGCATCACGCCGGTTCATTGCTGTTCCAATCGAGTTTCAGGGCGATGAGCCGGTCGGCGATAGTGGCGGGCGACAGAGGGAAACGGCCGTCGGCGATCGCCTTGCGGATCGTCGCGACCCGGTCGGTATCGACCGGTGCCGATGCCGACATGGCGGCCGCCGTCGTGCCCCCCGACAGGATCGCCACGCCGGTCTTCGCCACCGCGCTGTCGGGCGCCGGCGTCGCTGCGGCGCGTGTCTGCCCTTCGGGGCGTGCGATGGCACGCTGCCCGATCGACGATACCGGCCTTGAACCGACTGAATCTACCATGTCCCCGTCCTTCACGAACTGCTGACATGAGGAGAAACGACGCCATCGCGAACTTCTTTAGCAAAAATTACTGCGGATCGGTTTTTTGTCGATTTCGCCGTGTCAGCGATCGAAACCGGGCAGGGCGGCACGGCCCGATTCCATCGCGATCGCCTGGATCGGCGGCTTTGCGGGATCGACCTTCACCATCAACCGGCCGCCGACCGGCGCATCGCCCATCGCCACGCCGTCGCGGGTGATCGAAAAGCCCTCGGCCCCGGCTTCGACCATGATCGGGTCGCCGCGGCGGATCACCGGTTCGGGCTTGACGGGTGCGGCGACGGCGACGGCCGGTACGGGGCGTTCGGGAAGGGGGCGGGCCAGACGGCGGACCGGGACATAGACCTTCCATGCCGGTGCCATGCAGTTGACGACCACCGCATCCTGCCGTTCTGACAGCCAGCTGAATTGCGGCATCGCGCATTTCGCCAGCTTCAGCCGAGAATCGACCCGCATCTGCGCGCCGCCGTCCATGCCGATGCTGGCACCGGTGAACTGCACGATCGCTTCGTCGAGTTGCGCGGTCGACTGGAAACCTTGCGCCGCCACGACGGGGGCGGCGGTCAGCAATGCGATGGTCAGGATCGGGCGGATCATCGGTCGGCTCCATAAGCGGGGGGGGCAACCGGCACCTGCCGGTCGGCAACGGCTTGCCGGTCGCCGGCAAAGCCCAGATCGATCTGGACGCCGCGCGTGCCGGTGGCGGGCGGGGCAAGGGCAAGCTGGTCGGGCTGTACCGCGCCATCGGCGACCAGCGCGGTCGCAACGGTGCGGGCACGGTCGCTGGCAAGGATCGCGGCGCTGCCGGTCAGCGGGTCGACATCGCCGGCGGTGCCGCCGGTCAGCGTCACCATGACCCGCGGGTCGGCGGCGGCGGTCCGGACGAACTCCACCGTCCGGGCATAGCTGGCCGGCATGGCGGACGATCCCGTGGCAAAGCCGTCGACGATCCCGCGATCGAGCGTCATCGGCGCGGCATCGGCATCGAACCCCGCGCGGATGCCAGCTGTCAGCGCCTTCCGGTCGACCATCTGCGCTGCATGCAGGAACACGAAGAACCCGACCAGCAACAGGGACAGGTCGGCCAGCGTGGTCAGCCATAGCGGCCGGCCGGGGGCGACATCGAACTGCGACATCTTCATTCTGCGGCCTCCCGGAAATGCGGACGTTCGCGCCGGGCCAGCGCGACCAGCGGCCCTTCGAACCGGCTGCGTTCGAACGCCTCGATCCGCGCCATCCGCCGCAGCCGTCCGGCGATCGGCATCCCGATCAGCGCGGCGACGATCGCGCCGTACAGGGTCGACAGCAGCGCGACGGCCATCGCCCTCCCAATCGCGGTCGGATCGGTCATTGCCATGAACATCTGCACCAGCCCGACCAGCGTGCCGATCATGCCCAGCGCCGGTGCCAGTTCGGCGACCGCCGCCCACATGTCGGCGGCGGCGAGGTGGCGTTCGGCACGCGCGGCGTTGCGATGGCTCAGCGTCTCGCCGACCGCATCCGGCCCCGCGCCATCAACGATCGCGGCGATCGCTTCGGCGATATCGGGATCGGCGATCTGCGACCGATCGAGCGTCAGTACGCCGTGCCGCCGCGCGATCCGCGCCAGCGCGGCGATCTGTTCGATGCCGGCATCGGCGGTGAACGAGCGGCGCGGCAGCGTGGCGAGCGCGCGAAGGGCGCGGCCCACATCGGCGAACGGCGTGCGGATCGCGATCGTCAGTATGGTGCCGCCGATCACGAACAGGGCGGCCATCGGATCGGCATAGGGGGCGAGCAGCGTCAGGTTCATGCCCGCCATACTGCAAGGGCAATGCCAGTTTGCGCCCGGCAATGGCTTGCCGGGTTACGGCGGGCGGTTGCCGCGATCATGGTTAAGGTCGCACCGGTTCCGGTCGCGGCACGGGGATGCGCGAAACTGGCACGCGCTTTGCTGTGATCCGTGGGGACGCGCATCCGGCGCGCCGCTTGGGGACTTTGGGCCGATGGCCGACAATGCTCTGTTCGGGATACATGGTGCCGCGCTGGAAGTGCGGGCGCAGCGCATGGGGATGCTGGCGTCGAACATCGCCAACGCATCCACGCCCGGATTCAAGGCGAAGGACGTCAATTTCCGCGCGGCGCTGGCCGGGGCGGAACGCGGCGGCAATGTCGACGGCGCGATCGACCGCAACACGCTGTATCGCCTGCCGCTCCAGCCCTCGATGGACGGCAACACCGTCGAACTGGCGACCGAACAGACCGCGTTCGCGGAAAACGCCGTGGCGTATCAGACGACGCTCGCGTTCCTGAACGGCCGCATCTCCACCATCACCCGCGCGCTGAAGGGGGAATAAGCGATGGCTGCTCCGATGAGCATCTTCGAGGTATCGGGCCGCGCGATGTCCGCGCAGCTCGTACGGATGAACACTACCGCGTCGAACCTTGCCAATGCCGGCGCGGTCGCGACGACCGAGGCGACCGCCTATCGCACGATGAAGCCGGTGTTCCGCACCAGCTTCGACGCCGCCAGCGGCCTCGCCACCGTCGATGCCCGGCAGATCGTGCAGGCGGGCGAGACCCCGGCCAAACGCTACGATCCGAGCAACCCGCTGGCCGACCCCGAAGGCAATGTCTGGGAAGCGGCCGTCGACGAACCGCGCGAGCTGGTCGACATGCTCGACGCCGCCCGCACCTATCAGAACAACGTCGAAGTGATGTCGACCGCCAAGTCGCTCATCACCGAAACCCTCCGTCTGGGACGCTGATCATGGCCACCACCTCGGTCCAGAATATTCCGCAACTCGATGCCGCGAAGCAGGCGGCGGCAAAGTCCAAACTGGGCCAGCGTTCGCTGGGCCAGGATGACTTCCTCCGCCTGATGACCGCGCAGCTTCAATATCAGGATCCCTTCAACCCCACCGACAACGGCCAGATGGTCGCGCAGATGGCGCAATTCTCGTCGCTGTCGGGCATCACCGAGATGACGTCGACGTTGAAGACGCTGGCGGCGAAGATGGGCGGCAACGGCACCAGCGACGCGGTGTCGTGGATCGGCAAGGCGGTGTTGACCGACAGTCCGACCGCGACCGCCGACAATAGCGGCAACGTCAACGGCGCGGTCGAACTCGATGCCGATGCCGCCAAGGTCCAGCTCGAAATCCGCGACGCCAGCGGCGTGGTCGCCCGCACCGTGTCGATGGGTCCGCAGCCCAGGGGCATGGTCGATTACCAATGGGACGGCACGACCGACCAGGGCCTTCCCGCCGGTGCCGGCCCCTACACCATCTCGGTCGCCGCATCCGACAAGAGCGGCGTCGTGGTCAAGGCACGCAACCTCGCCTGGACGGGCGTGTCCTCGGTCATGCCGAACGGCGGCAAGCCGACGCTGACGTTGTCGAACGGGTCGCAGGTCGCGGCCGACACCGTCCGCAAGATCGCCTGATCCCTCACTTTACGAATTCACGCAGGAGCCTAGCATGTCCTTCTATACCTCGCTGTCCGGCCTGAAGGCCTCTCAGGTCGACATGGCGTCGATCGCGCACAACCTTGCCAACGTCGGCACCACCGGCTTCAAGAAGAGCCGCGCCGAATTCGCCGACGTGATCGCGTCGAACCTCGCCGTCGCGCCGACGCAGATGGTCGGTTCGGGTACGGTGGTGAAGGGCAATCGCCAGCAGTTCGGCGAAGGCAATCTCGTCCAGTCGTCGTCGTCGCTCGACATCGCGATCGCCGGCGACGGTTTCTTCACGCTGAAGCCCGATCCCAACAAGCAGGGTCTGGCCTTCACCCGCAACGGTTCGCTGCGCGTCGATGCGAACCAGTTCGTCACCGATGCGCAGGGCGCGCGGTTGCAGGTCTATCCGGTCGACGGAAACGGCAACGTCATCGCGACGACGCGTGAATCGCTGACCGACCTCGTGCTCGCCGGAACCTCCGGCAAGCCGAAGGGCACCGACAATGTGACGCTCGGGCTCAATTTGAATGCGCGTTCGGTCGTTCCGGCGACGGGCGACTTCAGCCGGTTCGATTCCAGCAGCTACAACGAAGCGATCTCGACGACCGTGTATGACGGTGCCGGCAATCCGATGACGATGACCACCTATCTGAAGCGGACGACGCCGCCGGTCGTCACCGTGCCGCCGGCCGTCGAGGATCTGTCGAGCACGTGGCAGGCTTACAGCTTCGTCGGTGACAAGCCGATGACCGTGGGAACCGGTGCCGCCGAAACTCCGGTGGTCACGGTCCAGTTCAATACCGCCGGCCAGCTTGCCGCACCGGTCGTCAGCACCTTCAACTCGTTCATGCCGCCGAGCGGCGTGGCCCAGCAGCAGATCAAGCTGACCGTACCGGTCACGACCGAATCGACCACCAAGCCGTTCAAGGTTGCCAGCCAGCTTCAGGACGGCGTCGAGGTCGGCCGGCTGCAGGGCGTGACGATCAACGAAAAGGGCATCGTTACCGCCAGCTATTCGAACGGCGATACCAAGCCGCTCGGCCAGGTCGCGATCGTCAACTTCTCGAACTCCTCGGGCCTGCGCCAGATGGGCAACAGCAACTGGCAGGCGACCGGCCTGTCGGGCGATCCGACCTTCGCCAGCTCGGGCGAAAACGGCGCAGGCTCGCTGATGTCGGGCATGATCGAGGGATCGAACGTCGACATCACCGAGGAACTGGTCGGCCTGATTGCCGCACAGCGCAACTTCCAGGCGAACTCGAAGGCGCTCGACACCTCGAACCAGATCACGCGCTCGATCCTCGATCTGCGCGCCTGATGGAACTGGCATGGCCCTTGCTGTGAGGCAGGGGTCATAACACGGAGGCTTCGATGGACCGGCTGGTCTACACCGCGATGTCGGGATTGCGCGGGCACATGGCGTCGCAGGCCACGATCGCGAACAACATCGCGAACGGGTCGACGATCGGCTATCGTGCCGACAAGGTCGATTTCGAACAGTTGTTGCTCAAGGGCAAGAACGGCGAACTCGAATCGCGCTCGCCTTCGTCGGAGGAGGTGCGCGACATGGACCGGCGGGCGGGGGCGATCCTCGCCACCGGTCGCCCGCTCGATATCGCGGTCGAGGGCGATGCGTGGATGGCGGTGCAGGGGCCGGACGGCACCGAAGCCTATACCCGCCGCGGCGACCTGCAGGTTACTGCCGCCGGCACGCTCGAGACCGGCGATCGTTTGCCGGTCATGGGCACGGGCGGCCCGATCACCGTGCCGCCCAGCCAGTCGATCAACATCACCGCCGACGGCCGCGTGATGATCGTCCCGCAGGGCGCGCCTCCGGGCACGCCCGATCAGGAAGTCGGCCAGATCAAGCTGGTCAGCACCGCCGGCAGCGACACGGTCAAGGGCATCGACAATCTGTTGCACGTCCGTGGCGGCGGCACCCTGCCCGGCGACATGACCGCCAAGGTCCGCGGCGGCGCGCTCGAACAATCGAACGTCAACATGACGCAGGCGCTGGTCGACATGATCGAGAACCAGCGGTCCTACGAAGTGCAGGCCGGCATGCTGAAGCAGGCGAAGGAAATGGATGAAGCCTCCGCCAACCTGATGCGCGTCCAGAGTTAAGGGGAACACGACATGGCCAATGCAGCACTGCATATCGCGCGCACCGGGCTGGATGCCCAGGATACGCGGATGCGCGTCATCTCGAACAACCTGGCGAACGTCAACACGACCGGGTTCAAGCGCGACCGCGCCTCGTTCGAAGCGATGAGTTATCAGATCATCACCGCGCAGGGGGCCGCTTCGACGCAGGAATCGCGCTACGCCACCGGCCTGAACCTCGGCACGGGTGTCCGCGTGCAGGGGACCGCGAGCATCCAGACGCAGGGTTCGCTCGCCACGACCGGCAACGCGCTCGACGTCGCTTTGGAAGGCGACGGCTTCTTTCAGGTGCAACTGCCCGGCGGCCAGATCGGCTATACCCGCGCCGGCAATTTCACGCGCTCCGCCGAAGGGCTGCTGGTCACCACCGACGGACATCAGGTGATGCCCGGCATCACCCTGCCCGAAGGTGCCACCTCGATCACGATCGGCGGTGACGGCACCGTCAGCGCGACCATTCCCAACCAGACCGAAGCGACCCCCGTCGGCCAGATTCAGGTCGCCAGTTTCGCCAATCCCGCCGGGCTGCAACCGGCCGGGGACAATTTCCTGACCGAAACCGGTGCGTCGGGTGCGGCGCAGCTCGGTGTCGCCGGCCTCGAGGGTCGCGGACGCATTCGGCAGGGGATGCTCGAAAGCTCGAACGTCAACGTCGTCGAGGAACTCGTCGACATGATCGAGACGCAGCGCGCCTATGAGGTCAATTCGAAGATGATCTCGGCCACCGACGAGATGCTGAAATATGTCAATCAGAACATCTGACGCCGCGCGCGCCGTCGCGCTCGCCATCGTGGTGCTGGCGGCAATGCCGGCAGATGCCCGCCCCCTGTTCGGCAGGAAATTGCCGCGCGAATCCTACGCCGCCACCCCGCCCGCCGCGCCGGTCGTTCCGGTGGTCGCGACAGGCGCGATCTTTCAGGTCGAGCAGGGCTATGCCGCGCTGTACGAGGGATGGCGCGCACGCAAGGTCGGCGATCCGCTGACCATCGCGCTGGTCGAGCGGACCAGCGCGTCGAAATCGGCCGGATCGAAGCTCGACAGCAACGGCAAATTCTCGATCACGCCACCTTCGGTCGGGCCGCTGGCATTCGACCCGAACATCGCCCAGGCATCGGGTGGCCGCAATTTCGGCGGTACCGGATCGTCCGATCAAACCAATGCGCTGTCGGGCGAATTGTCGGTCACCGTCGCCGAAGTCTATCCCAACGGCACGATGCTGGTGCAGGGGCAGAAGCGGGTGACGCTCAGCCGCGGGGACGAGATCGTCGCGATCAAGGGGATCGTCCGCATCGCCGATGTCGACGCGAACAACCGCGTGCCGTCGACCCGCGTGGCCGATGCCCGCATTTCCTACACCGGCAAGGGCGATGTCGCCCGCGCCAGCCGGCAGGGGTGGCTCAGCCGCTTCTTCCAGGTCGTCAGCCCGTTCTAGGACTGTCCATGCGCTTCCTGCTCGCCATCCTCGCCGCCTTCCTGATGATCGCGCCCGCCTCGGCGGAGCGGGTCAAGGATCTTGGCCGTTTCCAGGGCATCCGGTCGAACCAGTTGACCGGTTACGGTATCGTCGTCGGCCTGCCCGGCACCGGCGACGACAATCTCGAATATACCGTGCAGTCGGTGAAGGCGATCGCCTCGCGCATGGGACTGCAACTGCCGCCCGGCGCCAATCCGGGGATGAAGAACGCGGCGGTCGTCCTGATCACGGCCGAACTGCCGCCCTTCGCCAAACCCGGCCAGCGGCTCGACGTGACGGTCGCGTCGATGGGCAAGGCAAAGTCGCTGCGCGGCGGTGCGCTGATCATGACCCCGCTGCTGGGTGCCGATGGGCAGATCTATGCGATGGCACAGGGCAATCTCGCGGTCGGCGGCCTCGGGGCCGAGGGTGCCGACGGGTCGAAGATCGTCGTCAACATCCCGTCGACCGGCCGCATTCCCGAAGGGGCGACGGTCGAACGCATGGTCGACACCGGCTTCGCGACCGCGCCCACGCTGACGTTCAATCTGGCACAGGCCGATTTCACCACTGCGCAGAATGTCGCGGGTGCGATCAACCGGCGCTTCGGCGCGGGCACCGCGACCGCGATCGATGCGGTGTCGGTCGCGCTGCGGGCCGCACCCGGTGCCGACACCCGCGCGATGCTGATGAGCGAAGTGGAGAATATCCCGGTCGAATCGGCGGAGACCGCCGCGCGCGTCATCGTCAACGCCCGCACCGGTACGGTCGTCATCAACTCGGCGGTGCGGGTCGCGCCTTCGGCGGTGACGCACGGCAAGCTGACCGTGAAGATCGACGAGAACCAGCGCGTCAGCCAGCCCGCGCCGCTCAGCCAGGGCCAGACCGCCGTCGAACAGAAGAGCGGCGTCACGGTCGAGCAGGAGGTCAAGCCGATGTTCGTCCTCGCGCCCGGTCCCAAGCTGGCCGATGTGGTGAAGGCGATCAACGCGATCGGCGCATCGCCCGCCGATCTGGTCGCGATCCTCGAAGCATTGAAGGAGGCGGGCGCGCTGAAGGCGGAGCTGGTGGTCCTGTGAGCGTGATCGGCGCGACGACCGGCGTCGGGGTCGACACCACCCGCATCGGCAACAAGGACAATCTGAAGGCGGCCGGACAACGGTTCGAATCGGTCTTCACCGGCATGATGCTCAAATCGATGCGGCAGGCGAAGCTGGCCGACACTCTGTTCGACAACAAGGCCGCCGGCCAGTTCCGCGACATGTGGGACCAGAAGGTCGCCGAGAACATGTCGGTCACGACCCCGCTGGGCATTGGCAAGGCGATGACCGAGTTTCTGGCTCGGTCACAGATGGTTAACGTGGCCGATGCCAATAATCCCGCTCAAGCCCGGACCGATTCGGTCGTTACTTCGGGTGAAGGGAAGAGCGGATGAGCGACCTGCTGTCGATTGGGGCAAGCGGGGTCAGGGCGTATCAATCGTCGCTGACCACGACGTCGGACAATATCGCGAACGCCGGCACCACCGGCTATGTTCGGCGGACGACGTCGCTTGCCGAAATCGGCGTGGGTTCGTCGCGACAGATTTCTGGCAGCGGGGTGACCGTTGCCGGCGTCGCGCGGGCCGCCGACGTCTTCCGGTCGCAGGAAGTGCGCCAGTCGACCGCGGACGTGTCGCGCAGCGACGGCGGCATCGTGTGGATGGCACGGATCGAGGATGCGCTGACCAGCCGCGCGCTGACCGATCGCATGACCGCCTTCTTCAACAGCGCCACCGCGCTCTCCGCCGACCCGTCGGCCGATGCGCCGCGCCGGTCGATGCTGGAATCGGCCGAAAGCGTCGCGCAGGCATTTTCGGGCACGATCGGCGCACTCGACGAAACGGCCAACAATCTCGACCTCAACGCCGATAACGCGGTCAGCAAGCTCAGCAACAATGCGGCGGTGCTGGCGCGGATCAACGACGGCCTGTCGCGGGTTTCGAAGGGGTCGGCGGGCGAGGCGCAGCTGCTCGACCAGCGCGACCTGATGCTCGACGAAATGAGCGAGATGACCGATATCGACGTCAAGTTCGATACGACCGGTCGGGTGACGGTGCGGGCGGGCGGCGCGGATGGCCCATTGATGGTCCATGGCATCGAGGCGTCGACCGTCCGGTTCGAACGCGACGAAGACGGCGCGCCGGTGTTCACGACCATGCGCGGCGGCACCGAGAGCATCCTGATCCCGCGTGGCGGCGCGCTGGCCGGCATGGTCGACGGGGCCAAGCGGATCAGCGACATGCGCAAGGAGGTGGTCGATGTCGCCACCGATTTCGTCATGGACGTCAACGGCGCGCTTGCCAGCGGCGAGGATCTGAACGCCGCTGCCGGTGCGCCGATGTTCGCGATGGAACCGACCGGGCGCGTGACGCGCATCATGGGCGACCCGGCCAAGATCGCGGCGGCGACGGCGGGGCAGGGGCCGCGCGACAGCGGCAACCTGTCGAAGCTGTTCGACGCCCGCCGCAGCGGCCTGTTCGAGCAGCGGGTCGTCGCGCTGCAATCCAGCAACGGGTCGGCACTGAACGCGCGCAAGACCATTGCCGAGGCGCAGGGCGCGATCCGCGATTCGGCGGTCGACGCACGTGATTCGGCAGCCGGCGTGAACCTCGACCAGGAAGCAGTGAACCTGATGCGTTTCCAGCAGGCCTATCAGGCGTCGAGCCGCGTGATCCAGGTCGCGCGCGAAACCTTCGATACGCTGTTCGCGATCCGATAGGACGAACGATGCAAATCTCCACCGCCAACTTCTACAACCGCGCGTCGAACCAGATGACGCGGCTGAACGGCGACCTCAACCGGTTGAACACCGAATTGTCGACGCAGAAGCGTCTCAAGGTCGCGTCGCAGGATTCGGCGGCGTGGATGATGCTGGGCGGGATCAAGAAGGAAGCGGCGGATTCGGGTGCCTTCCGTTCCAACATCACCTTGTCGCGCGGATTGCTGGCGCAGGCCGACACTGCGCTGGGCAACGCCGACGAACGGCTGGTGCGGGTTCGCGAACTGACCGTTCGCGCAGGCAGCGATACGCTGAACGCGCAGGACAAGGTGGCGATCGCCACCGAACTCGATCAGATCCGCGAAGGCTTGCTGGCGATCGCCAACGGCCGTGACGTGCGCAACCATCCGGTGTTCGGCGGTACCGGCGAAGTGGCCTTTACGAAGGACGCGACGACCGGCGCGATCACCTATACCGGCAACGCATCGGTCGCGACCGTCCGCATCGGCGAGGCGAGCGAGATGCAGGTCGGCATCGATGGCAGCCGGGTGTTCAGCGGGGCGAATGGCGGCGTCGACATCTTCGCGCTGATCGACGACCTGAAGACGGCGATGGAGATGCCGACCGACAAGCCGGTGGTCGATCCCGCGGTCCCGGTCGATCCGAACGCCCCGGCATTCGACGTCGATGCCGCGCGCAAAGCCTATTCGGCGAAGATCGGCACCGCGCTCGGCAAGCTGGATACGGCCGAAGCGCAGGTGACGGCGGCGCGCGCTGCCAATGGCGCGCGCGGGGCGCGGCTGGAGATCGAATCGAGCCAGCTCGAAGATATCGGCATCGACCGTGAGGAAGCGCGCAGCGCGCTGGAAGATACCGAATGGTCCACCACGATGGTCGAGTTTCAGAAGACGTTGACGATTCTCAACGCGACGCAGGCCAGCATTTCCAAGTTGGCGGGCATGTCGCTGTTCAACTATCTGAAGTGACGGCGCTGATCCCCGCCCGATGGTAAATTGTCGGGTGGTAACGATTTCTCGACGTCTATCGGCCACAAGGGACGGGTGATGCGACGCAGACAGCGTGGCAACGGTTCGTAACCCAGGGGCAAGCGCCATATGTTTCCGGCCATCGGCTTCGTCGTCCTTCTCGTCATGGTGTTCGGCGGGTTCGCCTTCACCGGTGGCGATCTTGGACCCGTGCTGCACGCCCTGCCGCACGAAATGCTCATCATCGGCGGCGCGGCGGTGGGCGCGCTGATCATCGGCAATTCGGGCCGCGAGCTGAAGGGCATGGGCGGCGGCTTCATGAAGGTGCTGAAAGGCCCCAAATACAAGAAGCAGGATTATCTCGACGCGATCTTCCTCGTGTCGAAGCTGATGAAGATGCTACGCGCCGAAGGACCGATCGCCCTCGAGCCCCATGTCGAGGACCCGAAATCATCGTCGGTTTTTGGTGAGTATCCGCGGTTGGTGAAAGATCATACGTTGGTCAACCTGATCGCCGATACGCTGCGCCTCGTCGTCGTGTCATCGGGTACGCTCGACGTGCATGCGGTCGAGGAGGTCATGGACAATGCCATCAAGACCCACCACCACGAGGAACAGGGACCGCAGGCGACGCTGCAGGGCCTTGCCGACGCACTTCCCGCGCTCGGCATCGTCGCGGCGGTGCTCGGCGTGGTCAAGACGATGGGATCGATCGACAAGCCGCCGTCGGTCCTGGGCGGCATGATCGGGTCGGCGCTGGTCGGCACCTTCCTCGGCATTCTGCTCGCCTACGGTCTGGTCGGGCCGCTTGCCGGCCGGTTGCAGCAGGTGATCGACGCCGATGCCGCCATCTATCACACCGTCAAGCAGATCATCATCGCCTCGCTCCACGGCCATCCGCAGCCGCTGGTGATCGAAGCGGCGCGTTCGGGCATTCCGCACCACAACCAGCCCGGTTTCGCCGAAGTCTTCGACGGCCTGCGCGGACGCTGATCCCATGGCGAAGGCACCCCATGGCAACAACCAGCCGCCCCCCGTCATCATCGTCAAGAAGATCATCGCCGAGGGCCATGGCGGCCATCACGGCGGTGCGTGGAAGGTCGCCTATGCCGACTTCGTGACGGCGATGATGGCGTTCTTTCTGTTGATGTGGCTGCTCGGCGCCACGACCGAGAAGCAGCGCAAGGGGCTGGCCGATTATTTCACCCCGTCGCTGGTCACGGTGAAGGCCGGTGCGGCGGGATCGAACGGGCTGTTCGGCGGCGAATCGATCGTCGATCAGGACAGCTATCCGCACCGCGCCGCGCAGACGGGCACGCGGTCGCTGACCATCCCGGTCGACGCCAATGGCGGCACGCAGGTCGGATCGGGCGAAAAGGGCCGGCTGAAGAACAAGGCCGAAATGGCCGAGGCCGATCGCAAGGCGTTCGAAAAGATCAAGCGCGAACTCAAGCAAAAGCTGGAATCCAGCCTCGAACTGCGCAAGCTCGCCAAGAACGTTCGCATCGTGCCGACGCATGACGGCGTGCGTATCGATCTGGTCGACAATGCCGATTATTCGATGTTCTCGCTGGGCACCACCGCGCTCGCTCCCGAAGCGTCGAAGCTGATGGCGCTGATCGCCGAGACGGTAAAGGATTTGCCCAACACGATCATGATCCGGGGGCATACCGATTCGATCGCCTATGGCCGGCGCGAGACGATGAACAACTGGATGCTGTCGTCGGGCCGGGCAGAGGCGACACGTCGCCGCCTCGCCATGGCCGGGGTCGGCGAACGCCGCTTCGAACGGATCGAGGGCGTGGCCGATCGCGAGCCGATGGTCGCCAAGGACCCGTTCGATCCGCGCAACCGCCGCGTCGCCATCACCCTGCTGTATCAGGAGACGGCCGGGTTCGGGGGGCGTCGCATGGCCAGTACCGGGAGCGACACCCCCGCGCGGGCCGATGTACCGCGCCCCGGTGTCGAACACACCGAAGCGGCGCGTCCGGACGCGCATTGACCGGGCGGATCAGAAGAACAGCTTGCGGAAGGTCAGTCGCACGACCCGCCCGGTCGCATCGAGATAGCCGGGCTGATAGTTGATCGGCACCACGCCGTTGGCGTCGGTCACCCGCTGGCGCGCGTTGAACAGATTGTCGACGCCGATGCTGATCCGCGCGCCGCGCAGCCAGCGATTGTCGCGAACCAGCCCCGGCTGCTGCCCCAGTTCGATCCACGACCGCAGCCCGACCCGCGCGAGGCCGCCGAAATCGAGCGTCTGGCCGGTGCCACTGGCACCGCCATTGACCTCGGTCCCCGACTGCCAGTTGACGGTTACCCGCGCGCCCAGCCCGTCGCGGACATAGCCGCCGTTGAAGTCGATCTGGTGGCGCGGGGTGCCGCCATTGTCGTCGACCGCCGACCCGTTCAGCAGATCGAGTTCGGGCAGGCCGGACCGGATCACGATCGTGTCGGTCAGGTTCACGCTATGATAGACGCCGAACCACAGCCGGCCGCCGCCGCCGCCACCGAAACCGCCACGCCCGCCGCCACCGCCACCGAACCCGCCGGGTCCGCCAAAGCCACGTCCGCCGCCGCCGCCGCCCGGACCGCCGGACCCGCTCCCTTCGCCCGGACCGCGTCCGGCACCGGGCGGTGGTGGCGGCGCACCGGCCGCTTCCGCTGCTTCCCGTTCGGCCCGGCGGCGTTCCATGAAGGCGCGCCGCTCGGCCTCGGCCGCGCGCGACCGGGCGGTGGTGATCCGCTTGGCAAAGTTGACACCGTAGCGCAGCACGCTGCTGTCGGCGCGCGCGAAATTGACCGGACGGCCATCGACCCGGGTCAGGACTTTGCTGACCGGGTCGCGCGTGAAGCGATCGGGGAAGGCGTCCTGAATCTCGGCGGTGATCGTCGGGAAAGTGCGGATCGGGTTGTCGGTGTGGTTGTTGGTATAATCGAACTGGAACGAGATATCGCGCTCGCTCCACGGCTTCAGGTTCACCCCCAACTTCAACACGCGGCTGTCGCTCTGCACCAGATCGGGGTTGCCGCCGCTGATCGCGGTGACGTCGACCGTCTGGCCGAGGACATAGTCGAAGCGGCGGACGAAGGGCGTCGTGATGAACGGGTTGCCGAGCTGCTGCTGCGACGGCGCATTCTGTTCGTGGCTGACCGATGCCAGCACGCGCAGCGCGGTGATCGGTTGCCAGTTGAGGCCGTAGCCGTACGAGGTCAGCGTCCCGAAGTCCGACAGCTGTTCGACCTCGGCATTGGCGTTCAGCGACAGGCGGCCGAGCGCGGAGAGGATGTCGCGCGCGGCGTTGGCGATCGGCAGGTCGATATTGGCGCGTATCGACCCGCTGTCGCGGCCGAGATCGGCGGCGTTGGCGATGCCGGCGCGGACCGAATCGCTGTTGAAGTCGCTGGTCGTCCCGGCGATGCGGATGCTGGTGCTGGCGTCGCCGGCGGGCAGCGAGAAGGGCGAACCGGCGACCAGAGCGTTGATGCCCGCAACGCTCGACACCGATTTCGCGCGGTCGGCGGTGCGGATCAGATTGCCGAGATCGCCGAACGGGCTGAACGTGCCGGCACCGACCGCCGCCTGGATATCGGTCACGTCGACGCCGCGATCGGTGCGGGTGCTGGTTTCGATCCGGTCGTAATTGCCGTTCACGGTCCAGCGCCACCGGCCGAGATCGCCGTTCAGCGCGAAGCCGGCGTTGGCGGTCGTCGTCTCGCCATTCTGGACCAGCGGGCTGGCCTCGGCATAGCGGCGGACGATCACGGTGCTGGCAAAGGGCGAGAGCGGGGTGTTGCCGGGCAGCGTCAGCGAGATGGCGGGCAGGCCGAGCAGCGATTCGGTGCGGTTGTGCTCGACCCGTCCGGTCACCGTCGCCGCGACGTTGCCGAAGATGCTGCGTGCATAGACGCCGTTGGCGGAAAAGCGGTCGACCGCACCCGACAGCGTCCGGAACGGCGTGGTGTCGGTGATGCGTGGCGCATTGGCCCCGGCGGCGAACCCGGCCAGCGTCGGCGCGCCGTTCGGTACCGCCGCGACCGTCACCGGGGTGCCCGCCAGCGCACTCAATGCCGGATCGATCGCCGCGCCATTGGTCGTGCCGGTGACGTTGCCGATCAGGTCATAGGGCGTGCCCGACGTGTTCGGGATGATGCCGCGTTCGCTTTCCAGCAGGTTGCTGGTCGTTTCCGCCTGCAGGTTCAGGTTGAAGCGTTTGTCGCGGTCGATGCGGACCAGTCCCGCCTCGGCCTCGACATTGCTCGATCCGCCTTGCGTCGGCACGCTGCCCTGCAATTCGCCGGTATAGCTGCGGAAACGCGGGCGCAGGACGAAGTTGATGACCTTCTGATCCGATCGATAGCCGAATTTCAGCGCGACTTCCTCGGGCAAGATGTCGACGCGCAGGATCGCTTCGGTCGGCAGGTCGCGGACTTCCTGAAAACCCGCCGAGCGCCGTCCGTTGACGAGGAAGACCGGCTCCCCGCCGCGCACCGATTGCAGCTGCGGCGCGAGTTCGGCGACCAGTTCGGCGACCGAGCTGACGCCGTAGGAGCGGATGTCGGCCGGCGACAATTGCAGTTCGGGCTTGATGTCGCCCGCCACCGATCCGGGGGGCGGGCGGCCGGTGACGACGATCTCCTCGGCTTCGCTCTCAACCTCGATGCCGCCCGCGCCTGCCGGATCGGTCGGTTTATCCGGTTGCGCCGTAGCCGGAGTCTGGGCGACCGGGGTCTGCGTGGTTCCCGCGACCGGGGCGGTCTGTGCCGCCAGCGCTGCCGGTGCCGACCCCAGTGCCAAAACCGCCAATGTCCACCGCGCCATGCAAAACCCTTTTGAAACCGTGCCCGCATCGTTGCGGTGCACAGCTGCTACGTCCCGAATGTCGCACAACTATCGCAGGTCGTGAAAATATCCGGGGCCGGCACCGCCTATGAAACTCGCTCTACCGCGAGTTTTCAAACAGCCTCTCAGCGCCGCAACAGATAGTTCAGCCGCGCCGCTGCGATCGGCCGGTCGCGGTCGTCCTGCCACGCGGTCGCGGCGACATTGGCGATGCGCGCACCCAGCCGGGTGACGCTGCCCGCCGCCCATGTCATGCGTTCGCGTCCGCCGCGCATATAGTCGATGGTGACGTTGATCGGCTTGATCGTCGCTTCGTCGGCACCCAGTGCATGGCGCAGCGCAACCCATGCCGCCATTTCCAGCATGCCGCCGATCGCACCGCCATGGACGAAGCCGGGCCGCCCGAGCAGGTCGTCGGCAAACGCCATCGCGACGATCGGGTGCCCGGCATCGTCGGTATCGAGCGTCAGCCCGAGCAGGTCGGCATAGGGTGGCAGCATCAGCCGGCGTCCAGCAGCATGAAGGTGCCGGCGACATGCGCGACCGGATCGTCGGGATCGCCGTCATGGGCGATGCCGCGTACGAACGCGACCTGCCGCGCGACGCGGTAACATTCGCCGCGCCCGACCACCGTCCGCTCCGGCGTGGCCGGACGCAGATAGTCGAGCCGCAGGTCGAGCGTCGCATGTGGCAGGAACGCCCCGCGTTTCAGCCACACGCCGACGCTGGTCGCCATGTCCATCAGCGTCAGGATCGGCCCCGATGCCAGCACGCCGCGCGCCGGATCGCCGATCAGGTCGGGGCGGAACGGCAACAGCAACTCGCACCAATCCGTGCCATGCGCCCGATAGCCGATGCCCAGCCGCGACCCATGCCCGCCGACCCGCGCCGAAAAGAAGCGGGCCGGGTCGAAGCCGGGCGGGAGCGGGAAACCAGTCATCACCGGCCCTGTAGAGCGTTTCTGCGGTCTGTTGAAGCGGCGGCGGGGGTCAGTGCAGCGCGATCTCCGTGACATAGAAGGGCGCGACCGGCTTGTCGGTCGCATTCTGGACCCATAGTCCGTCGATCTGTTTGTTGTCGGCACCGATCCTCGACAGCGGCAGTTCGATTTTCTTCCAGCCGCTTGCGGGCAACGTCACCGTATAGGCCTGTGTATCCAGCGGCTTGCCGCCGACCATCGCGACGATCCGCAACTGCTGCGCGCCGCCGTCCATGCCCTGGATCAGCATCGCCACCGACTTGTATGCCGTGGTGTCGAACGGTGCGTGGTGCAGGTACAGCGCCTGATACGGTCCCGCCTCGACCCGGATCGGCTTGCGCTGCGATCCCTGTACCTCGCTCGACAATTCGACCTTCGCCCAGCTCCAGTTTTCCCAGCCCTTGCCGAGCGCGGTGCCGTACACGTCGCCGACGCCCGCGTCCTGCGCGACGGCCGGTGCCGCCAGCAGCGCCATGGCCAACCACCAATGCCGCATCTTTCCTCTCCTGTCCCCTGCCGGTATCGTCCGGCTATCCCCATGCTACGCGCGCCGCGTCGATTGAAAAGGGGGAAGTTGGGGAGCGGGACCGATGCGGGTGACGACGATGATCGCAGATGGCATCGCCGACGTCCGGCTGACCCGCGGCGACAAGATGAACGCGATCGATCCGGCGATGTTCGACGCGCTGATCGACACGATCGAGACGTTGCGTACGTCCCCGGTGCGCTGCGTCGTCCTGTCGGGCGAGGGGCGCGCCTTTTGCGCCGGGCTGGACATGGCGAGCATGGCGGCCGGCGCGGCGGGCCTAGACCTGACGGCGCGCACGCATGGCATCGCCAACCGGGTGCAGCAGGTCGCATGGGGCTGGCGGACGTTGCCGATGCCGGTGATCGCGGCGGTGCATGGGTTGGCACTGGGCGGCGGGTTGCAGATCATGGCCGGTGCCGATGTGCGGATCGCCGCACCGGACACGCGCTTTGCGATCCTCGAGGCGAAATGGGGGCTGGTCGCCGACATGGCCGGCTTCGCGCTGTGGCGCGACGTGCGCGGCGATGTCTTGCGCGAACTGGCGTTCACCGCGCGCGAATTCGATGCGGTCGAGGCACGGCGAGTGGGGTTCGTGACGCGCATCGCCGATCATCCGGTCGATACGGCGATGGAAATCGCCCGCGGCGTCGCCGGGCGCAGCCCCGACGCGGTCCGCGCCGCCAAGCGGCTCGCCAACCTCGCCGACGACGCCGATGCCGCGACGATTCTTACCGCCGAAAGCGCCGAACAGATCGCGTTGCTCGGTAGCGCCAATCAAATCGAGGCGGTGCGTGCCGGCATGGAGCGGCGGGTACCGGATTTCGACGACTGATCTCCCCTCCCTTTTCAGGGAGGGGAGTCAGGTCAGATATCCTGCACCAGCCGCCCGTACAACTCCGGCCGCCGGTCGCGGAAGAAGCCGAAGGCGGCGCGGTGACGCTTCACCCGGTCGAGGTCGAGCGTCGCGGTGATGACGCCCTCTTCCTCGCGGTCGAGTTCGGCAAGGATGTCGCCGCGCTCGTCGGTGATGAACGACGTGCCGTAGAAGGTCTGGTCATGTTCGACCCCGACCCGGTTGGCGGCGACCACCGGCACGACGTTCGACACCGCATGGCCCACCATCGCCCGCCGCCACAGCCGCGCGGTGTCGAGGCTGGTGTCGTGCGGTTCGCTGCCGATCGCGGTCGGATAGAACAGCACTTCCGCGCCCATCAGCATCAGCGCGCGCGCGGTTTCGGGATACCATTGGTCCCAGCAGACGCCGACGCCCAGCCTGGCCGGACCGTCCCACACCTTGAACCCGGTATTGCCGGGGCGGAAATAGAATTTCTCCTCATAGCCGGGGCCATCGGGGATATGGCTCTTGCGATACACGCCCTGCACGCGGCCATCGGGGTCGATCATCGCCAGGCTGTTGTAATGATGCGGGCCGTCGGCTTCGAAGAAACTGGTCGGGATATGCACCTTCAACTCGGCTGCAAGCGCCTGCATCGCCAGCACCGCCTTGTGCTCGGTGACCGGCTTGGCGTTGGCGAACAGCCCTTCGTCCTCGACCCGGCAGAAATACTCGCCCTCGAACAATTCGGGCGGCAGGATGACCTGCGCGCCGCGCGCCGCCGCCTCGCGCACCAGTCGCGCGACATTGGCGATGTTACGGTCGATATCGGTCGAGAAGCCGAGCTGGAGCGCGGCGACGGTGATCTCGGTCATGACGGGGCGGTCCTTCGGGTTATGCCGGAATCTGCTGGCTGATGCAGTGGAAGCTGCCGCCGCCGGTCAGGATATGATCGGCGCGCAGCCCCACGACCTCGCGATCGGGGAAAATTGCGGCAAAGGCGGCGATGGCGGCGGCATCGGTGCCGGTGCCGTAGAGCGGCACGACCACCACGGCGTTGCCGATATAGAAGTTCATGTGGCTGCCCGGAATGATCTCCTCATCGGGCGACAGCACGCGGCCGGGGGAGGGGACCGGCACCACCTCGACGCCGAACGCCTGTGCCCGTGCCGTCGCATCCTGATAGATGCGCCAGTTGGGATCATTCTCGGCCGCCTGCGGGATCGCCAGCCGGTTCGGCCCGACGAAGCGCGCCAGATTGTCGACATGGCCGTCGGTATGGTCGTTCAGCAGCCCGTCGCCCAGCCACAATACCCGGTCATAGCCCAGATCGTCGTGCAGCCGCGCTTCCGCCGCCGTCTTGAAGAAACCGGTGTTGCGATTGGGGTTGAGCAGGCATTGCTCGGTCGTCACGACCAGCCCGGTACCGTCGCCGTCGATCGCGCCGCCCTCGATGATCCAGTCGTGATCCGCCACGGTCAGCCCACGCCCGCGGGCAAGGCGCAGACCGATGTCGCTGTCGCCGGGCAGGTCGTACTTGCCGCCCCAGCCGTTGAAGCCGAACCGGTGCGCCGTGCCGTCGCCGCCGATGATCGGGCCGGTATCGCGCAGCCAGATGTCGCCGAACGCCTCGATCGTGACTTCGGCAAAGGGCGCGCGGGCGCGGGCGTCGTCGGCGGCTTCCACGGTCGCGGCGACCAGGATCACCGTCTCGCCGCGTCCTTCGGCATGGACGGCCCTGGCAAAGGCGACGACTTCGTCGCGGGCGGGGTCGAGGTCCTCCAGCCATAGTTCGGCGTGGCTGGGATAGCCGATCCATACGGCGGCGTGGGGGGCCCATTCGGGTTGCGGCGCGGTCATGCGCGCGCAGATACTGGATCGGCGTGCGCAGGAAAAGGGTCGACGTCGGCCTGCCCTTGCTCCCGCCGCGCCGATGGGCGATGGGGCGGCATCTTGTCCCGACCCGCGCAGGAACCGAGTCCCATGAAATTCTTCGTCGACACCGCCGATACCAGCGACATTCGCGAACTGGCCGAAACCGGCCTGCTCGACGGCGTGACCACCAACCCGTCGCTGATCCACAAATCGGGCCGCGATTTCCTTGAGGTCGTGCGCGAAATCTGTTCGATCACGCCGGGGCCGGTATCGGCGGAGGTCGTGGCGCTCGACCACGCCGGCATGATGCGCGAGGCCGAAATCCTGCGCAAACTGGCCGATAACGTCGCGGTGAAGGTGCCGCTCACCATCGACGGCCTCAAGACCTGCAAGGCGCTGACCGACGACGGCACGATGGTCAATGTGACGCTGTGCTTCTCCGCCAATCAGGCGCTGCTGGCGGCAAAGGCCGGCGCGACCTTCGTCTCGCCGTTCGTCGGGCGGCATGACGATATCGGTTTCGACGGCATGGGCCTCATCAGCGACATCCGCCTGATCTACGACAATTATGATTTCGGCACCGAGATCCTCGTCGCCAGCGTCCGCCATCCGATCCACGTCCTCGAATCGGCCAAGATGGGCGCGGACGTGATGACCGCGCCGCCGTCGGTCATCCGCGCGCTGGTCAAGCATCCGCTGACCGACAAGGGGATCGAGGGCTTCATGGCCGACTGGGCCAAGTCGGGCCAGAAGATCGGCTGATCGCAGCGGGGGCTGGCGTGAACGACCTGACGCAGCCCCTGCCGCTGGCCTTCGCGACGCATCTCGCGCGGGATCGGCGGCGATCCGCGCATACCGTTCGTGCCTATGCCGCGACCGCCGAGCGGTTGATCGCGTTCCTGCAAGGCCATTGGGGCGGGGCGGTCGATGCCCGACGACTGGCCCGCATCACCGCCACCGACCTGCGCGCCTTCCTCGCCCGTCGCCGCGAAGACGGGCTGGGCAATGCGTCCGCCGCGCGCGAATTGTCGGCGGTGCGCGCCTTTCTCGATTTCGCCGGTGTCGAAGCACCGCGCCTGCGCGGACCCCGCACCGGCAAGACCGTCCCCCGTCCGATCTCGCCCGACGACGCGGTGGCGCTGGCGGGGGATGTCGCCGACTTCGCCGCCGAACCGTGGATCGGTGCCCGCGACTGGGCGGTGTTGCTGCTGCTCTATGGCGCCGGGCTGCGCATCGGCGAGGCATTGTCGCTGACCGGGGCCGTCCTGCCGCTCGGTGCGACGCTGGTCGTGACCGGCAAGCGCGACAAGACGCGGGTCGTGCCGCTGCTGCCGCCGGTCCGCGCCGCGATCGAGGCCTATGTCGCACAGCAACCCTGGGGGACCGCGCGCGGCGCGCCGCTGTTCCGGGGGGCGAAGGGCGGGCCGCTGGCCGCCGGGGTCGTGCGCCGGGCGGTGCAGGCCGCGCGCGGGCGGCTCGGCCTCGGCGACCGCACGACGCCCCACGCGCTGCGCCACAGCTTCGCCACGCATCTGCTGGGCCGGGGGGCGGACCTGCGATCGCTACAGGCGCTGTTGGGTCATGCCAGCCTGTCCTCGACGCAGATCTATACGGCGGTCGATGCCGCGCATCTGCTGGACGTGTACCGCAACGCGCATCCGCATGGTTAGGGCGGTGCGGAGGGCTACTCATTTGCTCCATCCCTCGTCACACCGGGGCGAGCCGAGACCTATGCGAAGGTTCAGGCTTAACCGAAAACTCGCCGTACCCCCGCACAGGCGGGGGTCCAGAGCCAAGCAGAACAACGGCTTGCGCCTGGAGCCCTGGACCCCCGCCTGCGCGGGGGTACGACAGGGGGTAGGAACCAGTTCTTTCGCAGAGGTTTCGGTCAGGTCCGGGGTGACGCTCGGTTGGTGAACGCTCCAAACGCAAAACGCCGCGCCGGACCTCGGTCCGACGCGGCGTTTCGTTCAACGCGTTGTGCGAACGATCAGCCGGCCTGTTCGGCGAGGATCGTCAGCCCGCGCGAGGTCACTTCGGCGAAGCCGCCGCGGATCGCGATGCGCTCTGCCTCACCCTTTTCGGTGCGTTGGATCAGGACGTCGCCATCGCGGATCGTCGACATGAACGGCGCATGGCCTTCCAGCACGCCGAAGTCGCCTTCGGTGCCCGGCACGGTGACCATGTAGACCGATTCCGACCGCACCAGCTTTTCGGGGGTCACGAGTTCGAAGTGCAGCATATCGTTACCTTACTCCCTCTCCCCTTCAGGGGAGAGGGCCGGGGAGAGGGGCTTTCGGAAAGCGGCATCGATCTGCCCCTCTCCCTGACCCTCTCCCCTGAAGGGGAGAGGGAAAAGAGCTTTACGCGTCCTGCGCCATCTTCTGCGCCTTGGCGACCACTTCGTCGATGCCGCCGACCATGTAGAAGGCGCTTTCCGGCAGGTGATCGTATTCGCCTTCGACGACCGCCTTGAACGACTTCACCGTGTCTTCCAGCGCGACGAACTTGCCGCTGATGCCGGTGAAGACCTCGGCGACGTGGAACGGCTGGCTGAGGAACTTCTGGATCTTGCGGGCGCGGGCGACCGTGACCTTATCCTCTTCGCTCAACTCGTCCATGCCGAGGATGGCGATGATGTCCTGCAGCGACTTGTAGCGCTGGAGCAGCGACTGCACGGCGCGCGCCGTGTCGTAATGCTCCTGACCCACCGTGCGCGGTTCGAGAACGCGGCTGGTCGAATCGAGCGGATCGACCGCCGGATAGATGCCGAGTTCGGAGATCGCGCGGTTGAGCACGGTCGTCGCGTCGAGGTGGGCGAACGAGGTCGCCGGGGCCGGATCGGTCAAATCGTCGGCGGGGACGTAGATCGCCTGTACCGAGGTGATCGACCCCTTGTTGGTCGAGGTGATGCGTTCCTGCAGCGCGCCCATGTCGGTCGACAGCGTCGGCTGATAGCCCACCGCCGACGGGATACGGCCGAGCAACGCCGACACTTCCGAACCCGCCTGCGTGAAGCGGAAGATGTTGTCGACGAAGAACAGCACGTCCTGGCCCTCGACGTCGCGGAAATATTCGGCGATCGTCAGACCCGACAGCGCAACGCGCGCGCGCGCGCCCGGCGGCTCGTTCATCTGGCCGTATACCAGCGCGACCTTCGAACCTTCGCTCGTCGGATTGCCGTCGGCATCCTTGGCGATGACGCCCGCGTCGAGGAATTCGTGGTACAGATCGTTGCCCTCGCGGGTACGTTCACCCACGCCCGCGAACACCGACGTGCCGCCATGGCCCTTGGCGATGTTGTTGATCAGTTCCTGAATGAGAACCGTCTTGCCGACGCCCGCGCCGCCGAACAGGCCGATCTTGCCGCCCTTGGCGTAGGGGGCGAGCAGGTCGATGACCTTGATGCCGGTGACGAGGATCGCGCTCTCGGTCGACTGGTCGACGAACAGCGGGGCCGCTGCGTGGATCGGCGCGGTGGTTTCGGCACCGACCGGACCGCGCTCGTCGATCGGCTCGCCGACGACGTTCAGGATGCGGCCGAGCGTCTTCGGGCCGACCGGCACGCGGATCTGCGAACCGGTGTCGCGCACCGCCTGACCACGGGTCAGACCCTCGGTCGCGTCCATCGCGATCGTGCGGACGGTGTTCTCGCCCAGATGCTGCGCGACTTCGAGGACCAGCCGGTTGCCGTTATTGTCGGTTTCGAGCGCCGACAGGATCGCCGGCAGCTCGCCGTCGAACGCAACGTCGACGACCGCGCCGATGACCTGGCTGATCCGGCCGGTATGGTTGGTGCTGCCTTGGGGGGCGTAGGTGTCTGCGGCGGTTGCCATCACTGCTTCCTCGGTTCGCTGCTGCTGCCCGCCTGTGGCGCGGGGCGGGTAAAGGTTACGACCAGACGGCGTCCGCCGTCGATCTTTTCACGGGTAATCTGGTAATCGGCACCGGACAGGCTGCCCTTGGCCGGGCTTTCGGTCATGATGCCGCGCTTGACCTCGTCCCGGCCGGGCAGGCCGAGGCTGGCGAGCGGACGGTCGATCCAGCGCGCGAACTGGTCCTTCGCAAACGGGCTGGAGTCGAGGTTCACGATGTCCAGCGTGAACCGAACCCGGTCGATCCGCGTGGCATCGCCCCGGACGGACAGGTTCGCGATGTTGACCGGCTTGATCGACGGATCGGCCATCGGCGTCGGCATCGCATTGGCGATGAAGGCACCGCCGGCCTGTTCGTAGGGCGACAGGCGGAAGCCCATGCCGTTCAGCAGGTCGATCGTCTTCGGCGCATCGCCGAACACCGTCGCCCAGCCGCCGGTGACGAACGGCGTCGGCGTCGCGCGCGGCCGTTCCGCCGCCCTGTCGGCAGCAGGCTGACCGCAGCCGGCCAGCGTGGCGACGAGCGCCAGCAGGACGGCAGGGCGGATCACAGCGCCTCGGCGCCCGAGATGATTTCGACCAGTTCGGTCGTGATCGCGGCCTGACGGGTGCGGTTATATTCGATCGTCAGACGGTTGATGAGATCGCCCGCATTGCGCGTGGCGTTGTCCATCGCCGTCATCTTCGAACCCTGTTCCGACGCCGCGTTTTCCTTCATCGCGCGGTAGATCTGCACCGCGATGTTCGTGGGCAACAGGCTGTCGAGGATCGCTTCCTCGCTCGGTTCATATTCGACGACGGCATCGGCGGAAGGTTGCGAAGGTGCCACGGCGGGGGTCGGGATCTTGACCGGAATCAGTTGCTGTTCCGTGGGTTCCTGCGTCAGCACCGTCTTGAAGGTGGCATAGAACAGGTGCGCGACGTCGAATTCGCCGGCGTGGAAGCGGCGGATCAGGTCGTCGGCATAGCCCTTCGCGTCGGCAAAGGTCAGCTTGCCGAGATCGCCCGGTTCGACCGAATGGACGAAGCCGTCGCGGAACTGGCGCGCCAGCACGGCGCGACCCTTGCGGCCGATCGTCAGGAACTTGACGGTCTTGCCCTGTTCCTGAAGCTCCAGCGCGCGGCGGCGCGCCATGCGGGCGATGTTCGAATTGAACGCACCGGCCAGCCCCTTGTCCGACGTCGCGACGACGAACAGGTGGACCTGATCGCTGCCGGTGCCGGCGAGCAGCGGCGAGCTGCCCTCGGTGACCTGCACCGTCGAGGCGAGGCTGGCGACGACCTGTTCGACGCGGCTCGCATAGGGACGACCGGCCTCGGCCGCCTCTTGCGCACGGCGCAGCTTGGCGGCGGCGACCATCTTCATCGCCTTGGTGATCTTCTGCGTCGACTTCACCGAGCCGATGCGGAGCTTTAGGGCCTTGAGGCTTGCCATCTGTTTTCCCTACTCCCTCTCCCCTTCAGGGGAGAGGGTGGGGAAGCGCGGGGGTGGCAACTTCGGCCGTCCCGCGCTTCCCCTCTCCCAACCCTCTTCCCTGAAGGGGAGAGGGCTTTGATGGTTATGCGAAGTTCTTGGCGAACTGGTCGAGCGCGGCCTTCAGGCCCGACTTCGCCTCGTCGCCCAGATCCTTGGTGTCGCGGATCTTGGTGAGGACGCCCGCATGGTTCGCGCGGAGATCGGCGAGCATCGCCTGCTCGTAGCGGGTCACGTCGTTCACCGGAACGGTGTCGAGATAGCCCTGCGTGCCGGCGAAGATCGATGCGACCTGTTCCTCGAACGGCATCGGCGAGAACTGCGCCTGCTTGAGCAATTCGGTCAGGCGCGCACCGCGGTTCAGCAGCTTCTGCGTCGACGCGTCTAGGTCCGACCCGAACTGCGCGAACGCCGCCATCTCGCGGTACTGCGCCAGCTCCAGCTTGATCGACCCTGCGACCTTCTTCATCGCCTTGGTCTGCGCGGCGGAACCGACGCGGCTGACCGAGAGGCCGACGTTGATCGCGGGGCGGATGCCGGCGAAGAACAGGTCGGTTTCGAGGAAGATCTGGCCATCGGTGATCGAGATCACGTTGGTCGGGATGTAGGCCGACACGTCGCCTGCCTGGGTTTCGATGATCGGCAGCGCGGTCAGCGAGCCGCCGCCATTGGCGTCGGACATCTTGGCAGCGCGCTCGAGCAGGCGGCTGTGCAGATAGAACACGTCGCCAGGGTACGCTTCGCGGCCCGGCGGACGGCGCAGCAGCAGCGACATCTGACGATAGGCGACGGCCTGCTTCGACAGATCGTCGAACACGATCAGCGCGTGCATCGCGTTGTCGCGGAAATATTCACCCATCGCGGTGCCGGTGTACGGCGCCAGATACTGGAGCGGGGCGGGGTCCGACGCGGTCGCGGCGACCACGATCGAATATTCCATCGCGCCGTTTTCTTCGAGCGTGCGCACCAGCTGGGCGACGGTCGAACGCTTCTGGCCGACGGCGACATAGACGCAATAGAGCTTCTTGCTCTCGTCATCGCCCGCATTCGCGGTCTTCTGGTTGATGAAGGTGTCGATCGCGACCGCCGACTTGCCGGTCTGACGATCGCCGATGATGAGTTCGCGCTGGCCACGGCCGACGGGGACGAGGGCGTCGATCGCTTTCAGGCCCGACTGCATCGGTTCGTGAACCGAGGTGCGCGGGATGATGCCCGGTGCCTTCACGTCGACGCGGCTGCGGCGGTCCGACACGATCGGGCCCTTGCCGTCGATCGGGTTGCCGAGACCGTCGACGACGCGACCCAGCAGCCCCTTGCCGACCGGAACGTCGACGATGGTGCCGGTGCGCTTGACGGTGTCGCCTTCCTTGATCGACGAGTCCGACCCGAAGATCACGACGCCGACATTGTCGGCTTCGAGGTTCAGCGCCATGCCCTGGATGCCGCCGCCGAACTCGACCATTTCGCCCGCCTGGACGTTGTCGAGCCCGTGGATGCGGGCGATGCCGTCACCCACCGACAGCACCTGGCCGACTTCCGAAACCTGCGCTTCGGTGCCGAAATTGGCGATCTGGTCGCGGATGACCTTCGAAATTTCTGCGGCGCGGATATCCATGTTCAGCCTTTCATCGCGTGCGCGAGCGTGTTCAGTCGGGTCTTGATCGAGCTGTCGATCATCTGGCTGCCGATCTTGACGATCAGACCGCCCAAAAGCGTGGGGTCGACCTTCAGGTCGATCGCGACGTCGCGACCGATCCGGTGGCGCAGCTGCTGGCGCAGCGCATCGACCTGCGAATCGTCCAGCGGATGTGCCGAAACGACCTCTGCATTGGTTTCACCGCGGCTGCGCGCCGCCAGTTCGCGAAACGCGCGGATGATCGCGGGCAGGTCGCCCAGACGACGATTCTGCGCGAGCACGCCGAGGAAATTGGCGGTCAGCGGGTCGAGGCCCAGCACCGGTGCCAGCGCGGCGATGGCGCGCGCGGCGTCGACGCGACCGATCAGCGGGCTTTTCACCAGCGCGGCGAGATCGTCCGATTCGGCGATGCCCGTCGACAGCGTCTTCAGGCTCGATTCGACCGCGTCGAGCTGGCCCTGCTGCTGAGCGAGGCCAAACAGCGCGGTTGCATAGCGGCCACCCAGGCTCGCCTGGATCGTTCCGCCGCCAGTAGTTCCGCCGGATGTCTCCACGCGTGCGTCCTTGTCAGGGGTCAATTCAACATCCCATGCCGGTGAGGGGGCCGCACTCCCAACCGCCGTCGCGAACCAATGTCGCGCCGCTGACCGGCCCCACGCGCCCCCGATGGGTCGTGGGGGCCGCTAGCATCGGTGTCATGATTTCGCAAGCTTTGCGGGAGGTGGCGTGGTGTGTTCCGATTCGGATGCAAGCTGAACGGGGGATTATCGGACCGCGGGAAGGAAGCGGGGTTCACGCGGAGGCGCGGAGACGCGGAGGGGGTGCGTCCGTTTCGACCGCACCCCGCGCCAGCGGCCTATTGCCCGCTGCAACCGCGGGCCGGGTCTTCCGATCGCGAGCGACAGTGCCCGGAGCGTAACCCCTCCGCGTCTCCGCGCCTCCGCGTGAAAACCCCTGCTTCTACTTGGCCGCGGTACACCGATAGACCAGCCGTTCGTTGACCTGCGCGGGCAGCGAGGTGCGAATCGCCGATTGCTGCGTGGCAAGCGCCGCGCGCGCGCCGGTGTCGGCGGCGCACGCCTTTTGCTGCACCTGCCCACGCAACGTGCGGGCGCGCTGCATCGATTCGGCGGACAGCAGATAGCGGCTGTTGGTGTAGCTGCCGCTGACCGGATCGAAGCGCAGCACCGACACGGTGGCGTCCTCATTCGGGACGAGAATCCGCTCCCACCCGCCGCCCGGCGCCTCGGCATATTGGGTGCGGCCGTTCATGCAGCCATCGGCGCGCCAGCCGAAGCGGACGGTTTCGACCGGCGACAGGATGATGCGGCTGCGTTCGGGCACCAGCGTGCATTCGAGCGGCCCGGTCAGCGGCGCGATCCGGGTCGCGGCGGTATTGCCCGATTCGTCGGCGGCGGCGATCGAGGCCGGATCGAAATCGGGCCGCAGCAGGAAGGTGGCGATCGCGCCGACGAACAGCACGCCGCCGCCGATCGCGGCGAACTTCGCGGTACGCGGCTGCCCACGGGTCAGCAACAACCCGGCCCCACCAGCCGCCAGCACCGACAGTGCCAGCAGCAGCGCGGCGGCGGCGATCATGTTCTCGCGAGTTTCGGCATTGTCGGCGCGCGCCTGTTCGAGCGCGGTCGCGCGTTCCTCGCGCGCGCGTTCGGTGGCGGCGCGGGCGCGCTCGCGGTCCTCGATCGTCTGGCGTTCGGCATCGGCGCGGTCGCGGGCATCGGCATCGGCGAGCGTCAGGCAGGGGGTGGCGATGGTCGCGACCTGCTGCGCCGCCTCGCGCAGGAACGCGATCAGCTCGCCATCGGAAATGGCGAAGGCGAAGCTGGCATCGCCCTCCTCGCCCCGGGTCAGCGCCGAATTGACGCCGAGCACCCGGCCGCACCGGTCGAGCAGCGGCCCGCCCGAATTGCCGCGCGCGATGCTGGCGGTATGGACCAGCACCGCCGTGCCCTCCAGCGTGCGGTTGCCCGACAATACGCCCTGCGAGCGGACCGGCGAGGTCGGCGTGACGAAATCGTCGACCGATCGCGCGGTGGCGAGGTCGACATTGCCGGGATAGCCGAGCGCGATGGCCGCATCGCCTTCGCCGAGGCCACCGGTATAGACGGTCAGCGGCGGCAGGCGCACGCCGCTGACCTCGATCAGCGCCAGATCGCGCGCCTTGTCGATGCGGACGACGCGCCCCTCGAACGACCGGTCTCCTTCGGACGGAACCACGCCGACGACGGTGTCGCCGGGATAGCGTTCCATCAGTTCGACGACATGGGCGTTGGTGACGATGCGATTGGGCGCGACCGCAAAGCCGGTGCCGTGTTCGACATCGACCATCTCGCCATCGACGGTCGCGATCACGACGACGCGGACGACGCCGCGCGCCGCCGCCGATACGTCGTCGGCGCGGGCAGGCGCGGAGAGGACCAGCAGCGCGGCGAGCGCCGTCAGCCAGATCGTCAGCAGGCGCAGGATCGGTGTTGCGTTCTTTACCATGGCGGCCGCCGTTTCGGCGAAACCGGCGGGCGGGGCAAGGGGGTGTGCCTGTGAGGCGGTACGTCTCCCCCCTTCCGTCACCCCGAGCTTGACCCCGGGGTCCCGCTTCTTCTTCTGCTTCTTCTGCAGTCGGTAAAAGCGGACACCGGATCACGTCGAGACCTCTGCGAACGTCGCAAACTTGGGCAAAACTCGCCGTACCCCCGCGCAGGCGGGACTGTTTACACGAGGCGCGTTTTGGATTCTTCTGTGTTCCTTTGATGTGGGATGGGGAGGACAGGATGCGTTGTCCAGCGTGCGAGGGGACCGACCTGATCA
>NZ_LMKP01000008.1 GCF_001421715.1 Sphingomonas sp. Leaf22
CGCTTCAACCGCCGAACCAAACGCGCCTCCAAGACCCAACAGATGCTCGAGATCACCCTCGACATCTTCCTCGCCAGAAAACGTCTACAGAGTCCGAAGTGAACACTCCCGCCTGCGCGGGGGTACGGCGCGTTTTTTTGCGACGCTGGCGAATTTCGCATCGGTCACCGGTGGGCCGGAATCCATGGACACGGGGCTTTTCGGTGGAGCCGATGCCGGCCGGGTCCGTGGATTCCGGCCTTCGCCGGAATGACGATATAATGTTCAGCGGGGCTTTCGGGCCTTCGGCTTCCCGGGTTTCGGCTGCCACGACTCTGGCAGCGGGCCGATCGCGAATTTCAGCAGCAGCGAGCGTTGCAGCATCGACTGGTTGTCGTCGCTCGCCAGCCACAGGATCCGCCGTCCGCTTTCGTGGGTGATCGCCATCGCTTCGAAGTTGTCGTGCAGGGTCGGCGGCACCAGCCGGGCGAGCGTGCGGCCGCGCAGCGACTGGCCGGGGCGGACGCCGCGCAGGTCGACCAGTTCGATGCCGGTGGTGAAAAAGTCCTTCAGCCGGGTGCGACGGGTCAGCACCAGCAGCCGGCCATCGGGCAGTTGCGCGGCATCGGTATTCACGAAACTGGCGGGCGGCGCATAGCGAAAGCCGTAGCGGGGCGTCTTCGGATCGGTCGGATCGCCGAGGAAGCGGATCGCGCTATAGCCCCGCCGCCCCTTCTCGCCATGGCTTTCGCTGAACACGACGACGCTGCCGTCGTGCAACTGCGCCATCGCCTCCGCACCGCTGTTCGCCGACCAGTCGGCCATGCGCTGCGGCGCGGCGTGCGACAGGGTGCGCGACAGGTCGGCGGTGAAGCGCCAGATCTGGTTATGGCGTTCGTATCCGACCAGCACCGACCCGTCGGGCCGGACCGCCAGCGATTCGGTATCGCGATCGCGCTTTTCCCAGCCGGTGCCGGGACCGGCGATCTCGCGGATCGCGACGTCGCGCGGGGTCCAGTCGGCACCCATGGTGAACTGGACCAGCGATCCGCCATCGGACAACAGGCTGAACCGGTCGCCATCGACGTGCATCGACGAAAAGCCCCCGAACGCAGGATCGTTACCGCGCAGGACGACCCCGCCCAAATAGGTGAACGGTCCGCGATCACGCCGCCGGGGGTTCTTGGGATAGAGCGCGACCCGATCGGCGGTGATCGTCGGCACCTTCGCATAGAGCGGTAGCCGTTCGGCCCCACTCCAGCTGGGCACGAGCAGCAGCACCGCCAATATCACGAACAGGATTCGCATCGCCCCGGCTGTAGCGTCCGAACGCCCCAGCGCCAGTGGCGTTTGCCCCGGCATAGGGTACAGCCGCGACGAAATCCGCGTGGAGAAGCCTATGTCTGCCGATGTCGTCGACCTGACCTGCCGCCTGATCGCCTGCGACAGCGTGACCCCGGCGACCGGCAGCGTGTTCGATGTGCTCGAGACCGCGCTGACCGCGATCGGCTTCGACGTCGACCGCTTCACCGTGGGCGAAGCACCGGACGGACCGGTCGAAAACCTGCTGGCGGTGCGGGGGCACGGCGGACGGCATTTCGCCTTTGCCGGCCATGTCGACGTCGTACCCGCCGGGAATGGATGGCAGGGCGATCCGTTCGGCGGGACGATCCGCGACGGCATGATCTTTGGGCGCGGCGCGGTCGACATGAAGGGCGCGGTCGCGGCGTTCGTCGCCGCGGCGGCGCGGGTGCCGGTCGAGGCGGGAACGATCAGTCTGATCATCACCGGCGATGAGGAAGGACCGGCGGTGTACGGCACCCGCGCGCTGATCGATCGCATGGCAGCGCGGGGCATCGCGCCCGACCTGTGTCTGGTCGGCGAGCCGACGTCGCAGCAGCGGCTGGGCGACATGATCAAGATCGGGCGGCGCGGATCGGTCAATATCTGGATCGATGTGCCGGGGCGGCAGGGGCATGTCGCCTATCCGCATCTGGCCGACAATCCGATCACCCCGCTGATCGCCGCGCTGCACGAGATCGAGGGGATCGTGCTCGATAGGGGCAATGCGTGGTTCCAGCCGTCGAATATCGAGACCACCGACCTGACCGTCGGCAATCCCGCGACCAACGTCATCCCCGGTCATGCGGCGGCGCGGCTGTCGATCCGGTTCAACGACGAGCAGCGCGGCGACGCACTGGTCGAGCGGATCGCGGGCGTCGTGCGATCACATGCGCCGGAAGCACAGGTCGTCGGGCGGGTGTCGGGTGAGGCATTCCTGACCGCACCGGGGGCGTTTTCGACGCTGATCGCCGATGCGATCGGCAAGCATACCGGGCTGGAGCCGGAATTGTCGACCACCGGCGGCACGTCCGATGCCCGGTTCCTGTCGGCGCTGTGCCCGACGGTGGAGTTCGGGCTGCTGAATGTGACGATGCACAAGGTCGACGAGGCGGTGGCGGTCGACGACCTGCGGCTATTGGAGGCGATCTATGTCGATATCGTGGAGGCGGCGCTGGCGGGGGAATAAGGCGACGTACGTCATTCCCGCGCAGGCGGGAATCCATTCACGCCGACGTTAGAGCCTGATCCACCCATATCGAACCGAACGTCATCCCAGCGCAGGCTGGGATCTTCTGGTGATAGCACGCGGCAGGAACCGCACGAGGCCCCAGCCTTCGCTGGGGCGACGATTCCGGTGAGGTGAATAAGGCCCTGGCGATAACCTCGCGCCATTGCGTCGATGGATTTCTGCCTTCGCGGGAATGACGTACGAGGCGAGCAAGTCGCCGCCATCAATTCACCCCGTAATAACCCTTATACCATTCGGCGAAGCGACCGAGCCCTTCGGCCAGCCGGACCTTCGGTTCGTAGCCGGTCAGCGCGCGGAGTTGCGAGATGTCGGCATAGGTCGCGGTGACGTCGCCGGGCTGCATCGGCTTCATGATCTTCACCGCGTCGCGTCCGATCGCGCGTTCGAGTGTCTCGATCATGTCCATCAGCCCGACCGGCCGGCTGCCGCCGATATTGAGGATGCGGTGGGCGCCGGGCGTCGGCGGATGGTCGAGCGCGCCGATGATACCGTCGACGATATCGTCGATATAGGTGAAATCGCGCGCCATCCGGCCTTCGCCGAAGACTTCGATCGGGGTGCCGGCGACGATTTTTTCGGTGAAGCTGAAATAGGCCATGTCGGGCCGGCCCCATGGGCCATAGACGGTGAAGAAGCGCAGGCCGGTCTGCGGCATGCGATAGAGATGGGCGTAGGACTGGCTCATCAATTCGCAGGCGCGCTTGGTCGCGGCATAGAGCGAGACCGGACGGTTTGCCGGTTCATCCTCGCGAAACCCCTCCCCGCCCATCGGCTTGTCGCCATAGACCGAGCTGGACGAGGCATAGACGAGGTGTTCGAAGCCCGGCGAATGGCGGCACGCTTCCAGTATCGCAAGTTGGCCGCCGACGTTCGAGCGTTCATAGGCGAACGGGTTGTCGATGCTGTGCCGGACCCCCGCCTGCGCCGCGAGATGGACGACGCGGCGGATATCATGGTCGCGGACCAGCGCGGCGACCGCAGCGGCATCGGACACGTCGACCCGGTGAAAGGTGAAGGCATCGATCCCGTCGAACGTCGCGAGCCGGGCATCCTTCAGCGTCACGTCGTAATAATCGTTGAGGATGTCGATGCCGATCACCCGCTCGCCGCGCGCGAGCAGGCGATGCGCGGTGGCATGACCGACGAACCCGGCCGCGCCGGTCACCAGGATCGGACCCGACATCAGCGCAGACCCGCCGCGATGCCCATGGTCGGATCGTTCGGCATCGCCCGGTCCGAACCGGTTTGTCGGTCGCGTATCATCCGTTTCCCTTACCGCAACAAGTTGGTATCGTGCCGCGGTGCAACATCGGCATACGCAGGAACACTCATCAAAGGCCGTAGCATATCGGCCATCCGCCGCCATGCAAGACATGCGGCCGACGATGTTCGGGATATGCCGGTCGCCGTTAACAAATTCGCATGACCCGGCGTGTATCGATTTCCCAATGACTTGGGCGGCAATGCAGCGGGACTGGACCCGTCGCCAAGGACGATCTAAGGCACCGCCGATCAACGACCTTGCCGGACGCGAAACCGCCGACGGATCTGGGCCGAACCGCGGCGGGCTTGGCAGGTGCCGGGATCGTCTGGCCAACGGGGAACAGGGACGGATGACTTTCGCTGCCGATCTCGCCCCGCAGGGCCATGCGCCGGACGCCGGCGTCGCCGCCGCGCTGCGCCGTGCGCTTCCGTTGGGGGAGGTCGCGACCGATGTGCCGCTGGCGACGCTCGGCCGCTGGCGGATCGGCGGCCCCGCCGATATCGTCGTCACCCCGCAATCGGTCGAGACGCTGGCCACCGCGCTGGCGGTAATTGCCGAACAGGATGCGCGCCATATCGTCATCGGTGACGGATCGAACCTGTTGTTCGACGATGCCGGATTTCGCGGCGTCGTGCTGCGCATCGGGCGTGGGCTCGGCGGTATCCGCAACCTCGGCGACGGGCTGGTCGAGGCCGGTGCGGGGCTGTGGGTGCCGGCGTTCGTCCGGCAGGTCATCGACTGGGGTCTGGCGGGGGCGGTCCATGCGATCGGCATTCCGGGGACGCTGGGCGGCCTGATCACCATGAACGGCGGCAGCCAGCGCAAGGGCATCGGCGAGAATGTCGTGCGGGTCGAGGCGATCGATCCTGCCGGGCGGATGCATCGGCTGACGCAGGACGATCTCGACTATCGGTACCGCGCGTCGCGATTGCAGCGCGGCGACCTGATCGTCGTTGCGGCACAGTTGCGCTTCGCGACCGGCGACCGGCTGGCGATGCGGCGCGAGGCGCTGTCGATCCTTGCCGCGCGGCGCGCCAAATTCCCGATGGTGCGCGCCAATTGCGGATCGGTGTTCGTCAGCGATCCGGCGCTCTATTCGCTGATCGGCCCCCCCGGCCTCGCCATCGAGCGGGCCGGACTGAAGGGTGTGTCGGCGGGCGGCGCGCAGATTTCGCCGGACCACGCCAATTTCATCGTCAACAATGGCGGCGCGCGGGCGCAGGACGTGTTGCACCTGATCCGGCTGGCGCGACGCTCGGTCGCCGCCATGTCGGGGATCGCAATGGACGCCGAAGTCCGCCACCTCGCCCCCGATGGCGTCCTGCGTCCGGCGCATGAAGTCGCCGACCTGCTGGCCGATCGCGCATGACCGTCATCATCGACAAACCAAGCGTCGCGCAGCCGTCGACCCGCATCCTGAGCGTCGAACCGTCGCGGCTCGAAGGGATCGTCACCGTCAGCGGGGCGAAGAACAGCGTGCTGCGGCTGATGGCGGCGTCGCTGCTGACGGCCGGACGGATCGTGCTCGACAATTATCCGCAAGGGCTGCTCGATGCGCAGGTCCATGTCGGGATGCTGGAGGCGCTGGGCAAACGCTGCACGGTCGCCGGCGACGCGCTGACGATCGAGGAGGCATCGCCGCCGCCGGCCGAACTGGTGTGGGACGGACGTTCGATCCGCAACACGCTGCTGATCCTCGGCGCACTGGTCGCGCGGAACGGCGCGGGCAGCGTGCCGCTGCCCGGCGGATGCGATCTGGGCGGGCGCGGCTATGACCTGCACGAACTGGTGCTGACCGGGCTGGGCGCGCGGGTATGGGGCGAGCAGGGCCGGCTCCATGCCGAAGCGCCGAACGGGCTGACCGGGGCGGAGATCGTGCTGCCGTTGCGCTCGACCGGCGCGACCGAGAATGCGCTGCTCGTCGCCTCGCTCGCACGCGGTACGACGCGGCTGTGGAACCCGCATATCCGGCCCGAAATCCTCGACCTGTGCGATTTCCTGCGGTCGATGGGCGCGACGATCACCGTCTATGGGCAGGAAAGCATCGAGATTACCGGCGTGGCCGAATTGTCGGGCACCAGCCGGCGGGTGATGCCCGACAATATGGAAGCGATGACGTGGCTCGTCGGGTCGGTCATCACCGGCGGCGACGTCGAAATCCGCGATTTTCCGTTCGACGATCTCGAAGTCCCGCTGATCTTCCTGCGGGAAAGCGGCGCCAAGATCTTTCGCGACGGCAATGTCGCGATCGTCCGGTCGGGCCGCCCCTATCCGGTCGAGATCAGCACCGGCCCCTATCCGGGGATCAATTCGGACATGCAGCCGCTGTTCGCCGCGCTCGGCGCGTGCGCGCGGGGCGAGTCGCGGATCGTCGACCTGCGCTTTGCCGGCCGCTATGCCTATCTGCCCGATTTCGAGCGGATGGGCGTGCGCAGCTTCGTGCGCGACGGCACCGCGCATATCATCGGCACCCCGACCCTGGTCGGCGCGGACGTTCGCGCCGCCGATCTGCGCGCGGGTGCGGCGCTGGCATTGCTCGGCATGAAGGCCGCGGGACAGACACGCATCAGCGATGCGTGGCAGATCGAGCGCGGCTATGATAAATTTCTCGAAAAGGCGCGCGGTCTTAACGCCACGCTTGCCTATCATGGCTCATAACGCGCGCATCTAACTGGCCCGTTTTAAAGGGATTCGGCTTCTTCCCATGTCCTACGAATCGAACCCGTTGCAGGCAGCCCTGCGCAAATGCCGGCGGCATTTCATCGCCACCGGCATTTTCTCAGGGCTGATCAACATCCTGTACCTCGTGCCCTCGATCTTCATGTTGCAGGTGTACGACCGCGTCGTGCCGACGCGCGGCGTCGCCACGCTGCTGGTCCTGTCGCTGATCCTCGCGATCTCGCTGATCGTCTTCGCCGCGCTGGACACGGTGCGCATGAAGCTGCTGTTGCAGGCCAGCATGCGGCTGGAAAAGATGGCGGCCGGCAACATCCTGCATCGCATCCTCGGCAGCAACGGCGCATCGCCGGCACAGCGCGCGCAGGCGATGCGCGATTTCGATACGCTGCGCGGTACGCTGACCGGGCCGGCGATCATCGCGATGTTCGACGCCCCCTGGGCACCGATCTACATCATCATCTCGTACCTGCTGCACCCGCTGATCGGCCTGCTGGCGCTCATCAGCTCGGCGCTGCTGATCACGCTGGCGGTGCTGAGCGACAAGACGACCAAGAACAAGCTGAACGAGGTCGGGCAGCGCACGACCATGGCGTATCGGTCGCAGGATTATTCGATCCAGGCATCCGAAGTCGCCCGGGCGCTGGGCATGCGCAGCGCGCTGGTCACCCGCCATCTGGTCGAGCGCGCCGATCTGGTTCGCGCGCAGGGCGATATCGCCGGCACGTCGGGCATCTTCCTCGCGATCACCAAGTTCTTCCGCCTGTTCCTGCAGTCGATGGCGCTGGCGCTGGGTGCCTATCTGGCGATCAACCAGCAGATTTCGGGCGGCGCGATCTTTGCCGCGTCGCTGATCCTCGGCCGTGCGTTGCAGCCGGTCGAACAGATCCTGAATGCGCTGAAGAACGTCATCAGCGCGCAGAACGCGTATAAGGGTCTCAACGCCTTCTGCCTGCTGCCCGACGTGACCGTGCAGCGCACCTCGCTGCCCGATCCGCGCGGCCGGATCGAGGTCGACGGCCTGACGATCCGCGTGCCCGGTTCGGACCGGGTGCTGCTCAACAAGCTCAGCTTCACCATCGAACCCGGCACCATCGTCGCGCTGGTCGGCCCGTCGGGTGCCGGCAAGTCGACGCTGCTGCGCGCGCTGGCCGGGGCAATCGATCCCGACGAGGGCGAGATTCGCGTCGACGGGGCCAGCCTGAACGACTGGAACCGCGAAGAGCTGGGCCGGCATATGGGCTATATGCCGCAGACGCCGACGCTGTTCCCGGCGACGGTTCATTCGAACATCTCGCGCTTCCGCCAGTTCGAAGGGCTGAGCGGACCGGAGCTCGATGCGCAGGTGGTGACCGCCGCGCAACTGGCCGGTGCGCACGACCTGATCCTGCGGTTCGAGCGCGGCTATGACACGCAGCTGGCGATGCGCGAGGGCGGCGGTCTGTCGGCCGGGCAGCGGCAGGTGGTGGCACTGGCGCGCGCCCTGTTCGGGGCACCGCGCATCCTGTTCCTCGACGAACCGAACGCGCACCTCGACATCAGTGCCGAGGGGCGGTTGATGGAGACGCTGCAGCATCTGCGCGAGCGCGGCGCGACCGTGGTCGTGTCGACGCACCGGACGGGTCTGTTGCAGGCGGTGGACAAGGTCATGCTGCTGCGCGACGGCGTCATCCAGATCTATGACGATCGCAGCAAGGTGATCCGTCCCGCCGCACCGCAGATGGAGCAGCAGGGCGCGGGTGCGCCGGGTGGCGGAACCCCGCCCCAGTCGGATCATGGACCGGCGACCCCGCCGTCCGGCCCGCCGCTACCGGGCAATGACGGTGCGCAGAACGATGCGACGGGCAACCGCGCCAACGGAGGTGAAGCGTGAGCGGCGAACTGGTGAACGCCCCCCAGACGGGGCAGAACATCGTACCGGTCGCGCAGGCGATCCGCGAACGGCTGGAAATCGACGATTCGCCCAACAAGGCGCTGCGCGCCGGCGTCATCATCGCCGTGCTGTTCTTCGTCGTGCTGCTCGGCTGGGCGTCGTTCGCCCGGCTCGATGCGGCGGCGGCGGGGGACGGCCGGGTCGTGGTGTCGGGCAATCGCCAGACGGTGCAGCACCGCGACGGCGGCTATGTCGAGCATCTCGACGTCCGCGAGGGGCAGCACGTCAACCAGGGGCAGGTCATCATCCGCCTGCGCGGGGCGGAGGTTCAGGCGACCGAACGCGCGCTCGCCGGCAGCGTAATCGATCTACAGGCGCAGCGCGCCCGCCTCGAAGCCGAAATCCGCGGCACGCCGATCCAGTGGCCGGCAAGCTTCGCACAGGCGACCGGCGACGACCGGACGCTGGTCGAACGCGCCAAGACGTTGCAGATCGCGCAGCAGAGCGCGCGCAACAACGCGCTGACCGCCAACCGCGCGGTGATCCGCCAGCAACAGGCCGAAGCGTCGCAGAGCATCGGCGGCTATTCGGCGCAGTCGCGCGCCAGTTCCGAACAGCGCCGCTCGCTGGAGGAACAGCTGGCCAGCACCAAGCGGCTGGCCGATGAAGGCTATGTCTCGCGCAACTCCGTCCGCCAGATCGAACGGTCGATCCAGCAGCTTGAAGGGGCCGATGCCGATTATGCGTCGCGCGCTCGTGCCGCCCGCGAACAGGTGGGTCAGGCCCGCGAATCGTCGGTCGCGACCTCGCGTCGGTATATCGAGGACGCGGCGACGCTGTTGCGCGATACCCAGTTCCAGCTGAACGAGGTGATGCCGAAATGGATCGCCGCGAAGGAACAGCTGGAACGCACCGTCATCCGCGCGCCGGTCGCCGGGCGGGTGGTCGAACTGCGCGTCTTCTCGCAAGGCGGCGTGGTGCAGGCCGGACAGCCGATCCTCGACATCGTGCCCGATGCCGCACCGCTGGTCGTCCGCGCCAATTTCGACCCGAGCGACATCGACGGCGTCTATGAAGGACGTCAAGCGGAAGTGAAGTTCCTGTCGCTGCACGAACGCGATCTGCCGATTCTGCTCGGCAACATCCGCAACGTGTCCGCCGACAGCCTGACCGACGAGAAGTCGGGCCGCAGCTACTTCACCGCCGAGATCGTGGTGCCGCAGTCGCAGATCGCGATGCTGAAGGAAGTCCGCGGGGCCGACACCGGCATCCGCGCCGGCGTGCCGGTCAGCGTATTGGTGAAGCTGCGTCCACGTACCGCGCTGCAATATATGCTCGATCCGCTGACCGAGGCGTTCCGCCGGTCGCTGCACGAGCGTTGATCGACCCTGTGCCGGACGGGCGGAAACGCGCTTCGTCCGGCACTTATCAGGGTTACTTCTGTCGGGCGCTGCGATAAGGATCGCGGCATCGACACGACCGCCCGTCCGGACAGGGAAGCCGGAGGCAGGTTCTGACAAGGGGGATTTTATGTCGGCGGGATATCGTTCGCGCGCACTGTTGCTGCTGTCGGTGGCGCTGACCGGGGTCGCCCCGGCGATGGCGCAGGTCGCCCGTCCGACGACGCGACCGGCCACGCGACCGGCGCAGCCTGCCCTCACCCCGATGCGGTCGGACCCGGTGTCGTCGGAAATCCCGACCCTGCCCGCCGATCCCAATGCGCGGACCGAAACGCTGGCCGAGGCGGTGGCCGATGCCTATCGCCACAATCCGCAGCTCGAGGCGCAGCGCGCCCAGCTGCGTTCGATCGACGAAAGCGTCATCCAGGCCAGCTCGCCCTATCGTCTGCGCTCCAGCGTCGTCGGCACGGTCCGGTACCAGGAGCAGGTGCAGCGGCAGATCTTCTTCAACGATCTGGTCACCAACCGGAACCGCGCGACCGGCGCGTCGCTGACCGCGTCGCAGATCCTGTTCAACGGCGGTCGTACCGCCGCGCAGGTGTCGGCAGCCGAGGCCGATGTGCTGTCGGCGCGCGAACGGCTGCGCGAGGTCGAGAGCTTCATCCTGTTCGAAGTCGTCGATGCCTATGCATCGGTGCTGCGCGACCAGACGCTGATCGCGATCCAGCGGCGCTCGGTCGATTCGTACCAGCGGCAGGTCGATCAGGCGCAGGCGCGCGAACGCGCGGGCGACCTGACCCAGACCGACATCAATCAGGCGCAGGCCCAGCTCGGGCTGGTGCAGGCGCAGCTGGCGCAGGGCGAGGCCAATCTGGAGCGCAGCCGCGGCCGTTTCGCCGTCGCGGTCGGGCGCAATCCGGGTAATCTGGCCCCGCCGCCTGTTCTCCCGGGCATCCCGACATCAATCGACCTCGCGTTCCGCAGCGCCGAGCAGGAAAGCCCGGCATTGTGGCAGGCGATCCTGAACGAACGCGGCGCGCGGGCGCGGATCGCCGCCGAGCGTGCCGAGCGCAATCCGGTGCTGAGCGCGGATGCGTCGATCGGCCTGAACGACCCCACCGGCATCGGTTTCGACAATCTGCGTCGCGGCGCGAGCGCGTCGGCGACGCTGACCGTGCCGCTGCTGACCGGCGGCGTGGTCGATTCGCGCGTGCGGCAAGCGCTGGCGAACCAGCAGGCGCAGGCGTTCACCGTCGAGGCGACCCGCCGGGGCGTGTCGTCGCAGGTGCAGCAGGCGTGGAACCAGACGATCTCGTCGGGTGAACAGCAGACGATCGGCCTGCGCAGCGTCGAGGCGGCGGCCCGCGCGCTGGAAGGCGTGCGGCGCGGATTCCAGGAAGGCTTCCGTTCGAACTTCGAAGTGCTCGATTCGGAGCAGCGGCTGCTCAACTCGCAACAGCTGGTCGCGAACGCCGAATATCAGCGTTACAGCTCGCAGGCGACGCTGCTGACCTATATCGGCCGGCTGGAAACCGCGTTGCTCAATCCGGGGGCCGCGACCTATGACATGGAGCGCAACCTGAAGAAACAGAAGGCGATGCAGATCGATCCCTTCCAGCCTTTCGTCAGTGTCCTCGACAAGCTGGCGCGCGCGCCGGACGATCCCAAGGAAGCGCCGGCAGTGCCGGTCGCCGGCCCGCCGAACCTGCTGCCGCCGACCGCCCCGCTGCCCGGCCGTCCGCTCGGCACCGCGCTGCCGGTGTTCAAAGACCCCGGTGCGATCGCGCTCCCGGCCGACGATACCGCCCCGCCGTCGGCACGACGCAACCCGGCGGCCGCCCGCAAGGACGACTGAGGATCTGGCGCGGTCGGGCTGTTGGTCCGGCCGCGTTTTTTCTGGACGGGCTGATCGGCAAAGGATCTCTTCGTGAATTGCCGGGGCACGGGACCCGAGGCGCACGCTCCGTCCGACCGCACACTTGCGAAAACACTTTCCTACAAGCTGTCGCCTATGGAACGAACCGTGAACGATCCACCTGGATCGTCAGCGGGAGAATGTTCATGTCCGATCCGTTCCAGTCCTTCACCGATTCGCCGGTCGGTCCGGCCCGCACCGCGGTCGCGGTGACGCCGAGCGACAGCGCACCGCTGCCCCGTCTGCCCAAGGCGCTTTATATCGGGGGCGGCGGCGACGTGACGCTGCGCTGCGTCGACAGCAGTGCCGACATCGTGTTGAGCGCGGTGCCGGGGGGCAGCGTGCTGCCGGTGCGGGCGCAGTTCGTGCGTGCGACCGGAACGACCGCCACCGCGATCGTGGCGCTCGGCTGATGCTGGGGTTCGCCTTCAATGTCGGCGCATCGCGCGGGCGACGCAGGGCCACGCCGTCATGGCGTGGTGCGACCCGCGACCTGATCGCGCGGATGGACCCGCCGCCCTCCGTCGACCGGACGGCGCAGATCGACCGGCTGATCGGCGCGCTGATCGATGCCGATATCTGGAGCCGGCTGGATACCGTGCTGATCCTCGCCGCGCATGGTCCGAAAGTGGCGCTGCTGAACTGGACCGGACGGCGCGATGCGGCGATCGGCGGTGGCACGCCGGTGTTCGTGCCCGATCGCGGCTATTGGTGCGACGGGCTGGACGACTGGATCGACACCGCGCTGGCACCGGTTGCGGGGACGCAGTTCCAGCGGAACGCCGCGATGGTGGGCGCGTGGACGCGCAAGGACGCACGCAACCCGGCCGCGCCGATCGGGACGATCACCGGCAGCTCGCTGCTGATCAACCCGCGCAACGTCGGCAATGCCAGCACCGGGCGGCTGAACGGGACGACGCTGGTCGCAGGCGGTACCGTCGACACCGGCTATGGCTTTACCGCCATCGACCGCAGCAGTTCGTCGCGCCTGCGCCAGATCATCAACGGCCGGGTGACCGGCAGCACCAGTTCGGCGACGTCGACCACGCCGGCATCGGCGACGATCGGACTGGGACTGACCAACGACATCTATTCGGAGGGGCAGTTCTGCGCATTCGTCGCCGGCGGCACGCTGTCCGACGCGCAGCACCAGACGCTGGCGACGACGCTGGCCGGCTATATGCGCGAAGTCGGCGTCGCCCCCCTGCCCGCCCCGACCACCCGGACCTTGCCGTCGTCGCAAAGCATCGCCCTGCCCGATGGATCGGCACCGATTAGCGCCGGCAGCGGCATGGCGGTCACCGGCATCACCCGCGATCTGGCCGGTCGCTGGTATCTCGGCAATGGCCGACCGACCCGGACCGCGTTGCTGTTCACCCGGATGAAGCCCGACCTGTCGGCGATCGACGAGGAATTCGACCTGACGCGACTGGGGCTGTCGAGCGACTTTGCCGGATCGTGTCAGGGCATGACCTGCGACCGGACGACGGGACGGATCTGGTTCCTGTTGAAACAGGCGGGCAGCAGCGGCGACAAGACCTATCTGGCGAGCTTCGATCCGGCGACGGGCGCGCTGGCGGGTGCGCCGACGCTGGTCCTGCCGGGCGACAACGGCATCGCCTTTGATTCGCGGCGCGACGGTTTCTGGATCGTGCGCGATCAGAACGAGTTAGTATTGTACGATCGACAGGGTCGGCCACGCACCGGCGCGATCGAGCTGCCCGCGAACAGCGACCATGTGGTCGTCGTCGAAACCGCGCAGGGTGACTATGCGGTCGGCGATATCCTCGTCACCTTTGGTGCGAACGGCGCGGCCGGATCGCTGCTTCGCCTGCGGACCGGCGACTATGGCGGGCCGAATCAGATCGCGATCGACGTCCTGACCGGGGCCGATTCGGTCGAAGGCGTTCATATCCAGGGCAATTCGCTGTGGATCGGCAATGACGGCGCAACGAATTCGGGCAATCCCCCGCGAAATCGTCTGTTGACCTATCTGCCCTGACGAACGGATCGGCGCGGGCCACCGGTTGCCCGCGCCGATCCGTCCCGTCGGGGGACGCGCGTCCCCCGATCGGACAGAATTCGTTACGGTAGCGGCCAATGGTGTGCCGACGTCGATCAACGACCTTCAATCCTGCATTCGGCCGTTTGGGTAAACGGCCAGTCCACCATTTGCCGTATCATGACGGCACGCCGAATAGTCCTTGATCAGCCAAGGTTCTGCAATGGAACGCGAGAGCTCGCGAGGACACCATATCGTCGGGCGTCCAACAATCTTCGGTAAACACCCTTATAACCTCGTACTTTAGAACATCGGAAAAGGGATTCGGTGTCTATGGTCCTTGGGTTTGCGAAGCAGTCCAGACACTGCTCACCGCGAGTTCCACCGAGATTTCACAATCATTTTCGGCGGGGAAAATCGATGACCATGAACAGCGCAGTCGCAAACGGCGAACTTCATCTTCAGGGCACTTATCTGAGCATCGGCATCAATGCCGACGGCAACCTTGGCACCACCAAGAACGCACCGACCGGTTTCGCGACCGACGCCGACAGCGGCTTCCTGCGCGTCGGCATGTTCGCCGACCTCGACGGGTTCGGCCAGGGCAACGCGACCACGCTCGACGACGCGCTGCTGCAGGGCCGTTCGATCGAAGGGTTCAACATCGGCTACACGATCGGTTCGAACAAGGTCGTGCAGAGCAACCAGATGCTCACCGGCTATCACCAGATCAACGGCAAGCTGAGCGATGCCAGCACCGAAACCGAAGGCAAGGCGATCTGGAACGGCGCGACCAAGGACAATCTGGGCGTCGCACAGACCATCACGCTGGCCAATGACGCCAAGTACATCAAGATCGACGTCACGCTGACCAACAATTCGGCGACGACCATGAACGACGTCCGCTACATGCGGACCGCCGATCCCGATCAGGCCGGCAAGTACGACACCGCGAACAAGATCGAAAAGCAGGGCAACGGCGCGCTGGTCACCGCGATGCTGCAAAAGGACACCCCCTTCTTCCTGTATTCGCAGGACGCCCGGGCGACCGCTTCCTTCTACGGCTTCGTCAATCTCGATCCCTATGCAGCGACCAACACGTCGCAGGCGCAGGGCTATACCAAGACGGTCGACCAGACGCTGAACCTGACCTTCGGCCTCGGCACGCTGAAGCCCGGTGAATCGACCAAGATCACGCTGTACATGGGCGTCACCGACAATCTGAAGTCGACCATTGCCCAGATCGACGCCGGCAAGGCACCGGTCGTCGTCAACCTCGCCCCCGAAGCGGTGGCCGACGCCTTTGACGGCGATCAGGACAATGCGGTGACCGGCAACGTCCTGTCGAACGACAAGGACCCAGAGGGCAAGAAGCTGACCGCCAGCCTGCTCGACGGTCCGGACCATGGCACGATCACCTTCTCGGCCGACGGTTCGTTCATCTACACGCCGGACGCCGGCTGGAGCGGCGGCGACAGCTTCACCTATGCCGCATCGGATGGTGTGCATAACTCGAACGCCACCGTCGACCTGTCGATCGAGGCCGCCCCGGTCATCGAGGAACCGGTGATCGAACTGCCCCCGGTCGTCGCTCCGGTCGTTCTGCCGCCGGTGTCGACCGATCCGTTCCTCGACCTGCTCCAGGCCGCGTCGGTGATCCATGGCAATGCCAGCGCCAACGAAATCCTGACGGGTACCGCCGGCGCCGACGTCTTCCACTTCTCGAACGCTGCCACCACCGGTCAGGACCGCATCATCGGCTTCGGCAAGAGCGACCTCTTCGTCACCGATGCCAAGCTGTACGACGGCAACAATGACGGCATCATCGCCCTGTCGCGGAACAAGGTGTCGATCGACGGCGGCAAGAATGGCGACACCGTCGTGATCGAAGGTGTGTCGAAGCTGCGCTTCCTCGGCACCGACGATGCGGGACATGCGGTCTATGCCGATGCCAGCGCCCGTCCGAAGAGCGCCAAGGAAGGCACCACCGCCGACGACGCCTTCATGGGCGACGCCCGCAACAAGTCGAAGAACGTGTTCTTCTTCGACACCAACCACGGCCTCGACCTCGGCAACGACACGATCGGCAACTTCGGCAAGCACGACCTGGTCGTCACGACCACGAAGCTGGCCGACGACAACAGCGACGGCATCGTCAGCGCCACCGGCGGCAAGTTCGCGCTGCCCGGCGACACCGGCTCGCTGCTGGTCAGCGATACCAAGGGTGCCGCGATCGACTCGCTCGAATTCGACGGATCGGTCGTCCGCGACGGGCTGACCTACTATGTCTACTCGCTGGTCGGATCGGTCGGCACCGACGCGAGCGATCTGAGCTTCTGAACCGTCCCATCGGGACACAAGCGAACGCCGGTCCCGCAAGGGCCGGCGTTCTGCCGTTCAGCGGCGTGCCGCACACGCGAAAAAGTTAACGAAAAGCGCCGCGCGCATTTGGCACATCGTTTCTTCACCTTTACAGGCTATCGATGGGGAATCGGTGGGAGGAAGCCATGCATCTCGATAATCTTTGCGCCATCATTGCCGAAGTCGAACTGATGGGCGGCGACCCGGTCAGTGAGATCCTCGCGCCCAGCGAAGTGCGCGCCATCGCCGAAGCGGTACTGGCGATCAGCGCGGCCGCGCCGGCGGCGCATGGCGAAGCCGCTACCCCGTTCGCCAGCGTGTGGATGCAGACGATCCCGCCGTTCATGCACGATTGTTTCAGCGCGTAACGCAGCCGGGCCGGGCCTTCCCCGGCCCGTGATGATGACCGACGGCGACCGGGCACGCGATGGCGTTCCCGGTCGCCGTCGTTTCGGGGCTGGCGCGGGCGCGACCCCCTGACGTTCGGGCATCGTGGTACGGAACCGACCGAGCAGGACGGCCAGCATTATGATTACGGGAAATTAATATGACTGTCATGTAACCACCCTACCCAGCGGACAAATCACAAGGGGACGTGGCGTGGCAGTTGCTGGAGATCTCGCGTTGGTCGGCTATGGTGCCGATGCCGGGGTAAAGTCGTTCGCATTCGTCCTGCTGGCCGATCTGGCCGGGCAGACCCTCTATTTCACCGATAACGGCTGGCTGGCGGCCGGAGGCTTCCGTGCCAATGAAGGTACGGTCTCCTATACCGTGCCCGCCGATGCGAAGATCGGGACGGTCGTGACCATTTCCGGCCTGACCGGGATGCTCAATCCTTCGGCGAGCGGCGATCAGATCCTGGCCTATACCGGCAGCGCCGCCAATCCGACCTTCCTGTTCGCGCTGAACTTTGCCGACGGCAAGACGGCGTTCGCCGGCGACGCGACGAGCTCGAACACCAGCGCGGTCCCGACCGGCCTGACCGCCGGCGCAGATGCGCTGGCCTTCGGCGACGACAACGGTGCCTATACCGGCTCGACGACCGGCACCCGCGCCGAAATCCTCGCCGCGATCGCCGATACGAAGAACTGGACCACCAACGACACCGCCGGCGTGGCCTATGCCAGCGGCTTCACCGTCGGCGGCGGCAGCAATGCCGGGGCGTTCGGCGTCGCCGACATATCGGTGGACGAAGGCGATGCCGGGACGACCGACTTGACCTTCACCGTCACCCGCGACGGCGGCAGCGACGGCGAAGCCACCGTCGACTATGCCGCGACCTTCGGATCGGCCGATGCCGGCGATATCGTCGGGACGTTGCCCGCCGGCACGCTGACCTTCGCCGCTGGCGAGACCGCGAAGACCGTGACCATCACCATCGCTGGCGACACCATCCGCGAGTCGGACGAGACGATCGCCCTGACGCTGACCGGTGCCACCGGCGGCGCGACGATCGCCGATGCGACCGCGACCGGCACGATCGTGAACGACGACGGCACCGCGCCCGCGGTGTCGATCGGCGATGTTTCGGTGGTCGAGGGCGATGCGGGCCAGACGCTGGCGACCTTCACCGTCACCCGCACGGGCGGCGACGGCGCGTTTTCGGTCGCGTATGAAACGATGAGCAACACCGCGACCGCCGGCAGCGATTTCGTCGGTGCCGACGGCCGCATCGACTTTGCCGCCGGTCAGCAGACGGCGACCATCTCGATCGCGGTGAACGGCGACACCGTCCGCGAAGGCAACGAAAAATTCTACGTTGCGCTGTCCGATGCCACCGATGGCGCGACGCTGACCGATTCGCTGGGCGAAGCGACGATCGTCAACGACGACCTGTTCCGCATCCATGACGTGCAGGGCGCGGCATTCTTCAGCCCCGTCCTCACGGCCGACGGGGTCGGCGGCTTCAACATCCGATCGACGACCACCGTCACGGTACAGGCGGTGGTGACCGCGCTCGACGGCACCGGCGCACGGCAGGGTTTCTACCTGACCGAAGAGACCGCCGACTGGGATACGAGCGCGCTGACGTCCGAAGGCATTTTCGTGATGGCCCGCGACGATCGCAACGCCGGCACGACGTTGGCCGCGCTTGCGCCCAACCTGCGGGTCGGCGACCTCGTGACCGTCACCGCGCAGGTGATGGAGTATCAGGCGTTCACCAACATGCCGCGCACCGTGCTGACCGGTGTCAGCGGCATCACCGTGGATGCCAGCAACCAGGATCTGCCGACCCTGATCCTCGACGGATCGCCCGGCCGCGCCATCCCCAGCGCGATTCTGACCGACGAAGTGCCCAATTACTTCGATTCGGTCGGCGGTGCGGGTTTCGATCCGGCCAACGACGCGCTCGACTTCTTCGAAACGATCGAGGGGATGCGGGTCACCGTACCCGACATGGTCGTCGCCGACGGCTTCGTCGGCGTGTCGGGCGGCAAGCCGTTCCTGAAAGCCTATTCGACCGTCCATGCCGATGCCGACCAGATCAACAGCCGTGGCGGCTACACGATCGGCGGCGACCCGAAGCTGTCGCCGCCCGATACCGCCGATACCCGCGACGACGTTCGTTCGGGCGGGCGCTACATCCATGACGGCGACACCAATCTCGACATTCTCGAACTCGATTTCACCGACTTCGCCACCGCCGCGCCGGCGGCGCTCGTCACCGCCGCATCGGCGGGCGACAAGCTGGGCGACGTGACCGGCATCGTCGAATTCGACTTTACCGACCTGAAGCTGTTCGTGACCGATCCGGTGACGATCAAGGAAGACGTGACGCCGGTGCGCGAAGTGACGACGATCGTCGCCGATGCCCGCGCGCTGACCATCGGCACGTTCAACGTCGAAAATCTTGCCGCGACCGATGCTGACGCGCGCTTCACCGCGATCGCCGATGCCATCGCCGTCAATCTGAAGACGCCCGACATCCTGACGATCGAGGAAATCCAGGACAATAACGGCGCGACCGCGGGCGATGGCACCTCCTCGACCGGTACCGACGCCTCGCTGACGTGGCAGAAGCTAGTCGACGCAGTCAACGCGGCGACGGGACAGCGGTACCAGTGGGTCGACGAACTGCCGGTCTACAATGCCGAGGGCGGCCAACCCAACGGCAACATCCGCGTCGGCTTTCTCTACAATACCAACCGGGTGCAGCTCGGCGACCTCGCCGCCGACGCGACGATCGAACAGCGCCGCACCTTTACCGACCGGATCGGCGACGGCGTGCGCGATGCCGGCGACCGGATCGGCCATGACGACAGCCAGATCGCCGGCCAGATCAACGCCGCCGATTGGACCAACACCCGCAAATCGCTGCTCGGCCAGTTCAGCTTTGCCGGCAACGACGTCTATGTCGCCGCCAACCACCTGCCGTCGAAGGGCGGATCGGGCGAATTCTGGCAGCTCGACCAGAATATCGACAATGGTCAGCCGACCAATGCCGGCTGGGCCAAGCGCAACGCCATCGGCGAAGACGTCTGGCACATGCTCGATACGATCCAGTCGGCATCGTCCGCCAACCGGATCGTCGCGGGCGGCGACTGGAACGAATTCTACTTCAACCGCGCGATGGAAGCGGCGACCGGCTATGTCGACGCCAACGGCACTGCCCGCGACGGCGGCGCACGGTTCGACAATCTGACCGTGACCGAGCTGACCGAGGCCGAGCGCTATACCTATATGTTCGATGGCCGGTCGCAGGCGATCGACCATGTCATCGTCGATCAGCAATTGGGCGCGGTCGCCAGCTATGACGTCGTCCATATCAACACCGGCTATAACAATCGCGGTGGCACCAACCCGGCCTTGTCGGACCATGACCCCGCGCTCGCCCAGTTCGATTTCCGCAATTTCGGCGAACGCCTGCGTGGCACTGCCGCGATCGACCGGATCGAGGGGCTTGGTGGCGACGACCGGATCGAGGGGCTGGCCGGCAACGACCAGTTGTTCGGCGGTGACGGCAACGACCTGCTGATCGGCGGTGCCGGCAGCGACACGATGTGGGGCGGTGCCGGCAGCGACGCGTTCTTCTACGACGCCACCGGAGCCGGCGGAAAGGACCGGATCAAGGACTTCTCGTCCGAAGATTTCCTCGTCACCACCGTTCGCTTGCGGGACAACAACAAGAACGGCCTGATCGCGGCCGGCTCGAACAAGGTGTTCGACCTTTCGGGCGGCGGTTCGATCGCGATCGAAGCGGTCAACGGATCGAGTGTCCGTACGATCGAATATGATGGCATGCTGATGAAGAACGGCGTCGCTTATTATATCTACAGCACGGTCGGTTCGACCACCGATCCGGTCGAGGCGCTCGCGCTGCTCTGATCGGCCGGGCGGCGACGAAGGGGGCGGAACCGGTTTGCGGTTCCGCCCCCCTTTTTGCGTCTGGAGCGATCTTCGGTCCGGTTGGAGCATCGGCCCAAGGGCGACCTTGCATTCCCGCGCGGCGCGGGCCGCGAGCGATACCGAAGCATCGGGACCGACACGCGACGAAACCGCGGACATGCCAGCGGCCCACCGCGCAACGGTCGTCCGCAGCGCACCGACGATGCTCCGACGTGATCGGCAACTGCCCTATTGCGATTGGGCCAGCGTTCCCGGTCCTGCCGGGTCAACACCCTGCCCGTCGCTATTCGCCAGATCGTGTTCGCCGTGCCCGGCGGGAAACCGATCGCGCGACCCATTCACGTGCAATTGCAGTACGCACCATCGATATTGTCATCCCGGACTCGACCCGCGATGCCGCTGTTCTTCGATGACGGCGGGCAAGAAGCGGGCTCCTGGGTCAAGCCCGGGTGACGATCGGGAAATGGACGTCGGCTTCATCGCACTTGCGCGCCATCTCAGAATGGAGAGCGGGCATATTGTACGCGGGTGCAGGCCCAATCGCGCGCCACAGACGCGATCGTACCGCAACGATTGTCCGTGCTCGACGCGATACGGCAGTACGACCGCCATCATGGCAGTCGGTCGGCGTTCGATCGACCGATGCGCCGCGCAACAAAAGAGGCGCCGGCTTTCGCCAGCGCCTCCCTTACCGATCGCCGTAGAAGCGACGGTTTGCCGTCAGCTTAGAGCGGCGGGGTCGAAGCGTCGGGTGCTTCGTAGATGTAGTAGGTCACGCCGCCATGGACTTCCGTCCCGGCATACTTGATCTTCGTCACGTCCGGGCTCGAGATATCGATCTGGCCGCCCGGGCCCATCTTCGGATCGGTCGACTGCGGCCCCGTCGAACCCGAAACGTCGAGAACGAAGTTCTTGCCGAAACCGACGACATTGTTGGTGGTGTTGTCGAACAGCTTGGCAGTGGTGACAATCTTGTCGCCTGCGCCGAAGTTGGTCAGCACGTCCTGACCCATGTTCAGGCCGAGTGCGTTGTCGATCAGCAGGGTCTTGTTGGCACCGGCGAAATCATAGGTTTCGTTGCCGACCTTGTTTTCCATGACGTTGGCGCGGCCACCGAACTCGGAAATCCACAGGTTCTTTAGCGTCGCCGAATTGGCATAGACGTGCAGGCCATTGTCGCCGGTGCCGCCCTTGCTGCCGAGGTAACGCAGTTCGGTGACGGGGCCGTTATCGCCGCTGACCTGGATCTGGTCGTTGCCGGCGTTCTTGCGGCTGGTGCGATCGATGTCGAGTTCGCCGTTCGCGCCGAACTGGATGAAGCCGTCGCCGTTGCCGTCGAAGATCTGCTTGTAGTTCAGGATCGAATCGTTGCTGCTGAAACCGTTGAGCGTGTCGTCGCCGGCGTTGCCTTCCTTGAACACGAATGCGGTCGCGCCGGCGCTACCGTTGTAAACGTCTGCACTGTTGTTCAGCAGAATGTCGACCTTGGTCGCGCTCGTGATGAGCGTGCTGTTGTCGCGGAACGTCGGAACCGTATCAGCCATGGTGTTTCTCCCTGAAATACTAAAAAAACATCGTTCGGCACGCCCGCCGTTTGAAGGCGCACCGTGCTTAAGAGGGCATTTACGTAGATTGTCGTGAACCGTCAATGAATTATGAAGGGTTCGACATGAACAGGAATCCAACCTATCCAGCTTTAGGACAGGCGTTAACGTTCTAATTTTGTTGACGCAGGACGACGCCGCCCTTCGCGACCGTCCGTTTCTACCTCGTATGAAGTATCGATCCGTTTCGGTTCGTTCGGCCGCCGCAAACATGCGACGACCTGAACCGGCTGTGGCTCGGATGCGATTTTTTTACTACGGCTTTATTTGACGGAACGCTGGAACATCGGCGACAGCCGGTCGCTGCCGAAATCGCGGTTTCCATCAAAACCGTCGGGCCATTCCAGCCGGTGCGGAAGGATGCGCTTTCGCGACGTCGCGTTGCCGACATCGTCAGCGTTACGACCTCCAACCTTGCCCAGTCGTTTCGGACGTGGACCCCTTATTTTCCCCGGCGTCGCTCTACGAGAATTGGTGCGGGATGCAAGCCGATTGGTGCGGCACATTATGCCGGACTGTCCCGACTTTCCCGTGTCGGGACAGTCTTGTGCCATTTTCGTCACGGTTGCGGGTGTTTCATGAACAATCGTTAATTATCAGTTTGCGCAGTGCCCCAATCCGCGCATCATTCGCGCAGTTGTACAGGGAGCGTAGCGTTGCCCGATTTGCCGAATGCCATGCCGCCCGCCCTGTCCAGCTTCGCCGCCACCCAGTCGCAACGCTCGATCGCCGCGCCGCTGTGGCGCGGGGTCCGATCGGTCGGATTGACCTGTGTTGCCGCCACGCCCGAACAATGTGCCACGCTGGTCGCGACCGCGCAGCGGGGCGCGCCGGTGTCGATCGACGGCACCGATGCGACCGATCGGGCACGCGTGCAACTCACCGCCGATCTGACGCCGGTCGATGGCCGGCCGGCGATCACGATGTCCGCACGGCCATCGATCGTGATGGATGATGCACAGGGGGAATGGAACGGTCCGGCGGTCGTTGCCGGCGAGGGCGAGGATTTCGCGACCCTCGCCGAACGCGCGCTGGACCGGGCGCTGCCATGGCGCGGCGCACGACCGGATCACCGACTTACAGGGGAGATGAAGTAATGCAGAATAGCGCTCTGGTACCCGGCACGCCCGTCGAACGCGACTGGCCGCTGGGTGGTGCCGACGACCTCGTCGAATCGCTGTCGCTCGATCCGTTCGCGGGTCAGACCTATGCGAACAAGCCGATCGCCACGGCGACCCAGGCGGGGAACATCCTGACCCGTTCGGGCTGGAACTGGACCTACAACAATTACGGCGAATTGAGCGATGGGGTCCTGAACTTCGGTTTCTGGAACAGCATCGATGAGCTGGAGAACAGCTATTACGTCAACGCGACCGGCACGCTGGCCCTGAATGAGGCGTTTTACGGCGCCGATTTTTCGGCTTTCAACGCCGATCAGCGGATGCTGGCGCGCGCGGGCATCGCCCTGTGGGACGATCTGATCGCGATCAGCTTTCAGGAAACCAAGTCGTACAATGCCGACATCACCTTCGGTAACACCTTTACCGGTGGTGCGCAGGCCTATGCCTATCTGCCGTTCGGCAACATTTTCGACGCCTCTGCGCTGCAGGACGGGTTCGAGGATTATGGCCGGCTGAGCGGCGACGTCTGGATCGACGGCTTCGTCAGCTCGAACTTCTTCCCGGTCCGCGACAGCTTCTATGCCAAGACGACGATCGTCCATGAACTCGGCCACTCGCTCGGGCTGAGCCATCCGGGCAATTATGACGCGCTCGACGATGACGACGGCGACGGTCAGCCCGATCCGATCACCTATGCCAACGATGCCGCCTATGCGCAGGATTCGGCGCAATATTCGATCATGAGCTATTTCAGCGCCTATGAAACCGGCGCGCAGCATATCGACTGGGCCAATCTCCGCTTCGGCTATGCGGCGACGCCGATGGTCCACGACATCGTCGCCATCCAGAAAATCTATGGTGCCGACCGGACGACGCGGACCGGTGACACCGTCTATGGCTTCAATTCGACCGCCAATCGCGCCGAATACGACTTTACGAAGAACGCGGCACCGATCGTCGCGGTCTATGACGCCGGTGGCAACGACACGCTCGATTTCTCGGGCTGGAACACGCCGTCGGTCATCGATCTGAACGCCGGCGCGTTTTCGTCGGGTGGCGGGATCGAGGCGTTCCTGACGCTCGAACAGGTCAATGCCAATCGCGCCGCACAGGGCCTGGCCGCCCGTTCGCAGGCGACGTTCGACGCCTATACCGCGCTGCGTGATGAGCTTGGCCTGACCAACGGCCTGTACAAGGACAATATCTCGATCGCGTATGGCGTGACGATCGAAAATGCGATTGGCGGCGGCGGCAACGACCGGCTGATCGGTAACCAGGTCGCCAACAAGCTGACCGGCGGTGCGGGGCGCGATATCTTCGAGTTGCGCAACTCGGGCGTCTCGGGCGTCGACACGGTGACCGATTGGCAGCGCGGCGACGTGCTGGCGGTCGATCGGGCGCTCCGCGACAACAACAATGACGGCATCATCACGTGGCGCGGTGGTACGGTGGCCATCGACACCACCGATGGCGACGCGGTCACGCTGACCGGGGCGAACGGGGCTGCCGGGCTGCGCCTGATGGGCAGCATCGACGGCACCTTCTATTATGGCGACGCCCGCGTCCGCCCGGTCGCGGGTCGCAGCCAGCAGGTCGCGGAAAGCGGCTTCGGCGACGATGTCCTCAAATCGTCGAGCAACAAGAAGATCAGCGACATCTTCTTCTTCGATACCGCCAACCCGATCGCCGGGCTCGGCAACGATTCGCTGACCTTCACCGCACGCGACATCATCGTCACCACGACGGCGTTGTTCGACGGGAATGACGACGGCATCATCCGCTTCAACGACGGCATCCTCGACCTGTCGGGCGCTGGCGGCACGGTCGCCATCTCCGGCACGCGCGCGCTGGAATTCGACGGGATGATCGAACAGAACGGACTGCGCTTCTATATCTACAGCGCCGTCGGTTCGAGCGTCGGCCTGGGCAGCGTCGACGTCTGACGACCTGGGTGGCACGATCCCCGATACGGGATCGTGCCACCCCCTTCCCCCCTTCGCAAACCGGGCAAGGCTCTGCTATTGGCGGGACTTCGCTGGGAAGGGATCGATCGCCGTGACGTTTGGCCATACACACGCGGCGGCGCGATGAACCGCATCGCACGCCAGGCCGGCACCGGTCGCGATTCGGCGGCGCTGCGCTGGACGATGACGCTGATCCCGCCCTTCGCCATCGCCTATAACGGTATTTTCGCCGCCGCCGCCGCGGTGGGCGCACCGATGAATAACGCGATCGTCATCGCCGCCGAACTGCTCATCATCCTCAGCGCGATCGGCCTGTCGTTCGTCCGCGACGGCATCCGCCGCGAGGATATGGCACCGCTGCTGTTCGTCGCCGGGATCGTCGCGGTCGCGATGATCGGGTCGCTGGTGTTCGAACGCCCGATGATCGAGGGGGTGCGCAACGCGCTGATCATCGCCGCCTTCACGATCCTCGGCATCCGCTGCGACGAACGAATGGTTCGCATCGCCTTTGCGGTCGGTTGCGGGATCGCGCTGGGCGTCTTGCTGCTCGAAATCAGCAGCGTCGACACCTATGCCTCGATCTTCCAGCCGGCGAGCTATCTGACCAAGACGCGCGGGTTCGTCGTCAAGGATTTCATGGACGAGAATTCGCTGGCGATCGGGACGATCTCGTACAGCGGGCGCTTCACCTTCGGCCTGTATGACGGGCCGCGCACCTCGTCGATCTTTCTGGAACAGGTCAGCATCAACTGCTTCTCGATCGTCATCATGGTGTATCTGTGCACCATGTGGCAGCGGCTGAGCCTCGCCGAACGGATACTGGCGCTGGCGACGGTGTTCCTGATCGTGGTCACCAACAATGCGCGCATGTCGGCGCTGCTCGCGCCGCTGTTCCTGATCGGGTATTTCCTGTTCCCGCGCCTGCCGCGCTATTGGCAGGGGCTGATGCCCGTCGTGTCGATCGGCGCGACCTTCCTACTGTTCGCGTTCATCCCGTGGCGCGCCGGCGACGATCCGGTCGGGCGGCTCGGCGTGACCTATCGCTATCTGACATCCTATAATGCCGGCGATTACTTGTTCGGCGTGCCCGCGCTCATCGCGCGGACCGGCGATACCGGCTATGGCTTCGTGATCGCGTCGATGGGACTGGCGGGCGCCTTCGTCTACTGGGCCTATCTGATCGTCGTCGTGCCCCAGAATTCGGACATGTCACGACGCGCGGCATGGGCGTCCGCGCTGTACATCTATGTCTGGCTGCTCGTCGGCGGCACCGGCACCTTCTCGATGAAGTCGGCCCCGCTGCTCTGGCTGCTGCTCGGCTATTGCCGGGCAACCTATCTGGCGGCGCAGGACGAAGGGGCGCGTCGGCAGGCCGAAGCCCACCGACTGACACCGCGCGAGCGCATGGCCCGGCGACACGCCGCCGCCGGTTGACCGGTCAGTGTGACCGGAACAGATGGATCGCCGCCATGATCGCCAGCCACGGCGTCGCGGCATAGACCGCCAGCGTCATCAACCGCTGGCGTGGCGACCATTTGAACGGTTGGGCAGCCGGTGCGACGTCGAAACTGACGACGTTGCCGCGAGTCGCGTCGGACACGGCACCCGACGGCAACGTCCCGATGAACTCGCAGCCATATTGGGTACCCTCGCCCCACATCACGGTCGCCTCGACCGTGCCGACCCCGGCAAGGCCCAGCAGGACCGATTCGCCGATGCCCAGCGGATGGCCGGTGCGGATACGGCACCCGTGGCGGGTCAGGTCGAGCAGCGCGCTATGCACCGGCGGCCGCCCCGCAGCGCGCAATACGCACGCACGACCGACCGAAACACGATCGTCATCGCGACGACCGACAAACTGTTCTTCAATTATGCGTGCCTGAAGACTCATGGCATCCTCCATCTGGCTACACACCAGATAGCGGATCAGGTCTTACCAAAGCTTTTCTGCGCACATCGAATTGATGGTTACTAATCGGTGATTGGTAAACGGCGGGTAAATCATTGCGCCTTTATTGTTCACTAGCGAATTTCGCGATCAGATCGTCCAGGTGACCGGGCGGATATCGCGTGCCGGACTGCCGGCAACCAGCATACCGGGCGCGACGTCGCGGACCACGATCGAGCCGGCGGCGATCACCGCGCCCGATCCGATCGTCACGCCCTTCAGCACCATCACTCCCAGCCCGATCCAGACATCGTCGCCGATCACCACCGGCGCGGTCCGCCCGCGCGAACCGGTCAGATCGTGATGGTCGGTGTCCATGATGACGGTGCGCGCGGCGATCGCGACACGGTGCCCGATCGTCACCGCATGATGGCAATCGATCCGTACATCGTCGGCCAGATAGCCGCTGCCCAGCGTCAGCCGCCCCCCCTTTCCGACGCGGATCTCGACGCCGCGATGCAGGGCGAAGATGCCGTCGACCTGCATCGCGCCGCCGGGCCGCACCGCGACCTCGGTCCCGCGCGACACCTGACCGGGCCAGCATTTGCCGATCGCCAACCGCCCCTTGCCGCTCACCGGCCCGGCGATCGACAGCCGCGCGCGCCGATAGATCAGGACGCGAAACGGCGTACGCAGATTTGCGAACATGGTCGCGAAGGGTCTCAACCGCAGCAGCAGCCGGAGAAGCGGTGCCGCGCGCGTAAATACACTCAAATCAATTCCCCCGCCATTTCATGGCGAACGAACAATAAGTATTTAGGTTCAATAGGTGTTTTTATGGACCACGACCTTCACGGTCATCGCGAGGATCGTGACGTCGCGCCAGAACGACCAGTTGGCGGCATATTCCAGATCGGCCTGCAAGCGGCGGGTCAGATCCTCGACATGGTTGGTCGCGCCGCGATAGCCGCGCACCTGTGCCAGACCGGTGATGCCGGGCTTCAGCGCGTGGCGATGCCAGTAGCGCGTGTCGACGTCCCAGAACAGGTGATTGCCGGCCAGCGAGCCCAGCGCGTGCGGACGCGGGCCGACGATGCTCATCTGTCCAAGGAACACGTTCAGCAGCTGCGGCAATTCGTCGATGCTGGTGCGGCGGATGAAATAGCCGACGCGGGTGATACGGTCGTCATCGCGGCGAGTGGAGACATTGCCATCGGCGTCGCAATTTTCGACACGCATGCTGCGGAACTTCAGAATGTCGAAGAATTCGTTGCCGCGTCCGACGCGCCGCTGGCGGAACAGCACCGGCCCCGGACTGTCGAGCTTGATGAGCAACGCGGTCAGCAGCAGCGCGGGTGCCAGCGCGATCAGCGCCGGCACGCATACCGCCAGATCGAACGCCCGCTTCGCAAACGCATCGCGCAACGACAGCGGCCCGACCGATACGGTCAGCGTCGCCCGGTCGCCGATATGCGATACGCCCAGCGCGCCGAAATGCGAGATCGTATCGACCACCACGTCGCCGCGGACGTTCGCGCCCTTCAGCAGCATCGCCCAATCCTGGCAGCGCGCTTCGGAACAGGCGACCACCACGCGTTCGCATTCGCGGATCAGCGATCCGAAGGCGTTGAGCATCGCCGGATCGCGCAAGTCGGGGACCAGACCGATATCGCTTGCCCGGACCACGCGGTACCCCGGCGGCGGTGCGATGTCGGCCCCGTCGAGGATCAGCATCTGCACCAGCAACCGGTCGCGCAGCCGCGATTCGACATAGATCGCCACGATCTGCCGGAACACGACCAGCGTCAGCGTGCCGACGACCATCGCGATGCCGATCAGCAGGCGCGACAGGTCGCGCTCCAGCTTCAGGAAATAGGAGAGCAGGAACAGCACGCCATAGGTGAACAGCAGCGCCCGGACCGCAGGTGCGGTGTCGACCGAAACGTCCTGCGCCGATCGCAGCGAGAACGCGCCCGAATTGAAGGCGATGCCGGTATAGACGATCGCCGTCACCGTCAGCAGCTCGAACAGCTTGAAATCGGACTTCAGCAAATGACTGGGCAACAGGAAGCCGAACGCGATCGCGGTGATGTCCAGCGCCAGCAATATCACATAAAGCCGCAGGCGAAGCGCATGCGGCGTCAGCCAGAAACGCGAACTTTTCGTCGCGCCAGCAATATCCGTTCCGGAATCGGCTGGTATTCCTGTCACCCTGATCCCCGATGTCCGCTGTACGCCGTTAACGGCTGTAATTGGTCTTGGTCTTGAAGCCCGTGCGTGCGCCGCGCGTCCATGGATGAGTTGCGCTTGCAGCGCAAGTCCGGTGCGACGCGGGCGTACAAAGTGCGTTACGGTGAAAGCGTTACCATCTCTTTACTTCCCCGCAACGCGATACAAGTCGTAAAACGCATCGACATGCCCGCGCCAGCCGAAGCGTGCGTCGAGCAGTGCATCCAGCGCGCCGGGATCGGGCCGGTCGATCGTCGGCCAGTCCCGCGCAAAGGCCGCGCCCGATGCCGGATCGGTGAAATCGACGATGCGGCCGAAGCCCATCGTCTCGATCGTCCGTTCGAACGCGGGAATCGCGTTCAGCACGGGGTAGAGATGCGCCGACGCCCCCTCGATCGCTGCCAGGCCAAAGCCTTCATAGCTCGACGCCGACACATAGACCGACGACCGGCGCACGATATCGGCGATCTCGGCATCGGTCGGCGTCACCACCACCTCGACCGCATCGGCGACACCGGCCGCGGCGGCACGCTCGCGCAGGTCGGCGGCTTCCACGCCCATCGGCTTGCCCGCGATCACCAGCCGCCACGCCGGATCGACCTCGCACGCCTGTGCGAACCATGGCAGCAGTTCGAACAGCCCCTTGTTCGGCGCCAGCCGGCCGAAATACAGCATCGTGTGCGCCGACGGATCCGCCAGCCCGCGAAACTTGTCGAGGCTGACGCCATTTTCGATCAGCCGCAAATTGCGCGGATGGATCTGCTGGAAGCGGTCGAAATCCTGCGTGCTCGACGCGCCGGTCGCCGCATAGGCGCGCATCGCGGTGCGGGTGACCGTCGCGAAATAGCGCAGCTTCATCTTGCCGGCGAATTGGGTGTGAAAGAATCCGCCATGCGTCGACAGCACCAGCGTGCGGCCATGGATCGGCCTGGTCAGCGCCAGATAGTCGAACAGGAAATCCACGCCATGGACATGGACGATGTCCGCACCGTTCAGATGGCGCAGCACGCCCGGCGCGATCGGGTAGCGTTTCGACCCCTTCCACGGCACCCGGCGGATTTCGATCCCGTCGATCGCGTCATGGTGCGGCAGCGTAGCCGTCGCATCGTCGTCGAAGATCGTGTCGAGCGTCACCACGCGAACGCCGTGCCCGTCGCGCTGCTGATAGCGCGCCAATTGCAGGACGCATTCCTCCATGCCGCCGATCCCGGGATGGAACTGGCGGACGACATGGACGATCGACAGGGGGCGATCGGCGGTCATCGACGCGGCTCCGCTCGGTCGGTGCGCGGCCCGGGTCCGGGAAGCGGTCCGGGGCCGGCGGAAAGGGCCGGGTTCAGCATCCGTTGATACTCCGATGGAGGACAGGTCAATCGATCGTCCTTGGAACATTCGATCTTGAACAGATAGCGGTCGGGCCACATCCGGCCCCCGCCCCACCAGGTGATGCCCAGCAGCACGTCGCTGTTCGCGCGCAGTTGCGCGACGGCATCGGCCCCGACCGCCACGCAGCCGGGCGGCACCGCCGCATAGCTACCGAACGCCGATTCGGTGATGTAGGCGCGCAGGCCGCGTCGCCGCAATTGCTTCGCAAACCGGTCGAACCCGCTGTCGGTGCGTGGCTCGCCCTTGTCGTTGGTGCAATCGCGCTTCGTGCCCGAACCGTCTGAATCGAAATAGCGATGACCGTTCAGTAAGGTGCGGTCGATCGGATCGAGCGGCCCCGGCGTCCGATCGAGCGCACAGCCCGCGCTCTGACACTTGCCATCGGCCGGCTCATGCTTGTCGAACCGCTGGATGCCCGAATATCCCGGCCATTGCAGCAGGATCGGATGACGGATGCCAGCCCGGCGCAATCCGGCGATCACCACCTTGGCCTCGGTTGCCCACTGCATCCACTCGACATTGCCGGGTTCGTTGACCAGATCGATCATCACCGACCCGTCGTCGGGGAATTGTCGCGCCAGATCGGTCCAGAACGCGATCTGTTCGCCGACCGGGTTCCAGCGCGAATTGTGATTGTCGAGGATCAGCGGCACCCGGCGCGTGCCGGTAAACGCGGCGATCGCCTTCAGTTCCTCGACCCGGTCGGGCGTCATCCGGCTCGGGCGGAACGGATAGCGGATCAGGCCGAAGCGCAGCCGGTCGACGGCGTTGCGCACATCGGCCAGCGTCGGGCGCGGCGCATCGCTCTCCTTGCCCTCGGCTCCCGACAGATTGACGCCGAAGCGGGGCGGCGGCGCGGGACGGCGCGGCGGGTCCTTGGGCTGGGCCTCCCCTTGCCCATTGCATCCCGCGACCAGCATCATGGCGGCCAGCAGCCACGCGGCGCGCATCACGACACCGCCCCCCGCCGCCGGGCAACGGATCGGGCTGCATCGTTCATCAGCGACACCAGAAAATCCCCCAACAACCAGCGCGGCCGTCGCCAGAACAGCAACAATGCCACCACCGCCAGCACCGCCCCGGCGACGCCCAGCGTCACCACCGCCGGTGCCGCCGCCCGCCGCAACGCCGTCACCACCGGCAGGACCACCGCGACGCTCAGTACCGCCAGCAGCACCCCGTGCAGATGGCTGGCAACGAACGCGCGCAGGTCGACGCCAGCGATGCGACACGCGTTGACGTTGATGGTGATATAGGATGCGACCACGGCGATGCTCCCTGCCAGCGCGACGGCTTCGATGCCATAGGGATAGGCGATCAACGCCCCGCCGACGACCATCGCCAGATACACGATCTGGTTCGTGATCATCGCGCCGGTCGCGGCCTTGGCCCGCTGCAACGATCCGCCGATCTTCGAACCCAAGCGGAAATAGCTTGCCGAACACAGGATCGCGAACGGCCCGATCACCGCCGCCCACCGCGATCCGAGAATGATTTCAATGACTTCTGGGGCAAGGACCGCCAGCAACGCCGACATCGGCATCCCGATCGCCGCCGTCAGTTCGGTCCCGCGCAGGAACGCCGCCCGCAACCGCGCGGCATCGTCCTGCACCTGCGCCATCGCCGGAAACACCAGTCGTTCGGCGATGCGGGTATAGAGTTCGGACGGTACGCTCATCAGGTTGAAAGCGCGCGAATAGATGCCGAGCGCGGCGGCATCCATCGTCCGCCCGACCACCAGATTGTTCGACCGCAGCGCAAAGAAGTTCAGGATGCGCGCGACCGAAAACCCGGCGCTGCGCCCCATCAGCCGCTTCGTACCGGCGCGGGTCAGGAGCGGGCGCATCGGCGGACGAACGATCGCGACCAGCCACGCCGCCTTGACCACCGTCTCGACCAGCGCCGCCGCCACCAAGGCCCAATAGCCCCAGCCGAGCCATGCCAGCGCGATGCCGACTCCACCGGTCCCGACGATCCGCGCCAGCACCTGCGCGATCATTACCCGCCGCACGTCGAGACGGCGGACCAGCAGGTTTTCGGGCACGATCCCGAACGACTGGATCACGAACACCAGCGCCAGCACGCGCAGGACACCGGTAACACCATCGATGTTCAGAAACGCCCCCGCCAGCGGCGCGAACAACTGTGCCAGCAGGAAATAGCCGATGCCGCTCAGGAACACGAGCGTGCCGGCGACGCGGACATCGTCGCGGGTCAGCCCCGGCATCTGCACGATCGTCGCGCCGATCCCGACCTCGGCCAGCAACAGCGCCAGTTCGATGAAGATCGTCGCGCCCGCAATCACCCCAAAGTCATGCGGGAACAGGATGCGGGCGAGGACGGCGGTAAAGCCGAGTTCGATCGCCTTCGACGTCAGTTGCAGCGCGGTGGTCCACCCCGCCCCGGCCGCCAGGGTGCGCTTCATCGACCCCGGCGGACCGGTATTCGCCAACGGGTCGCGATCGTCGATACGGCTGTCGTCGCTCATCGATCGCGCGACCGATGCGAACGGGTCGGCGGACGCCCGGACCGAGCGCCCGCCGGCCGGATCAGAAAATGCGCTCGCGCACGAACAGCACGTCGTCGGGCAGGACCGGTGCGGCCAATTCGGCCTCCAGCTCGCGCCCGCCGCGATACAGCGTCACCTTGCGCTCCGACCCCGACAGGGTCGGGCCGCCGGCACGGGCCAGCGCCTGCCGGATGGTCATGCCCGGCGCGATCGCGAACGCGCCGGCGTTGCCGATCTGGCCATAGACATAATATTGCGGTGCCGGGATCGCATAGACCGCATCGCCCGGCTGCATCGCGACGTCGGGCTGCTGCCCGCGCGCGATCTGGGTCAGGCTATAGGTCGTCACCTTGCCGGCACGGCGCAGTTCGACGATGTCCGAACCGCCTTCGCGCAGACCGCCGGCCCGCGCCGCCAGTTCGCTCAGCTGGGTCGGCCGGTCGAGCGGCACCACCCCCGGCTTGGCGAATTCGCCAAGCACGGTGACCGTGCGGCTGGCATATTCGGCGATCTCGACATTGACGATCGGATCGTTGACGTAACCGCCGCGACGCAGCTGTTCCTGGATCGCGCTGGCCAGCGCCTGCGTCGTACGATTCGACGCCTCGACCCGGCCGACCAGCGGCAGGGTGATCGATCCGTCGGACTTGATGCGTGTCTTGGTCACCGAACCGCCCTGACCATAGATCGACACTTCGATCTGGTCTTCGGCCCCCAGCCGATATCCATCCCACGTCGCCTGCGCGGCGGCGGGTTGCGCGAGGGCGCACGGCATCGCAATCGCGATGGCCAGACTGACGAACGCCTTCATCCCCATATCCTTTCCCATCATATGCTCAGCATCGCCCGCAATGTCGTGGCAAAGCTGTCATAATCGTAAAAATCATTTTCGGCCGTACGCTGCCGGTACCGGGCGGCCAGTTCCAGCGTGATCGGCTGCGCCAATCGGTAGCGGACATCGGCCTGAGCGTTAAGCTGCGTATCGGACAGACGCGGCTCCGCGACGAACAACGGGTCCTCGCCCTTGTAATCGCGCTGCGACAGCTGGACACCGGCCCCGAACGACGTGCGCCGGCTGATCGTCAGCCGTGCGCCGAAATCGACCTGATCGCGCAGGATATAGCTGACGCCCAAATTGCCGCGCGCCGACACCGACCGGCCGAACGCGGCCGTCAGGACGAATCGCGAGATCGGGGTATAGGATGCGTTGATCGAATAGGTGATGCCGCTGAACGGCGTCGCCTGCGGCGATGCGGGATCGGCGGAAGTATAGCCGACCTCGCCGCTCGCCTTGATCCGGGTGCCGACGTCGCGTCCCACGCGCAGACCGGCCGACCGGATCTGCGTCACGTCGCGGACCGGCCCCTCGGGCGTATCGTAGAAGCGCGCGCGACGGATCGTCGAGAACGCACCGAACAACTGCGCCGTGCCTAGGCTGGGCAGGCTGTAGCCGATGCCGACGCGCCCATCGATGATGTTCTGGTTGCGCAACTGGCGGCGTTCGTTGTCGACCTTGAAATATCCGGCCGAGGCGATCGGATAAAATCCGGAGGGGCGCGGGCAGCTGGCCGCGATCGAGTAATCGGTGGTCGTCGCCGTGTTGCTGATGACGACGCCCAGATCCTCCAGGTCGGACTGTGCCTGCACGAAGGTACCGAGCACCGTCGCCCGACATTTCGGCCCGACGCGGATGTCGGCACCGCCGGTCAGCGCGATATCCTGCCGGTTCAGGAAGTCGAACCGGTTGTTCCACACATAACCGGCATAGCCATTGGCGAAGATCCGCTGCCGCGCCAGTTGCCGGCTGTAATCCAGCGTCAGCCGGGGTGCGGTCGACAGGTTGTCGGTCGGCTGGTTCGTGCGCTGCTCTCCCAGGCGCAGGATATTGGTGTCGTAGGTTTCGACCAGCGCCAGCGACAGGTCGAACTTGTTTTCCTGCGCCCGCGCGGGTGCTGCGGCCATGACAAGGCCGACCGCGCCAGCGGTCGCGGCGATGGCGACTGGACCCTTCATTCCCCGAACTCCCTGTCGGATGCGGCGCATCCGGCCCACCGCTCTATGACTTTCCGATCGTCCGGTCAAAATCCGCACGCGACCGTTACGATACGGGCGAGTTCCGGCACGCAGCCGGTCCGATCGCCCGATCGGGTTGCCGTAACTACCGATCGCGGCACGAAAAGTATATCCCGATGCTGCACTGCGGCATCATTTTGCCCGCGCACCATTGACCCTGCGCGCGCGGCAAGCCATTGCGTCGCCGAACGCGCGGATCGAGAATGCGCGCAGCACGCCACAGGGAGCGCGACATGAGCAAGGGACGGGTCGTGTTCGTGTCCGCGTTTCACGATTATCGCACCGCGAAGCGGGCGAGCATCCATCCGATCGCCAAGGCGCTGGCCAATACCGGGTACGACGTCACCTTCCTGTCGACGCGGTTCAGCCGCCTGTCGCGGCGCAAGGGCGATTCGCGGCTGTTTTTGTGGGACCGGGCCAACCAGTTCGAAACCGTCGACAACATCCGCTGCTATCTGTGGCGCACCGCCTTCCACCCCTTTGCCACGGGATCGAAGCTGGGTGACAAGGTGATGGGCACGCTGTTCCCGCTCTATGCCGAACTGCCCAATCGCGACGTCGACCGGATGTTCGCACAGGCCGATTATCTGGTGGTCGAGGCGACGGTTGCGGCGGTGATGCTGCGGCGGATGCGCCGGCTCAACCCGACCGCGCGGATCATCTATTACGCCACCGACCGGCTCGATACCGTCGGGGCGCATCCCTATGTCCGCCAACGGCTGGAGGTCGATGGCGCGCTGGTCCATCATGTCAGCCTGCGCTCCAGCGTGATGGCGGAGGATTTCGGCTGGGCGACCGACCGGCTGACGCGAATCGGCTTCGGCATCGATCCCGACGATTTCGTCGACGACGGGGTCAATCCGTACGCGCCCGGCACGGTGAACGCGGTGTCGGTCGGGGCGATGCTGTTCGACCAGAATTTCTTCCGCATCGCCGCGCCGGCCTTTCCCGACGTGCAATTCCACGTGATCGGCAGCGGCGCGAAGTTCGATGTGCCGCCCAACGTCATCCTGCACGACGAGATGCCGTTCCGCGCGACCCTGCCCTATCTGCGCCATGCGACGATCGGGCTCGCCCCCTATCACCGGGCGGCCGGCGTCGAATATCTGGCGGAGTCCAGTCTGAAGCTTGCCCAGTATGAATATCTCGGCCTGCCCGCGGTTTGCCCAGATTTCGCCTGCGGCGATGTGACGTCGCGTTTCGGATATCGTAACGACGATGCCGTATCGATCGGGGCGGCAATACGCGATGCGCTGGCGGCAGCGGGCAGCGTGGCACCGCGCGCCTTCCCGACATGGGACGGGATCGGCGAACGGTTGCTGCACCCCGAACGCTATCCGGACACCGCGTTGCCGGGTCACGCCCTACCGCATTCGAACCGATAGGCAATTGATGACGTTTATGCGATGCAAGGTCCGGGCAGGCCAGCGCCGGCCCGCGGGGAAGGAGGCGGAATGTTCGATCGATTGATGGGCCGCGTCCGTCTGCTGTTGCGAAAGCTCAATGGTGATACCGGCCGGATGCTGCCCAGTCCGCTGAAGGTCGCGGCGCAGGCGTCGCGCCCTCCGGTTCCGCGCGCGCCGACGGCACCGGCCCGGACCGCCACCCCCGAATTGTCGCCCGAACGCCGTATCGAGCGTACCCGCGCCCTCGCCGTCCGCCTGTTCGGCGCGAATCAGCCGGTCGACAATCCGCGCGACCTGTTCGGGCGGGAACACGAACTGGCCACGCTGCGCGAGACGGTACTCGAATCGGGCATGCACGCCGTAATCCACGGCCCGCGCGGCAGCGGCAAGACGTCGCTGGTCCGCGTCTTCGGCGACATGGCCGACGCCCGCGGTGCCACGATCATCTATCTGTCGTGCGCCGGCACCGGGGACTTCGGTCAGGTGATCCTGCCCTATCTCCACGAACTCGGCCCCGCCCCGTTCGGGTTGCGCGGGGACGAATATGCGAAGGCGATCGACCTGCTGTCGGCAGCGCCGACACCGCGCGCAGTCGCCGCGCTGCTCGCGCGGGCCGACCGCGACGATGTCGTCTTCATTCTCGACGAATTCGACCGGCTCGACGATAGCGAGACCAAGGCGCAACTGGCGCTGCTGCTGAAACTGCTGTCCGACATGCGTTCGCGCGTCCGGCTGCTGTTCGTCGGCATTTCGGGCGACGTCAGCGAACTGATCGACGTCCATGCTTCGGTCCGCCGCCATCTGACCGCTGTCGGGCTGAAACCGATCGCCGATGCCGAGGTTAAGAATTTCATCCGCCTGACCAGCAACGCCATCGGTCTGACCATGGCACCCAGCGCGCTGGAAGCGTTGCGTTGGGCGGCGTGCGGTTCGCCCTATCACATGCGGCTGTTCAGCCTGCAGGCCTGTCTGGTCGCGATCGATCGCGGACAGCAGGAGGTCGACGATGCGGCGATGACCGAAGGGCTGCGCCGCGCGCAGGCGGTCTGGCGGACGACCAATCCGCGCGACGACGAACTGTTCGCCCGGCTGCTGGGCGAACACCACTATCCGATCGCGCTGCTCGAAAGCTTTGCGCGCGCCTGCGCCACCCATCTCGAATTCACCGTCGCCGACCTGACCGAAGCGCTGATCCGCGACGGCCATGATCCGGCGCAGGTGCCCCATCTGATCGAAAGTTTCGCCCCGGCACTCGGGCGAATGCAGGAAGGATCGCAGCGGCTGGCGTTCGACGACGTGCTCGCGCCGCAATTGCTGCTGGCGATGTGCGTGACGACGCGGACGGGGTCCGTCCCCGCGTCGTCCGCCGACGAAGGAACCATGCAATGAATGTCTGGGACTATCTCGAGTCGCTGAAAAGCCGCTGGCGGCTGGTCGCGCTCGTCGCGATCGCATGCATCGTCGCGGTCGCGATCTGGACGTGGCAGTCGCCGCGTACCTATACCGCGTCGTCGACGCTGCTGTTCGATCTGCAGCAATCCGATCCGGTCGCCGGCGGCAACGGCGCTGCCAAGGCGTCGGCATCGGTGCTGGGGACGCAGGTCGACATCATCCGGTCGGGCGTCGTCGCGCAGCGTGTCGCCGAAAAGCTCGGCTACGACAAGGACCCCGACCTGATCCAGCGCTATCGCGAATCGGGCGAACAGCGCATCGGCCTGCGCGAATGGATCGGCCGCCGGCTGGTCGCCCCGCTCGAAGTGGTGACTACCCGCACGACCAACGTGTTGTCGCTCAACTACAAGAGCGCCGACCCCGAAAAGGCCGCCCAGCTCGCCACCGCCTTTGCCGAGGCCTATGTCCAGACGCAGTTGCAGCTGCGCATCGATCCCGCCCGTGTCTATTCGCAGTGGTTCCGCTCGCAGATCAACGAAGCGCGCGACCGCCTCGAACAGGCGCAGCGTCGCCTCAGCAGCTTCCAGCAGGCACGCGGCCTCGTCGGTGCTGGCCGGTTCGACATCGAACAGGCGCAGTTGAGCGAATTGTCGCAACAGATGACCACGGCGCAGGCCGAAACCGCACAGTCGCGCGCCCGCGCCAACACCTCGGTCGGGTCGTCGTCCTCAGCCCAGCAGTCCGCCGTCGTGCAGGGGCTGGACGGCCAGATCGCGACCAAGTCAGCGGAATTGTCGCAATTGCGTCAGTCGCTCGGCCCGAACCATCCGTTGGTCGTCGCCGCACAGGCGCAGGTCGCCGAACTGCGCGCCCGGCGTGGTCAGGCGGTCGGCACGGTCGTCGACGCGGTCCGCACCGACAGCGCCGCCGCAGCGGCACGCGAGGCCAATCTGCGTGGTCTGGTCGCGGCACAGCGCGAACGGGTGCTGCGGCTGGCCAGCGCGCAGGACGAAATGGCGGTGCTGCAACGCGACGTCGACTCGTCGCGCGCCGCCTATGACGCGGTCACCGCACGGTTGAACGAAGTCCGCCTGCAGAGCGAAATTCCGCAGACCAACGTCAGCGTGCTCGACCGCGCGACCGCGCCGACGCTGCCGTCCAGTCCGGACGTCGCCCTGCGTCTGCTGCTCGGCATCGTCGGCGGCGTGTTCGCCGGGATCCTCCTCGCGCTGTTCCTCGAATGGCGCCGGCCCCGCGTGCGCACCATCGACGGGTTCGAACGGGCGACCGGCGTGCCGGTGCTCGCCGATCTCAGCCGGGGTTCGGTCCATGTTGGTTTTGCCGGAAAGGAAGCATCGGCATGAGGTTGCGTTCCAGCACGTCGCGGCCCGCGGCGGATCGCTATAGCGACATCGAAACCGCGCTGATCGACGCCAACCGGCTGGGTCGCGAGGAACTGGACCGGATCGAGGCGTATCGCGCCCGGACCGGGGCCAGCTTCACCGAAGCGGTCGTCGACCTCGGCGTCGTGGCGCCCGAACAGGTCCAGCGGACGCTGGCGACGCGCGCCGAAGCGGGCACATTGATCGATCCCGACGCCACCGGCGTCAGCCGTGCGGTCGTCGCCGCCTATGACCCTGACAATCCCCTGACGGTGAAGCTGCGCGCGCTGCGGTCCAGCCTGTTCGCGATCGAGGATCTCGAACGGGGCGACCTGCGCGTGATCGTCGTCGCGGCAGTCGGCACCGACGATGCGCCGGGCGTCGCCGCCAATCTGGCGACGCTCGTCGCACAGCTTGGCCAGCCGGGGCTGCTGGTCGATGCGAACTTCGCCGCGCCCACCCACCACAGCCTGTTCGCGGTCGATCCGGTCGAGGGCGTCACCTCGCTCCTGTCGGGTGCCGAGGATCGCGAAGCGACGGTGACCGAGACGCCGGTGCCCAACCTGTCGCTGATCGCCGCCGGTCCGGCGATCGCCGCGCTGCCCGAAACGGTCGAGCGCGTGTCGCTGGTCGAACAAATTCGCGCCATCCGCCTCGGCCATCGCTTCGCGATCATCGACGCCGGTCATCAGCCACCCGAAATGATCGCCGCGATCGCGCGCGGGGCCGACGGGCTGCTGCTGGTGGTCGAGCGTACCCAGACGCCGTTCGCCGCGCTCGACACGCTGCTGCCGCGCCTCGAAGCGGCCGACGTGCCGGTCCTCGGCAGCATCCTGATCCGCTGAACCTGCGGCAGGACGGCCCGTTGCGGCCGTCCTGCCCGGTCAGTCGTCGGACTGGCGAAAATAGGCCAGCCGCTGCGCGAGGATCGGCCGCCCGATTCGGTCCCAGATCACCGGCGACGTGTGCAGCGCGGCCAATGCGTGGATCATCCTCACCTGCCAGCTGCCCGCTTCGCGGCGCGCCTGTTCGATCACCGGCCAGCCCCGCGCGAAATCGCCCTTCACCATCAGGCGTGCCCCATACCAGGCGAGCTTGCGCGCCAGTACTTCGGGTCGTTGGCGCAGGAACGGGGCAAGATAGCCATGCCGGTCGATCGGGTCGTCCTCCCCCCGGTCGACCGCCAGCGCGCACTGCACGGCAAAGTCGGACAGATAGGCCTGCAGCACCAGCTTCTGTGGATCGGCGCTGACCCCGCCCGCCGGCTTGAACCGCCGGTACAGGATGTCGGGAACGATCGCATAGCCGGTATGGCGTGACATGCGCAGCCACAGGTCGCGATCCTGCGCATAGCGGAAGAACTCGCGGTAGCCGCCGACCCGATCGTACAGCGCCCGGCGGAACATCGTCTCGCCATGAGTGAACAGGTTGCGGCCCAGCAACGCCGCATGAAACGGCAGCCCGGCGGGCGGGCGGAAGACCAGCGTACCGTCGCCTACCGTCTCGTCATCCTCGACCCAGCATCCGACCACGCCCATCGTCGGATCGTCGATCAGCACCTGCGCCTGCCGCGCGACGCGGTCGGGAAAGGACAGATCGCCCGAACCATGGATCGCGACGATCGCACCGCTGCTGGCGCGAATGGCTTCGTTGATCGACGCAACGAACCCGCGATTGTCGCGCGTGATGATCTTGAGTCGGGGATCGTCGAACGTCTTCAGCTGCGCCAGCGTATCGTCGGTCGATCCGTCGTCGACGATCACCGCTTCGAGGTTCGGATAGGTCTGCGCCAGGATGGTGCCGACCGATTCCCTCACCCGGCTGCCACGATTGTAGAAGGCACTCACCACCGACACGCGGGGCAGGTCGGTCATTCGCTTTCCTTCTATCGTCCTGCCGCGACCGTCCTCGCCGGTAGCGTAGGACAGGCCCGGCACAAAGTCTGCCCTCAATTACAAGACACTGCGCCCGTGATTCCCGCGGTAGCAGTTCGTCTTTACCAGCCGATGAACGATACGGACGGGATGGTCGATCTACGGCGTGGTTCCGATGGCGGCAAGTGGGCGGTGCTCCCCGATACCGAACGTGGCGATACCGCCCGCCCCATAAGGGACGAACGGTATCGCGGGTTCCGACGGAAACCGTCGATCAGAGGATGAAGTCGCTGGCCGCCAGCTTGTAGTGGAATTCTTCGAGCCGGATGCCGAAATCAGCCTTGCCATCACCGTTCAGGTCGACTTCGACCTGGGTGTAATCGTCGATCACTTCGTAGCGGAGTTGCCCGGCCTTGCGACCGAATTCGGCGGTGCCGATAAAGGTCATCGCCTGATTGCCGCTCATCTTGGTGTTGGCGTCGAGCGCCGACAGGTCGATGACGTCGTCGCCGCGCGTGAAGTCGAGGATGCGGTCCATCGTGCTACCCTTGGATTCGTTGCCGGCAAGGTAGCGGAAGGTGTCGCGCCCGGCCCCACCGGTCAGCCAGTCGCGATTGGTGCCGCCGATCAGAATGTCGTCGCCGGCCCCGCCGGACAGCCTGTCCTCGCCTTCGCCGCCTTCCAGCCAATCCTTGCCGGCACCGCCCGTCAGGATGTCGTCGCCCTTCAATCCGTACAGGGAATTGCCGGCGTCGTTGGCGATCAGCTTGTTGTCGCTGCTGTTGCCCGTTCCGCGCCGCGCGCCACCCGACAGCGTCAGGTTCTCGACATTGGCGGTCAGCGTCCAGTCGATCGTCGCGATGACGGTGTCGTTGCCGGCCTTGTACGCCTCGACCGTCTCGTCGCCGACATTGTCGACATAATAGGTGTCGTTGCCGGTACCGCCGATCAGTCGGTCCGCACCACCCAGACCGTCGAGCACATCATCGCCCCAGCCGCCGTTCAGGACATTCGCCACCGCGTTGCCGATGATGACGTTGTCCAGCTTGTTGCCGGTCCCGCTGATCGCGGTACCGTCGAGCTTCAGATCCTCGAACGAATTGCCCAGGACCCAGTCGACGGTGGCGTGGACCACGTCATGGCCCTCGCCGACCCGCTCGGTCAGCACGTCGCGGGCGTTATCGACATAATAGACGTCGTCGCCAAGGCCGCCGGTCAGGATATCGGCCCCCGCCCCGCCGTCGAGCACGTCGTTGCCCTTGCCCCCGATCAGCGTGTTGGCGGCGCTGTCGCCGACCAGAACATCCTTGAAATTGCTGCCGACCACTTCCTCGATCGACACATATTTCAGGCCATCGAGCTTGACGGTGACCCCCCCCGTCGCGGTCGAGAAATCGACCTTGTCATAGGTGCCGGCGGTGCCGATCCGCCCCGCAGACGTTGTGGTGTTGACGACCGTTCCGGTCGAAACGGGATCGGGTGCCCACAATTGCGCCAGCCCGACATCGCGACCATCGGCCAGGTTCGACAGCAACGTGTCGAGCGACGCCTTCCCGTTGCCGTTCTTGTCGAGCAGGCCGACATTATAACCGTTGAACCACTTGCCGGCGCCCCAATAGGTGCCCGACAAGCCGTAATCGTTCATCGCGTCGAGCATGTTGTCGAGCGCGACCTGCCAGCGCGGATCGTCCGAAGGGACGCCGAATTCGCCGATGAAGCCGCGTGCGCCCTTTTCCTCCAGCCACGCGACGAACGCCTGCAACCGCTTCACGCCGACATCGGCGGTGGCCCCTTCCGCATCGTAGCTGCCGGCATAGGTGCCCGACTGGTTCTTATCGAGGTAGAGGTGCGCCTCGTAGACGATGTTGTCGGCCGGGTCCTTGATGTCCAGATTGGGGTTGTTCGACCCCCAGTTGGTCGCATTGGCCCAGCTTTCGCCCTCGACGAAGATCGTGGTCTTGTCGCCCAGCGCACGGATCGCATCGACCGCCGCCTGCGCCGCCGCCGGCCATACCGTCTTGTTCGGCATGTTGTGCGGCTCGTTCATCAGGTCATAGCCGTACACCGCCGGCTTGTCGCCGATGGCATCGGCCAGCTTCGACCAGAAATCGGCGAACTTCTCGACCGGAACATCGGCGGTGCCGATCGCCTTGCCGGCAAAGCGGCCGTAATTATGGACGTCGATGACCACCTTCATGCCCAGGCTCTGGGCATTGTCGAGGAACTTGGTCAGCCGCGCCATTTCCTGCTCGTCGAGCGGCCCGCCCAGCTTGTCTTGCAGTCGTTCCCACTTCACCGGAAGACGAACGAGTTCGATACCCTTTTGCGCGTAAAAGGTCAGATCCTTCAGCGATGGGTAGACATAGTCATAGCCATAGCGGTCGCCCTTGCCGAACTCCGCACCGGACAGGTTGATACCAAGCATTTCAGACCCCGCAGCCGTCGCAGTTGTGCGACCTTCCCGGGCTTTATGCTGCCAAGCCTGTCGATAATCGGTTGCGTGATCCGGATAACGCGCCGTTCATCACATTTTAGTCGTTACGCCTGCGATCCTTTAGGATACCAAGCAGGAATCGCGGATTGCCGAGGACATACCGGTCGAACATGCGCCGCGGCTCCAGCGCGAGGCGATAGACCCACTCCAGCCGCGCCGCACGCAGCCAGCCCGGCGCGCGCGGGATCGCGCCGGAGGTGAAATCGAGAAACGCGCCGACGCTCATCGATGCCATCCCGATCTTCGCCGCATGTTCCGCCGCGAAAATCTCCTGTCGCGGCTGGCCCATGCCGATGATCAGCAGATTCGCACCCGATCGCGCAATCTCGTCGACCAGCGCAGCCTCTTCGTCCGGTTCGAAATAGCCGTCGCGCACACCCATGACACGGTGGCGCGGATACCGTTCCGCGATGATCGCGCCCGCCTGCGCGGCGACGCCCGGCCGGCTGCCGAGCAGGAACAAGCGCAGGTCGTGGCGGCTTCGTTCGAAGAAGATCGGAATGAAGTCGCTGCCATTGACGTTCGCCGGGAACGGCGCGCCATATAGCAGCTTGCGCGCCATATCGACGCCGATCCCGTCGTTCAGCACCAGACTGTCGGAATAGGCGTCGACCAGTCGCCGGTCGGTCCGGGCCAGGTTGACGCTGTGCGCGTTGCAGAAGGTGACGCTGCCACCATCGGCTGCGTCGATACGGTCGTCGACCGCCGCCACCGCTTCGTCAAAGGTCACGACGGCGATATCGACCGGGCCGATCCTGCTGGTTTCCGCCTCGATCATTCCTGCTCCGTCGGGTTGGTATGTGCGCACTATGGTGAACCCGGCGCTAAGCCTGTTGCTCAACCGCCCCGCAACCGCGCTCGTAGCAATGCCTCGGACGAATAGTCAATCGAGGCGGGCCGATGACCGATACTGCCGATCCCTATACGGTACTCGATATCGATCGTGGCGCGGATCCCGACCAGATCAAGCGCGCGTTTCGACGGATGATCGCGCAGTGGCATCCCGACCGGTCGCGCGATACCGATGCCGCCGATCGCGCGGCGGCGATCATCAGCGCCTATCGTACGCTATCCGATCCGGAACGGCGTCGGATGGTCGATCGACGGCAGACCATCCGGCCGATGCCGTCGGGGACCGACCGGCGACAGACCATTCGCCGGACGGCGGATCGCGCTGCGGTATCGCGGTCGCCGTGCCCGCCGGTGCGGGTCCGCGACGGCGCATCGGCGGCCGTTGCGTTCGCGCTCATCGCCTATGTGCTTTCCCCCGATATCCGCGCCTATCAGCGCGACCGGGGCGACGGTGCCGCCGTCGCGGCAGCAACCGTCATCGGTCTGGAACGATGAAAAGCCCGACACTTTCGTGCCGGGCTTTCCGTCCGTTACCGAAGGTACGCTTACGCGCCCGGGGTCGGATCAAAGGTCGAGTCGGTGGTGCCGTAGTAATAGTACGTCACGCCGCCGATTTCGTTCGAACCCAGGTACTTGACCGACGTCTGGTCGGTGAAGTTCAGCTGGCCGCCCGGGCCACCCGCCGGATCGGTTGCCGCCGGACCGTTCGAACCCGAAATGTCGAGCACGCCGTTCTTGCCGAACGTCACGGTGTCGTTCATGTCGCTGTCGAAGATCATCGACGTGCTGACGAGCAGATCGTCGCTGCCGAAGTTGCTGATCGTGTCGCCACCGAGGTTCAGGCCCAGCGCGTTGTCATGGAACAGCACCTTGGCGCCGCCTGCCATGTTGAACGAGTTGTCGCCGACCGTGCCTTCGATCACGTTGGTGCGGCCGAAGGGCTCCCACAAGTTCTTCAGCGTTGCCGATTCGGCATAAACGTATCCGCCGTTCTTGTTGCCGAGATAGCGCAGTTCGGTGACGAGAGCGTTTTCGCCGGCGAGCTGCAGCTGGTCCTGACCGGCATTGCGACGGCTGACGCGATCGATGTCGAGGACGCCGTTCGAACCGAACTGGATGAAGCCATCGCCATTGCCGTCAAAGATCTGACGGTTGTTGATGATCGAGTCGTTTGCGCCCCAACCGATGAACAGGTCGTTGCCGACATTGCCATTGGCGATGACGAATGCGTTTGCACCGTCGCCGGCCTGATACGTGTCGCTGTTGCCGTTCGCGACCACATCCTGCTGGGTCGCGGTCGTGATCAGAACACTGTTATCACCAAATGCCATAAAATAATCCTCCTTGTTGCCCCGGAGGTGCGCGGTGGCCGACGATCGACTCCCTGCACCATTCGGTCCCCCCTTTTCCGCGCAAAGGCAGGAAACAGGTTTGTCGAATGTCTTCACCCGGGTCAGCAACGTCACTTCGACGAGCACCGCATTTACTGTCGAGTAACCATTTCGTTCCCGGTCGGAGACGGCCTTTTACATATGTCTTGTTGCGGGACAGCACAAGCGTGGCAAATATGTATCAAACCGGGATCAACTTATTGAAAAACAACTAGTTCCCGCAAACGATATCGCCGTCGATACGCATGCGTTACGATCCCTTGACTTCTGCGGTTTTTAGGCGGGAATCGACCGTAGACTACCCGGCCGAAACGCCCCCGTCGCAGCGATTTTCAGCCCGTTCGGTTGCGCCGCAAAATAAGGTAGAGCGCGCCCCCTCCGCCATGCCTTGGATGCGCGCCGCGAATTGATGCGATGCGGTCGACGTGCCGGCCGGCCGCGATCCAGTCGCCGATCGCCGCCCGAATCGCCCCGCGGGCATGCGGCCGTTCCGATTCGGCACGCGGCGGGCGACCGGTCACGACCAGCAGCACCCGGTCGCCGCGAACGATCGCCCGTCCCAGTTCCTGATCGAGCCGCGCATGGGCCGATGCCAGCGTATGGCCGTGCAGATCGATCGTCGCATCGGGACTGACCAGTCCGCGCGCCAGCTTGTGGTCCCAGCTCGCGTCGAGCGTATCGCCGGGCGTCCGTGCCGGGCGTGCGGGCTTGACGGCGGGTGACGCGATCGGCCGCGCGGGCTTGGGCTTGGGCGCACCATGTTGTTCCAGCACCGCGAGAGGAGCGACGGGTCGCGCGCCGTGCAGCGGCTTTACCGCCGCGACGACCCGCGCCCACAGCGCCGCCTCACCCGGATCAAGGCGTCGGCCGGCCACTCGCGATCCGTGCAACGGTTCCGATCGGCAGCAGCAGGAACGCCGTGCCGCGCGCGCTCATGCCGCCCGCGATCGCCCGCGCTTCGTCGCCCGCACCCCAGAACGTATCGAAACGATTGGTGCCCTTGATCGCGCCGCCGGTATCCTGCGCCACCCACAGGCCGGAGGCATCGGTGCGATCCATCGACAGGAACACCGGCGCGCCCAGCGGCACGAAGCGGACATCGGTCGCCACGCTGGCATTGCCGGTCACCGGTAGGCCCATCGCGCCCAGCGGCCCCGGCCCGGTCAGTTCGCGAAAGAACACGAAGCTCTTGTTCTCGCGCATCACCGCGCGCCCCTGTTCGGGATTGGCGCGCAGCCACGCCATCAGCCCCTGCATCGACGCCTGCCCCGGTCCGATCAGCCCGCGATCACGCATCAACTTGCCGATGCCGGTATAGTCGCGGCCATTCTGCCCGGCATAGCCGATGCGCATGACTCCGCCATCGGGCAGCCGCAGCCGCCCCGAACCCTGTACCTGCAAAAAGAACATCTCGACCGGATCGGCCGCCCACGCGATTTCGAGGCCGCGTCCGGCCAGCGCGCCTTCCTCGATCGCCGTTCGATCATAATAGGGTATCAGCTTCGCGCCATCGACCCGACCGCGAACCCGCTTGCCCTTCAGATCGGTCGAAAACAGGCCGAGATCGGCCTCGATCAGATCGCCCGGCACACCATAGACCGGTGTTTCATACCCCGATTGCCGCGTTCGCGATCCGTGGATTTCCGGTTCGTAATAGCCGGTGGCGAACGCCTTGCCGTCGCCGACCTGCGCGGTTTCGAACCATTGCCCGAAGAATGCCCGCGCCTGCCCCGTCCCGGTCGACCGTGCCGCATCACACGCGCCCTGCCAGTCGGCCCCCTGCGTCAGCCCGGTCGGATCGGTCCGCCGCACCAGCGAGGGACAGGAGATGCGAAACGCCGCCAGCGCGCGCGCGGCGGACTCTTCGGTCAGTGGCAGCGTCGCGACCGGCGGTCCGGCGACGACCCCCGCCGCAAGCGCGGTGACAGCGCCATCGACCGCAGCGCCGCCGGTAATCGGCGGCAGCGGGACCGCACCGGTCGGCTGACGAACCGCAACCGGGCGCTGCACCGGTGCCTGAGCGCGGGTGGCAGGACGCGCCGACGTCGTCGTCTCCACGCCCCGCGGCACGATCGCATTCGAACAGCCAGCCAGCAGCAGCGCGGCAAGCGCCGCCAATCCCCCCTTGCGCATCGACGTCAGGCTTCGTCGGTATCGGCAAGCTTCCAGTTCGGGTCGTTGCTCTTGAGCACCCGCAGGAACGTCCAGACGTCATGCGTCTCGACCGCGTCGGACATCGAGCCCGCGACGATATTGCCGTCGGCATCGCGGGTGATCGCGGCGATATCGGCATCGAAGAGCACCGATACGCGCGCCACGCCACCTTCGACCGACGCCTCCGTCACGACCGCGCGTTCGATCGATACCAGCCGGTTGTCGAGGACATGGCCCGCCGCGTTGCGATCGGCGATCGCCTGCGCGAACGCGTCGCGCACATCACGCTCGGTCAGCCACTCCAGCGTTGCCTCGTCGCCCTTCCAGAAGGCTTCGAGGATCATGCGATAGGCCGACTTCGCCCCTTCGACGAATTGTGCGACGTCGAACGACGGGTCGGCGGCGATCAGCGCGCGCAGACCGCCCTCGGCCCCGCTGTCGACATGACGCTGGCCGAGCACGCGCGCTTCGGGCGTCACCTCGATCGGGCGCGCGACCGGCGGCGTCGCGATCCGCTCGTCCGCGGTGCGCGGCAACGGTTCATGGCCGGTACGCTTCCCCAGCACGGCATAGAGCCGCATCGCCAGAAACGCCGCGACCATTGCGAGCAGGACGACAAAAACCACCATGCCTTCACTTCCTTCCATCGTCCGGACATAGGACCGAACGAGCGCGGATACAAACGGCGTGACGGCCATATGTTCACCCGGGTGGTCGACCCGTTGAATCGTGGTCTGGCCGCTGCTAGTCCGCGCCATCTTAACGCGGGAAGCGCCAAAGCTATCCGCCCGAGCCGACAGGGATCGACATGGACGAACAGAACGCCGCAGGCGGCATCGACGCCTTTGCCAACGGGGACGACAGCCAGCCGGCGGTCAACGTGATCACCCAGTACGTCAAGGACCTGTCGTTCGAGAACCCGAACGCGCCGGGCGTGTATCAGATCGCCGGTCAGCCCAAGCTGGACGTGCAGTTCAACATCGGTGCCAACCAGGTCGGCGACGACGTCCACGAAGTCGTGCTGAAGATCGAAGCGCGGGCCGAGGTCGAGGATCAGGTCATGTATCTGGTCGACCTGTCGTTCGCCGGCCTGTTCGGCCTCCGCAACATTCCGGCCGAACATCTGCAACCCTTCCTGCTCGGCGAAGCCCCGCGCATCCTGTTCCCCTTCGCTCGCCGCGTGCTGGCCGATGCGGTGCGCGACGGCGGCTTCCCGCCGCTGCTGCTCGAACCGATCGACTTCGCGCAACTGTATCTGTCGCAGGCCGAACAGCAGGGCGCGCTCGGCGAAGTCGCCGGCCACGCCTGATTTCTCGGGGTGGGCGCGGGATCACAGGGCTGATCGACATGGGGCAATTCGCTTCGTCGAGCGTCACCCCGGACTTGATCCGGGGTCCCGCTTCTTCTCTACCCGCCCGGAAAGCGGGACCCCGGATCAAGTCCGGGATGACGCGGATACTGGGGTTCAGATCAGTGGCCAAAGCGTTCGATACGTGTCGATCCGTCCCCGTACCCCCGCCTGCGCCGGGGTACCGCCCGCACATCGATCGGCGCTAACCGCATGAAACTGGCGAAATCGCTGGGGTCGGTCGGCGGCCTGACGCTGGCCAGCCGCGTGCTGGCACTCGGCCGCGACTCGCTCCAGGCGACGTTCGTCGGCGCAGGGTTCGCGTCGGACGCGTTCCTCGTCGCCTTCCGCCTGCCCAACATGTTCCGCGCGCTGTTCGCCGAGGGCGCGTTCAACGCCGCCTTCGTGCCGCTCTTCAACAAGAAGGTGGCCGAAGGCGACGCGGCGGCGGAGGGTCAGGGGCTGCCCGCCGCGCTCGGCTTTGCGCAGGCGGTGCTGTCGGTGCTGCTGCCGGTGCTGATCGCCGCGACGGTCGTGATGCTGATCGCCGCATGGCCGCTCACCTGGCTGCTGTCGGGCGGGTTCAAGAACCCGACTACCGAACAATTCGCCTATGCGGTTACGCTGTCGCGGATCACCATTCCCTATCTGCTGCTGATCTCGATCGTGTCGCTGCTCGGCGCGATCCTCAATTCGCTCGATAAATTCTGGGTCAATGCCGCAGCACCCATCCTGCTGAACGTCGCGATGGTCGCCGGGCTGCTGTTCTTCCACGGCCCCGACCCGTACGCGACGGCGCGGGTACAGGCTTGGGCGGTCACCGTCGGCGGCGCGTTGCAGCTTGGCTGGGTGATGTTCGCCTGTCGTCAGGCGGGCGTGTCGCTTCGCCCGCAGCGCCCGCGCCTGACCCCCGAAGTACGCGAGATGCTGCGGCTGATCGTCCCCGCCGCGATCGGCGCGGGCGCAATGCAGATCAACCTGCTGATCTCGACCGCGCTGTCGGGGCGGCTGCTCGATCAGGGATCAATTTCCTACATCTATTATGCCGACCGCCTGAACCAGTTGCCGCTGGGCTTGATCGGCATCGGTCTCGGCACGATCCTGCTGCCCACCATTTCGCGACAACTGGCGCGCAAGGAAGACGCGGCGGCGATGGATACCCAGAATCGCGGTATCGAACTGGCACTGTTGCTGACGCTGCCCGCGACCATCGCCTTCCTGACCGTCGCCGAACCGATCATCCGGGCGCTGTTCCAGCATGGCGCCTTCGGGCCCGAGGATACGCTGCGCAGCGCCCAGTCGCTCGCCGCCTTCTCGCTTGGCCTGCCCGCCTATGTCCTGATCAAGGTGATGACGCCGGGCTTTTATGCGCGCGAGGATACGCGGACGCCGGTGCGGTTCGCGATGATATCGATCGTCATCAACATCGTCCTCAACCTCGCCTTCATCCCGACCATCGCCCATATCGGCCCGCCGCTCGCCACCGCCGTCGCCGCATGGGTCAACTTCGCGATGCTCTACGTGACGCTCCGGCGGCGCGGGCATTTCGCCTTCGACCGGCAACTTACCCACCGACTGCCGCGCTTCGCCATCGCCGCGCTGCTGATGGGCGCGGCACTGTTCTTTGCCGACCGCGTCGTCGCACCCTGGACCACCGGCGAAGTGCTGACCCGCATCATCGGCATGGTCGCGCTCGTCGGGGCCGGGGCCATCGTCTACGGCCTTGCCTGCCTTGCCACCGGAGCGTTCCGGCTGGCCGATCTCCGCGCGCTGCTGCGTCGGCGCGCCGCCTGATAGGATAAAACCATGCGTGTCGTCTCCGGCATCCAGACCACCGGCAACCTCCATCTCGGCAATTATCTGGGCGCGATCCGCAACTGGGTGCGGTTGCAGGACCGGATGGGTCCGGACGATGTCTGCCTGTTCTTCCTTGCCGATCTGCACGCGCTGACCGTGACGCAGGACCCGAAGGAAATGGCGTCGAACACGATCGAGATGGCGGCGACGCTGCTCGCCGCCGGCATCGATCCCGACCGCTCGATCCTGTTCAATCAGGCGCGCGTCCCCGCGCATAGCGAGCTGGCATGGATATTGGGCGGCACCGCCCGCGTCGGCTGGCTCAACCGCATGACCCAGTGGAAGGACAAGGCCGGCAAGAACCGCGAAGGTGCCAGTGTCGGCCTGTTCACCTATCCGGTGCTGCAGGCCGCCGATATCCTCGCGTACCAGGCGACGCATGTGCCCGTGGGCGAGGACCAGAAGCAGCATCTGGAGCTTGCGCGCGACATCGCCACCAAATTCAACCTCGATTTCGGCGTCGATCTGTTCCCGCTGCCCGAACCGATGATCCCGGAGGATACGCCGCGGATCATGTCGTTGCGCGACGGCACGGCCAAAATGTCGAAGTCCGATCCGTCGGACCTGAGCCGCATCAACCTGATCGATTCGGACGATCAGATCGCGACCAAGTTCCGCAAGGCCAAGACCGATCCCGAACCCCTGCCGTCCGAGATCGCCGGCCTTGCCGAACGGCCAGAGGCGCGCAACCTCGTCACCATCTATGCCGCGCTGTCGGGGGAGACGTCGCAGGACGTGCTCGCCAACTTCGGCGGTCAGGGCTTCGGCGCATTCAAGCCCGCCCTCGCCGATCTGGCGGTCGCCAAGCTCGGCCCGATCCGCGACCGACTGGTGGCGCTGCTCGACGACCGCGCCGCCGTCGGCGCGACATTGGCCAAGGGCGCGGCAAAGGCCGATGCGCTGGCCCGCCCGACCCTGTTGGCAGCCCAACAGGCATTGGGACTTCAGATCTGAATATTTGTTTTATTTAATCGGCGTGCTGCGGCCAAATATATGTTGTCCGTGGCACCTTCGTCACCTTATGCGTTCGGCAAGGCCCACTACAGGGGAAGCCGTTCGTGACCAGCATTACTGTCGAAACCAAGCCCTTTACCGACCAGAAGCCCGGCACGTCGGGCCTGCGCAAGAAGGTGCGGGTGTTCCAGCAGCCGCACTACGCCGAAAACTTCATCCAGTCGGTGTTCGACGTGGTCGAGGGCAAGGACGGCGCGACGCTGGTGATCGGCGGCGACGGCCGCTATCTGAACCGCGAGGTCATCCAGACCGCGATCCGCATGGCCGCCGCCAACGGCTTCGCCCGCGCGATCGTCGGACAGGGCGGCATTCTGTCGACCCCCGCCGCCTCGAACGTCATCCGCCAGCGCGGCGCGATCGGCGGGCTCGTCCTGTCGGCCAGCCACAATCCCGGCGGCCCGGACGAAGATTTCGGCATCAAATACAACGTGTCGAACGGCGGCCCCGCCCCCGAAAGCTTCACCGACGCGCTCTACGCCCGGACGCTTGATATCGATCGCTATGCCATCAGCGACGCGATCGGCATCGACCTCGATTCGCTGGGCGAACAGGATGTCGACGGCATGACCGTCGAGGTGGTCGACTCGGTCGCCGCCTATGCCGACCTGATGGAGACGCTGTTCGATTTCGCCGCGATCCGCGACCTGATCGCCGGCGGCTTCCGCCTGTCGTTCGACGCGATGAGCGCCGTGACCGGTCCCTATGCGACCGAGATTCTCGAACGCCGCCTGGGTGCCGCTGCCGGGACCGTCGTCAACGGCACCCCCCTGCCCGATTTCGGCGGGCATCACCCCGACCCCAATCTGGTCCATGCCCATGAACTGTACGACCGGATGATGGCCGCCGACGCACCAGAATTCGGCGCGGCGTCGGACGGCGATGGCGACCGGAACCTCATCATCGGCCGCGGCATCTTCGTGACCCCGTCCGACTCGCTCGCGGTGCTCGCCGCCAACGCCCATCTTGCCCCGGGGTACAAGGACGGCATCGCCGGCATCGCCCGCTCGATGCCGACCTCCGCCGCCGCCGACCGCGTCGCGCAGGCGCTGAACGTGCCGCTGTACGAAACCCCGACCGGCTGGAAATTCTTCGGCAATCTGCTCGACGCCGGTCTCGTCACCATCTGCGGCGAGGAAAGCGCCGGCACCGGCTCGGACCATGTCCGCGAGAAGGACGGGCTATGGGCGGTGCTGCTCTGGCTCAACATCCTCGCCGCCCGCCGTCAGCCGGTTGCGGAGATCATGGCGGACCATTGGTCGCGTTATGGCCGCAATTACTATGCGCGGCACGACTATGAGGGCGTGGAGCAGGCGGGGGCCGATGCGCTGATGGCGTCGCTGCGCGACCGTCTCGCCACGCTGCCGGGCACCGCGATCGGAGACCTGACCGTGTCGGAGGCCGACGACTTCGCCTATCACGACAGCACCGACGGATCGGTCAGCCGCAACCAAGGCATCCGCATCCTGTTCGCCGACGGATCGCGCATCGTGTTCCGCCTGTCGGGCACCGGTACCCAGGGCGCGACGCTGCGCGTCTATATCGAACGCTACGAACCGGCCGAGGGCGATCTGGCGCAGGAAACCGGCGATGCGCTCGCCCCGCTGGTCGCGGCAGCCGAGACGGTCGCCTCGATCAGGCAGCATACCGGCCGCAACGAGCCGGACGTCATCACGTAAGAAGAAGGATTTCGCGCGGAGGCGCGAAGGCGCGGAGGGGTTGTGTTCGCAGCACCCCCTCCGCAATCGGGAGACGCTTGCGCTTGCGGCTACCGCATGGGTGAAGGCCGCTGGCGCGGACGACGGCCATGCCGGGACGCAACCCCTCTGCGCCTCCGCGCCTCTGCGCGAACCAATTCTTCTATTACTTCTGTACGTCTATCGAACCACGTTCTCGACGGACGCTTCTCGACAGGCTCGAAGCTGCTCGAACCGAACGGGGTGGGTAAGACCCGCGCTCAGCCCTCGAGCGAGCGCAGCAGCGTTCTGACCGCGCTGTCGATCTCGCGGTCGAGCCCGCGCAATTCCTCGATCCGGCGCACGGCGTGGATCACCGTCGAATGGTCGCGATTGCCGAACTTGCGTCCGATTTCGGGGAGCGAGCGAGTCGTCAGCCGCTTGGCGAGATACATCGCCACCTGCCGCGGCCGCGCGATCGCCTGCGCCCGCCGTGCGGAGATCAGGTCGAGTTGCTTCACCTCGAAATGCGCCGACACCGCCCGCTGGATGTCATCGATCGTGACCCGCCTGGCGGGGCCGGCGAGCATTTCGCCCAGCGTCGCATGCGCGAACGCCATGTCGATCGTATCGCCGGTCAGCGAGGCATAGGCGATCAACCGGTTCAGCGCCCCTTCCAGCTCGCGCACGCTGCCGCGAATGCGTCCGGCCAGCAATTCGAGCACATCCTCGGGCACGACGATGCCGGGCACCTCGGCCAGCTTCGCCGCGAGGATCGCATGGCGCAGCTCGGTTTCCGGCAGCTTGATATCGGCGACCAGCCCCCCGCCCAGCCGCGACAGCAGCCGGGGATCGATACCCTCCAGCAGCCCCGGCGAACGGTCGCACGCGATCACCACCCGCTTGCCCGCGTCCATGAACGCGTTGATCGTGTGCAGGCATTCCTCCTGCGTAGCATCCTTGCCCGCGACGAATTGCAGGTCGTCGATCATCAGCAGGTCGACGCCGCGCAACCGCGCCTTGAACCCATGGGTATCGCGTGCGCGCATCGCCGCGACGAATTCGAACATGAACCGCTCGGCCGGCAGATAGGTCGCGCTCGCCGCCGGATCGGCGTCGAGGAACGCATGACCGATCGCATGCATCAGATGGGTTTTGCCGAGACCGGTACCGCTGTGCAGGAACAGCGGGCTGAAGCGCGGCGCACCCGGCTCGGCCACCGCCTTCGCGGCATTGAACGCGACTCGATTCGACGCCGAAACCACGAACCGGTCGAAACGATAACGCGGATCGAACACCGGCCGCTCGCCCGGCACCCGCTGCGGCACGGCGGCCGCGAAGGCGACCGGCGGCGCGACGGGGGCCGGTGCCGAGTCGGGCAGGACGGCCGGCGGCACGATTCGCGATTGCAGCGCGCTCGCCGTTTCGACCACCACGTCGCGCACTTCGGGCAACTGCGCCCGGAATTCGTGCGTCAGCCGTTCGGCATAATGATTGCGGACCCAGTCGGTCATGAACGCCGACGGCAGCGTCAGGCGGACGACGCCGTCACCATCGGGGGCAACCAGTTCCATTGGCTTCAGCCACCGGTCGAACAGCCGCTGTCCGGCGGACGCACGCAGGTTCTGGCGCACGCAGGCCCATGCCGCGGCAACCTCAACCTGACCATGATCCACCGGCTTCGTCACGCAGATACACCCCTCCCGCCCGGAGAATCGGCTTCTCCGCTACGGTTCATCCATCGGTTAAAAGCCCCCCTGACCGCGCCGGAGCGACGATCGTACACGGAGATTCGTGCGGGCCCCGACCACCGCTATCGGCGTCGGGAAGTGCTGTTTAGGAACCGCGACGCCGATCGATCAAGTCACGAAACGGAAATAAAGGCGGTTGACAGCGCACCAGCGGCGGAAACCCGTTGGATTTATTTTTTAGCGTTTTTAGTCAATATCTTAGCGCATTTCCGCCCGACCCGAATCCTCGAATCCACGGATTTCCGCCGTTTTCCCGGACGTTGATTCGGTGCGGTTCGCAGGAACCATTCCAGCGCGGGACGGGCGCTTCGGACCGACCCGTGACAGCGCGGACAGGCGACGCAAGAAACCCCGCCGACCATAGGGTCGACGGGGTTGATCCTGTCCGACAGGGACGAAGCGATCAGGCGATCGCGCCGACCGCCTTCGTCAGGCGCGAGAACTTGCGGCTCGCGGTGTTCTTGTGCAGCACGCCCTTGGCGACGCCACGGGCCAACTCCGGCTGGACGCTCGCCAGCGCGGTGGTCGCCGCTTCGCGGTCACCCGCGACGATCGCTGCTTCGACCTTCTTCACGAAGGTACGGATGCGGCCAACGCGCGCACCATTGATTTCCGCACGACGCGCATTGCGCCGGATACGCTTCTTCGCCTGTGGCGTATTCGCCATGCCGTCCTCGACTCTCGCAAATGATTGGTGCCGATCGAACAATCCGACCGGAGAAGGTGCGCCCCTTAACTGGTCGGGGGCGGCAGGTCAACTATCGCTGGCAGGATCGGCACCAGAAGGTGGAGCGCCCGCCATCGACGCGCCGTTCGACGACACCGCCGCACGGGCACGGCTCGCCTTCGCGGCCATAGACCCTGAATTGTTTCGAGAAATAGCCCAGTTCGCCATCGGGACGGGCGTAGTCGCGCAACGTCGATCCCCCCGCCTCGATCGCCGACAACAGCACCGCGCGGGTTGCATCGACCAGCAGTGCCAGCCGTTCGCGCGCGATCTGCCCCGCCGGCCGGGTCGGTGAAATGCCCGCGACGTTCAATGCCTCGCACACATAGATATTGCCGAGTCCCGCGACGATTCGCTGATCGAGCAACAGGATCTTGATCGGCGCGATCCGCCCCGCGAACCGCCGCTCCAGATGCTCGGCGGTGAAGTCCGGTCCCAGCGGCTCGGGTCCTAGTGCGGCAAATGGCGGCCATGCCGCAACCTCGGCGGTCGGGATCAGATCGACCGACCCGAAGCGGCGCGGATCGTTCAGCACCACCTGCCGCCCGGCATCGGTCGCCAGTACCAGATGATCGTGCGCCAGCGGTTCGGCCGGATCGACCCGCCACCGCCCCGACATGCCGAGGTGAAAGATGAAGGTGTCGTCGCGATCGGTCGCGATCAGCCCGTATTTGGCGCGACGCGACAGGCCGGTCACCGTCGCCCCGGTCAGCCGCTGCCCGAGATCGACCGGCATCGCCCGGCGAAGATCGGCACGATTCGCGACGACCCGCGCCAGTCGTTTCCCGGTCAGCACCGGCGCCAGACCGCGCACGGTCGTCTCAACCTCGGGAAGTTCGGGCATTCAGATCCTTTCGGTCACCTCCGGCGTCACCCCAGCGCAGGCTGGGGTCTGACAGCGATCAGCGATGCCCTTGCCGCGAGAGACCACAGCCTGCGCCGGGGTGACGTCTGGAGCCAGGAACGTCGCTGGTTACAAAGAAAGCTAGGTTCGGTTTGCTCCGGCCACAAGGCACCGCTAGGGCAGTCTCATGAACGACACGGTATCCTTCGGTTACGAAGATGTGGCTCCCGCGGAAAAGACCAAGCGCGTCGGCGATGTCTTCGCCAGCGTCGCCTCGCGCTACGACCTGATGAACGACGCGATGTCGGGGGGCATGCACCGGTTGTGGAAGGACCGGTTCGTCGCGCGGGTGAAACCGCAAAAGGGCGAATCGATTCTCGACATGGCCGGCGGCACCGGCGACATCGCGTTTCGCATGGCAAAGGCCGGCGCACATATCACGGTCGCCGACATCAACCCCGCGATGCTGGGCGTGGGCATGGAACGCGCCGAAAAGCGCGGCATCGACGGCCTGCTCTGGTCCGAACAGAATGCCGAGACGCTCGATTTTGGCGACCGGTCGTTCGACGGCTATACGATCGCGTTCGGCATCCGCAACGTGACTGATATTCCGAAGGCATTGCGCGAGGCGCACCGCGTGCTGAAGCGCGGTGGGCGCTTTTTCTGTCTCGAATTCTCGACGGTGACGTGGCCGGGCTTTGCCGATGTCTACGACCAATATTCGCACAATCTGGTGCCCAAGCTCGGCAAGCTGCTGGCGAATGACGAGGACAGCTATCGCTATCTGATCGAATCGATCCGCCGCTTTCCCGACATGCCCACCTTCGAACGGATGATCGGCGAGGCGGGCTTCATCCGCACGCGGGTGGAACCGATCATGGGCGGGCTGGTCGCGATCCATAGCGGGTGGAAGATTTGATCGCGATCCCGTTGGACTATCTTCTGTCCCGTCATTCCGGCGCAGGCCGGAATCCATGGACGGGGAACGGTTGCGATCCATCGACGACACCCGATACAATAGATTCCGGCCTGCGCCGGAATGACGGTGGGGGCATAAGGCTCGCATGACGTCGACCCTCACCCATTACTGGCGCATCCTGAAATGGGGGCGCACGCTGGCGCGCCATGGCGCGTTGATCGAGGTGGAGCGCAACCCGCGCACGCCGCCGCGCCTGCGCCGCGTAGTGCGCCTCGCCCGGCTGGGCGCGCGCGTTCCCGCGACCCCGCGCTATGCCGAGGCGTTCGCGGCGCTGGGACCGGCGGCGATCAAGCTGGGCCAGACGCTTGCCACCCGCCCCGATCTGGTCGGCGAGGATGTCGCGCAGGACCTGTTGTCGCTGCAGGACGCGCTGCCGCCGCTGTCGTGGGCCGTGGTGCGCCCGGCAATCGAATCGGGATTGGGTCAGCCGATCGAGCGCCTGTTCCAGTCGATCGAGGAGACGCCGGTCGGTGCCGCCTCGATCGCGCAGGTCCACCGCGCCATCACCACCGATGGCCGCCGCGTCGCGGTAAAGGTGCTGCGGCCGGGCGTCGAGGCGCAGTTCTTCGACGCGATCGACACCTATGAATGGGCCGCCGCCCGCATGGAGACGATGGGCGGCGAATTGCGGCGGCTTCGTCCGCGCCTTGTGATCGAGACGATGAAGCGCTGGACCGCGCGCGAACTCGACCTGCGCCGCGAAGCCGCTTCCGCCTCCGAACTGGCGCAGGGGATGGAGGCCGAACCCGACTTCACCATTCCCGATATCGACTGGCAGCGGACGACGTCGAAGATCCTGACGACCGAATGGATCGACGGCATCAAGCTGTCGAACCGCCCGGCGCTGATCGCGGCGGGGCACGACCTGCATGCGATGGCGACGCGGCTGGTCCGCGCGTTCCTGCGACAGGCGATCGCCGACGGGTTCTTCCATGCCGACATGCACCAGGGCAATCTGTTCGCGCTGCCCGATGGTCGCATCGCCGCGATCGACTTCGGCATCATGGGGCGGATCGACCGCCGGGCGCGAGTGTGGCTGGCCGAAATCCTCTATGGCCTCATCACCGGCGACTATAAGCGCGTCGCCGAGATCCATTTCGAGGCGGGCTATGTCCCCGCCCATCACAATGTCGCCGAATTCGCCACGGCGCTGCGTGCGGTCGGTGAACCGATGCGCGGGCTGGCGGTCAAGGACATGTCGGTCGGCATGATGCTCGATTCGCTGTTCAACATCACCCGCGACTTCGACATGGAAACGCAGCCGCATTTGCTGCTGCTGCAAAAGACGATGGTGATGGTGGAGGGGGTCGCGACCGCGCTCGATCCCGACATCAACCTGTGGGAGACGGCGGCACCGTTCGTGCGCGGCTGGATTCGCGACGAGCTGGGGCCGGAGGCGATGGTCGCCGACCGGATCATCACCGACCTGCGCACCTTTGCCCGGCTGCCCGACCTGATCCGCAATATCGAGGCGCGCTATCCGGCGCCCGGCGGTGCCCCGCCCTCCCCGCCGCTGCCCGAGGTCGCCGTCGTCCGTGTCGGCGGCGGCTGGCGCTATGCGGTGGTCGGGATAGCCGGCGGGCTCGTCGGCGCGGCCTCGGCGATGCTGCTGGGATGATCCGCGCGCGACCGCCGGTCTGGCTGTCGTGCTCCAGCCGGTTCGCGACGCTGCGGCCCGGCATGGCGCTCGGCATCGCGCTGCTGGCGCTCGCCCTGCTGGCATCGTCGTGGTTCCTGCCGGCCGAGGACGCGGCGCGCGACGCGCCGCTCGGCGTCGACGTCTATGCCTCGGTCGTCGACGGGCTGCGCAGCGGCGGCGATTATTACGCCGTCGCCGCGCAGGAACTGCGCGCCGATCGTGCCCCGCTCCACCCCTTCCCCGCGATCCGCCTGCCGACGCTAAGCGTGGTGCAGGCGGCGCTGCCCGATTTCGTCTCGATCCTGTTGCTGATCGCCATCGCCGCCGCCACCGGCCTTGCCTGGAGCCGGCGGATCGGCGGCTGGTTCGAACGCGGCCCGCCGCGCATCGCCGCGCTGTTCCTGCTGGCCGGCGGGATGGTCGCGTTCGTCCAGCCGTCGCTGGTCGCCTTCCACGAGCTATGGGCCGGGCTGCTGATCGCATGGTCGCTGGCGATCCGGCGCGAGGATCGCTGGGTCGAGGCGGTGGCGCTCGCCCTGTGCGCGATGGTCATCCGGGAAACGGCGGCGCTCTATGCACTGGCGATGCTGGCGGCGGCGCTGCGGGACGGGCGTCGGCGCGAGGCATTGGGCTGGGTCGCGGCGCTGCTGGTGTTCGTCGCCGTGCTGCTGCTCCATGCCCGCGCGGTCGCCCTGGTCGCCGGACCGCTCGACGCGGTGTCGCCTGGGTGGGGCAGGCTGCACGGCCCCGGCCTGTTCGCGTCGGGCATGGCGCGATCGACTGCACTCATCATCCTGCCATGGTGGCTGGGCGCGCCGCTGGCGATGCTGGCGATGCTCGGCTGGGCGGCGGCACCGGGTCCGCTCGGGCGTCGGGCCGCGCTCACCTTTGGCGGATATGCGCTGGCGATCGCGGTGTTCGCACGCACCGACAATTTCTATTGGGCGCTTGCCGCCGCGCCTGCCTATCTGGTCGGCATGGCGTTTCTTCCCGATGCGGTACGCGACCTTGCCCGGCCGATCCTCGACAGGCGGCGTGTTCGGGTGCAGAGGATTACCCGATGACACGCATCTTGCTGATCGTCGGTGGCGGCATCGCCGCGTACAAGGCGTGCGAGCTGATCCGCCTGTTGCGCGGTCGTGGCCATGCCGTCCGCTGCGTGCTGACCGATGGCGGCTCGCAGTTCGTGACGCCGATGACACTGGCGGCGCTGAGCGAACAGCCGGTCCATACCAGCCTGTGGGACCTGAAGGACGAGGCGGAGATGGGCCATATCCAGCTCAGCCGGCAGGCCGATCTGGTCGTCGTCGCCCCCGCCACCGCCGACCTGCTCGCGCGCATGGCGGCGGGCATGGCCGACGACCTCGCCACCACGCTGCTGCTAGCCACCGACAAGCCGGTGCTGGCCGTCCCGGCGATGAACGTCCGCATGTGGCAACATGCCGCGACCACCGACAATGTCGCCACGCTGCGCCGGCGCGGCGTGACCGTGCTCGATCCCGATAACGGGGCGATGGCCTGCGGCGAATTCGGCCCCGGCCGCCTGCCCGAACCGCCCGCGATCGTCGCCGCGATCGAAGCGATGACCGCGTCCGCCCCCCAGTCGCTGACCGGCCGCCATGTGCTGGTCACCGCCGGCCCGACGCATGAGGCAATCGATCCGGTCCGCTATCTCGCCAACCGATCGTCAGGCAAACAGGGTTTCGCCATCGCCGCCGCCTGCGCCGCGCGCGGTGCGCAGGTGACGCTGATCGCCGGGCCGGTGACGCTGCCGACCCCGCCGGGTGTGACGCGGGTCGACGTCGAATCGGCGCGCGACATGGCGAACGCCGTGGCACAGGCGCTGCCCGCCGATGCCGCCGTCATGGTCGCCGCCGTCGCCGACTGGCAGGTCGAGGCCGCCCCGTCCAAACTGAAGAAGGGCGACGGCCCGCCGACGCTCACCCTGCTGCCCAATCCCGACATCCTCGCCATGCTCGGCCGGTCGCCGCGCCGCCCGCGCCTGCTGGTCGGCTTCGCGGCCGAAACCGACGACGTGCTCGCCCATGCCACCGCCAAGCGCAGCGCGAAAAATGCCGACTGGATCGTCGCCAACGACGTGTCGGGCGATGTGATGGGCGGGGATCGCAACGCGGTCCACCTCGTCACCGCCGACGGTGTCGAACGCTGGTCCGACGCCCCCAAGACCGATATCGCGGCCCGACTGGCCGACCGGATTGCCGATGCGCTGCTTTAGTCCCTTGTTGCTCCTCGCCGCCGTCGGCTGCGCCACCACCGCGCCGCCGCCGGTGACGCTGGCCGGTGCCAGTTTCGGCCCGACCGCGTCGCGCGACGTCCGCACCCTCGTCCTCGTGCTGCACGGCGACGGCGACGGCATGGTCCCCGCCGCGTTCAACGACGCCGCCCATGCCATTGCCGACGCGATCCCCGGCGCACGCGCGGTCGCGTTGCTGCGGCCCGGCTATCGCGACATGGCGGGCAATGCGTCGCCCGGCACCCGCGGCGGCACCGATGGCGACAGCTATACCGCCGACCGGGTGGCGGCGGTCGCCGATGCGATTGCGGGCTGGCGCACCCGCTATCCACAGGCGCGCGTGATCCTGGTCGGGCAATCGGGCGGGGCGGCGATGGCGGCGACGTTGATGGGGGTCCGTCCGGGGCTGGTCGACGGCGTCGTGCTGGCGGGTTGCCCGTGCATGTTGCCCGAATGGCGAAAATATCGCGCGAAACAGGGTGCGGCCGGGTTCAGGACGGCGGTCGACAGCTTCGATCCGTTGCAGACCGTCGGCGGCGTCGCGCCATCGACCCGCGTCGCGCTGCTGGTCGGCGCCGACGACCGGGAAACGCCACTGCGCTTTTCGCGCGGCTATGCCGAGGCGCTGGCGCTGCGCGGCATCGCCACCGATTACCGCGTCTTGCCCGGGCGCGGCCATGACCTGTTGCGCGACGGCGACCTGATCGACGCGGTGCGCCGCATGGCCGCCGCGCCGTCCGCGACCCCGCAACGCAATGCGATGGTGATGCCATGATCCCGATCCGCCTGCGCCGCCTGCCGCATGGACACGATTTGCCGCTGCCCGTCTATGCCACCGCCGGTGCGGCGGGCATGGACGTGGTCGCCGCAGAGGAGGTCGAACTCGCCCCCGGTGCGCGCCATGCCGTCGCCACCGGCTTCGCCATCGCGATCCCCGACGGGTATGAGGTACAGGTCCGCCCGCGCTCGGGCCTCGCGCTCAACCATGGAATCACCTGCCTGAACACCCCCGGCACGATCGACAGCGACTATCGCGGGGAGGTGAAGGTGATCCTTGCCAATCTTGGCGACCAGCCGTTCCGCGTCGTGCGCGGTGAACGCATCGCGCAGCTCGTCCCCGCCGCGGTCACCCGCGCCGACGTGATCGAGGTCGATACGCTCGACGATACCGCACGCGGCACCGGCGGATTCGGCTCGACCGGGCGATGACGCTGCTGGCCCTGTTGACGCTGATGCAGGCGATGCCGCTGGTGCCGGTGCCGGTGCCCGCCGCGCCCCCGATCGCCCGCTCGCCGATCGACTGGGCCGCGCTGCCGCCCCTGCCCTATCGCCGGACTCCGCAACCGACGACAGCGATGGTCAATTTCGTCGTGACCGAACTGCGGCGCAACGAATGTCCGCGGCCGATGCCGGTGAAGGGCCGCACCCAGTTGCAGGTCGATGTCGCGGTACTGATCGGCGAGGATGATCTGGTCCGTGCCACCATTCCGCGCGCGATCGGCTGTCCGACCGTCGAACAATATGGGGCCGGGCTGGTCGTCAGCTTCGCGCGGGGCAATCTGATGCCGCATTTCGTCAACGAAGGCGGCTGGTATCGCGCGTCATTGCGGTTCGACTGGACCGAATGACCTTTTCCGACGCCGAACTTGATCGCTACGCGCGCCACCTCGTCCTGCGCGAGATCGGCGGCGCGGGACAGGCGGCGCTGAAGGCCGCGCGCGTCGTCGTCATCGGTGCGGGCGGCATCGGCTCGCCCGCGCTGCAATATCTGGCGGCGGCGGGAGTCGGCACGCTGGTCGTGATCGACGACGACCGGGTCGACGCCAGCAACCTGCAACGCCAGACACTGTTCGGGGACGGCGATATCGGCACGACCAAGGTGACCGCCGCCGCGCAGGCGCTGGGCCGCATCAACCCGTATGTCACGGTCGAGCCGGTCGCCACGCGGATCGACGCGACCAACGCCGCGACGTTGCTCGTCGGGGCGGACGTGATCCTCGACGGTTGCGACAATTTCGCCACCCGCCTGGTCGTCGCCGATGCCGCGCTGGCGGCGCGCGTTCCGCTCGTCTCGGCAGCGGTCGGCCAGTTCGAGGGGCAATTGGGGGCCTTTCGCGGCTGGGAAGCGCATCTGCCCTGTTATCGCTGCTTCGTCGGCAACGATCCCGCCCGCGCCGATGCCAGTTGCGCCGATCAGGGGGTGCTGGGCGCGCTGACCGGGGTGATGGGCAGCCTCGCCGCGCTGGAGACCATTCGCGCGATCGTCGGCTTCGGCGACGATCCGGCGGGCAAGCTGTTGGTCGCCGACCTGCTCGCCTTCCGCTTCCGCACCCTGTCGCTGCCGAAGGACCCGGGTTGCCGATGCGCGGGCTGACGGTCGTCGTCGTCGCGCCCGATCCCGACCGGTTCCGTGCCGCCCTGACGCTCGCCTGCGCCGCCGCGGCGCTGGGCGGGCGAACGCGGGTCTATCTGCATGAGGGGGCCGTGGCGCTGCTGGCGATGGACGGGAGTGCGCCGGCGGGCTTGCCGAACCTGACCGAGCTGCGCGCCGTCGCGATCGAGAGCGGCGTGGAACTGATCGCCTGCCAGACCGGGCTCGCGCTCGCCGGGCTGGCGGCGGACGACGCGATGGTCGCGGCCGGTGGCATGATCGACCTGCTTGCGACCCTCGCCGACGACCGGCTGGTCACCCTATAGACGGGGCGGAGGGCGGAGGCCGTGGCCCCCGCCCGATCACTCAACCGTTGGCGAGCACGTCCTGCGCGAACGCACGCACCGCCGGTCCGATATCGGCCCGACCCAGCGCCACGGCGATATTCGCCTGCACCCAGCCGGCCTTGTCGCCGCAGTCGTACCGCTTGCCGTCGAACGTGAAGCCGTGGAACGGCTGGTTGCCGATCAGCTTGGCCATCGCGTCGGTCAGCTGGATTTCGCCACCGGCGCCAGGCTCCTGCGAATCGAGGATGTGCATCACTTCGGGCTGCAGGATGTAGCGGCCCGGAATCATCAGGTTCGACGGTGCCTTGCCCTTGGGCTTTTCGACCAGTGCGGTGACCTCGGTCAGGCGACCGTCCTGCTTGCCCGGCGAGATGATGCCGTATTTGTCGGTCTCGCTGTCGGGCACTTCGAGCGCGCCGATGACGTTGCCGCCGACCTGGTTATAGGCTTCGACCATCTGCTTCAGGAAACCGCCGACCATCAGTTCGTCGGGCAGCAGCACCGCGAACGGCTCGTCGCCGACGATCTCGCGCGCGCACCAGACCGCGTGGCCAAGGCCCAGCGGCTCCTGCTGGCGGACATAGACCGGGCTGCCCGGCTTCTGGCGGATACCCTCGATCAGCGACATCGACTTGCCGCGCGCCTTCATCGTCGCTTCCAGTTCGTAGGAAACGTCGAAATGATCTTCCAGCGCGCCCTTGCCGCGGCCGGTGACGAAGATGATCTGTTCGATGCCGGCTTCCAGCGCCTCTTCGACGGCATACTGGATCAGCGGCTTGTCGACGACCGTCAGCATTTCCTTCGGCATCGACTTGGTGGCGGGAAGAAACCGGGTGCCGAGGCCGGCGACCGGAAAGACTGCCTTGCGAACCTTCTTGATCGTCATCGTTTCATCCCCACAATTGCTGCGCCGCGATAGAGATACGCTGCGGAATTGGCAAACGACCTTTGTCCGCCAGGTCGCCCGCTGCGGCACGGCGGTTCATTGATCGTACAGCCCCTTTCCCCTAAGGGCGACGCGCATCATGGTGTTCTCCAAGCTATTTCGCAGGCCCGCAACCCCCGCCCCGCGCATTCCCGACGATATCGTCGTGTATGCGATCGGTGACGTGCATGGTCGGCTCGACTGCCTCGACGATCTGCTTGGGCAGATCGACGCCGATCCGGCACGCGGCGGACGGCGGCCGGTGCTGGTTTTCCTCGGCGACCTGATCGATCGTGGTCCGGAATCGCGTGGCGTTGTCGACCGGGTCATGGCGATGCGCGCGGCCAGCGTGGATGTGCACTGCCTGTGCGGCAATCACGAGGAACTGCTGCTCTCCGCTGCAGAAGGTGCCCGCCAGGCGCTCGGCGTCTTCGCACGCGCCGGCGGCAAGGAAACGTTGCTGAGCTACGGCGTCGACGAAGCGGCCTATGAGCGCGAAGATCTGAAGGGCGTCCAGCGCCTGATCGCCGGGCATGTGCCGGCGGCGCATCTCGACTTTTTACGCGGCCTGCCCGACCAGTTGGTCGTTGGGGAGTATGTGTTCGTTCACGCCGGTATCCGCCCCGGCGTTCCGCTCGATGCGCAGAAATCCTCGGACTTGCGCTGGATTCGCTCGCCATTTCTCGACCATGTCGGCCGCTACGAACGTTTCGTCGTGCATGGCCACACCGTAACGCAAGATCCCGACATCCGTGCCAACCGCATCGGCATCGACACCGGTGCCTATCGCAGCGGCCGATTGACCGCGCTGGTGCTGGACGGGGACACGCGGCGGTTCCTGTCGACGGCCCTGTCCGCAGGCAACTACGCCGCCGCGGCGTAAACGCCGACCGTTCCTGAACAATGACGAGCACAGCAAGCCGCTGTGACTGGCATCGCCCGATGCGTTGATCGCCGGACGAACGAAAAAGGGCGCCCCAACGGAGCGCCCCTTCCCTAGACTGAAGCGCGGTTTCCCGCGCGAGCAATCAGTTGCTGTCCGAATCGCTGTCCGAATCGGCAACAACGACGATACCCGCAACGACAGCAGCCGCGGCGAGAAGCGCCACGATGATGCCGCCGCCGGCCAGCTTTTCGCCCTTGGCGGCCGGAGCCGAAGCGCGAGCAACCGACAGCTTCGAAGCGTTGGCGGCGGTCGCAACCGTCGGAGCAACGGTCATCGAAACGGCCGAAGCCGCGATCAGCATGTTCTTAGCAAAACCCATGTCAACACTCCCTTGTATCTCTACACGTCGAGCGGCCCTTCGCATACGGTCCGCCCCCCTGCAAGCTTAATCATACCAATCACGGCCAACCGTTTCCGGTTCCGGACGAGCATAATACGCCTTGCGCACGGCTGAAACTCACCGGGGCGTGCCCGGTTTCGTTCGCAATCGCGGAAGTTCAGTATGCAATGCGGTACCAATTAGGGCAAGCGCACTGCGTCCGATGATGATCGGATTATCGGAGCGGCTGGTCGCGCGTCGCCACGATCGGCGGCACGTACGGGATCGGCGCGCCGGGCGGGATCGCGGCGATCTCCAAGGCGATATTTTCCGCACGTTTTCCTGCGGATGAATGGGTCCGGCTATGGAAAATGCCGCCGTCGATCCGGGCACCGGGTCCTTTCCAGAACGCAACGGCCGACGCCGGATCCCAACGCGCATTGCGGAGCAGATGGACGCTCAGCCGGTCGGCGTCGTCTTCGGTCATGCGAAAGATGCGTCCATTTCGGCCCAATTCGCGCAACAGGCCACGACTTACCTTCGCCGCTTCAAGGCGGACGTGGTGGCGCAGGATATTGTGCGACAATTCATGCGCAACGACGACGGCAAGTTGCGAATCATCGAAGCGTTCGAGAAACTGGCTGGAAATCTGCACCAGCCGGCCATCGGCAACGGCATCCATCGATGGTCCGACCCGCAATTCGAACAGGGTGCGACATCCGGGTGAGGCCGGGACGGTCACCGGTCGCTCCTGACCTGCACGGCGCAGGATCATCGCCAACGGTCGATCGGACGGTTGCGCTTCCAGCATCACGGCGAAGGCGTCGCGGGTTGCGACATGACCACCGCCGCTCGCGACCGGTACCGGCCGTGCGTTTACGCTGACGATGGAATCGTTCGCTCGCACCCCGGCGCGGTCGGCGGGACTGCCGGGTACGACCGCTTCGACCGCGATCGCGGATTCGAAGCCGAAGGTCGTGCGGGCAGTCGCCTGCTCGCTGACGTCATACTGATCGATGGCGTGCACGATCAGTCCGGTGACGGGCGCGCGATCGGCGCACAGCGCAGCATTGGCGTGGGCCAGCCGATAGCCGATCGCCCCCAGCCGCAGATCGGCAGCGCGAAGTGTTTCCAGAGTCGCCTGGTCCGTCCCGGTGGTGACGGCGGTATTCGGCGCAGCACCGATCGTCAGCAATATTGTCGCGAGCAAAACGGGATGCCGCGTCCGAACCACCCGGCGATGCTCGGCGATCCAAGGAGAGGGAAAAGACATCCGCCCGCGATAGCATGATCGCAAAGCCCAAGGCGATGCCGGGCAGACTGCAGGGTATCGGCCCACCGAAACGAAAAACGGCGCCGGAAACCTCCGACGCCGTTCTCGATCGAACCGGTCTCGCGTTTAACGCATGCCGGGCGGAAGCGCCTGTCCGGGGGGCGGTGCGCCGGCACCACCGCCCTGCTGCTGCATCATCTGTTGCATCTGCATCTGCTGCAGCACTGCCTCGGGGATGAATTCGATCATGTCGACATCGAACACCAGCACCTGCTTCGACAGTTTCTTGACCTCCGGCGACATCGGCGGCGCACCTTCGGGACGCGGCGCGCCATAGCCGAGCGTCGGCGGCAACCAGAAACGGTAGCGCGACCCCTTCGGCATCAGCTTCAACGCCTCGCCGAACCCCGGCACGACCTGCTTGGGCGACATCGGGGTCGGGTTGCGGCTCTGGTCGAAGATCGTGCCGTCCGTCAGCTTGCCGACATAGTTGATCAGCGTGACGTCGGCATCGGTCGGGGTCGGGCCGCTGCCCTTGGTCAGCACTTCATATTGCAGACCGCTCGCGGTGGTGACGACGCCGGGACGCGAGGCGTTGGCGGCGAGGAACGAGGCCGTTTCGCTGCGCGAACCGACCCAGGCAAAAACCGCCGCAACCAGCAACGCCAGCGCGATCCCGATCCACACCCAGACGATATGACGCTGCTTGACAGGTTGCAGCGGAACGGCAGTGACCGACATCGACACCCCTTTGGCACGCCTCGCGCACCCGATCTCAGGAAACCGGCGGCATCGTCGGCATCAACGCCGACGGGCCGCTATCGGTGGAATTACCGGGCGCCGTCGCGCTCGAGGCGCTTGCGCTCCATCTTGCGCGCCCGGCTGATCGCCGCCGCCCGTTCGCGAGCGCGCTTTTCCGAAGGCTTTTCGTAGTGACGACGCAGCTTCATCTCGCGATACACACCTTCGCGCTGCAGCTTCTTCTTGAGCGCGCGCAGGGCCTGATCGACATTATTTTCACGAACCATGATCTGCATGAGGTCGAAAAACTCCGGGTCTTTTCATCGCAATAGAATAGGGTTCGCCGAAGCATGGCCGCGGCGTGACGCTTCCCCCTAACAGGAGTGCCTCCTGCGGGCAAGCGCGAGCACCCGCCGGGATCAGAACAGCAGGTCGCCCCCCGCGCGTCGCGCCAATATCCGGCCGATCGCGTCGAACAAGGCATCCATCGCCACCGGCTTGAACAGGACTTCGTCGGCACCGGCGGCAAGACATCGCTCGGTCAAGTCGATCGCGGTATCGGCGGTGACGATGATGATCGGCAGCGTTCGTTTCGCATCCTCGCGCGCGCGCACGCGGCGGATGACCTCGAACCCGTCCATGCCGGGCATGCGCAGGTCGAGCAGGACCAGGTCGAACTCTTCCTCGTCGATCCGGCGCAACCCGGCTTCGGCAAGGTCCGCCTCGACCATGGTCGCCCCGGCGACGTCGAGCATGTCGCGGACGACCCGGCGATTCATCGCGTCATCCTCGACGAACAGGATCCTCATGCGTCACCGATCCGAAGGATCGCCTTCTTTTCAAAGCTTTGCATATCGAAATCCGCTATCGCTACGCCGCATTTGAAACAAGGGCTGTTGGCACCGCACCCTGATTATCCCGACCGACGAACAACGCACCGATAAGTTGCTTAGCCGAAACCGGCTTGTTTAGCAATGTTATGACGCTTTTTTCGACATTTACGTCACATTCTTCTGAACTGCACACCAGAACGGCCGGTACCGGTGCCGTCCGCAGCATCGTCCCGATCTCGGCAAGATCGCGCTCCGGGGCATCGCTGCCCGCGCGGAACGCTTTCATATCCATCAACAAAGCGAACACCCTGCCCCCGGCCAGCAGCTCCCGCACCGTCGCCACGTCGTCCACGAACGCGATCGCCGCGCCGTGATCGGCAAACAGGGTCCGCATCATCCCCCGGGCGATCGGATTGCGTTCGAGAATGACCAGCTTGTCCGGGCTCGCATCCTCGCCCCGGTCCATTATTCGCGGAGTCGCCGGCGTTACCGGCAGGTCGAGCGTGAAGGTCGACCCCTCGCCCGCGACACTCGTGACGCGAATGTCGCCCCCCATAGCGCGGGCAAGATTGCGACAGATGGTCAGCCCGAGGCCGGTGCCCCCGAAGCGACGCGTCGTACTGTTGTCGGCTTGCTGAAACGATTCGAAGACATCGTCAATACGGTCGGCGGCGATACCGATACCAGTATCCGTCACGGCGATCCGAACATGTTGGTCGTTGCCCTCGACCCGCAGGCCAATGCCGCCGGTTTCGGTGAACTTCAGCGCATTCGACAGCAGGTTGAAGAGGATCTGGCGCAACCGTACCGGATCGCCCTCGATCCAGCGCGGCACCTGCCCGATCCCCAGCGTGAAGCGCAGCCCGCGATCCTCCGCCTGCCGCCGCGACGATCGCGCCAGCGTCTCGACCGTCTCGATCAGGTCGGTCGGAATGCGTTCGACCGACAGATTGCCCGACTGCATCTTCGCGACGTCGAGAATATCGTCGACCAACGCGCGCATCGTGACCCCGGCGTCGTGGACGATGCCCAGCCGATCGCGCAGGTCGGGCGTCAGTCGGGAATCGCGCAACATGACCTGCGCCATGCCGAGGATGCCGTTGAGCGGGGTGCGGATCTCGTGGCTGGTCGTCGCGAGGAAATCGCCCTTGGCCTTCAACGCCTTTTCCAGCGCGACATTGGTCGCCGCCAGTTCGACGTTGGCGTTGCGCACGGCATTCCGGCTCCGGCGCAACGTCACGACACCGAAGGTCAACAGCGCGACCAGCACCGCGACCGCGGCCGCGATGCCCCCGAACAGGATGCGCTGGTATCGCGCGCTCGCCCGCTCGAACACGATGTTGCGGCGCAGTTCCTCCTGCTTCAGCCGGGCAATGCGCAGTTCCTGATTCTGGAAGTCGAAGCGCGCCGCGATCAACGCGGTCTTGGTCGAGGTGGTGAGCTTCGTCGCCTGTTCGTTCAGCCGGCTGAGCGCTTCCAGATGGGCAAGCGATTTCGGTGCGTCGCCGACCGCCGAATAGACGGCATAGGCGTTCTGGTGATTGTCGCGCGCGGGAAGCCCGGTCGTGCGCAGATCGACCCCGTCGAACGCGGCATCGACCAGCTGCACCGCCAGCGCGGTGTCGCCGCGATCGATCGCCACCCGCGCCGCCAGCGTGCGCAGCTGATCCAGCGAGGCTTTCGACCCGACCGTTTCCGCGATCTTCATGCCCGCCATGACCGACTGCCATGCCGCCGCATCGTCGCCGGCCGCGCGCTGCGTCCGCGCGAGGTTGCGCAGGATCTGCACTTCGAACGACGGGTTGTTGAGCCGGCGCACCGCGACCAGCGCCCGTTCGAAATCCACGATCGCGCGTCGATAGTCGCGCATCTCGCTGATGACGTTGCCGCGATTGTTGAGCAGCGAAACCGACAGCAGGGGATCGCCGCCATAAGCCTCGATCGCCTGCTCGTAATAGCGCAGCGCCGCTTCGAAATCGCTGCCCTGCCGATACAGGGCCCCGATGCTGAGCAACGCCATGGCCTGCCCGCGCCGATCACCGGCGGCAAGATAGACGCGATAGGCCGATTGATAATCGGCCAGCGCCGCTGCCACCTGCCCCTCATCGGCGGACAGGTCGCCCCGCGTGCGCAGCGCATCGCCTTCGATCGCGACACGGGGATTGAGCCTGGCGAGGATTGCCAGCGAACGGTCGACCGAACGCTTGGCGGCGGCCTCCTGGTCGAGCCGGATATAGGCTTCGGCCTGCAACCAGATGCCGGCGGCGACCAGCCGCGAGGAGGCACCGTCGCGTTCCAAGGCGACGCGTTCCAGTTCCTGCCCGGCCCGCAAACCGGCGCGAGGCTCGGCGACCAGCGCGGCGCGAATCGCATCGAAACGGCGGTCCAGCGGGTCGACGCCCGGCTGCGCCCTTGCCGGCAACGCGATGGTCGCCATCCAGAAAGTCAGGGCAAGGAGCGGGAGACACAGGCGCATTGGGGCAAGCTAACCCGATTGGGTTAATGATTGGTACCGATCAACCGGTCTTCCATTGGCCTTCGTTGCGCAGGAAGGACAGGCGCGGGCTGGCCATCGCCGCCAGATGGCCTTCTTCCCGTAAAAAGGTGCGGAACGCCTCGAACTCGATCGGGCGGCTTATCAGATAGCCCTGCACCATGTCGCAGCCCATGACGCCGAGCAGCGCCAGCGCGGCGGGTGTTTCGACGCCTTCGGCGGTCACTTCCATATCGAGCGCATGGGCAAGGTCGATCGTCGAGCGCACGATCAGCGGATCGCGGTTGCTGCTGGTCAGCTGGGTGACGAACAGCTTGTCGATCTTCAATTCGCTGGCGGGCAAGCGTTTGAGATAGGCCAGCGACGACAGGCCGGCCCCATAATCGTCGATCGCCAGCGGCACGCCGATCTCGCTGAACGTCCGCAGATTGGCGATCGCGCTCTCTGGATCGCGGATCACCGCGGTCTCGGTGATCTCGAACCCGACCCGCGCGCCGCCTTCGCGAACGAGTCGGCAGGCTTCGCGGACGAAACCCGGATCGGACAGCAGGACGCCCGACATGTTGATGAAGATCGGAATGTCGTAGCCGGCCGCCGCAAGCATGCGCTGATCGGCGATCACCCGGCGGATCGTCCACAGCGTCAGCGCGCCGATGACGTGCGATCGTTCGGCCGCCTCGATGAAATCGCCGGGCAGCACCAGCCCGCGGGTCGGATGCCGCCACCGCACCAGTGCCTCGGCACTCGCCACGCATTGCTGGCGCACCCGCACCTTGGGCTGATATTGCAGGAATATCTGCCCGTCCTCGATCGCGCCGGGCAGGTCGCGCATTAATTGAACCGGGTCGTGCCCCGCCGCGGGGTCGCTCAGATCGCGTACGACATCCGTGCCGATCTGCTGTCCGTCGACAAGCGCAAGCTCGGCCGCCTCGATCAGGCGAACCTCGTCGGCCTCGCGCACCCGGGCACCGACGCCGCCGATTCGCAACGTCACGCGACAGCTTTCGCCGTTCAGGTCGAACGGCTGCGCCATCGCCGCGCGGATACGCTCGGCCACGGCGTTGCCGGCCGTGGCCGAATCGCGCTCGAACTTGATCTCCAATCCGCTCCGGCCGACCGGCGTGATCCGGCTATCGGCGATCATCGCCCGCAGACGAGCGACGATGTCGGCCAGCGCCGCGCCGGCGCCGACGACCCCGACCTGCCGTCGCAATGCCGCGAAATCCTCGATTTCGGCGAGGAACAGGAAGCGATACCCGGCGGAAGGCGCAACGGCGCGCGCCGACACCGGTCCGTCGCGCACAGCGACCGGCGACAGGGGCCGCTGCCCCCTCCCGTGTCCTGACGGCCCGACCAGCGGGATATGTTCCGAATCGGCGCGTGCCATGATGTTCAGTGCTACCGCCCAAACCCCGAAGCATCCGTTAACGCCAGCAATCGCGGCGAGATGGTTTTCCTGCCGATTTGCGATTGGCCTATGGTTAATTTCCGGTTAATACGGCATCGCGCTTCGGCGCTTCTGGGAGACTGAAAATGCAGGCGTTTTTCGCACTGTTCCGTGATCACTACGGCGAAGACCTTCGTCCGATCTAAATGGAACATTCGCCTGGATCGGGACGGTTCGCCGGAACGATCCAGGCGTTTTTGTGAAACCCCTGTTTTGGGAAACGCCGTGCCGGACCCGGACGGCCGCTGCCCCGACGCGCCCGATTCGGACGCGGCAAAGCTGAACTGGCGGGCACGCGAAGAATCGTTGTCTTGTCGCACCGCCGTGGGTCGCTACCTGCGACGGGACCATGACCGATCCCGTATCCCATCGCCTCACCCATCTCGAACGGCTCGAGGCGGAAAGCATTCATATCCTGCGCGAAGTGGTCGCCGAGGCCGAACGCCCGGTGATGCTGTATTCGGTCGGCAAGGATTCGGCGGTGATGCTGCACCTCGCCAAAAAGGCATTCTATCCGGCCCCCCCGCCCTTCCCGTTGCTGCATGTCGACACGACGTGGAAATTCCGCGCGATGTACGATCTGCGCGACAGGGCGGCGCGCGATGCCGGCATGGAATTGCTGGTCCACCACAATCCCGATGCACAGGCGCGCGGCATCAACCCGTTCGATCATGGCAGCCTGCATACCGATTTGTGGAAGACCGAGGGGCTGAAACAGGCGCTCGATCACTATGGCTTCGACGCCGCCTTCGGTGGTGCCCGCCGCGACGAGGAAAAGAGCCGTGCGAAGGAACGCGTCTTCTCCTTCCGCTCGGCCAATCACCGCTGGGACCCGAAGGCGCAGCGGCCCGAACTGTGGCATCTGTATAACGCGCGGAAAGCGAAGGGCGAATCGATCCGCGTCTTCCCGCTGTCGAACTGGACCGAGCTCGACATCTGGCAATATATCCTGCGCGAGCAGATCGAGATCGTGCCGCTGTATTTCGCCGCGCCCCGCCCGACCGTCGAGCGTGACGGGATGTTGCTGATGGTCGACGACGACCGCTTCCGCCTGCTGCCCGGCGAGATACCGACGACACGATCGATCCGGTTCCGTACGCTCGGCTGCTACCCGCTGACCGGCGCGGTCGAGAGCGAAGCGGCGACGCTGAGCGACGTCATCCAGGAAATGTTGCTGACCACCACCTCCGAACGGCAGGGGCGCGCGATCGACCGCGATGCAGGGTCGGCCAGCATGGAAAAAAAGAAGCAGGAGGGCTATTTTTGATGGCAACCGCGCCCGCCTATACGCCCGACGCCCTGATCGCGGCCGATATCGACGCCTATCTGGCGCAGCACCAGACCAAGTCGCTGCTCCGCTTCATCACCTGCGGATCGGTCGACGACGGCAAATCGACGCTGATCGGTCGGCTGCTCTATGATTCGAAGATGATCTTCGAGGATCAGCTCGCCGCACTGGAGAGCGATTCGAAGCGCGTCGGCACGCAGGGGCAGGAGATCGATTTCGCGCTGCTGGTCGACGGCCTTGCCGCCGAGCGCGAACAGGGCATCACCATCGACGTCGCCTATCGCTTCTTCGCGACCGAGAAGCGCAAGTTCATCGTCGCCGATACGCCCGGCCACGAACAATATACCCGCAACATGGTGACCGGCGCGTCGACGGCCGATCTGGCGGTGATCCTGATCGACGCGCGCAAGGGCGTGCTGACCCAGACGCGGCGGCACAGCTATCTCGCGCATCTGATCGGCATCCGGCACATCGTGCTGGCGGTGAACAAGATGGATCTGGTCGGGTACGACCGGGCGACGTTCGATCGCATCGTCGCCGACTATGCCGCATTCGCCGAATCGATCGGCATCGCCGGCTTCACCGCGATTCCGTTGTCGGGGTTCAAGGGCGACAATATCGCCGCCCTCTCCGACAACACGCCATGGTATGCCGGCCCGGCCCTGATCGAGCATCTCGAATCGGTCGCGCTCGACAGCGATGCGGCAGCGGCGAAGCCGTTCCGCCTGCCGGTGCAGTGGGTCAACCGCCCCGACCTCGACTTCCGCGGCTTCGCCGGCCTGATCGCCAGCGGGACCATCCGTCCGGGCGATGCCGTGCGGGTGCTGCCGTCGGGCAAGACGTCGCGCGTGGCGCGGATCGTGTCGATGGACGGCGATCTGGCGGAGACGGTCGCCGGTCAGTCGGTGACGCTGACCCTGACCGACGAGATCGACTGTTCGCGCGGCGACGTGATCGCCGCCGCCGACGCGCCGCCGCAGGTCGCCGACCAGTTCCGCGCGACGATCGTGTGGATGGACGGCGAACCGATGCTGCCCGGCCGCGCCTATTGGCTGAAGACCGGGGCCGGCACCGTCTCGGCGACGGTGCAGCCCCCGCGCCATGCGATCGACGTCAACACGCTGGCCGAATTGTCGGTGAAGACGCTGTCGCTCAATGACATCGGTGTGGCCGACGTCTTCACCGATCGCGGCATCGCCTTCGAACCCTATGCCGACAATCGCGACCTCGGCGGGTTCATCCTCATCGACAAGATCACCAATGCCACCGTCGCCGCCGGCATGATCGACTATTGCCTGCGGCGTAGTCAGAATGTGCATTGGCAGTCGATCGACATCACGCGGCAGGCGCACGCCGCGCAGAAGAACCAAAGCCCCCGCGTCCTTTGGTTCACCGGCCTGTCGGGGTCGGGCAAGTCGACCATCGCCAATCTGGTCGAGAAGAAGCTGCATACGCTCGGCAAGCACAGCTTCCTGCTCGACGGCGACAATGTCCGCCACGGGCTGAACCGCGATCTGGGCTTCACCGATGCCGACCGGGTCGAGAATGTCCGCCGCGTCGGCGAGGTCGCCAAGCTGATGGCCGATGCCGGACTGATCGTGCTGACCGCCTTCATCTCGCCGTTCCGTGCCGAGCGCGATCTGGCGCGGTCGATGCTGCCGGCGGGCGAGTTCGTCGAGGTGTTCGTCGATACGCCGCTGGCCGTCGCCGAGGCGCGCGACGTGAAGGGGCTGTATGCCAAGGCGCGCAGCGGCGCGCTGGCCAATTTCACCGGCATCGACAGCCCCTACGAACCGCCGCTCGCACCCGAAATCCATGTAGATACGACGCGCGAGACGCCGGAAGCGGCCGCCGAACGCATCGTCGAACATGTGCTCGGCATCTGGGCACCGGTATTGTGACCGACGACGCACTTCTCGCCACCGCGATCGCCGCCGAGGCTGGCAAGCTGTTGCTCGCGATCCGGGCGGAGGGGCGCGAGACCGGCAAGGCGCTGGGCGACCGCGGCGACCGGGAAGCGAATACGCTGATCCTCGAACGACTGCGCACCGCCCGCCCCGATGCGTTCGTGCTGTCTGAGGAGTCCGCCGACGACAAGGCGCGCTGTGCCGCTGCGCAGACATGGATCGTCGATCCGCTGGACGGCACCCGCGAATATGCCGAAGGACGCGACGACTGGGCGGTGCATATCGCGCTCGCGGTCGGTGGCCGTGCGGAGGCCGGGGCGGTCGCGTTGCCGTCGCTGGGCATCACCTTGTCGAGCAGCCCCGCCCCGGTGGTGCCGCCCCGCCCCGATCGCCCGCGCATGGTCGTCAGTCGTACCCGCCCCGCGCCGCAGGCGCTGGCGGTTGCCGAAGCGATCGATGCCGAACTGATCCCGATGGGATCGGCGGGTGCCAAGGCAATGGCGGTGGTGCTTGGGCAGGCCGACATCTATCTGCACGCCGGCGGGCAATATGAGTGGGACAGCTGCGCGCCGGTCGCGGTGGCGCTGGCAGCCGGATTGCACGCGTCGCGGATCGACGGGTCGCCGCTCTATTATAACTGTCAGGATACGTGGCTGCCCGATCTGCTGATCTGTCGGCGCGACGATGCGGCCCGGATCCTGCCGATTATCGCCGGTCTGGGGCTCGACCGGTAGCGTACGGCTTCCAAGCGGCCGCCGCCCTGGTTTGACCGATCGGGGCGGGTCCGATGCTTCGATCCGTTCGCCGACAACAGGCTGCGATCGATGCCGGCCTGTGGCCCATGTCCGTCGTCCCCGCCGACCCCGGTTGCGGCCACGAACCGCATCGCATCTGGCCTCGGCACGACCCACCTGTCAGAAGCGGGCCATGGGCAATCATCATCACGACCATGGCGACCATTCCGGGCATGGTCATCACCAGCACGGGTCGCACGGGCATCTGGGCCATTCGCATGCCCCTGCCGATTTCGGCCGCGCCTTTGCGATCGGAACGCTGCTCAACATCGGCTTCGTGCTGGTCGAGGGCGCGGCGGGCTTCTGGTTCGATTCGATGGCGCTGCTTGCCGATGCCGGGCACAATCTGTCGGACGTGCTGGGGCTGCTGATCGCATGGGGCGGGGTCGAACTGGCCAAGCGGCCGGCATCGCGGCGGTTCACCTATGGCCTTGGCGCGTCGACGATCCTCGCCGCGCTCGCCAACGCGCTGGTGCTGCTGATCGCGGTCGGGGCGATCCTGCTCGAAACGATCCAGCGGCTGGGCAGTCCGCGCCCGATCGATGGCTGGCCGGTCGTCTGGGTCGCGCTGGCCGGGATCGTCGTCAACCTTGCCACCGCACTGCTGTTCGCGCGCGGGCGGCATGGCGACGTCAATATCCGCGGCGCATATCTGCACATGGCGGCCGATGCGGCGGTGTCGGCGGGGGTGGTGATCGCCGGGCTGGCGATCCTGTGGACCGGGGCGGGATGGATCGATCCGGTCGTCAGCCTTGCGGTCGTCGCGATCATCCTGATCGGAACGTGGAGCCTGCTGAGCGAATCGCTGCTCCTCGCGCTACAGGCGGTGCCGCGCGGGATCGATGCGGCGGCGGTCGAGGCGCTGCTGGCCGGTCTGCCGGGCGTCGCGCGGGTGCACGACCTGCACATCTGGCCGATGAGCACCACCGAAACCGCGCTGACCGCGCATCTGGTGATGCCCGACGGGCATCCGGGCGACGCGTTCCTGACCGACCTGTCGGAACGGCTGGAGCAGGCGTTCGGCATCGGCCATGCGACGGTGCAGGTCGAGACCGGCGACGATTGCGCGCTGACCCACGCGCATTGAGGGCTTTGGTCTGCGCCCCATAAGCGTATCCCCGCGCAGGCGGGGATACGCTTTCCCTTGGTGAAACTTACCGTGCCACCGACACGCGATAGATCATGCGGTGATGGTACGGCTTGCCCGGTTCGACCCGCGCCGATCCGAATGCCGGCTGGTTGGGCGTATCGGGGAATTTCTGCGGTTCGAGCGCGATGCCGTCGCCCATACGATAGACATGGCGATTCTTGCCGATCAGCGTCCCGTCGATGAAATTGCCCGAATAGAATTGCACGCCCGGTTCGGTCGTCAGCACTTCGAGCACGCGGCCCGATGCCGGGTCTTCGAGGCGTGCGGCAAGCTTGGGTTCACGCGTAATCCCGGCATCGAGCACGAAATTATGGTCATAGCCGCGCCCGGCGACGATCTGCGGATCGCGACCGTCGCGGACATCCTGTCCGACGATCCGCCCGCGGGTGAAATCGAACACCGTGCCCGCGACCGGACGACGCTCGCCGGTCGGGATCAGCGCGTCGTTGACGGGCGTGTAGCGGCTGGCCGGAATGGTCAGCTTGTGGGTCATTGTGCCCAATGCGCTACCCTCGCCGCCCATGTCGAACAGCGCGTGGTTGGTCAGGTTGACGATGGTCGGCGCATCGCTCTTCGCATCGAAATCGATGGTCAGCGCGCCCTTGTCGTCGAGCGCATAGGTCACCGTCACGTCGAGCGTGCCGGGATAGCCCTGATCGCCGGCCGGGCTGTTCAGCGTCATCGTCACCGACGCGCTCGGGCCGTCCTTGACCGACACGATCCGCCACACGCGCTTGTCGAAGCCGTCCGTGCCGCCGTGCAGCGAATTGGCCTTATCGTTCCGGGTCAGCTGATATGCCTTCCCGTCGAGCGTGAACTTGCCGCCGGCGATGCGGTTGGCATAGCGGCCGATCGTCTGGCCCCAGTAATTGGGCGCGGTGACATAGCTGGCGGCATCGTCATAGCCGAGCGTGACGTCGGCGACCTTGCCCTTGCGATCCGGAGCGTTGAGCGCCTGCAACGTCGCGCCCAGCGTCATGATCCGGGCGCTGACGCCGTTGCTGCCGGTCAGCGTCACCATCTCGACCGCGGTACCGTCGGGCAGCTTGCCGAAGCTCGACCGCTTGGCCGTCGCCGCGTTGGCGGTCCCCGCACACAACAGGGTCGCCACCGCCAACGCGCTGATCGAAATCGCCTTTTTCATCGTCACCCTCCCAAAGCCACCGGCGGGGCTATCGCGCCGCGTCCGGTTCGTCGGGAGGGGTATAGTCAGACAATAACGGCTTGTTCAAGCGGCGAGCGGCGCAAAGCTCAGCCGTCGCCGAGCCGCTCGATATCGGCACCGACCGCCTGCAGCTTTTCCTCCAGCCGCTCATAGCCGCGGTCGAGGTGATAGACGCGGCTGACCGACGTCTCGCCCTCCGCCGCAAGCCCGGCGATGATGAGGCTCATCGATGCGCGCAGGTCGGTCGCCATCACCGGCGCACCGACCAGTCCGGCGACCCCGCGCACCACCGCCGAACGGCCGGTGACGGTGATGTCCGCCCCCATCCGCGCCAGTTCGGGCACGTGCATGTAGCGGTTTTCAAAGATCGTCTCGGTCAGCACGCTGGCACCGTCGGCGCGTGCCAGCAGCGCCATGAACTGTGCCTGCATGTCGGTCGCGAACCCGGGATAGGGTGCGGTCGACAGGTTGATCGGACGGATATCACCGCTCGCCTCGACGAACAGCGAGGTCGCTTCCTCGCGCACTGCCACGCCCGCCTCGACCAGTGCGTCGATCGTCGCGCGCATGTCGCTGGCCACGACATTGGCCAGCTCGACCGCGCCGCCGGTGATCGCGGCGGCACAGGCATAGCTGCCCGCTTCGATCCGGTCGGGCATCACCGCATAGGTCGCGCCGTGCAGCTTGTCGCGCCCCTCGATGGTCAGCGTGTCGCTGCCGATGCCGTCGATGCTCGCCCCCATCGCGACGAGGCAGCGGCAAAGGTCGACGATCTCGGGCTCGCGCGCCGCGTTTTCGAGGACGCTGGTGCCCTTCGCCAGCACCGCCGCCATCACCGCATTCTCGGTCGCGCCGACCGACACCACCGGGAAACGATAGCGGCCGCCGGGCAGACGTCCGCCGGGGGCGGTCGCCTTCACATAGCCCGCGGCCAGCTCGATCTCGGCACCCAGTGCCTCCAGCGCCTTCAGATGCAGGTCGATCGGACGGTTGCCGATCGCGCAGCCGCCGGGCAGCGACACCGTCGCCTCACCGGCGCGCGCGACCAGCGGCCCGAGCACGAGGATCGACGCGCGCATCTTGCGGACGATGTCATAGGGCGCGACCGTCGACGTCAGCCGCTGGCCACGCAGCGTCATCACCCGGCCGAATTCGCTGGGGTGCGATCCCTCGATCGTGGTCGATACGCCGAACTGATTGAGCAGATGGCCAAAGCTGTCGACGTCGGCCAGCCGCGGCAGATTGCGCAGCGTCAGCGGCTCTTCGGTCAGCAGCGCGCACGGCAACAGGGTGAGTGCGGCGTTCTTCGCGCCTGAAATGACGATGCGGCCGGACAGGCGATTGCCGCCGCGAATGACGATACGATCCATGGGGCAGCTTCTAGTGGGTCGCAACACACAAGCAAGAGGCCTGCAATCCCCGGCACGGGGAGGGGGACCGTCGCCGAAGGCGATGGTGGAGGGGGTGCCCCGCGAACGCAACGGTGCCGACTACGGCCCACCCCCTCCACCAGCCTGCGGCTGGTCCCCCTCCCCGTGAACGGGGAGGATCTATGTCACCCGTTGCCTGGCCGCGGGGTTCGGGTCATTCTCTCGTCATCGGGGCTATGGTGGAGATGATCGGTGACCGGAATCGCCGTTACGTTGCTGACGCTCGCAACGCTGATCGTTATGTCGGTCCGCTTTGATCGGCGTCACCGCGGGATCGCACGGTTACCGATGCAATGGTCGCTGTCGGGTCGTGTGAACTGGACCGCGCCGCGCCGCCTTGCGCTGGCGTTCACACCGGTGCTGGCGGCGATCGTCCTGACGACCATCCAGATTACCGCACCCGTGCAGACCCAGCCGCCGGGGTCGGACGGGTCGGTATTGCCCGCCCTGCTGACGGCGGCGCTGTTGCTGGTCGTCACCCATGCGATTCATCTTCGGCTTTGCGACCGGACGACCAGTCGCATGAACTGACGAAGGGTATCAGGCGGAAGCCGGGCTCAAGCCTTTTCCAGCGTGCATTGCAGCGGGTGCTGGTTCTGGCGGGCGAAGTCCATGACTTGCGCCACCTTGGTCTCCGCCACCTCGTAGGTGAAGACGCCGCACACGCCGACGCCGCGCTGGTGGACGTGCAGCATCACCCGCGTCGCTTCCTCCATGCTCATGCGGAAGAAGCGTTGCAGGCACAGGACAACGAATTCCATCGGCGTGTAATCGTCGTTCAGCATCAGCACGCGGTAGGGCGTGGGCTTCTTGACGCGGGTTTGGGTGGCGACGCCGAGACCGGTCGAGCGGTCGTCGTCATGGTCGCGGTCGTCGCCGGCCATCTGGATGCAAAGCTGTCGAGACATGTCGCCACAAAATATGGCATGCGGGCCGGACAGGGCAAGGGGGTGCGTGGTCATATGCGCCGATTTGGAAATGACAAAAGGGGCGACCGCTCGCGCGACCGCCCCCTTCGTTAATCCGTAAAGGTAACCGACCGCTTACGCGGTGGTCTTCACCTTGTCGGCGGCAACCGCAACGCGGTTGCTGATCGGCTGCGCGGCGTCGCCGGCCAGCTTGATCATCATTTCGGTGGTCTTCGACGCTTCGGCGACGAACGAGTCGAACGACTGACGGACGAAGTCCGACTGCAGCTTCATGAACTCGGCCGGCGACTTCACCGTCGCGAGCGTCTTGGCGGTCGACGTCGCGTGTTCGAACGACTTGCGACCGAAATCGGCCATTTCCTGACCCAGGGTTTCAAGGCCCTTGGCGGCGATGCGGCTGGCTTCGACCATCGCTTCGATGTTGCCCTTGGCCATCTCGTTCATTTCCTCGAAGCCCTTGGCGCCCTTTTCCATGGCGGCCTTCGCCTTTTCGTTGAACTCGGTCGACACGGCCTGCGCCTTGTTCGCGGCGTCCTGTGCGAAGTTCTGCGCCTTGTTGGCGGTATTCTGGGCGGTGGCGGTCGCTTCGTTGGTGACGTCCATGGTCTTTTCCTCGACTTGTGCGGTTACGGTTTCGACCGCCGCGGTGGTTTCCTCGGCCATGACCGTGCTGGTCTCGACCGCGGTTTCGGCGACTTCCACGACCGGCTCGACCGGCGGCGTCGGAATGACGGCGGCGGCGGTTTCGGTCTTGAAAGGCAATTCGACGGGAGCCGGCTTGGGCGCCGCCACGAACGGCACGGGCGGAATTTCCGCCTGTTCGGGTTCGGCGGGCGGCACCACGGCTTCCGGCGCGGCAGCCTCGACGGGTGCCGTGGCGACCGGTCGGGTGGATCGGGAAATGGCAGGCTTGCGCGTGCCGGTCTTCGGACCTCTGATGGCCACTCGGACATCCTCCATCTGATTACTGCTGCGGCGCATCACCTAATCGATCGGCGTGACGCTTTCAAGACGATTTTGTTGCGCCGCAGCATAAATATACAGATAGAAAAATCAAATGTTCTTATCGGGTTCGGACATATTCTCCCGGCGCGTCGCCCAATGCTGCTGCACTGCCGCCACCGGGAATGCGCGCCCCGGTCGCCGGTACGGCACCGCCGTCCGCCGCCGCAATCCATTGCCGCCAGTCCGGCCACCAGCTGCCCTTAATCTCCTTCGCCCCCGCGACGAAGGCGGCAAGCGAGTCGGCTGGTTCGTCGTTGGTCCAATATTGATATTTGCCGGCGGACGGCGGGTTCACGACGCCGGCGATATGCCCCGATCCCGCCAGCACGAACCGCAACGGCCCGGCGAAATGCTCGGTTACCTTCCACACGCTTTCGGGCGGGGCGATATGATCCTCGCGACCTGCCTGGATATAGGATGGGGTCTTGATGGTGGTCAGGTCGATCGGCGTGCCGTCGACGGTCATCGACCCCGCCTGCACCAGCCGGTTGTCACGGTACAGGTCGGTCAGATACCCCAGATGCCAGTTCGCCGGCAGGTTGGTGACGTCGGCGTTCCAGTGGAGCAGGTCGAACGGCGCATAATCGTTGCCGAGCAGATAGTTGTTGGTGACGTAGTTCCAGATCAGGTCGCGCCCGCGCAGCAGGTTGAACGTCGCGGCCATGTATCGCCCGTCGAGATAGCCGTCCTTGCCGACCTGCCGGATCATCTTCAGCTGCTCGTCATCGACGAACAGCGACAATTCGCCGGCCTGGCTGAAATCGACCTGCGCGGTGAAGAAGGTGGCGGTGGCGACCTTGGCCGCCTCGCCGCGTGCCTCCAGCAGCGCCAGCGTCGCCGCCAGCGTGGTCCCGGCCACGCAATATCCGATGGCATGCACCGATTCGACGTCCAGCGCCGCGCGCACCGTATCGATCGCGTCGATCTGCCCGCGCACGACATAATCGTCCCACGTCACGTCCTTCATCGACGCATCGGCCGATTTCCACGACACGACGAAGACGCTCAGACCCTGCTCGACCGCCCAGCGGATGAAGCTCTTCTCGGGCGTCAGGTCGAGAATGTAGAAGCGGTTGATCCATGGCGGAAAGATCAGCAGCGGGATCGCCCCGACCTTTTCGGTGGTCGGCGCATAGTGGATCAGTTCGTAGAGCGGCGTGCGCTTGATGACCTTGCCCGGTGTCATCGCGACGTTGCGGCCCAGTTCGAACGCGCTGGTGTCGCTCTGCGTCATCTGCCCCCGGGCCATGTCGGCCAGCATGTTCTGCATGCCCTTCAGCAGGTTCTCGCCGCGCGTCTCGATGATCTTCTCGACGACCAGCGGGTTCGTCGTGGGAAAGTTGGTCGGGCTCATCGCGTCGATCAGCCCGCGCGTGGCGAAGCGCAGCTGCTCCTTCTGCTTGGCATCGACGCCGTCGATCGCATCGACGCCCTTCAGCATGTGGTCGGCGATCAGGAAATAGCTCTGTCGGATGAAGGCGAACACCGGGTCGTCATGCCATTGCTTGGCCTTGAACCGCTTGTCGCGGGCGCGTTCGGGCGATTCGTCGACCGGCGTCGCATTGGCGGGGTCGAGGAAGCGCTGCCACAGCTTCATCGTATCGGTCCAGAAGTCGGTCTGCACCTTCAGCATGCCGGTCGGGTCGGGCAAGGCGGGCGCGCGTTCCATTAGGTCGATGCCCTGTTCGAGCATCATCTGCTGCGCACGGCCGAGCATCTGCGTCCAGTGCTGCATCTCTTCGAGCGACATGGTCGGCAGGGCCGGATCGGCCGTTCCGGTCGGCTTCGCGGTCGATTCGGTCATTTTCCTCTCCATGGCGGCCCGGGCGCTCTACCGGTCAGCGGCTTCGTAGCGTAAGGATGCACCCGAAAGGAACGAGAATGTCCGACGAATTCTACCGCATGAAACGCCTGCCCCCCTATGTCATCGCGGAAGTGAACGCGATGCGGGCGGCGGCGCGTGCCGGTGGCGAGGACATTATCGACCTCGGCATGGGCAACCCCGATCTGCCGCCGCCCGACCACGTCATCGAAAAGCTGGTAGAGGTCGCGCGCAAGCCCTCCGCGCACGGCTATTCACAGTCGCGCGGCATTCCGGGCCTGCGCCGCGCACAGGCCAATTATTACGGCCGCCGCTTCGGCGTCGACATCGATCCCGACAGCGAAGTCGTGGTGACGATGGGGTCGAAGGAGGGTCTCGCCAGCCTCGCCACCGCGATCACCGCGCCGGGCGACGTGATCCTCGCGCCCAATCCCAGCTACCCGATCCACATGTTCGGTTTCATCATCGCCGGGGCGACGATCCGCGCCGTGCCGACCACGCCCGACGAACATTATTTCGAAAGCCTCGAACGCGCTATGGCGTTCACCGTGCCCAAGCCCAGCGTGCTGGTGATGGGATATCCGTCGAACCCGACCGCCGAAGTCGTCGACCTCGCCTTTTACGAGCGCGTCGTGGCGTTCGCGAAGGAACATGGGTTGTGGGTCATCTCCGACCTCGCCTATTCCGAGCTCTATTATGACGGCTGCCCGACGCCCTCGATCCTCCAGGTGAAGGGGGCGAAGGACGTCGCGATCGAATTCACCTCGCTCAGCAAGACCTATTCGATGGCCGGCTGGCGGATGGGCTTCGGGGTGGGCAACAAGAAGCTGATCGCGGCGATGACTCGGGTGAAGTCGTATCTCGATTACGGTGCCTTCACCCCGATCCAGGCGGCGGCCTGCGCCGCGCTCAACGGTCCGCAGGATATCGTCGAGAAGAATCGCCAGCTATATCACAAGCGCCGCGACGTACTGGTCGAAAGCTTCGGTCGTGCCGGCTGGGACATCCCCTCCCCGCGCGCGTCGATGTTCGCCTGGGCACCGCTGCCGCCCGCCCTCGCGCATCTGGGATCGCTCGAATTCGCCAAGCAGCTGCTGACCGAGGCGAAGGTCGCGGTCGCGCCGGGCGTCGGCTATGGTGAGAATGGCGAGGGCTATGTGCGCATCGCCATGGTCGAGAACGAACAGCGGCTGCGACAGGCGGCGCGCAACGTAAAGAAGTATCTGCAATCGATGGGGGTGAATACGCCGGCGGGACGCAGCGCGGGGTAATCTCTTCTCCCCTCCCTGACAGGGAGGGGGCGGGGGTGGGTCGGCCCGCGAGGGAAGGCTGCCGTGCAACAACGGGCCAACCCACCCCCGACCCCTCCCTTGTTCAAGGGAGTGTTCACTTCGGACTCTGTAGACGTTTTCTGGCGAGGAAGATGTCGAGGGTGATCTCGAGCATCTGTTGGGTCTTGGAGGCGCGTTTGGTTCG
>NZ_LMKP01000009.1 GCF_001421715.1 Sphingomonas sp. Leaf22
CCAAACGCGCCTCCAAGACCCAACAGATGCTCGAGATCACCCTCGACATCTTCCTCGCCAGAAAACGCCTACAGAGTCCGACGTGAACACTCCCCGCGCAGGCGGGGGTACGGCGCGCTGCGTGCCGCCGCCCATGCCCATGAACTGTGCCCCCGCCTGCGCAGGGGCACGGCAGGAGGAGGGGTGCCGGACTTTCACAGCGGTCTCGGGGAAGGAAGGGGGCAACGTCGCAAAGGTCTCGCTGGCGCGAGGCAGGTCTGTTCCGGTCCCATGCCACCCGACGCCGCCGCCCCCGTCCCCGCCGTGCGCCATGTACCAGCGCCTTGTCCTGCCCCGCATCCACGCCTAACTTGGCCGACAATGTCCTGCGCCCCCAATCTGATCGACGCGCATGGCCGCACCATTCGGTACCTGCGGATATCCGTCACCGACCGCTGCGACCTGCGTTGCCGGTATTGCATGGCGGAGGCGATGACGTTCCTGCCGCGAGCCAAGGTCCTGAGCCTCGAAGAGATCGCGCTGATCGCCGAGCGGTTCGTGGCGCGCGGGATCGACAAGATTCGCCTGTCGGGCGGCGAACCGCTGATGCGGCGCGGCGTCACCGAATTGTGCCAGCGGCTGGGGCGGATGGTCGGCGGCGCACTCGACGAACTGACCATGACCACCAACGCCACGCGGCTGCGCGACCATGCGCCTGCGCTGGCCGATGCCGGTATCCGGCGGATCAACGTCAGCCTCGACAGTCTCGACCCCGATACCTTCCGCTATGTGACACGGCACGGCGACGTCGCGCAGGTGGTCGACGGCATCGCCGCCGCGCGCGAGGCAGGCATCGCGGTGAAGATCAACATGGTGGTCCTGAAGGGACTGAACGAGGATCAGGTCGGCGAGATGCTCGACTGGTGCGGCCGCGAGGGGCACGACCTGTCGCTGATCGAAACGATGCCGCTGGGCGCGATCGACGAGGATCGGACCGACCGGTTCGTGCCGCTGACGCGGGTGTTCGACACGCTGGCGCAGCGCTTTACGCTAACCCGTGACGCGCATCGCACCGGCGGGCCGGCGCGCTATTGGCGGGTGGGCGAACATGGCAACCGGCTGGGGCTGATCTCGCCGCTGACCGACAATTTCTGCGGCGGGTGCAATCGCATCCGGCTGACGACCGAGGGCAAGCTGTATCTGTGCCTCGGTCATGACGATCATGTCGATCTGAAGGATGCGTTGCGCACCGGCGGGCTGGATGCGGTCGATGCCGCCCTCGACGCCGCGTTGCCGCGCAAGCCCGCCGCGCATGATTTCCGGATCGAAGCCGGGGCCGCCCCGGCCGTCGCCCGTCACATGAGCGTGACCGGCGGATGACGCGCCTTGCCCTGCTCGCATCGCCGACGGCGCAGTCGCGCGCGGCCGAAGAGACGCTGCGCGCCCGCTACGACTTTCGCGGGGTCGAGGATGCCGACCTGATCGTCGCACTGGGGGGCGACGGCTTCCTGTTGCAGGTGCTGCACATGCTGCTGGAACGGCGGCGGACGGTGCCGGTGTTCGGCATGAACCTCGGCACGGTCGGGTTCCTGATGAACGAATGGCGGATGGACGAGCTGGACCGGCGGCTGGGCCGCGCCAAGCCGTTTCGCGTATCGCCGCTGACCATGACCGCGACGACGATGGACGGCGAGGTCCGCGTGCTGCCCGCGATCAACGAGGTGTCGCTGCTGCGCGAGACGCGGCAGACGGCGAAGCTGGAAGTGTCGGTCAACGACCGGGTGGTGATGCCCGAACTGGTGTGCGACGGCATCCTTGCCGCCACACCGGCCGGGTCGACGGCGTACAACCTGTCGGCCAACGGCCCGATCCTGCCGATGGGATCGGCGATGCTGGCGCTGACCCCGATCAGCCCGTTCCGGCCGCGGCGCTGGCGCGGGGCGATCCTGCCGGACAAGGCGCGGATCACGCTGAAGGTGCTCGAACCTGAAAAGCGTCCGGTATCGGCGGTCGCCGACCAGCGCGAAGTGCGCGACGTGGCGCGGGTCGATGTCGTCATCGACCGGGTGCGCGATCTGACGCTGTTGTTCGACCCCGAACACGCGCTCGATGACCGGATCACGATGGAGCAATTCGCCGGGTAGCGTTCGGGTTGCCCGAAGGGCATGAAGAAGAAATTGGTTCGCGCAGAGACGCGGAGGCGCGGAGAGGTTGCGATCTACGCAGTCCGCACCTGCGCCAGCGGCCGAGTTCCATGCTTTCAGAACGCTCAAGGTCTTCCGCTCGCGCGCGACCCGCTCGGTGCTACCCCTCTCTGCGCCTCCGCGCCTCTGCGCGAAAATCTACCTTACTTCTTCGCGCCCCTCGCGCCTTCGCGTGAACCCCACCTTCTTCCGTGACCAAAATGCCCGGAAAACCGTACCCTCCCGGCATTCTTCCGAAAATTCGGAAATAACCGCTTGCAAACCCCGAATCCGCTGGTAGAGACGCGGCCTCGCAGTTGTTCCCTGATAGCTCAGCGGTAGAGCTCTCGACTGTTAATCGAGCGGCCGTAGGTTCGAATCCTACTCAGGGAGCCAGCGAACCCCCCGGAAAACCTAGACTTTCTCCGGCGGGGCGTGCCGAATGATTTCGGCATTCTGACAAGCATTCAGACACACATTCTGACATTCGCCATCTGTTCTTGCGGTTTGGCGGCTGGTTTCGGTCGCTCGCGAATCGGTGCGAATCACACGCGTTTGCCGTTCGTGTTTTCCCGCCGCGCTGGGTAGGTCATGTCGATCCCGATCCCCATCGACGCGCCCATCGCGGCAAACACCGCAGCCTTGTAGCTGGGCGGTAACGGCTCGGTCCGGTCTGGATCGGAGGCCCATGCTTCGTCCAGATGCCGGAAGCGCGCCCTTACCTCCTTCGTGCGCTCATAGCGCGGCCGAAGCCATTGCTTCTCGCGCTCGATCCATGCCGCGTTCGGCATCCCATGCTTTGCCGCCAGCCGGTCGCGCGTGGTGAACGCGCCCTCGGCGACGGCATTGTCGACGTCGCCGTCCTCGATCGCCAGCGCGCATAGCGCGATGAGCGACCAGCCGTGGCTGCGCGTGGAATAGGCGTTCAGGCCGCTCAGCCCTGGATAGTCCGCCTGCCCTTGGCAGAAGCAGTCGGTGGGCTGGTGGCCGAGGCACCAGGTGCAGACGGTGCCGTCTGGTCCGCGCGGTCGCATCAGCCACCGCGTCGCCGGACTGGCGCGCGTCCGATCGGCCAAATAGTCGACCCTTCGTGCCGATAGAGCATCGTGTCGAAGCCGCGGACGGTCATGCCCAGCCGCGCGGCGGCGTCCACCTTCGTGACGCCTTCGACAGACATGTTGCGCACGAGCGCCAGGCGCTCGGTCGGTGTCACCCCTCCACCTTCGCGGGCGGGGATTGCAGGGCGGCAACGACGAACGACGGGTCGCGATAGCGGTACAGGTCTTTGCTCGGCGGATAGCTGCCGGGGTCTTTGATCGGCTTCCGTCCAAGCGCGTCGCGGATTTCGTCGAAAGGCAGCTTCCAGCCCTTTGCCGGGTCGCGCTCCATCTGACAGACGATCTGGAAATAGTCGTCGGCCTTCATCACCCGATGATGTACCGCCAGCGGCTTGCCATTCTCGGCCCAATGCTCGGCCTGCTGCATCAGTGTGCCGATCTCGCGCCGGTAATAGGCTGCGATCAGCGCTGCGCATTCCGCCTCAATCGCTTCCCGGCTTTGCTCCCCCACCGCTGCGCGCGGGCGGTCGAGGGCTGCGGCGCGTGCAGCGCGGCGGATATGCTCGACATTTTGCAGGAAGTCGGGTTCGCGATCGGCAAGGTCGAGGAAAGCGGCCCACGTCATGCCAACGTCAGGATCGGCCTCGAAAATGGCGCGGGCCATTTCCTCCACCCCATCCCCGGCAGGCGCTACAGCGGAGTGCGGGCGGGCGAGGGCTGCGCGCACGTAATTGACGGCTGCGACGGCGAAGGCAGCATTGCTGCTGGGCGAGTGGCCATCGCACGACTGCCAATCGTAGGCGATCGTCATGCGGTTTGCGTCGCTGTCCCGGAACTCGCCTTCGTAGGGCGCTTTGCAGTCGTGGTCGTCACCTGCGAAAGCGATACCGATTACCGGCACGTCCTCTTTCTCGCCGCACTGCTCCCACGACCACGGACCAGACGTTGCAGCATCGCTAAGCGATCGCAACGCCTCCACCCCATCCCCGGCAGGCGCGGAGGCGAGGCCGGCAAGGCGGTGGCGGGCAAAGGCTTGGATTACGCGAATGTGATCGTACGCCCCCGCCATCCATGCGTCTCGGTCACGTTCGTAATAGTGACGAGGCGCGAACGGCCATGCCGCCTCCCGGTCGCATTGTTCCACCGTCACCGGCGCGTCGTTCGTGGGGGTCATGCTGGTCACTTGGTCGCCTCCTCGATGTTACGCATGACCGAACGGGCCTTGCTGGCGGTGTAGGGTTCCCGCTTGTCAGTCAGAGCGCCGCCGAGGGTGATGACGTCAGCGACGACATCAACGGGCATGGTCACAATGCCGACAGCGGCGCGCATCAGATTACCGAACATTCGCATTCTCCTGTTTCAGGTGCTGGGCGACGCGGAGGCCGAGGTCAGCCCACTTGCGGATGATCGCGCAGTCGGAATGGTATGTGACGCCAGCTACAAGACCCATATTGATGAGCCGGTTGACGGTCCGCTTAGGCCCGCCGTCTGCTGCGAACACGAGCCGCTGCGCCTTTGTCAGCCCCGCCGCAATCGCCGCGACCTCTGCGTCAGTCTGCATGGGGGCGTTCTCCGATGGCTTGGAGGTCGGCGAGGAACCGCACCAGCGCGGTGTTGGTCCGATACCGAATGCCATGCTTACCAGCGAGTTTGGCAATCGCGCGCCAGTCCCTCTCCCGCTCCACGTCCGCATCCCGGCCTTCGATCGGCGGGGTGGGGGTGGCGGAGAGCATGGCGGACCAGATGGCGTGTCGAAGCGACATGCACCCGGGCAGGCAGTTTGCGGCTATCATCGCCTCTGTCGGCTCAACCGGGACCAGCACCCAGCCCGCAGGCACACCCCCGCTCATGCCGAGGGGCCTGATAGGCGGTAGGCGATGATCGTCAATCGGCTGGTGTCATCCTTCAGCATCATCATCCCCCTTGCCCGCGACCGCACCCCCGCCGACCAGCGCGATATGCTCCCGCCGGCGGCTGGCGATCCTGACCGCTTTTTCCTGGTTGGCCTTGTTGTAGATCCGCGTGACCTCGAGCGTGCTGTGCCCGCTGACCGCGCGCACGTCGTCGGTACCGCTGTCGCCGATCTCGGTGATTCCGCCGTGGCGGAAGCTGGTGAACTTCAGATCGTCGGGCAGCCCGGCCGCCTTGCGAATGCGCCGGTGCAGCTGGACCTGATAGGTGGGAGTGTAGGGCTTGCCGGTCCGCTCATCGCGCACGATCAGCGCGTCGTCGGCGCCGCGCTCCATCCGCGCCAGTTCCGCCTCGAGCTCGGGATACAGGTCGACCCGGTCCTCGCCCGCGCCGTCGACCAGCGGGATATCGACCACGTTGCCGGTCTTCGACTGGATGAGCCCGATCCGCTCGGCCGGCACATAGCCGCCCCATGTCACCCCACGCGTGACGCGCTTGTCCGGATCTTCGAACCCGAAGGCGTCATAGACGCGCTGGCACGCCTCGAAGCAGATCGCCGCGGCGGTCGCCATGCTCTGCTTGCCCATGGCGCGCGCGGCGGCCCGGTAGGCATCGTATTCGGCGCGGGTGGCCGCGCGGTTGCCCCGCCCTGCCCCGCTGCTCGACTGGATGCCCATGCCGGCGAAGGGGTTCTCCTTCACGCCCGTCGCCTTGCCGTGCCGCACCGCCTGATTCCAGACGAGGCGGCAGACCTGCATCATGTAGGCGCTCTGCCGGTCGCCGTGCTTCACCTTCGCCTTCTTGTAGAGGCTGTCGGCGGCGGTGGCGTCGATCGCGGGCGCGCGGCGCTGCCCCAGCGTGCCGGAGCGCATCTCGATCGCGCAGACCTGCTCCATCGCCAGCTTGTAGCCGGCGCGGGTGTTGTGGCGGAGCGCGGTGAAGCGCTCAAGCTTGCGGTACCAGTCGAACAGCCAGCGGACCGAGCCGGGCGACAGCTTCGCCTCCTCACCCTTGCGCCACTGGTCGAAAGCCTCGTTCAGCGCGTTCGCGCGAGTGATCGCGGTCGCGACGTCGATGCCGAGCGCGCTGGACACGATCGGGCACGTCTTCCCGTGCCGCTCCGCTGGCGGCTTGGCCCATGACGGGCGCGTCCAGAAATAGCCGCGCTTGCCGCCCGCCAGCTTCTTCGGCGTCACATAGCGAGGCAGGCGCTCAGTCGCCAAAATCCATATCCTCAGCAGGTTCGGAAAACAGGTGGGCGAGTGCCGCGTCGAGGTCTGATCGCAGCGCCAGCGCGCCGCCGCGCGGGCCGCGGGCACGGAACTGGACCTTGCCGGTGCGCTCCCACGCGCGCAGCTGCGCCTCGGCGACGCCGGTATAGGCGAGCGCCGCGTCGCGGTTCATGGCCGCCGGCCAGTCCGGCAGGTCGCGGAGGGCCAGCGCGCCCATCAGCCTGCCGCCTTTAACTCGGCTGGCGTTGCCTTGGTCGCCGGCACGCTGAACCCGGCGGCGTTGCGGTGGCCGCCCCCGCCGAAGGTGCCCGCGATCGCCGACACGTCTTCGCGATCGTCCCGGCTGCGCAGGCTCCACATGCGGACTTTCGGCCCATCATAGTACATCGCCGCAAACGGAATGTCGGGATGCTTGTCGAGCAGGGCGTGGCCGACCTCGCTGGCGAACATCGGCGGGCAGCTGACGACCATGGGTTCGAGCCCTGCCAGCGCCTCTTTCCGCGCGAACGCCGCGATCTCGTCAACCTTGGCGTCGGAGAACCGCCGCATCGCTCGCGCTTCCGCCATGATCGCGCACCACGCAAGGTCGTCTGTGAGGTCGGTGGCAACTGCGGAGAACCGATTAAACGTGAATGGCTCGGTTCTCAGCCAAAGCGAAAACGGCTTAGTTTCTGGATAGCGGAAGCGCCAAAGATCCCGATCTTCAACGTAATCAATTAACAGCGGCACCATCGAAGGATTGCAGCCATGGCAGAAGTCCCACGCCATCCGCGCGCCCGACCGTTCCATGTCAAAGATAGCGATGACGGCTGGTTGGTTGAGCTCTGCCAGATCGCGGAGCATGCCGGGAACATCGGCAGGCTTTATTGCGCCGGGCCGGCTCTCGTGGAACCGGAAGGGCGCCAGTTCCTGCTCGGCCGTCTTGTGATGGTCGAGCACCACAACCGAGCGCGCGCTGTTCGCGATCGCGTCCATTGCCGGCCGCTTGTAGCTGAAGTCGACCATCAGGACGTTCGCGCCGCTGACGTCGGGCGCCGGCTGGCCGTAGCTGGCCGGGATGTAGACGCAGTCGTCGCGCCACAGCGTCCAGCACGCCCAGGCGGCGGCAAAGCCGTCGGCGCAGTGATCGTGATAGATTACGACGTCCGGCTTCCATGCCGGGAATGCGGTGTCACCCATTGCAGATCTCCCCTGCGTTCCATTTCTCGACCGCCAGCGCGAACGGCGGCAGCGTGCGTGTCCGCACCATGATGCAGCCCGGCTGGTCGGTGGCGCCGCGCGCACGGCGGACCAGCAGGCGGTGGCCGGGCGCCACCTCTACGCTCCGATGCTGGACGGGCATCAGACCCGCCTCACGCGGCGCGGCTCGGCGTCGCGGCACGGCGCGCACCAGCCACTGATCAGGCGCAGGCTGTCGTCGCCGCAGCGATCGCATTCGCCCGGCTCGCCCACCGGCACCGGCTGGCGCGCGGCGGCGAGGCTGCGTTCAAGGTGCTGCTGTTCGAGCACGGCAGCAAAGTCTCCGGCGTCAGCCATCAGAAGGGTATCTCACTCGGGTCGAGCGCCGCCATCATGGCAACGGCGCGACAGTGCGCGGTCGACGGCTCGGGGCGGTCGTAATCGAGCCATTCGCGGAAGGTCAGGGAAGTGTCGGCGTCGAGATACCGCTGGTACCGCTGCTGCGACCGGGTCAGCTTCGGCGGCGCCGGACTGTTCGCCGCCATCCATGCTCGCCCCGCATCGGTGACGCGGAACAGCGATCCATTGTCACCGAACAACGCGCTTTCCCGGCGGGTCATCAATCCTTGCGCCACCGCCGCACAGCACGCAGCGTAGCTGTCATGACCTTCGCCACAGACGAAGTGATCGCGATACTGGTTGCCGCGCCCGTACTGGTCGACGCCGAGCGAATGCTGCAGGACGGTCAGGATCGTATCGGAGGCCATCAGCGGATCCATCCATCGGCTTGGACGAGCTTGCGGTCGCCCGAGGGGGAGATGACGTAGATGCGGCCGTCCTTCTGACGGCTCTGCACCGGGCACTGAAATTCGTAGTAGGGGCGCGGCGCGTTGCTACCCGCGTAGACCTCGCGGATCAGGCAGGCCAAGCGGCGGACGGTGATCGTCTCCACGTCGGCGGGCATGCCCCGCTTCGTCATCGCCCAGCGCTGCTGCACCGTCAGCGGGTCGCCCTCCACGATGCCGCCGTACCAAGGGTTCGGCTTGCTCGGGATGATGTGGCAGACCTCGGGCTGGCGGCCCATTGGCGGCTTGCTCAGCGCCCGGGTGTGCAGGACTGCGCGGGATCGGGGCGACAGCTTCATAGCATCCCCCTCGCCCACGACAGCGCGACATGGCCGACGAAATAGACGACCGCGAACGCCCCGAACGGGACCAGCGCACGTTCAAGCCGCTCGTCGATCCAGATGCCGACCGCGACCAGCGCGTCGCCACGCCCACCGTCGCCGCGCGTCGCCTGCGCCGGTGCGTCATCGACGGTGACGGTGGCGGCGCGCGCCATCGCGCCGCTGACGCGGACCGTGCGCGCGGTCACGAGGACAGCGCCGTGAAGATGCAGTCGGCCGAGAACCAGACCAACGCTGCCGTGGTCAGGATGCCCAGAATGACGACCACGGTCATGCCGATGTCGAACAGCGCGTCGCGCGCGCCGCCGGGAAGGCGCCGCATCACGGTTGCACCGTCCAAAGCAGCCGGGCAATGCCGGACCCGACTGCGATCGCAACTATTACGATCGTTATGACTACCGGGATCATCCACCGCACGAACCGGTCAAACTGCGCCTCGCGACGACGCTGCAGTTCGTCCATTTCTCGCATGCTGCGGTCCCAGCGCGGATCGAGATTGTCCCGTTTCATGCCCGCCGCCTCCGCGCGTCGAACTGCCGCGACGCGTGCTCGGCCGCCTCGCGCTCGCTGGTTGCCGCTTCGACCTCCAACTGCGCGGCGTCGAGCGCGGTTTTCGCCGTCGCCTCCCGTGCCATCGCCTGCTGGACGCGATCGGCATAGGTCCGCTCGGTCGCATATTGCGGGTGGCGGACCCGGCGGGCGCGCGCGTCGGTATCGGCCTGTACGGCGATCAGCAGCGACTGCTCGGTCCAGCCACCGCCGATCCGTTCGGCGCGGGCGCGAAACAGATCCATATCGGCGGCGATCTGCGCCTCGTGCGCCTTGCGTACCTTGTCGCCGGCGGGAAGCGCTATCGCCCGCCCGCTCAGGTCGCGGATGCGGGCAGCTACGCTGCGGAAATCTCGGATTGCCTGCGTGATGTCGGGGTCGACGTCACCGGCTGGAATGATGGGGGTGTGCAACACTGCTGGCTCCACCGGCCGGGGTGGCCGTTGAAGCTATGTACGTCGTAACCGTACGGCGGTCAACAAGAATGTACCTTAGAAACGTACTACCCGAAAAACGCTTCCTTCATGGAGATGATTCGGTGGAGGTGGGCAACGCGGCTCGCCGGCACTCGGAACGTCAGGCGCGGTTCGTACTGCTCGAGCTCAAGGTAACTACCCGACCGCCGGCGCAGAGTCTTGATAAGGGCGCAGACAACGCGCCCTTCTCCATCGGCGTCTCGGTCGATCAACTGGACGACAACGTCATCCCCAATCGCAGGCGGCCGAACAGGATCAACGAACACCGGATCACCAGGGCCGTATCTCGGCTCCATAGATGAACCGACCACAAAGAGCGCATATGCTTGCCTCATCTCGCTCATCGCCGGTGGGCGCCGAACATATGTGATTGTCTCCATCATCGAAACAAGCGTCTGCTCGATGGCAACGGTTTCGTCGCTCAGTGCGGCAAAGTCCAAATCAGCACCCAAGACCGTGCCGTAGACCGGCAAATCGCGTGGAGCCCCACGAAGCGTGGGCATTTCCTGATCTATGTGAATAACTTCTGTCGGCACCGCTAGGCCGACAAGCGCCATAATCTCGCTGCGCGCTATTGCCGGGTCACCCTTTCCCACGAACGCCTTGCACAACTTTTCCGCTACAACTGCGTCCAAGCGGTCGGGATTATAATCAGAGTGGAAGTATTGCTGGATCGATGATCGACCGCGATACCCCGCTCCCTTGGCAACCTGCTCCAATGACAGCGACGCGCGCTGTCGGAGTTCGCGGAGCGTTGTCCCGATTGTTTTGTCCTGCATGCGTACGGCATCGCATTGATCAGGTACGTTTTCATCATTGACGTACGTACGGTCATAACGTACATATGATGCATGACGATCCGCTCGGTAATAACTCGCTTCGGCGGCATCCGCCCCATGGCCCAGAAGCTGGGTCATAAATCGCACACGACCGTGCAAGGATGGTGGGACCGACAAGTGATTCCAGCGCAGCGGCAGCGGGAAGTCGTCGGAGCAGCAGAGCGCCTCGGAATTGAACTGCAGCCCGGCGATCTAATCCCGGCGCAAGCCGAGAAAGTCGCAGCATGAGCGTGCTCACCCCCGAACATGCCGACGAGGTCCGCGCGATCGTCGCCGAGATGATTGGCCAAGCCTTTCGCGACTTGCGAGCCAGTCCACGCGACCCCGCCCTTCCCTTCACCGCCGAGCAGTCGGTTGAGATCGACGCCCGCATCGGCGAAATGGTGGCCGCTATCATCGGCGGCCGATACCGTCGGGAATGGGCGCGCATTGCCGAGCGGCGTCACGCCCAAATTTACCCGACGCGCCCGTGGGGTCTCACTCCGGGTGCTGGCGCTCCGCAGCCGTCTGAAGCTCAGCCGCAAGCGTGCCGCGCGCGCCCTCCCATATCTTCCGAGCCTCTTCATCGAGCACCGCCAAACGCAGGTCGCCTGCCCAGCGAGAAAACTCCGGTATCGGCACGAGATCGTGACGCACCATCTGATGGTACATTCCCTGCGTCAGTGCGGTCAGCTGCGTCACTGCTGATCGCAGCAGGCGGATTTCTTCTTGCAGTTCGCGCGTGGTCGGCTCGGTCACGTAAAACCTCTTCGTCGATGTGTGGTAACACGACGATAGCCGAAGCCGGGGGCGTCACCAACGCCTCCGGTGGAGGGCAGGCAGCATGAGCGCCTGCAACCGCTGCGGCGTGAGCGCCTGGCATCCCGAGGTGCGCAGCTGCCTCAACACCAATTGCGAGCTTCGTGGGCATGACGCCCCGAAGACGGGCGCGACGGCCCATGGCGTTTCCCCCCTGGCGCCAGCCTCCCGCGTCGTCGCGCCCGTTCCCGCCAATGATCTGCCCCCTGCTCATATGCAGGGTGGTACCGAAACCGAGGTGCGTCATCATGTCCGCTGATAGTCGTTTCGGGTGCGATATCGCTGAACGGCAGATCACGATGTTCGCGATGTTCGTCGGCGACGGGGTGTTCACCAGCCGCGCGGCGCTGTCGCGAGCAAGCGGCATCCCGACCAGCACGCTCAAGAGCTATGCCGCCGGCGCGGCCATGCCGTTCCACACGGTGTTGGCGCTGGCCAAGTTCCTGCCCCGTGAGGCGATCAACATGCTGTCCGAGCCGGCTGGTATGCGGCTGGTCGATGTGCAGCAGACGGACGCCTGCTGGGACGAGGCCGCCGCGCTGGCGTCCGGGCTGGTCGCCGAGATCTGCGTCGCCCGGTCGGACGGCGTCATCAATCATATCGAGCGGGCGAGCCTTCGGGCGCGTGCGCGCACCGTAACCGCCGTGCTGAGCGATCTCACGGAAGAGAACTGAGGCTCTAACCGCCAGCCGCCGCTGGCCGAAGGATACGACCATGACCGCCACGAATGGCGCGGGCGCGGCTGGGGCTGCTTCCGCGAGCGATAACCTGCGTCCGCCGCACCATGCCCGCCAGTGTCAGTGCGGCGCCCGGCTGGCCGCGAGCAACCGATCCGGCGTCTGCCAAGGGTGCGCCAACAGCAAGACCTGCCCGGATTGCGGGTGCCGCGTCAGCTACAACGCGACCCGCTGCCGCACGCACGCGAACGCCATCTACAATAGCGACCCGGTTAGCCGCGCGGCGAAGTCGGCGACGATGCGCCGGCGGTTCGCCGATCCGTCGTACCGCGACGCGCATATCGCGCTCTCGCGTGCTGGTACGGCGCGCCTGATGGAGCAGCCCGGCGAGCGCGAGAAGCGGGCCGCGGCAGGTCGGGCGAATGGACTGCGCAATCTGGAAGCGACCCGATCGCCCGAGGTCCGCGCCCGCGCCGGCCGCGCGATCAGCGCCACGAAGCTGGCGCATATCCCTGACGAGTACCGCGGCATGTACCGCGAACTGAAGCCGGCGGGCTACACCGCCGCCGAGCGCGAGCAGATGGTGCTGGAACAGCGGGAGCGCGACCGCGCCGAGGCTGGGCAGCGCGTCGCCAACGCCATGACGCGCCAGCGCATCCGCGCCGAGCGCGAGAAAGCGCAGGCATACTGATGCCCGTCTCGATCCTCATCGGCGACGTATTCGATCGGCTGGCGGAACTGCCGGCGGACTCGATCGACTGTTGCGTCACCTCCCCGCCCTATTGGGGCCTGCGCGACTATGGCGTTGCTGGGCAGATCGGGCTCGAGCCTACGCTGGCCGAGCATCTCGACGTCATGGTCCGGGTGTTCGACGCCGTGCGGCGGGTGCTGAAGCCCGAGGGCACGCTGTGGTTGAACTACGGCGACTGCTACGCGACCAAGCCCAACGGGCGCAGCGCGGCGGACACGAAGGCAGCGGGCCACGACGACCGAACCTTCCGCGACAAGCCGTTCAGCACGATCGGCGGCGGCCTGAAGCCGAAGGATCTGTGCATGATCCCAAACCGGCTGGCGATCGCGTTGCAGGATGCCGGCTGGTGGGTCCGGTCCGAGATCGTCTGGGGCAAGCCGAACCCCATGCCCGACAGCAGCGGTCGTTATCGGCCGTCGACCGCGCACGAGAAGGTGTTCCTGCTGACGAAGTCGGCTAAGAGCCATTACGACGCCGTGGCGGTGCGGATGCCGTCGGCTGGCGAGAACAGCAACGGCTACCCGGGCAGCGATGGCGATGGCGTTCGCAAGCGCACGACGGTCGGCAACATCGTCGACAAGCAACGCGGTCATTCGCGTCGGCATGCCGGTTTGAACGATCGCTGGGACGCGATGTCGCGGACCGAGCAGTGCGGTAACGGTCGTCTGCTCCGAAATTACGAGCCCGACCTTTCGCCGATCGTCCCGCCCGAGGTGTGGTCGATCGCGACCGCACCGTTCAGCGAGGCGCACTTCGCCACCTTCCCGCCCGCGCTGGTCGCCCCGTGTCTGCTCGCCGGCTGCCCAATCGGCGGGATCGTGCTCGACCCGTTCGGCGGCGCGGGCACGACCGGGCTGGTCGCCGACCGGATGCAGCGCAGCGCGGTGCTGATCGAACTGAACCCCGAATATGCGGCGATCGCCGAGCGCCGCCTCGCCGCCGACCGCGGCGGGCTGCTGGACGTGATGGAGCACCAGCCGCCCCTACCCCTCACCCAAGGAGCAGCAGCATGACGCATGTACGCTTCGACCGCGCGGCCCTGTCCGACGCGCTCGCGATCGCCGGCAAGGTGAAGGGCTGGGCCCCGCCGCGCTGGACGACGTATCAGGAGAAGAAGAGCGACGGCACATACGAGACGCGCTGGCGCGCAGGTCCGCCGATGGTCGAGATCATCGCCAGCAACGGCAGCGCGACGCTCCGCTCTGCGAACTTCGATCGGCAGATCACGGTGGCGATCCCCTGCGAGGGTGATGCGTCCGCGCTAGTGCCGCTCGGCACGCTGCATTCGTGGGTGTCGAAGCTGACCGGTGATCGCGTCGACCTGCGCGTCGAGGGCGAGGATGCGCTATTCACGTCGGCCCGCCTGCGAGCGTCGCTCCGTTCCGCGCCGCTGAACGCCTATCCGCCGCTGCGCGATCTGGGAATCCCCATGACGGCGGACCTGCTCGAACTGCGCGCGGGCTTCGAGGCGACGGTGGCGGTGCCCAAGGATGGCGGACCGGTCGAGCAAGGCGGCGTCCACATGCGCGGCGAGCCGGGCGCGTTCCGGTTCTTCGCCACGCAGCACGGCCGCATCCACGAGCGGCAGGCTGGCGGCGCGGCTGGTGCGAACATCATCGTGCCGGTCGATACCGCGCGGATGTTCCTTGCCCTGTTCGATGGCGAGAGCGCCGACGTCGAGATCCGCACCAGCGACCGGTCGATCGCGTTCCAGTGCGGTGACGTGCTGCTGTCGTCGGCGATCCTTGATGGCGGCGCGGCGTCCGGTGACCGCGAGTTCGAGCGCCCCCGGCCAAACACACTGCGCGCCCATGCCGATGACCTGCTGTCCGCGCTCGAGCTCGCGACGACGGTGTCGGACCCGAAGCATGGCGACTTCGAACTGCGGCTCGGCGCCACCTGCGAAGCCTATGCCAAGAGCGAGGGCGGCCGCGACCAGGGCACCGTCGCACTGTTCGGCGAATGGTCGGGCGCGCCGATGGCGATCACCTTCGCGCTGAAGCCGGTCCGCGACGCGCTGCTGCTGTTCGGCGGCTCCGAGATCGAATGGCGCATGGGCGGTGCGCTCGAAACGACCACAATCGCGCTCGCGGCTGGTGGAGAGGTCCGCGCGCTGGTCGCGCCGTACCTGCCCCGCGAGGCGGCTCCGGCAAAGGACAAGGCGGCATGATCGAGTGCTTCGAGTTCATGATCGACAAGAGCGATGTCGTCGACCTCGCCTGCGCGATCGAGTGCGGCGACCGTGCGAAAGCGGCTGACGCCCTTAACCGGTTGCTGGCCACCGAAATTAGCGAGGACAACAACGCCGGCCTGCGGCTGACCGAATGGATCGCGCAGGGCCGCGCGCTCGCCGCGAAGCAGGTGACAGCATGACCGTTCGTAAAAAGGCGAACAGCGGCCGGAAAGCCGTCGCCAAGCCTGCGCCTGCCCCCACCACGCCACCTGTTCGGGAAAATACGAACAGCACGGCTGGCGCGCGGCTCGCCCGCATCGTCATGCTCGAGCACGCGGCCGGGCACCTGAAGCAACAGCAGCTTGCCGACGCGCTGGGCATCGGCATCCGCGCCCTACAGCACAAGCTGAGTGTCAGCCGCGGCGTGATGGATAGCGACCTGACGCTGGCCGCGACCGCGCTCGAAAAGCGGGCCGGCGAGATCGCCGCGCTGGCGAACCGGATGCGCGAGGCGGCGCAGTGACATGGCTTTTCGTACCATCAGTGTGTGCGCCGGCGTCGGAGGGCTCGACCTCGGCGTCCGAATTGCCCGACCCGACGCGCGCTGTGTCGCTCTCGTGGAGAGGGAAGCTTCAGCAGCCGCAAGCCTGGTCGCGAGCATGGAAGCGGGGCGGCTTCATCCGGCTGCTGTCTGGCCTGACCTGCGAACCTTCGACGCTGGAGCATGGCGCGGCGCAGTGGATTGCGTCCTGTCGGGCGATCCCTGCCAAGGGAACAGCGTCGCCGGAAAGCGGCTCGGTGCCGCCGACGACCGATGGCTGCTCGACCGCGCGATCGAGGTGTTCGACGAAAGCGGGGCTGCTGTGTTCTTCCGCGAGAACGTCGTCGGGAACCTCGCAGGACAGATCGCCGCCGCCGTCCCGGCATTGGAGCGGCTGGGCTGCCGCGTTGCGTGCGGAATATTCAGCGCGGCCGAGGCCGGAGCGAGCCACCGCCGCGAGCGGTTCTTCCTCTTGGCAATCCGATCGCCCGTTTCCGGTTGGGATCGACTGGCCAACGCCAGCGGCGATCGATGCGAGCCGGGACGGAGCGCACCTTCGGCAAATGACGATCGATGCAGCAAAGCATGGCGCGCGGAAGGGCATCAGCCTTCACCACGAGATTGCTCACTGGCGAACGCCGAACGCGACGATGGCGGATCATGGACCGATGTCGCCTGCCTACCGGGAAGAGCGCGGTCAGATGGTGACGCTCGACGATCAGGCGACGCATTGGATGACGCCGAATGTCCCAAACGGGGGGCGGACAGCATCCCATGCGATTGCCAAGGGGCGGACGCTCACGCGCGAGGACGGGACGAAGGTCCAGCTTGGGTTGGAGCATCAAGCCAAGACTTGGCCGACCCCAATGTCGCGGGATCATCGATCCGGTCATGCGCAGAAAACGGACGAGGAATTGTGGGGCAAGAAGGGCCGCCCGCTCGAGCGCGTCGCTACAACCTTCCGACCTTCGCTCCCGGACCAGCCGACAGCCGATGGCCATCTATCATCGCCGCAGCGCCGTCGCTTGAACCCGCTGTTTGTCGAGTGGCTGATGGGGTGGCCGGAAGGATTGAGCGGCTTCGACACTGCGGCAATGGGGTCGTGCCACTCGCCGCAGCCCTCGCATGGGTGCGGCTGCATGGACTGCTGGCTGACGCAGCAGCGGGCGATGCTGTCCGATTTGCTGACGATCGATCCGCCAGCGCAGGGGCTGCTGTTGTGAGTACGGCGGCATGACCCCGTGGCCGAACCTGTGGCCGACACTGTCGGCACCGCTCTCCAATCCAGTCCTGCGGTTCGTCGCGGCCGGCATGGGCGTGCAGTCGACGACCTTGCTGCTTGCTGCGGCACGGGGCGACGTCGGGCCCATGCCCGACTGCGCCATCTTCGCCGACACCCGCTGGGAGCCAAAGCGGGTCATGGAGCATATTGAGCGCATCCGGCCGCTGCGGCCCTTCCCGCTTCACACGATCACGCGCGGCGACCTTCGTGCAGCGGCTATTGAGGGCGAGGAACCCGAAGACCGGTTCGCCGTGCCGTTCCATGTTCGCCGCGGCGACGGGAAGCTGACGATAGGCAAGCGGCAGTGCACCAGCCGCTACAAGATCATTCCGATCAAACAGAAGGTGCGGGACATCCTCGGCGTTGGTCCACGCGGCTACATCGCCCCGGACTCAGTCGAGCAGTGGGTCGGTATTTCGACCGACGAGTCGCATCGTATGGCGCCGTCTGGGGTTGCCTACATCCGGAACCGGCACCCACTCATCGAAGCCGATATGAGCCGCGAAGCCTGCAAACGATGGCTAGCAGAGCGTCAGCAGCGGGCAGTAAAGAGCCGGTGCCGGGGTTGTCCGTTTCAGACCAACGACGACTGGCGGGACCTTCGCGACAACGACCCCGAAGAATGGGCAATGACGATTGCGGATGATCGCGCCATCCGCACACGCGGCAGCAGCCCCGATGCTCAGCAGTTCATGCACTTCTCTGGCGTCCCGCTGGAAGACGCCGATCTGTCCGTCCGCGTGCATCCGAACCAGCTTGGTTTCGATCTACACTGTGGTGGAGCATGCGGCTCATGAAGCGACCAGTCGCTCATAAATACGGCGCGAAGGCAGCGCTGTGCGGCTTCTGCACGAAGCCGCACCCGTCGCGCCGAGAGGCGAAGCGGTGCGCTGACCTGCATATCCTTCAGCGCGCGGGCGAGATTGACGAGCTCGAGGTCGGCCCGCGCTTCTTCTTCGAGATCAACGGACGCCCGCTGGTCCACGATAACGGCCGGCGCGCGGTCTACACGCCCGACTGGCGCTACCGGCGCGTCAACGACGACCGTGCGGTGGTGGAAGACACCAAGGGCATGCGCGTGCGCGACTGGCCGCTGCGCAAGGCGCTGTTCCGCGCCTGCTATCCCGACATCGAGGTCATAGAATCATGAGCCCCCCGCCCCCCATGGTCGCGCCCGAGGCGGACCTTCAGGACTTCCCGTTCATGCCGCTGCACGTTGCGCGGCTGCGCGACAGCGACCTCGCCGCCGAGGGCGACCCCGAGGGATGCTGGTATGCGGTGCTGCTGTGGGCGGCGGCGTGGCACCAACTGCCAGCCGCGTCGCTGCCCGACAATGACGCGGTGCTGACCAAGCTGTGCGGCTTAGGGCGCGACACGAGGACATGGCGCAAGCATAAGGCGGACGCGCTGCGTGGGTTCGTCGCCTGCGCCGACGGTCGCCTCTATCACCCGGTCGTCGCGGAGCAGGCCAATGCCGCCTGGGAAAGCAAGCTGCGTCAGCGGCACCGCACCGAATGCGCCCGCATCAAGCAGCGCGCGGTGCGCGGCGGCCTTGCTGAGGCGAAGCGGGCGTTCGCCGAATGGGTATCGGATGAGCACCCATCGTCTGTTCCCTATCTGTCCCTCAGCGGTGACGATGCGGTCACTCGTGACAATACCGTTGTGTCACCAGTGACAGACGAAAATGTCACTGGTGACAATGCCTCCAAGAGACAGGGACAGGGACAGGGACAGAGAGATTCTATTTCGGAAGCTGACGCTTCCGGCGCCGACGCGCCGCCGCCGCCCGGAAACGTGATCCGGCTTGCCGCCGCCCAGCCCATGCCCGACCCGGTGAAGGTTATGTTCGACAGCGGCGTCGCCTTGCTCGGTGTCGCCATGATCCCCGAGGCGAAGGCCCGTCAGATGCTCGGCAAGTGGCGGCAGGCCTATGGTCCCGAGACGGTCATCGCCGCCCTCGGCACCGCCCAGCGCGAAGGCGCGATCGACCCCGTCAGTTTCATCGAAGGAGTGCTCCGCAATGGCCAACGACATCGTCAGGACCGACCGAGCGGACCGGTGGAAGCACGCCGCCAATCTCGCATGCAGCGCGGTGTGGAATCCGGACCAGGTGATGGCGGACTGTGACGCGACCGACCTGGCGGAAATCGAGCGGATCCTTCGCCGCGCTCCCCGCCCGCTGTCGGAAACCGAGCCGGACGGCCGGTCGCGCAGCGAGCCGAACTTGGACGGCAAGTTCACGACCGCGCTCGGCGACGGGCTGGCGCTGCTGTACCTGAAGCTGTCTCCGAACGGCAGCGCCGATCAGTCCGGCGCTTGGGTGCGCGCGATGCAGGCCAGCTTGGACGATCTGGCCGGCGAGGTAGTGGTGCGCGCGACGAAGGCGGCGCTGCGGCGGCCGATGCGTTTCCATAACGAGGTGGACGGCGTGATCCGGGAAGAGGCGGCGAAGATCATGGCGTCGCGCGTCATGGCCGCCACTCGCATCGCCAAGCTGCGCGACAGCCTTGCCGCGCTCCCTGCCCCAGCCGGCGAGGATGAGGACACGGGGCCGGTGGCGCTGTCGCTCGCGACGATCGCGGCCATGCCCGACGCGCTGTGCCGGATCGGCGTCGCGCGTGGGTGGCTGACGCCGGAGCAGATCGGCGAGGCGCGCGGCACGGTGGTCGACAGCGATCGTTCCGCCTATGTTCCAGACGAGAAGGCAGCGTAAAGATGGTTCGGGGGATCGGAAGGCGGAGCGATATGGTCGATCGGTGGTGCATCCTGCGGACGAGCGGCGCAAAGACGGTGCCATTGGCGATTGCGCTGTGCGAGGCCGGGTTCGACGCTTGGACGCCGCGCGCGCTGTCGCTGATCGCGGCGACCAAGCGGAAGCCGGCGAGCGAGCGCGCTGCGCCGATCGTACCGACCTTTGTGTTCGTCCGTGCTGGGCAGCTGGATAATCTGTGGCGGGCTCATTCCCTCCCCACCAGCAATCTGCCCGGCTTCCATATCCTGCAGTTAGGTGGTCGAGTGCCGGAGATCGGCGACGCTACCCTATCCTCCCTGCGCGCTGAGGAAGCGCGGGCGCTCCGCGTCTATGAGGCGCAGGTGGCGGCAAGAGATGCGGGCGAGGCGCGGGCCAAGCGCATCGAACAGCTTCGCACCGAGCAGGCCCGACGCAAGGCGCTGCGTACCGAGGTGAAGGCGATAGCCGCCGGTGATGCGGTGACCGTCACCGACGCACCCGCGTTCGCGGGCATGGTCGGGACGATCGTCAGTGGGAACGGCCGGTCATATGTCGTCGGGTTCGGCGGTTCGAGGGAATGGACAATCGAGGCTTGGCAACTGGTTCCGGTCGCGGTATGTTCTCCATCAACACGCGCCGCCTGAGCGGCCATCGTGGGCTGATGATCTTGGACTTCGTGTGCCACTGCCAGCCCGCCCCACGGTACCGGTATGCGCCGGTGCTTGTCCGTAAGGCTACCTGAAATCCACCGCCCGCGCCTTGACACCCGACCACGGCGGCGGGTGCGAAGCCTCCCCTCGCACGTTGCGCAATCCGGTCAGCGGGCCGTGGCGTCATGGACGCCGGCAAGGGGTTGAACGCCGACACTACCTCCATCCCACATCGTGGAACGCCGCCGACCTGCCCCGGACCGTCCCATATGATGGGATGATGCCCCCTCGTGGGTCCTTCCCGGCCTTCTGGGTAATGAGGGGGGCAAAGGCGCAGAAACCGTCTAGGCACGAAATTCCCTATGGGTGCCGCCGCCTTGACAGAGTTTGTGGCTGATTTCCGCCGTTTTCGAGTATGGGGAGGCGGCAGTTTTGGACATTGCGTCTGTCACCCTCACCCGCGCCGACGTCGCATGGCTGGTCGGCATGTCGGACAGCTGGGTTCGCGACCGGATGCAGGCTGGCGACATGCCGCGCCCCGGTGCCACCGCCGACGAGTATGTCGAAGCGTTCGTCGCGATCCGTACGCGAAAATACGAACAGGAGCATGAAGCTGGCACGCTCGATAAGGAGCAGGAGCAGGCGCGGCTGGCGAAAGAGCAGGCTGACGCGAAGGCGATGGACAACGCCGAGCGTCGCCGCGAGCTCGCCTCGCTCCCCGACATGATGGCTGCCGGCGCGGGCGTCATCATCATGATCGTCGCCCAGTTGCAGCAGGTCGGCGCGCGCGTCGCCGGTGCCGACGTCAAGCTTCGCGCGCGGATCGACACCGAGATCAACAACGTCCTCACTGACCTGAGCATGACGCGGATCGAGGAAGCGCGCGGCGGGGGTCTTGATGAAGAAGAGGCCGCCGAAACCGAGGGAGCCTGAGACCTACCGCGCCCTTGGCGCGCACGGCGTCACGCTATCGCGGTCATGGTTCGCGGCGTGCAAGCCGCGCGAGCGGCCGCCGCTTTCGAAGTTCATGGCGGAGCATGCGCGTACCGATGACGGTCAGCGCATCCGCCCGTTCCCGTTCCAGTCGGATATGGCGGACGCCTTCACCGACTTGAACACGCAGCAGGTGTCGTGTCGAAAGAGCAGCCGCATCGGCTATTCGACGATCCTGCAATGCTTCGTTGCCTGGGCGATCAAACACGACCCCCGGCGGCAGCTGTTCTACCAGCCGACGATCGACGACGCGGAGAAGTTCAGTCGCGACGATCTCGATCCGGTGTTGCAATGGCCGGTCGTTCGCACGGTTGCGACCTTCAAGCCCCGGCACGCCGACAACCAGATCAGGGCCAAGCGCTACAAGGGCGGCTGGATTCAGATCAAGGGCGCGAACAGCCCGAAGGAGTTCCGGCGCGTCACTGCCGACGACGTGCTGCTTGAGGAATGCGATGGCTATCCGTGGGCGACGAAGGAGGAAGGCGACCCCGCCCGCCTGGCGTTCAAGCGCAATCTGACCTCGCCGCGCCGTTTCAGCGCTGCCGGGTCGACGCCGAAGGTTAAAGGCTTCAGTCGAATCGACACCCTGTTCGAGCAGGGAAGTCAGGAATATCGGTACGTCCCCTGCCCGCATTGCGGCGAGATGCAGCAAATGGTGTTCGGTGACGGCACAGGGCCGGGCATCCGGTGGGCACCGACCGATAACCCGACCCGCGCATGGTATCGGTGCGTCAATGGCTGCGATATCGCCGAAGACGACAAAGCGGCCATGGATGAAGCCGGGGAATGGCGGGCGCACAATCCCGTCGCGTTCCCGCGGCACCGATCGTTTCATATCTGGGCGGCGTACAGTCAGCACCCGGGTGCCGCATGGCTCGAGATCGCGCGCGAGTTCATGGAGGTCCGCAAGGACCCCAACCTGCTTCGCACCTTCGTCAACCAGGTCCTCGGCGAGGCATGGGCCGAACGCGGCGAAGCGCCGGAATGGCAGCGCCTGTATGATCGCCGGGAGAAGGCGATGCGGATCGGAACGCCTTCAGCAAAGGCTGGCCTTCTGATCGGTGCTGCCGACGTCCAGCGCGGCGGCGGCGGGCGTATCGATCTCGATATCTGGGCGTTCGGGAGCGACCGCCGCAGAGAGTTCGTCGAGCGAATCGAGGTATTCGGACCGATCTCCGAGAAGGCGACCTGGAAGAAGCTGGATGAGCAGGTCGCGAGGACATGGGTGTCGGAAGACGGCCGGTCCATGCGACTGGCGCGCGTCGCCATAGACTCGGGCGACGGCGAGAATACGATGGAGGTCTATGCCTGGGCGCGGCGGCACCCGGGCTTCGCGATGGCGGTCAAGGGGCGGCACGCGATCGCCGCCAACCAGCCCATTGGCGCGCCGAGCTGGCAGGACGTCACCGTCAACGGTCGGAAGCTGAAGCGTGGCGTTCGGCTGTGGAACGTCGGCACGTCCATGCTCAAGCTGGAATTGTTCGGCGACCTCGAAAAGGACAAGCCGGTCGACGGCGAGCCGTATCCGGACGGCTACGTCTATCTGCCGGACGGCACGACCGACGAATGGATCAAGCAGCTGGTCGCCGAAGAGTTGCGGATCATTCGGCTTCGCAACGGCGGATTCCGGCGCGAGTGGCACAAGGTTCGAGACCGCAACGAGGCGCTCGACAACGCGGTATATGCTCGCGCGATCGCGTTCTCACTTGGGGTTGATCGGTGGCGCGAGGTGGACTGGCAGAAGGCGCGCGGCGAGTTCACGCCCCCTGCCCCCGCCGTGCCGCCGCCCAAGCAACTCCCTGACGATCGGCCCGCGCCAACTTCGGCACAGGCGGACACGCGAACCGCGAATAAGGCTTTGGCGCCGCCGAAGCGAGCGAACCCATTCACCAACCGGCGGAGGTAGGCATGCCTTACCAGCAAACCGACCTCGACAAGTTGCATGCGTCGCTGGTGGCGGTGGCGACCGGGCCGCAGAAGGTTCGCTTCGCCGATGGTCGCGAGACGACATTCCAGTCGGTCGATGCTGTCGCTGCGGCGATCAAGGTCGTCGAAGCACAACTGAAGATGCAGACTCGTGCGCTTGGCGGCATCGTTCGCCACCGCGTCCCCTATTACCGCAGCGGCCTGTAACTGATGGCGAAGCGGACCTTACTCGACCGGCTGCTCGGGCGGCCGGCCGCCACCCCGCGCGCGGTGCCACCGGCACGCAAGCGCATCGCTCGCGGCGGGCCGCGCGCGGAATATGACGGTGCGACGTTCGGGCGTCGGGCCGCCGGCTGGCGGCGGACGCAACGGGACGCCAACGGCGAACTGACCCCGGCGGTCATGGCAGCGCTGCGCGGCATCGCGCGCGACCTCGTTCGCAACAACCCATTCGCCGCCCGCGGTGTCGCGACCATCTCGAATAACATGGTCGGCACCGGCATCACGTTTCAGGTCTACCGCAACGGCAAGATCGACGATGCGCTGAACAAGAAGGCTCGAGCGCACTTCGATACGACCAACTGCGACAGCGGCGGCCGGCACGACCTGTACGGGCTGCAGTTGCAGGCGGCGCGGACCATTGTCGAAAGTGGCGCGGTGGTCATGCGGCGTCGCTGGCGTCGATCGTCAGACGGGTTGCCGCTGCCGGTTCAGTTGCAGGTGCTCGAGCCGGACTATCTTGACCCATCTAAGGATGGCCCCCTCGCCAGTGCGCCCGGCGCCAATGGCGGCTTCGTCGTGCATGGTGTCCAGTTCAGCCCGATCGGCGCACGGGAGGGGTACTGGCTCTACAATGGCCACCCCGGCGCAGGCCGCACATCGTCGCTCGGCTCGACCCTGATTCCTGCCGCCGACGTCGCGCACGTCTTCCGGGCGGACCGCCCGGAGATGGAACACGGTGCGACGTGGTTGGCGCCGATCGTCCTGCGGATGAAGGACTTTGCGGATTTCGAGGACGCACAGCTGACGCGTCAGAAGCTCGCGTCGGCGTTCGTCGGGTTCGTCGCTGGTGAAGACGATGGTGGGGCGATCCCCGGCATCCAGACCGAGGGCGGGGACGCGCCGGTCGATCGCGAGCCGCTCGATTTTATCGAGCCCGGCACGTTCCAGTATGGTCGTCCCGGTGAGGAAGTGACGTTCTCCACCCCGCCGGGCGTTGACGGGTATGCGGACTATACGAAAGTGTCACTCCGCGCGATCGCGGCTGGTCTCGGCGTCCCATATGAAGCGCTGACCGGCGACCTTTCGAACGTCAACTTCTCGTCCGGGCGCATGGGCTGGCTCGAATATCAGCGCTCGCTGGCGACCTGGCAGTGGGCCATGTTCATCCCGCAATTCTGCGGCGCCGTCGGCCAGTGGATGCTCGATGCACTCGCGATGGTCGGCGAGGACATCGCCGGCGTTACGGTCCGCTGGACGCCGCCCGGTCGCGAGATGATCAACCCGTCGGACGAGGTCAAATCGAGCCGCGATGCGATCCGCGCCGGCGGCAAGACGATTTCGCAATGGGCGCGCGAGCGCGGCGAAGACCCTGACACCTTCCTCGCCGAAGCGAAGGCCGACTTCGCCAAACTCGATGAGCTCGGGCTCATCTTCGACTGCGATCCGCGCCGGGTGACCGCCGTCGGCAACCCTGCCGAGCCGCAAGCCGCGCCCAAGGAAACCTGAGATGACCGATATTCTGATCTACGGGATCGTGGGCGACGAATGGGACGGCCTCGACGCAAAGACGCTGTTCGGTCTGATCGCAGGCAGCGACGACGATTTGACCGTTCGGATCAACTCTCCGGGCGGCTACGTCATGGAAGGGCTCGCGATCTTCAACGCCTTGGCGGCAGCGAAGGCGGCGGGACGCAAGGTTACCATCCATATCGACGGTTTGGCGGCATCAATGGCGTCGGTCATCGCCATGGTCGGTGACGAGATCATCATGGCCGACAATGCGCTGATGATGATTCACAACCCTTGGGACGTCGCCATCGGCGATGCGCGCGAACTTCGCGCCGCGGCCGACAAGCTCGACGTTATCCGCGACCAGTTGGTCCGCATTTATTCGGGTCAAACCGGCATCAGCGCCGAAGACCTCATTCCCATGCTCGACGCTGAGACCTGGCTGACCAGCGAACAGGCGCTCGAGCAGAAGTTTGTCACGTCGGTGACCGAGGCGTCCAGCGCCGCGGCCTGCGACGTAACCGCATTCGGGTTCCGCAAGGCCCCGGAGAGCCCGCGCATCTCCGCCATGGCGATGATCGGCAAGCCAAAGGCGGCCGCTGCCGCTCCTCACCGTCCACAGGAGAAAACCATGGACCTCTACACGACCCGTGCGGCCCTGGTCGCCGCTATCTCCGCTTTCCAGAAGGACGGCGGCAAGCAGGAAGAGATCGACAAGATCCGCAAGTCGGCCATCGCACTCGACGCGCAGGACGCGCTGCCGAAAACCGGTGCGCTTGCCTTGACCCAGACCGCGACGACCGAGACTTCGACCGTGGCGCTGACTACCGCCGACGTGCAGAACGCCGTTGCCGCCGAGCGCTCGCGCGTCGCCGGAATCCGTGCGCTGGGCGACAAGCACAAGATGTCGGCCGACTTCATCAACGGGCTGGTCGACAGCGACACCACCCTCGCCGTTGCGCGCGAGCAGATCCTCGACAAGCTTGCCGAGGCCGGCGACGCCGCCAACGTCGGGCACAACAGCCCGGCGCGCGTCACCGTCGACCAGCGCGACAAGTTTCGCGAAGGCGCGACCAACTGGCTGCTCGTCAAGGCGGGCGTCGCGCACCTCGTCGAAAAGGCCGCAGCGCTGAAGGGCGATACCGTCAAGATCGATCCGGGCGAGTTCCGTGGCGTCCGCAACGTCGACCTTGCGCGCGAAGCGCTCGAGAACGCCGGCGTATCGACCCGCGGCATGCGCGATCCGGACGCGATCGTCCGGCAGGCCATGACGTCGCAAGGCGCGGTGATCACGCAAACGACCAGCGACTTCCCGATCCTGTTCGAGAACGCGATCCACAAGACGTTGCAGGCGGCCTATGCCACCACGCCCGACACGTGGTCGCGGTTCGCTGGCACCGGCACCGTCACGGACTTCCGGCTGCACACCCGGTACCTGCGCGGCACGTTCGGCGCGCTCGACACCGTAAACGAGGCTGGCGAGTTCAAGGACAAGCCGATCCCCGATCTGGCGAAGGAGCTGATCCAGGCGAAGACCGTCGGCAACATGATCAATCTGTCGCGTCAGATGATCGTGAACGACGATATGGACATCTTCTCCGGCCTCGCCGTCGACCTCGGTCGCGCCGCCAAGCTGACGATCGAGATCGATGTTTATGCCCTGCTGAACAGCAACCCGCTGATGAACGACGGCTTCGCGCTGTTCTCCGCACAGCACGGCAACCTTGCTGCCGCCGGCGTGGCACCATCGATGGCCGCGTTCGACGCGATCGACGTCGCGATGGCGTCGCAAAAGGACCTGTCCGGGAACGAGTTCCTCGAGATCGCCCCGAACACCCTGCTGGTCCCGCGTGGCCTGCGCGGTGCAGCGGTAACGATCAACCAGTCGGAATATGACCCAGACGCGGTGTCCAAGCTGCAGAAGCCGAATATCGTGAAGGGCCTGTTCGCCGACATCGTCGCCAGCAAGCGCCTGACCGGCAACGCGTACTACGCATTCGCCGATCCCAGCGTCGCACCGGCGATCGAGGTCGTGTTCCTGAACGGCGTGACCGAGCCGTTCACCGACAGTCAGGACGGCTGGCGCACCGACGGCGTCGAATGGAAGGTTCGTCACGATTACGGCGTCGGCGCCGTGAACTGGCGCTGCGCCTACAAGCAGCCGGGCGCGTAACCGTCCGGCTCGCCGACCATGAGGGGGCGACCCCCGCCCCCTCGCTTCGGAGTACCTACCATGAAGTTCGTGAGCCTCCTCACCTCCGCCTATGTCGGCGGCAATCTGCGCCATCCGCACGAAGGCGCGCTGCATGTCGAAGATGCAGAAGCCGAAAAGCTCGTAGCCGATGGCGTTGCCACCGACGTGAGCGACGATTTCACCGCCAAGCAGGACAAGGCGACGCCGGTCGAAACCATCGCCGCCCCCGGTGGGAGTGAAGCGCCTGCCGCCCCCGAAAACCCCCATCAGGTCGAGGTCGCACCGCAGGTGGCCGAAGCCGACGCCCCCGAACCCAAGCAGTCGCGCCGCAAGGCCGCCGCAGACAAGGAGTAAGCCGATATGGCTCGCAACTATGTGACGGAGGGCAAGACCCTCACCCTCATCGCCCCGCGCACCGTGGCGGCCGGTGCCGGCATGCTCGTCGGCGCGATCTTCGCCGTCGCCCTCGCCGATGCGGCCGTCGGTCGCCCGGTCGAAGCTCGGCGAGTCGAGGTGTTCGATCTGGCGAAAGCGACGGGCGAAGCGTGGACCCAAGGGCAGCTGGTCTATTGGGACAACACCAACTTCCGCGTCACCACCAGCGCCAGCGGCAACACGATGATCGGCGCTGCGACCCAGGCACAGGCATCGGCCGATGCGGTCGGCCGCGTGCTGCTGACCGGGCGGGTCGGGTAACGTGGACCCGTTCGCCATGGCGCTCGACGCACAATATCATGCGCCGGGCTCCATGGCGGCGGCTTTCCGCCCGGCCGGCGGAGACTTCCTGCCCGATCCGATCCGGGTCATCCGCTCCATGGCTGACGAGGATATCGGGTTCGGCGACACGGCGGCGGTCGCGCGCTCGGGTCAAATTCTCGTTCGCGTCAGCGAAATCGCCATCCCGATCACGGGCGACCTGTTCGGCATCGAGACCGGCGAGCAGTTGCGTGTCGTCGGGACCCCCCGGATCGACCTAGAAGGTCTCGAATGGACCTGCGCTGTTGAACTGATCGGCTGATGCTTATCAGCATCGACCTGCCCGGCATTCGCGACGCATTGCGCGATGTTGAGGCTGATATTTCCGTTGCCGCGACCGAAGCAATGCGCGGCACGACCCACAAAGCGCTGCTCGACCTTCGGCGGCAGGTGACCGGCGCTGGCATGTCGCAGCGGCTGGCGAATACTTGGCGCGACCGTGTCTACCCGGAAAAGCGGCGCAGTATGACGCCCACCGGCTATATCTGGTCGAACGCCCCGGCGATCATTGACGGTTTTGCCCGCGGCGCGACGATCGTACCGCGCAACGGGAAGCGGTACCTTGCGATCCCGACCGATGCCGTCCCCAACACCCGCCGCCGCGTGTTCGACGATGGACCGAAGCGCGGCGGCAAGATGACCCCCGCCGAGGTCGAGCACAGCTTTAACCAGGACCTGTTCTATCGGCGCGGCAAGCGCGGCCGGGTGCTGGCCTTCCTGAATGTCGTGCGCGCCAAGAACCGCCGCGGCTTTCGATCGGCGACGAAGGGGCGGGTCACCAAGGGGCGAGAGGTCGAACCGATCCTCATGTTCGTGCTCGTCCCCGCCGTCCGCCTGCCCAAGCTGTTCGATCTCGACGCGGCCGTGCAGCGCTGGGCCGATAATTATGCAGCCGAGTTCGCACGGCGGATGGGGGCGACATGAGCAAGCGGACCAATGTCCTGTTCGCCCTGCGCGACCTGTTCGCCAACGCACTGACCGATATGCAGGTCGAAGTGATCGGGCTCGACGGCAGCGAGGCCGCGCCGACCCGACCGCGCGCCGCCGGACGCATGCTGATCGCGACCGGAGACCCCGGCGAGCCGCAGGTCGACCTGAGCCCGCTTGCCTATAATTACGACCACGGCATCCCGGTTGCCCTCATGCTGTTCGGCGATGTCGGCGAGGACGGCTTCGTCGAGACTTTCGACCGGATCAGTGACGCGATCAACGGCGACCGGACCCTTGGCGGTCGTTGCGACTGGTGCGAACCGACCGCGCCGACGACCGAAGGCGAGTTCACCGAAAATGGCGCGGTCGTGGGCCGCAGCGCCGAGTTCTTCGTGGTGGCGTCGTACGTCACCGCCTCCCCCCTTTCCTGACCTTCCCATAGGAGACCGACAATGGCGGTGACCCCGACCAAGCGCGCGCGTGGCGCGGATGCGCTGCTGAATTGTGCGTTCGAGAGCGGCTATGGCCAGCAGCCGGCGAGTGGCTTCTTCCGACAGCCGTTCGTGTCACACCAGTTGGGCGCGACGCAGGGCTGGATCGAGAGCGACCTGCTCGGTCAGGGCCGTGCCCCGTTCGACCCGACCGAGGACGTCGTCGTCAACGACGGCAACCTGGTCGTTCCGGTCGACACCCGCGCCATCGGTATCTGGCTGAAGCTGATGTTCGGCGATCCGGCTACCACCGGCACGACCGGCGCCTATGTTCACGAATACCTGTCAGGCGCGCCCGAACTGCCGTCGATGTCGATCGAGGTCGGCCTGCCGACCGTGCCCAGCTATTCGACGAACTATGGCATGCGCGGCAACACGATGCAGATCGGCATGCAGCGCTCTGGCCTGCTGAACGCGACGCTGGCGTTGATCGGCAAGGGGGAGACTCCGGTTGCCAACGCATCGCGCGCGGGAACGCCGGACACCTATGACAGCATTCAGCGCTTCGCGCAGGCGCGTGGTGCCATCAAGCAGGGCAGTGACGTCGTTGGCGGCGTGGCGTCGGCCCAGTTCACCTACAGCAACGCGCTCGACAAGGTGGAAACCATCCAGCCCGATGGCGAGATCGAGGATGTCGATCCCGGCATGCCGGCGTTCACCGGATCGCTGGTCCTGCGCGACCTCGCCAGCCCGCTCGTGGCGGCTGGCGTCGACAAGCAGGCGCGGGCGATCGAGTTCGGCTGGCAGATCGATAGCGAAACCTCGCTGATCTTCCGGGCGCCGCGCGTGTTCTTCCCGCGCGTAAAGCGGCCGATCGAGGGGCCGGCCGGCATCCAGCAGAGCGTCGACTTCGCCGCATCCAGCGTGGACGGCATCGTCGTCACGGCGATCCTTAAGAACGACGTCTCGGGGTACTGATGTTCGTCGTCCACAAGCCGCAGGTCGGGGAGGAATGGCGGAACGTGATCGGCGGCGCGATCCTGTTCGCGCCGATCGACCGCGCGCTGGTGCGTCGCGCTCGCCGCGTTGCGCTGGAAAATCTTGGCCGCGACGAACACGGACCGGAGCCGACCGGCGATCCGAACGACACCGCCACCATGCTCGAGGATCTTGGCGACGCGCTGAGCCACGCCATGATCTTGGAGGGTGCGCGCGACTGGCGCGGTGCGGTTCAGGCGGCCGAGGGCGGGGTGTTCGAGCCCCTGCCATTCAGCCGCGAAGCGCTCGCCGACTTGCTCAGCGACCCGGTCTATTTCGACGCGGTCGACGCAGTCTATGTGCTGCCCTACGCCACCCGGGAACGGGAAAAAAACGGCTCCGCCGCCTCGCCGAGTGGCACTGGGGAGGTGGCGACGCCGGTGAGCGGTACTGCCAGCATTCCTGCGAATCCGAGCGCGCCGGGCGATGCGAAGCCTGTCCCTACCGCGCGCAAACGCTCGAAACGGACGAAGCCGAAGGCGTCTGGCACGTCCTGACGCGGTTCGACCGCCAGTTGCGCGTCGGCGGCATGGGTCGACCGTTCGGGCTCGACGCTGGCGCGATCATGACGATCGGTGCGGCGCTGCAAACCGATGCCGAACTGCTCGCCGACGTGCTGCCCGAAGCCGAAGCGGCGATCATCCGGCGCTACCTGCCTGACGACGAAGGGGGGACGGACGAATGACCACGCGTAACGTCGCCCTGCGCCTCGGTGGTGAGGGCGCCCCGGAAGTGAAGCGCATGTTCGACGAGGTTGCCGCCCACGGCGATGCGTCGATGAAGCGTTTGGCGCGATCGGTCGAGAGGTCCGGTCAGGACGTCGAGCAGATGGCGCAGCGGCACGCCAACAACATCGCCAAGCTCGAGATGGCCTATGGCGCGATCACGCCACGTAATGTCGAGCGGTTCGCCGGCAATAGCGATGGTCCGGGCAAGTCGGCGCAAGCGTCGGCAGCGATCTTCAATGCCGCCTATGAGCAAATGGAGGCACGTGCTCGCGCCTTGGTGCTGGCAATCGACCCGATCGCGGCGGCACAGGACCGATTCAATGCGGAAATGGCCGAGGCGCGCGGGCTGGTCAGCGCGGGCGTACTGTCGCTCGACGACTACGTTACGAAGCTCCGCGTTGAGCAGGCCGCTTTGGATCAAGTGTCGTCGGCGCATCTGCGCGGCGGCCAGTCGAGCGGCGCCCACCGAGCCGCACTTCAGAATATTGGGTTCCAGCTGCAGGACTTTGCCGTACAGGTCGGCAGCGGGCAGTCGGCTCTGGTGGCATTTGCGCAACAGTTTCCGCAGGCGGCGAGTGCGGTGTCAGGCCTGGGCGGGAAGATGGCTGGCGTCGCGGCTTTCATGGGCGGCCCGTGGGGCATCGGGATGACCGTTGCGGCAGCGGCGCTGTTGCCCCTGATCGGAAAACTGCTCGAAACCGAGAAGACGACCGACGATCTCGTGAAAAAAATGAAGGAGGATGCCGCCGAAACCGCCAAGGCGGCGATGGCAAAGGATATTTACGGCAAGTCGCTCGACGGCGTGATCGAGAAGCAGAAGGCGCTGAACGCCGAGCTTGCCCGCGAGCGGATGACGCAGCAGCAGGTCGACTCCGGGCGGCTCAACGATTCCCGCGCATCCCTCACACGTGAGGCGACCGGGGTATTCCAGGCGCTCGAAGACGTCACCAAGGCGAGGCGCGAGCTTGAGAAAGCCCGCCGTGCCGCTGAGGCTGCGTCGGCAACCGGCACCGACGAAACCGGATCGGCGCAGGCGGCATATCAGGCGGCGGTGCAGAACCTTGCCAAGAAGACGCAGCGCTATCAGGATTTGGCGAAGGCGGCGCTCGAAACGCAGACGGCCGTCCGCAATGCCGAGACGGCGATCGCTGAGCGTCAGGTCATTTCGTCGTTGGATGCCGGTACGGCGGCAACAGAGCGTTACGAGGCTGCCCTAGGCAAACTGCGGCAGGAGCGGGCCAAGGGCGTCATCTCTTTGAAGGAGTTCGAGGCGGGGGTCGCTCGTGAGAAGCGGGCACTCGACGCAGCGCAGGACGCGGCACGTAATGCGGGCCGCAGTACCCGTGACCCCGACACTGCAACTGCAGCCTCCGTCGCGAAAATGCTTCGTGGGGCGATCCCCGGCGTGCACGTAACCAGCACGACCGGAGGCAAGCACGTTGCGAACAGCTACCATTATCGCAATCAGGCGGTCGACTTCGTGCCCAAGGGCGGAATGGGGTCGATGACGAAGGCGGACGTCCGCGCGCTTTTCGAATCGCGCGGTATCGAGATTGCTGAACTGTTGGGGCCAGGCGACAAGGGGCATAGCGACCACTTTCACGTCGCGTGGAAGAAAGGAAAGCTGGCGCTCGACGAGTTCAGCGACGCCGCCCGCCGCGCGCAGGCCGACGCCTCGGCGCTTGAAGCTCTCACCGGTCGGTATGACCCGCTTGCCGCCGCCGCTGACCGGTACCGCAAGACGCTAGCCGAGATCGATCGCCTGAAACCGGCCAATGCTGATTCACTGCGCGTCGGTGCGCGTGACGAGTTCCAGCGCGCCCGCGCGTCCAGCCTCGGCGGTCGGATCGGTATCGACGGGATTAACGCGGGCGCGGGCGCAGAGCAGCGCGAAATCGACCGGATCGAAGCCGATCGCAAGCGCATCGCCGAAGCGGCTGCGGACGAAGCGAAACGCCGCGCCGACGCGATCGCCGAACTGATCGGCGGCCAGCGCGAAGCGATCGCGCTTGCTGAAGGCGAACTGTCGGTCGTCGCGGCCAACGACAACGTCCGCCGGGCAACGCTGTCCAAGGTCCAGTTGATGATCGACATGACCCGCCTCGGCATCGACGTAGAAAGCGAGCAAGGGCAGGTCATCCTCGCCAACCAGCGCGCGCTCGACGGTATCGCCTCGCAGATCGAGCGCCAGCGGGCGGCATGGGAGACGATCCGCGGTATCGGCGGCGACCTGGTCGATACTGTCCTATCGCCTTCGACATGGGAAGACTGGGGTCAGGGCGGCAAACGCGTGCTCGACATGCTCAAAGCCGAGTTCGTCAAGCTCGCCTTGCTCAACCCGATCCGCAACATGCTGTTCGGTGAGAACAACGCGACGATCTCGAGCGTCATCGGCAGCCTCGGTCGCTTGTTCGGTGGCGCGGGCGCTGCTGCGGCGACTGGCGGGTCGCAGGGGTTCATCGGCCCGCCGGGCAACGCCACCGGCACCGAGCACTGGTCGGGGGGCATGATGCTGGCCGGTGAGCACGGGCGCGAAATAATCGAGGCGCCGCGCGGATCACGCGTGATGACCGCAGGTGAGACCCGCCGCCTGTTCGGCAGCAACGACAATCGCCGCACTGCCGGGCCGACGGTGAACGTCTATGCCGACCGCGCCGTCCTCGCTGACGAGGTCCGCGGGTGGGTAGCGGACGCGATGACGGTGGCTGCGACGCAGGGCGCGGCCGGCGGCGCGGCCATGGCGGAAAGCGAAAGCATGGAAGCCGGCGCGCGGCGGCTCGGCAGCGGGCGGTGGGGATGAGCATCGTCGATGTACCCTATTACCGGGTGAAGAACCTGACACTGCGCCCGGTTCTCTTCAGCGGTGAGCAGGGCGGCGATTTGGGCAACCCCGTCCTCCCCCTGCCCCGCCTCGGTGATCGGTTCGCGCTGGACGTCACGACCGATCGCCTACGCAATGACCCGGCTGGCCGGCAGCTGATGGCCGCGCTGTTCGAGGCATCGAACGGCAGCGCGCGGTTCCCGGTACGACTGCCCAACCAAGCCCGCGCCTATCCATCGTCAATCGCTGTCGACGGTGCCGGGCAGGCGGGCATGACGATCGCGATCAAGGGCAGCGTGCCAGGCCTGTTCTTTCGCCGGGGCGATTTGTTCAACCTGATCCACGGCGGACGCCGGTATCTTCACATGGTCGCCGGACCCGGCTCCCCCGCCACCAGCGCGGACGGCAAGGTCATCGTGCCCATTTGGCCCATGCTGCGCGTGCTGACGAATGACGGCGACCGGATCGACTTCGTCGCGCCGCAGATCGAGGGCCAGTTGAAAGGCATCGACCGCGGCGCAGCGTTCGCGCGCAACCGGACCGACCCCTACAGCTTCTCGATCACGGAGCGGGAATGAGCTTCCGCCTGTCCCCTCAGCTGGCGGCAGCGCTACGCTCGGGCGAACACCCGATTGCGCCGCTGATCCGTATCGATCTGCCGGACCACACGATCACGCAGTTGGTTGGCGCCGGCGAGGTGATGTGGGGCGATGACGTCTATCGCGGGCGCGACGATCGGTTCGGTGTGCTGGTTGCAGCGAGCAACATCCGCGACGGTGTCGGCAACGAAGCCCCGGACTGGCAGCTGACGTTTGCACCGCCGAGCGAAGCGGCGGTCGGCGACCTCACCGCTGCCAACACGCAAGGGTCGCGCGTTCGCGGATGGATCGGCGCGATCAACCGGCAGAATGGCCAGCTGATCGCGGAGCCGAAGCAGGTGTTCGAGGGCGAGATCGATTTCGGGCGACTGAAGGTCGGCAAAGGTCAGCGGACCGTCGAGTTACGGTGCTATTCGGCGCTCGAGGTTTTCCACGATCAGGAGCAGGGCGCCCGATTGTCGGATGCCTGGCACCGCATGGTATGGCCGGGGGAAGCCGGCCTCGCCAATATGACCGGCATCGACAAGACGTCCTATTGGGGTGTCGAGAAGGTACCATCAGGCGTCACCTACGGCTCCGGTGGCGGCGGCGGGTCGGCCTATCTGGCGCAGCAGCTGTGAGCACCGACCTCGAACAGCGTCGCGACATCGCGCAAGCCGCGCTGGCCCGGTTCCGCTCGCAGCCGTTCAAGCCCGGCAAGTTCGACTGCGTACGGCTCGCCGCCTTCGTCCTGCGCCAGCGCGGACACCGTCCCGGATTGGGACGCGGGGGATCGTACACGTCGCTGCTCGGGGCGCATCGGGCGCTGCAAAAGGCCGGGTTCGAGACGCTGGCGGATGCGCTCGACGCGCTGGGCCTGCCCCGCATCCCGCCCGCCGCCGCCCTCCCCTGCGATATCATCATGGTGCCGGGGGAAGGCCCATTCGATGGCGCGCTGCACGTCGCGGTGGGGAACGGCCGCACCATTGGCTACCATCAGGACCTTCCCGGCGCGGACGTTCTTCAGCCGATCATGTTCCTTGGTGCGTGGAGGGTCTGATGTCGAGGAGCTTCCGCACCGCTGCCCTCATCATCGGCGCCGCTGCCCTAATTGCGACCGGCGTGGGCGCGGCGGCTGGCGCGGGCCTGATCGGCGCGTCGGCAGGTAGTGCTGCCGCTGCCGCTGGCGCTGCGACGTCGGCCTCGATCGCGGCAACTGCGGCAACGGTGGCGTCCGCCGCCAGCGCCGCTGGCGCCGCGCTGTCGCTTGCCGCTGTCGCCACAGCCCCGAAAGGCACGGTCGGAGGCAACGCGACCAAGTTCAAGATCGACAAGGAGGCTGGCATTCCGATCGTGTTCGGCCGCACCTACGCCGGCGGGAACGTGATCCACCGCCAGTATTACGACGATCCCGGTTCGCGCATGCGCAATCAGCGCGAAAGCTGGGTGACGGTGCTGTCGCTGGGCCCGGTCAAGAGCATCGGCCCGCTGCTGATCGACAAGGCGCCAGTATCGTTCAACGCGCTCGGCGCGGCGATCGGCAGCTATGCCGGCAATATGTGGCTTGACACCCAGTTGGGGGCATGTCCGGAAGCGCGTGCGCTGCAAGGTCCGAACGGCGACTTCCCCGGCTGGTATTCGACGTCGAAGCTTTCTGGGCTGGCTGCCGATCTGTGGACGCTCGATTTCGACAGCAAGGGCAAGAAATTCCCGAATGGGGTGCCGGAGCGCGGCCGGATCGTGGAGGGCGTGTTCGCTTGGGACCCGCGGCTGGACAGCACCTATCCCGGCGGCAGTGGCTCGTGCCGACGCGACGACCCTGCGACCCACGTCTACAGCGAATGTCCGTGGATCATCGGCCTGACGTTCGCGCTGGGCTATTTCCAGAACGGCTACCTGATGGCGGGCGGCGGCACGAAGGTCAGCGGCATCGATGTCGCGACGATCGTGGCCGCCGCGAACGTCTGCGACGCCAATGGATGGAAGGCCGGAGGTCAGGTCTATGCCAGCGCCGACAACAGCTGGGACATCCTGCAGATGCTCGCGCAGGCTGGCGGGGGCGAGTTCCTCAACGTCGGCGGTATGCTGACCTGCACCTACAGCGCGCCCCGCGTGTCGATCGGCACGATTACCAGCGCCGATGTAGCAGGGACGATCGACGCGCCGTCCGCTTCGTCGCGCCGGAAGCGCCGCAACACCTTCATCCCGAGCGTGCGGTTGGAATCGCACAACTGGGAAGTCGCGCCGCTCGATGCCGTCAAGATCGACGAATACATCGCTGCCGATGGCGCGCCGCGCCCGAAAGCTGACGTGTTCCCGTTGGTGCAGAATGCGACCCACGGGGCGCAGCTGGCACTGTACTGGCTGTTCGATCAGCGCGAGATCGACGGCATTGTCATTCCGGCCAAGATATATGCCTGCGGGTACCGCCCTGGCGACTGCATCACGCTCGATATTCCAGAGGCAAACCTGATCGACCGCGATGTCGTGATCCGCACAGGCGAGCTCGACATGGCCAGTATGGGCGTCACCTTCACCTGCCGCACCGAAACGGCCGGGAAGCATGCCTATGCCCTGAGCCAGACAGGCAACCCGCCCCCTACTCCGGATCTATCGAACGCAACCCCGGACCTGTCCGCGCCATCCACCGCCGACTGGTCAGTCGCTGGCGCGACGCTCGCCAATAACGGCGTCTCAATTCCTGCTATCGTGGCAACAGGCGAAGCCCCGCGTGGAAATGTAGAGGCAGTTCTATTCGAAGCCCGCGTCTACGTCGCAGGGCAAGACGCCGATGCTGGCTGGTTTGGGGGTGGGCTTGAGGGACCGGCGGTTCGTCGAAAGGAGTTCACGGGCGTCACGCCGGGCACGCAGTACGAGGTCGGAATCCGCTACCGCGTACGCGGACTGGCCAGCGACCGTCTCATTCTCGGGCCTGTGACGACCGGCAGCTTCGGCACCGCCCGCGCCGCCTATCTCATCATTCGCCAGACCGTCGCGTATCCGGTCAACAGCGACGATACGACGATCAGCATTCAGGCGTTCGACGCGACGATCGACGACGGCAGGACGCTGAACCTTCCCGCGCAGACGATTGGCGGACTGACGCCGGCCTCTACCTACATGGTCCTGTGGGACTTGCAGGCAGAGCAGTTCGTCGCCGTTTCTTCGCCGGCGCTGACCGAGGCCGGATCGACCCGGTACGTCATCATCCGCGAGTGGACGACCGCGAATGCCGATGGCACTTTCCCGTCAACGCCGACCCCGCCCGCCGGCGATGGTGGCGGTGGGTATGGCGGCGGCGGATGCCCGATCATTACCGCGCGCATCCTGCTGGCGAACGCCACGCGCACCGGTCCGGGTAGCACAATCGAGGCCGGTCGGATCGAGGCGGGCATGTGGGTGTGGGCGCAGCGCGAGGCCGAGGCAGGATCGGCGGCATGGGGTGCCTATCAGGTCACCATGGCGCGCACGTTCCCCAGCCCGCTCTGTGCCGTTGCTGGTCGCCCATTGACCTCGCCGTCGCACCTCTGGTGGGATCGCGGCTGGGTCCGCTCGGAAACGATCGGTCAGCCTGCCGGTGACGGCAAGGTGGTCGCACTGACCGTTGCAGCCGCGGCAACGTATGTCCTGATCGGCGACGACGGTCATTGGTGGCTGAGCCACAACAAGCGCGCGGACGCGAATGAGCTATGAAAGAGACCACGCCGCGGCTTCAGCGCATCTATCTACGATTCTCCTATCCCGGCGACGGAAACGTAAAGCTTCACGCCTCGCTGACGCCGCCGGATTACGACGAGCCGCTGCTTGTGCTGCTGTCGCGTGGCGTGATGCCGTCGGGCCAGCCCTTCTCCGTGTTGATGGTCAGCGACCCTTCCCAGAACGACGCCTTGCGCGGGAAAGCGGCGACCGTTCGGGTCGGTGCGGTGGCGGCTGGACCGGTCGGATCGGCACCGAAGGTCGCGAACAGCGGCACTGACACCGCCGCCACGCTCGACTTCACCCTGCCTGCTCCCCGCGACGGTCAGAACGGGCTGTCCGCCTACGAGGTCGCTCGAGCGGCTGGATATGGCGGTACCGCGACGCAATGGCTGACAACTCTGGTCGGCGCAGACGGGAAGTCCGCCTATCAGCTTGCGCGAGAGGCCGGATACGGCGGCACGCTGACCCAGTGGCTGGCTTCGCTGGTAGGGCCACCCGCCACGACGCTGCTGGGCACGGTAACGCTGACCGAGGCGGCGGCCTTGGTGGCGATCAGCGCGGGCACTCGGCGCCTGATCGTGGCGACGCCGGAGACATGGGGTGTGAAGCCCGGGGACGATATTGCTGTCAGCCCCATCTCGATCCCGGCTGGCTACGCCACCCATGACGTTGCAGTGGCGGGTCCGAACAGCCTCAGCGTCGGCGTAACTGCTCCGCTTCTGGCGATTGGCGCGAAGTATTCGATCCAGTGCCGGGTCCGGCGCTTCAACTGACATCCGGAGAATGCCGATGGCGACGACTGCCACGCTGGATCTGTCGATCTGGCGGAACGACGACGTGTACGAATATCCGCTGCGCGTCATCGGTCCAGATCTGACCGGCGTCGGCATGCGTGCGCAGATCCGGCTCGAGCGTGACACTCCCGGTAATCCTGCGGTCGCGCTCGATCTGGTGACGGTGGCGAATGCCGAAGGCATCCGCTTGGCCGGGGTCGACTTCGTCGATGGCCGCTTCATCAATGACGTCCGTCTGCGGCTGAACAAGGCCACCCGGATCGGCCTGCCGTACCAGGGCGAAATCGGCGACGCAGCAACGATGCAATGGGTCCTGGCAATCGGCGGCCGGACGCGTATCGTCGGCCGGGTTTTCGTGCTTGCACACGCACTCGACAGCAATGACGCACCCGCGCAGAGGGCCGTAGCGTTCGGCGCGCAGGAAGCGCGCATGCCCTCGCAGGGATCAACGCTGACGATCGCGGGCGACGACGTCACGACGCTGGTGATCGACGGGGCTGACCTGATCGGGTCGATCGTTGACCAGGCGACCGCAGATGCCGCAACCGCAGCCGAAGCCGCCGCCGTCACGACGGCCGCGGTCCCGCCGATCCTGCGGACCACCATCTCGTCGCGTACCGCGCTGCTGTCCCGTGAACCGGTCGCAAACGACTTCCTCGCCGGCAATTTCTCTGGCCTGACGGCCACAGCGCGCGGCTCGCAGATCGCCGGCCTCAACGGTATCGAAACGTGGCTGTCGACCCGCGTCGCCAATGCGTCGGCGGTGCGGATCGCCCTCTACAGCCGTCCGCTATCGGGCGCCGCGAATGATGGGGCTGGCCTGCCCGGTGATACGCTGCACTTCGCCGAGACCCGGCCGCTGCCGGCGGACTTCGCGCGCGACGGCACCGCGAACCACATCGTCCTCGACTTCGTCAACGGCGTGGCCGTCGACCCGACGCGTCTGTACCTGCTGCTGGTCACGATGCTGGCCGGGGATAATCCGACCACCTTCGCTTTCCTCCAAGGCAAGGGCGTCACCAGTGGCGACCCCGGCTTCCCACAGGCTAACGGCTATTTCCGTGACGGCTCCGGGCCGTGGTCGAACTTCGCGTCCGGCGGGACGGCGGCGGTGCGCTGGCTGGCGGCGGATCGGCGTGGCCTGACGGTGTCGGACGCGGATATCCTGTCGCTCGGCAAGCAAGCCCGCCGCATCACAGTCGGCGCGCCGGAGGGCATGGTCAGCGCGACGACCGGTGCGACGGCGGCGGGCATCTGGTGGAATGAATGGCCGCTGGTTCAGGGTGGGTTGGTCACCCGCCTCTATGCGCAGGCGACCCGTGCGGGCTGGATCACCTTCCATGTCGGTGAGCGCGGCGCAGACGGCGCGATCACGGCACGGCGATCGGCAGCGGTCTATGCCACCGGTGCCGGCGCAGTCTCGTTCGACGCAGGTGGTGACTTCGACGCCTTCCCTGCCGAGGCGGGCTGGCTGATCGGGATCGAGCAGGCGCTGAATGTCGTGGCGTTCAGCGGCGTCGGTAACTGCTGGCTGGGTTCCACCTATTACCGCGGCATCACGATCGCGATGGGTGCCGAGGTGTCGGTGTCGTCACTGCCCGTTGCGCCGATCGACACGAAGCGCCGACGTTCGCTGCTGTGGCGCGAGACGATCGATAGCGCACTGCCGCCGCGCGGGTTCGATGTTGATCCCGCCATCGTCTACGCAGTGACCGGTCTCAGCATCGGCAGCAGCGTGCCCCGGGGCTGGGCGACGCGGGTCTATACCCATCGTTATGTCCGGACTGACACCCGCGTCACCCGTATCTGGATCGACGTAACGGCGGCCGGGACGCGGCTTGCCGTCCTGACCGGCGCGCCCGCGAACGCGCAATTCCTCGACGCGCGCAATTCGAACAGCGCAGTCGAGATCGACGGGGTCGCCAATCGGCTGCGGATCAAGGCGAGGGCAGGTATTGGCGATGGGTCTGATGGCGATCCCGGCGATACTGCATCGGTGGAACTCGGCTTCGCGATTACGTCCGGCCGCAGCTACCTGCTGGAATGGTCGCTCGACGGCACGGTGCATTCAGCTGTCCTGACCGACCTGACGACCAGCGCGCGCAGCCCGGTGCTGACGTCCGGCGATCCGTCGTTTGCGGGGGTCGATACGGCCGAAGGGTTCCAGAACGGGGCGCTGGGCTTCGCTTTCGTCGCCGGCACTGCGCGCATCAAGGCGATCGAGGTGCTGCACGATGGTCCGTCGCCGCAAGCGGTGGTGATCGGCGACAGCATCACGAAGCAGGTCTACATGACTCGTGCCCAAGGCTGGCCCGGTCGCCTGCAAGCCGAGGACGTGACGGTCCTGCGCTCGGCGCAGCCCGGCGGTACCTCGCTGGGCGCCCTGTTCGCGGCGTGGAGCGAGGTCGTGGCATCACGTCCGCGGGTCGTGGTGATCGCGGTCGGCGTCAACGACGTGCTGCTGAACGTGCCCATCGCCGATGCGCGATGGAATATTCGCAGCATGATCGATCTGGCGCGGCGTGTGGGTGCCCGGATCGTCCTGACGCGACTGCATCCGGTGCCGGGCAAAGATGTGGCGGCGTTCAATGTCATGATCGACGCGCTGGCGGCAGGACAGAGCGATATATCCGTCTGGCGCTGGGACCGGGCACTGACGGTCAACGGCGACGGCACGACCCCGAACAGCGCGCTGCTGACCGGGGACAGTCTCCATCCCAATGTTGCTGGTGCCGGTGCACAGTATCTGCGGCTGATCGGCGATACGCCTGCGGTGCTCGACTGACCAAGCTCGAAAGGACTGCCGTTATGACACCGCCTTTCCGGGCGCGCTGGTGCGCGTCCCTGTGACCCCGCTCGGGCACGTCGCCAGCGTCGTGGCAATCTGGGCGATGATGCTGTTCGGCATCCGCTTCGCCGTGGCGGCAATCCACTGGCTGTTGCCGGTCGTGCGATCAGTCTATCGGCTGGCTCGTGCGACCAAAGACGATGCGCGCTTCTGCCGGAAGCAGTTCGTCCATTCGATCGACCAGCTGCATCTAGACCTGAACCGGGCGATCACAACCCCGTGGAGCGGCACACTGCTGTTCGCCGGCTCGATCCTGATCGGGTTCGGCTTCGCGGCTGGCTGCACTGGCGACGTGATGAAGCTGCTGACGAAATCGCCCGCATCGTGGGAAGCCTTCGACGTGGTCACCGACTGCCTCGCTGCGGTCATGTCGATTACCGGCATGGCGTTCATTCATGCTGCCACGTCGCAACGGCGGACCGCGAGCTTCCTCGTATCGGGGGCGCTGATCTTCAGCGGCCTCGGGATTGGGCTGGTGACGCTGTGAACGAGTGGAAGGCGTATCTGCTGGCCGCGTTCGCTGTCTTCGCCGGGCAGGTGCTGCGGGTCGGGCAAAAGATCGAGGCGGGCAAGCCCGTCACGTGGCGTGACCTGTTCGTCATGTGCTCGCTTCTGCCGGCGTTCGGCTCGATCGCGGGTGCCGCCGCCATCCATTTCCACTGGCCGGTCTGGTCCGTGCTGGTCGCGGGCATCAGCGCCGGCTGGATGGGCTTCGCGACGATGCGGTTCGTGCTGGTGCTGGCTCGGCAGGTCGCCGCGCAGATGACGGGCGCGAAGCCCGAATAGCCACCCCCGCCCGTCGGGCGGCATCTCCGAAAGGAACAGAAATGGCAATCCTACTGGGCCAGCGGTCGCTGGCGCGGCTCGCTGGCGTGCATCCCGATCTGGTCCGCGTTGTGAAGCGCGCCGCAGCGATGGCGGACGCGCGAGACGACTTCACCGTGCTGGAAGGCGTGCGCACGAAAGAGCAGTGCTACGTAAATTACGGCAAGGGCCGGACCGAGGCGGAGTGCAAGGCTGCCAAGGTGCCGGTGAACTATGCCGCGCCGCGCGCCGGCAAGGTGACGTGGCTCGGCAATCCGCTGGCGTCGAAGCATTATCCGCGTCCGGACGGCTACAGCCATGCCGTCGACCTCGCGCCGTTCCCGATCGACTGGAACGACCTGAAGCGGTTCGACCGGGTCGCCGCGTTGATGCTCGATGCCGCGAAGGCGGAAGGTGTGGCGATCCGCTGGGGTGCGGACTGGGATCGCGACGGCAAGCCGCGCGAGCGTGGCGAGACCGACAGCCCGCATTTTGAGCTCGACCGGTGATGGCTTGGGCTGTCATTTACCTACTGGTCGCAGCCGCCGTGGTTCTGTGGCTGCAGAGCGATCGGTCGGCTGACGGACCATTCGCGGCCGTCATCGTGATCGCGATGTGCTGGCCGCTGGCGCTGGCCTTCGTCCTGTTCATGGTCGCCGTCTCGCTGCTGATCGCGCTGTGGCACCGCGTGGGGTGCAGGTGATGGCCGAGGCGCTCGCCCTGTTCCGCCGCGTCTGGTGGCTGGTGCCGATTGCGGCTCTCGCCGCCGGCTGGCTCTGGACCGATCGAAAGCTCGCCGATGTCCGGGTCACGCTGGCCAATGAACGGACCGTCCGCGCGCAGGATCTGGCCGACGCCAACGCGGCCAAACTGAAGGCCGAACGCGATGCGGCAGATCATGCCGCCGCCGCGGCGCTGACCTTCGCCGATCGGTTGGCCAATCGGCAGCCGATCATACTCGAAAGCACGAACACCGCGAGGGAATATGCCCAGACTGATGCTGGTCGCGTGCGCTGTCGCTCTGCTGACCGGGTGCAAGCAATCGATCTGCTCGACGCCCGCCTTGCCGACGCTGCCGCCGCCCCCGGTCACCGCGACCGAACCGTGCCGACCGACGCCGCAGCACCGGCAAGCGGACGGTAGCGCGAGCGCCGCCGACGACGACGCCACCATTCGCGAAGGGCGGTTCGATCTGGCCGCCTGCGACGACAAACGCCGCCTCGCGATCGACGCGTGGCCTCGCTGACCCCGACGGAGACAGTTATGAAAAAGGTCCTCTTCTTCCCGCCCGCGCACGTGTCTCCGCAGCCGATCCTGCTCGACATGCCGGATACGGCTGCGGATGCGCTGGTGGCGGCCGGCGCTGGCGCGTTCCCGATCCAGATGCCGACCGGCCAAGTGTCCGTGATCCCGGCGCCGACTCCGGCCCCCACTCCGACGCCGGGGCCGACGCTGCCCAACGCCTATCTCATGATCGCGCGCGGCCAGAGCAATACGGTCGGTCGCGGCACGATCAACTCGACGCTCGACACCGAGCAGACGAATATCCGCCAATTCTGCGATATCCCTTCGCGGACATCGACCTATCGCACGATCCGCACCAGCGCCTTGCCGCTGTACCACCCGGAGAACCGCGTCGGCGACAACAATCTTTCGCCCGTCAATTACGCGGCAAAGATCCTTGCAGCCACGCTACCCGCTGGCGATATCGTGCTGATCGTCCCGACCGCATGGGGCGGCACATCACTCCTCAACGCAGACTCAAACAGCGCGCCCAATGCCCCGCAATGGAGTGTCGGTCGCTCGCTGCATGAAAATTCGATCGCGCAGGCGAACGCGGCGGTGGCTGCGGCAACCGCAGCAGGTTTCACGCCTGTCGTGCATTCGATCATTGACGTGCAGGGTGAAGCGGATAACCGCGACACCACCCCCACCGATTACGCCACCGCGCTAACGGCAGCGATCAATGACATGCGCACCCGCATCACCGGCGGCTCCGGGGCGCGGTTGATCCTTGGCGGCTTCCTGCCGGAGAAGCTGGCTGTTCTCCCCACGCTCCAAGGCATTGAGGACGCGCGGAAAAGCGTGGCCGCGACGATCGGCAATGGAGTCTTCGTCCGTGGCGCGAGCAGCTATGTCTTGGCCGATGGTCTGGACGTACATTTCGACGCCGCTGGCACTCGCATCAATGGTCGCAATATGGGCGCGGCTGTGGCGCAAATCGCCATTACCCCGACCGTGACTTTCCGCAGCGATTTGACGGTCGCAGAAGGCACCGGCACGACCACAAATATAGCGGTGCCTGTCAGCCGCTCGACCTATTCTGGCGCGGCATCCATTCCCATCACGCTGACGCTCGGCACGATGACCGCCGACGATTTTCCCGGCGGGGCTGTGCCGACTGGTCTTGCTGCTAATTTCGCGGATGGATCGGACGCGACGACCGTCACGCTCACGATCAATGCCGACAGCGCCGTCGAGAGCACAGAGACTTCCACGCTCACCCTTAATCCGGGACCGGGCTATGCCGTTGGGGTCAAAGGTAGCGCGACCGTCACTGTCACTAACGACGATGCAGGCGGCACCCCGCCAGCTACTTATCTCAACGCGACTTTTGATGCTGCGGATGGGACTGCGCTGACCGCTTACACGTCGGAAAGCGGTCATAGGTTCGTTGGCGGCAGCTACACCATTAGCAATAGTGAGACTTACACAAATAGTAGCGGCGAAACGTTGAGCACTTGCGATTGGGTGTCGCCTACAGGTGCATACGGTGTCCGTGCCGGGTTCCGCTATTTGACCTCTACCGCTTCGCAGCAAATCCGCTGGCGGGTGCAAGATGCCAACAATTTCTATTTTGCCGGCATTGATAACAGTACGAACACATGGGGCCTCTACAAGCGTCTGAATGGTACGTTGACCCGCATCGGGACGCAGGTTCAGCCCGCCACCCCCTTAGCAGCCGGTGATCTTGCCACGCTCGAAATCCGGCATGCCGCCGATGGCACCATTACCGCCAGCGTCAACGGCGCGTCCATCATGACCGAGCCGGTCATTGATAATAGCTTCGCGTCCGGCTCGGTCGGGCTTCGTCAGAACAACGCTATGACGTCAACCACTGGCAAGCACATCACTGATCTTCAGACGTTCGCGCTGTGACCAATGGCGGGGGCCTCTACAGCGGCACTCGCCACGCACTCTCGCCTTCTGGGCGGGGGTGCGTGAAGGCCCATGCTGACGCGGCAAGGATGGCAAACCCCAACGCGACCAGAATTACGCGCCAGATGCGCTCGTTTTTCGTCGACATTGATACCCCCGTTCGAGGTCGGACAGCCCGTCGCCCCGTTCGCGAAAGAGTCGCCGATTCAAAACGCATAATCAACCGCTTGCATCCGAAATGGCGCCAGTCATGACCACCATCATTGCAAAGCGCGGCAGGACCGTAGCAGCGAGATGGGGCCGCTCCACCAAGTAGTACGAATGCCCGCATCCTAGATGCTGCATCGGTGACGCAAGGCCGTCGCCGCCCCTCCCCCGGAGATACTCCAATGATGAAATTCGCCTTCCCGGCGCGGCTGCTTGCCGCGTTGTCAATGGCTGCTGCCCTAGCGGCAGCGGTCATCACGCCGGCCGCTGCCCAGACCGGCACCGGCAGCATCGTCACCAGCCCGACCAAGATCCCGGACAGCAACAACGACGGAATGATCAAGCTTGATGGCTGGGCGCTGAAGGTCACACCGAAGCTGCCCCGGAAGACGACGGTCTATGGCCCGTGCGAGCAAACCGCCGCCGGATATACCTACCGGGTCCGCCAAGCGTGCCCGGAAGTCACGACAGAGCCTCCGGTGATCGTCGAGCCGCCAGTCGTCGTGGAACCACCTGTCGTCGTAACACCCGCGCCGGAGCCAGCCTTCAAAGTGGTGCCGATGGGTGCCGAGCGGTACATCGTCGGGAAGGATATGGTGTTCGGCCTGAACGAGTGGGGCGGCATCGGCACGCTGTATAACGCCCCGCCCGGCGTGCAGAGCGCCAAGTCGTATGGCTTCCTGCGCGTCGGAATCTATCGCCCTTCGACCAACATCGAGGCAAGCCTGAACGGCCGCGCGATCGAGGGCTTTAACATCGGCTACACGATCGCTGGCGCGCGCGTTACGTACAGCAACCAGAAGCTGACCGGCTATTATCAGATGCCGGGGAAGTTCGACGACCGCGCCCGGTGGAGCGGGGCCACGCCGACGGGGCTTGCGATCGTACAGGACGTCGAACTGGTCGACAGCCATCTGCGCTTCACGGTCAAGATGACGAACACCACCGCCCAGACAATGCGCGGCCTGCGGTACATGCGGACCGCAGACTTCGACACGAACGGCCTCGACAACCGCTATACGGCGGCAAACAGCTTCTCGACGAACAACTCCATCCCGGCGCGCGGCACGGTACTGGCGGGCCTCCGCGGCATGGGCACAGGCACGACGGCCTTCCTGTCCTCGCCAACGGTAGGCGCGGTTGCGAGCTTCTACGGATTCGTCAATCTCGATCCGTTTGCAGTGGCCGCCTACGACAACCCCCAGCCGGTCGGAACCGCGAAGACGAGCGATGTCACCAGCAACGTGACGATCGCAGTGGGCGATCTCGCGCCAAACGCTTCGGCAACGGTGCTGATCGACATCGGCTTGGAATGACCTGAGGGGCTGCCGTCACGTGCGGCAGCCCCTCCCGCTTCTGCTCAAGCGCCACATTGAATCCTTGCGCTGGCGTTCCCTTTCCGTTCCATGGGGTCATGGGGCGGAATGATCGAATCGTTATCGACCTGGCGCTCGCCATCCTCGACGAGCAGCACGCCAAGGCGAGGGCGGGGAAGCGTCAGACGCACGAGGTCCGCCTTGCCCTGCATGTTTTGCGTCCGTGCGTGCCGCGTGACTGGCTGGTGTCGTTCTGGGAGGCCTGCGGGCTAGAAGACGGCATTCACAGGCAGCAAGACATGACGCGAACGCTGAATGGGATCAGGCTTCGCGTGAAGGTTGACGACTGACACCCCGCCGCTCGCTTATTCCGCCGCCTCCGCTGCCGATTCGCGGGCTCAAAACGTTCCGATTGAGCCACGGTAATCCGCCATTCCGCCCAATCATATTTTTCTGCGTTCCCGAAAAGTTCGCTTGCAAATCGCAAACCCGGCGGTTCGCCGCGCGTCGCGTCGCGTAAGCACATCTTGGATTGTCAACAGCGCCACGGACGGAAACTTAGCCGACTTGCGCTCCGTCCGCTTTCCGACAATTAGTGATGACGGAGGCGGTTCCGAGCGTGGCTAGACGCCGGAACCGCCTCCGTTTCGACCACGAATCCGATGAGGGTCCGTGCATCTCGTGCACCAACGGGGATAAGATTCCTCGTTGTGGGAAGCAAGGCTCTTCATCGTTTAAACGATGAAAGAACGAATGCTATGAATGCGACGAATACCGACGGGAACCAGATCGAGCTGGTCCCGCACACATACCAAGGATCGCTGATCCAACAGCGATCGAAAGATGGCTACATCAACGCAACGGCGATGTGCAAAGCGGCCGGAAAGCTGTTCGCGGATTACACACGGTTGCGCTCTACGGGCGATTTTCTGACCGCCCTTGGGGGGTCTATGGGAATTCCCATAAACCGTTTGGTGATGACCGTTGTCACCGGAGCGAACGAAGTTCGCGGCAGCTATGTGCATCCACAAGTTGCGATCCACCTAGCACAGTGGCTTTCCGCAGAGTTCGCCGTGAAGGTGAGCGAATGGGTCTACGACTGGATGTCGGGCAAGAAGCCTGAGGATCGCGTCTGGGCACAGTTTCAGGATCGGGTATCTCTGGTCTACGATAATGTGCCTTCGGGGTACTTTTGCATCTTTCGAGAGATAGCTGGCGAGATGGCGGCCTTGATTTCGAACGGCGTCGACTTCGGCACTCGTACGATCCTCGATATCAGCGTCGGCAAGGCGTGGGCTGCACATTGGCGTGCGAACAACATGGAAGCGCAGTTCGGTCCGAGCGCATCGTTCCCGCATTTCTACCCGAACTACTTCCCCCAGGCGATGTCGAACCCGCAGCCGGCGAACTGCTATCCGGAGGACGCTTTGCCGAAGTTCCGTCGCTGGATGCGCGAGGTCTACATCCCGAAAAAGATGCCGGCCTACCTGAACAGCCAGGTTAAACAGGGCAAGATCGCAGGGCCGATCGCGAACAATGCGCTCACCGCGTTGACCGCACGGGAAGCTGCTCGCGTACTTCCCCGCCCGGGGCGCTGACACCCGGAAGGGGCTGCTTCGGCGGCCCCTTCGCAACCTCGGAAACCATGCCGCTGTGCAACCGATACTGCACGATAGGCAAAGCCGCATCTAGGCCTTTGACCCTCCGCGATATTCAAGTCATATTTGGACCTCTGGCAAATTGTTGGAGGTTGTTATGAAAACATCTGGTGTATTGGCGGCGCTCCTATGCGCACTCATCGCGTCACCGGCTTCCGCGACTGACCAAGACCCCCCGCCCCGCGGGTATATCAAGATTCTGAAAGGGCATGTTCAGTACGGCTGGAACCCGGTCTCGTGCCCTACATCGGTGCCGGAAATCCTGTGTCCGCTTGGCTCGGGGTATTCCGGGGGTATCGAGGTAATCGGGACGCTACAAACCAATTGCGACGGGTGGGTAACGCAGAACGGGCGGATCTATCCCGCCACTAGCTGGGAGCTATTCCAGCTCGAGCAGTGCGATTAGCTGGGAGCTATTCCAGCTCGAGCAGTGCGATCCCTCGTAGGCTTTAGAACGGTCGCGCGCTGCAGTAGCAGTGCGCGACCTACGGCTGACGCGTTCGCTTAGGATTAGGGCAGCAAGCTCATTGCGCCCGCCGCGAACGCCAAGATGACGAGAAGCCCGAGGACGGTGAACTCAACCTTGGTGGCGATACCGGCGAGACGCTTTCTCACTGATCGCCCGGCGCCGGCGTCCACGGCTCCCTCGCCCCCAGCCGCCGCTCGTCTACCTGAAAGCGCTTTGCCAGCATCAAGCGATCGTCCTCGTCCAGCCGCTTCGGCGAACCGCGCGTCACGAACTGCTGCAGATAGGCGCTGTTTCGGCCCAGCAGCTTGGACAGCGCGGCCAGGCTGTCGCCGTGCTCGGCCGCCAGCGCGCGCAGCGTGGCGCGGACCTCGTCGGGGCTGTGCATTAGGCGCCGGTGCCACCGCGCTCGACCTCGACTGCATGCCGCTTCGCTGCTTCAATGACCAGGCGGACGTCGTCGACCGTCAGAGGCATGTCGCCGTCGATCTGTTCGCCTTCCGGGTAGCTGTCCACGAAATCGGCCAGGCGGGCGATCGCCGTATTCAGGTCGATCGCTTTGGTCAGGTGGTCGTCGGGGGTGGGCATCGGGAGCCTTTCCAGCCGGGCATATGGATTGGGGACCGTCGCTGATCGGCCGGCGAATGTCGAGTGGTGACGGCCCCGATTCGCGGCCATCTTTCGACGCCAGCCGCCATTCAGACAAAAGCAGTGCCCCTCAGGCGTAGCTACAGGGGGTAGAAGCGCGAACATGTGTGAACGCGCATTGAAAACGCACGGTTTACGCTCGACTGTTAATCGAGCGGCCGTAGGTTCGAATCCTACTCAGGGAGCCAGCGACACCATCGGAAAATCTGGATTTTCCCCGCCAGGGGTACCGCGATATCGCGGTGACCTTTTTCCGATTTGCGGCATCTGCGATCGACGATCGATCGAACCCGGAAATGCTTCGTCACATACAGCTGAACCGGCGTTCAGCATCGGGTAATCTCCGATACGGCACGGTCCGTCGTGCTGCGTCCACGGACCCGAACCCGTGGCAGATCGTTGTTCCGGCAATGGACGATCGCCATGGGTCGGTAGCCATGGCGGCATTGGAGAAACTGATGTTGCTGCACCCTCCCCACCGTGTCCGCCTTCGCGCGATCGGCACGACTCTTGTCGGAGCGCTGGCACTCGCCGCCTGCGCGACGCCGACTCCCTATCAGCCGGCATCCGGCTCCGGCTTCTATCGCAACGGTTATAGCGACCAGCAGGTCGAGCCGAACCGCTATCAGGTGAGCTTTTCCGGCAACAGCCTGACCTCGCGCGAGACGGTCGAGCGGTATCTGCTGTATCGCGCCGCGCAGCTGACGCTGGAGCGTGGCTATGATTATTTCCTGATGGCCGACCGCGACACCAATTTGCGCAGCCGGACCTTCTCGACGCCGGGCGTCGGCGGGTTCGGCGGCTGGGGCGGTGGCTTTGGATGGGGCGGTTGGGGTCCGGCATGGCGCTATCGCAGCCCGGCATTCGGCTGGCGCGCATGGGACCCGTTCTGGGGCGATCCGTTCTTCGACCGCTCGGTCGATATCCGCACCGTCGACAAATATGAGGCGATGGCGGAGATCGTGCTGGGCAAGGGTCCCAAGCCCGTCAACAACATCCGCGCCTTCGACGCGCGCGCAGTGTTGCAGAGCCTCGGGCCGAGCGTGATGGAGCCCGAACCGCGGCGATGAAGCTGCGACAGCGGTAGAGACAGGAAGGCCGCCGTTCCCATCGGGACGGCGGCCTTTTCTTGCCGGTCGGGGACGTCACCCGCTGCACGTGCCGTATCCCCGCCTGCGCGGGGATACGGGTGGCTTACGCGACCAGCGCGCCGTGGCAGTGCTTGTACTTGCGGCCCGACCCGCACGGGCAGGGTGCGTTGCGGCTGACGCGGCCTTCCCAGCTGGCGGGATCGTCGCCCAGTTCCTCGTCGGGCACCGGTGCCGCCATCTGCAGCATCGGCACGCGGGTGGTGATCAGGCCCTGCGCACCCTCTCCGCCCCAGCTGTCGTCCTCGCCGGTCAGCGGGTCGATATGCATCGTCAGGAAATCGGGCAGCTCGGGAAGCTCGGGCGGTGCCTGGAAATTGAAATTGGCGTGCGCCATCGTCCGGGTCACGTCCTCGCGGATACTGGCGAGCATCCGTTCGAACAGCGCGAACGCTTCCTGCTTATACTCGTTGATCGGCGTCTTCTGTGCATAGGCGCGCAGGTGGATCACCGCCCGCAGCGCGTCGAGCATCGCCAGATGTTCTTTCCAGTGGTGGTCGAGCGTCTGGAGCAGGATCGACTTTTCGATCTGCGTCCAGCTGTCGGCATCGAGTTCGGCCGACTTCGCATCGACCAGCGCGTCGGCCTGGGCACGGATGCGTTCCTCGAGCGTCTCGGCGTCGAGACCGTCCTCGTGCGCGATCCAGTCGGCGACCGGCGCATCGACGCCGAGCAGCTCCTGCGCGCGTTCGCGCAGCCCTTCGACATTCCATTGTTCGGGATAGCTGTCGGGCGGGACGGCATCGCCGACGACGGTGTTGACCGTCGCGTGGCGCATGTCGACGACGACGTCGCCGACCGTCTCCGCATCCATGACGTCGGCGCGCTGTTCGTAGATGACCTTGCGCTGGTCGTTCATCACGTCGTCATATTCGACGACCTGCTTGCGGACGTCGTAATTGCGCGCCTCGACCTTCTTCTGCGCGGTTTCGATCGCGCGGCTCAGCCACTTGCTGCCGATCGCCTCGCCGTCCTCGATATTGTTGCGCATCATCTTGGCAAACAGCGTGTCCGGCCCGAAGATGCGGAGCAGATCGTCGTCGAGGCACAGATAGAAGCGCGACAGGCCCGGATCGCCCTGCCGCCCCGAACGGCCGCGCAGCTGGTTGTCGATACGGCGGCTTTCGTGGCGCTCGGTGCCGAGCACGAACAGCCCGCCGGCCGCCAGCACCTGCTGCTTTTCCTCGATGATCTCGGCGCGGATGCGCGCGGCGGCGGCGTCATATTCGCCCGTCCCCTCGACCAGATCGGGATGTTCGTCGAGCATCCGGAATTCGAGGTTACCGCCCAGCTGGATGTCGGTGCCGCGCCCGGCCATGTTGGTGGCGATGGTCACCGCGCCCAGCCGCCCCGCCTGCGCCACGATATGCGCTTCGGATTCATGATAGCGGGCATTCAGGACCTTGTGATCGACGGCTTCCTGCGTGAGGAATTCGGACAGCAGTTCCGATTTTTCGATCGAGACCGTGCCGACCAGCACCGGCTGCCCCTGCGACGCATGGTCGCGGATCTTCTTGGCGATCGCGCGGAACTTGTCGTCGAGCGTCTTGTAGAATTCGTCCTCTTCATCGACGCGGCGGACCGGCACGTTGGTTGGGATCGACACGACGTTCATCTTGTAGATGTCGAAGAATTCGGGCGCTTCGGTCGCCGCCGTGCCGGTCATGCCCGACAGTTTCGGGTACATGCGGAAATAGTTCTGGAAGGTGATCGAGGCGAGCGTCTGGTTCTCCGGCTCGATGTTCACGCCTTCCTTGGCCTCGGCGGCCTGGTGCAGGCCATCCGACCAGCGGCGACCGTCCATCATGCGGCCGGTGAATTCGTCGATGATGACGACCTTGCCGTCCTTCACGATGTAATCGGTGTCGCGCTTGAACATGATGTTCGCGCGCAGCGCCTGATTCACATGGTGCACGACCTGCGTGTTTTCGAAGTCGTAGAGGTTGGCGCCGAACAGCAGCCCGGCATCCTCCAGCATCCGTTCGACCTTTTCGGTGCCGTCCTCGGTCAGCACGATCGACTTCTGCTTCTCGTCCTTTTCGTAATCATCGGCGCTCAGCCGCTGCACGACCTCGTTCACCGACCGGTACAGGTCGGACTTGTCGTCGGTCGGGCCGGAGATGATGAGCGGGGTGCGCGCCTCGTCGATCAGGATCGAATCGACCTCGTCGACGATGGCGAAGTTGAACGGCCGCTGCGTCATCGACGCGCGGTCGAACTTCATATTGTCGCGCAGGTAATCGAAGCCGAATTCGTTGTTCGTGCCATAGGTGATGTCGGCGGCATAGGCAGCGCGACGTTCGTGATCCGGAATGTTCGGCACGATCACGCCGGTGGTCAGGCCGAGAAAGCCGTAGACCTGCCCCATCTGCGCCGCGTCGCGCCGCGCCAGATAGTCGTTGACGGTGACGACATGGACGCCGTCCCCCGGCAGCGCGTTGAGATAGCAGGCGAGGGTCGCCACCAGCGTCTTGCCTTCGCCGGTGCGCATCTCGGCGATTTCGCCACGGTGGAGAACGATGCCGCCGACCATCTGCACGTCGAAATGGCGCATGCCCAGCACGCGGCGCGCCGCCTCGCGGACCGTCGCGAACGCTTCGGGAAGCAAGGAGTCGAGCTTCGCGCCATTCGCGAGTTGCTCGCGGAACTTCGGCGTCTGCGCGGCGAGGTCCGCGTCGGACATGGCGGTCAATACGGGTTCGAACTCGTTGATCTTGTTGACGATCGAACCGAGCGACTTGACGTAACGGTCGTTGGACGACCCGAACAGCGATTTGGCGAGGCCACCGAACATGGGCGAAATTCCTTGGATACGGGCGGTGCGCGCCGCGCCGGAAATCGGCGGCTGCGCAGAATGAAAAGGTCGGAAAAGCGCGGATGCGCGCTATTCGTGGGTGCGCAGCGTGCGGGCGCGGACCGCAACATGGGGCGCGGGCGCCAGGAACAGCGGCTGTGGGTCTCGCAGCAGCGGCTGGACGGGTCGGACGGTCGTGGCCGATCCGGCCTCGACCACCGCAACCGCAACATGTGCGGCTACGACCTGCGCCTGAGCCACCTGCCGCGCATTCGCGACTCCCACGCCGGGGAGCAGGCTGGTCAGGCCCGTCAGCAGCGCGGAGAGGAACAGCAGCAAACGCAAGCGATACGTCCAGACGGTTTGGTTTCGCGACGGAATGCCGGCCGCAGTTGCAGGAGACATAGGGAATGGGCGGCCCGGCGTCTAGTCGCCTGCCCTTTAGCTAGACGGTCGAAACGCTTCCGATACGCGTTACCGGACAAGCATCAGCCTGCGCCCCGATGACGCCAGAAATCGTTGCTCGCCGATACACCGCGTCTGCTTCGAATTGGTCGCCACCATGCGACATGCGATAACGCGACCCCGGTCGTCGACCGTCATGTGCATCGTCCGCGTCCAGTCCGGACCGACCGCCGACTCCGCCGGAAAGTCGATGTCGGGTACACCGTCGATCGACATGCGCTCAATATGGTCCAGTACGCCCGACCCATGCTCGCTCGCCCAGTTTGCAGCCAGCAGCATCATCCCGGCGACAACATCGCAGGGGCTTGGCACCGATACAGCATCGGAGGAACGCCACAGCTCGCATTTTTCGATCTTGTGTCGCGCGCCAATGGTCAACCGGACACGCTGCGCATACAGAATGAGGTGGGTGTCGGCGTCAAACGGCGCTTGCCAGTGAACCCGTCGCAGCGCGAGGCCAGCGACCGCCCTGCCCTGCGCGTCCCGTGCCGGTTCAAATCGGGCTCGAGGCATCGTCGCGGCACAGGTCGCCTCGTCCATCAGCGTGCTACCGCTGGATTTGACGGTCGTGCAGGCCGTTGCGCGGCCCGTATCATCGACGGTGAACGCAACTTCTACCGTGCCGAACAACCCCTGTTCGATTGCCATTGCCGGATAATCATCATTCGTCACCCAACTTGCCGGATCGATCGGCACAGGCCCGGCCTGCCCCAGGGCCCCGCCCCCACAACAAAGCGTTGCAACCGCCGCGCCCATGCGTAGGAACCGTCGCATCTCCACCCCCTGCCCCGTATGCGGCGCAGGCTAGACCGGACACCGCGCCCATGTCGACTGCCGTATCGCCGCTCGCCACGCCCTTCCCCGCGCTGCCGCCGATCGGGGGCGTGACGCTGCGGGTGGCGCGGGCGCGGTACAAGAATTGGGACCGGTGCGACCTGACGTTCGCGACGCTGGCCGAGGGGACGGCGGTCGCGGGTGTGCTGACCAACAGCAAATGCCCCTCGCCCGAGGTCGAATGGTGCCGCCGTGCGCTGGTGCTCGGCAGGGCGCGGGCGCTGGTGGTGAATGCCGGCAACTCGAACGCCTTCACCGGCGACCGGGGCCGTGCGGCGGTCGAGGCGATCGCCGCGCGCACCGCGCAGGCGATGGCGTGCCAGCCGTCCGACGTGTTCGTCGCCTCGACCGGGGTGATCGGCGTGCCGCTGCCGATCGACAAGGCCGAGGCCGGGCTGGATGCCGCCTTCGTCGCCGAACCCTGTGGCTGGGAGGCGGCAGCGGAGACGATCGGCACCACCGACACCTTTACCAAGGGCGCGTTCACGACCGCGCGGGTCGGCGATCGCACGGTCAAGCTGGCCGGAATCATCAAGGGGTCGGGCATGATCGCGCCCGACATGGCGACGATGCTCGGCTTCGTCTTCACCGACGCGGCGGTCGATTCGGCGTTCCTGCAAAGCGTGCTGGAGGCCGCCAATCGCCAGACCTTTTCGTGCATCACGGTCGATGGCGATACCTCGACCAGCGACACGGTGCTGGCGTTCGCGACCGGTGCGGCGGGGGGTGAGCCGATCGCTTCGTTCGACGATGACGGCGCGGACGCGTTCGCGACGGCGCTGCACGACCTGTGCCGGCAACTGGCGCATCTGGTGGTGCGCGACGGCGAGGGGGCATCGAAGTTCATCGCGGTCACCGTCGAGGGCGCGGACAGCGACGGCAGCGCGCACCGCATCGCGATGAGCATCGCCAACTCGCCGCTGGTCAAAACCGCGATCGCGGGCGAGGACGCCAATTGGGGCCGGGTGGTAATGGCGGTCGGCAAGGCCGGCGAGGCGGCCGAGCGCGACAAGCTGGCGATCCGCTTCGGCACGACGCAGGTGGCCGAGGGCGGTGTGGCAGTCGCGGGTTACGACGAAGCGCCGGTGGCGGCGCATCTGCAGGGGCAGGAGGTCGAGATCGGCGTGGATCTGAACCTCGGCGAAGGTCGCGCGACGGTGTGGACCTGCGACCTGACGCACGGCTATATTTCGATCAACGCCGATTACCGAAGTTGATCGTTCGAGGATCCAAACCGTCCGGTAGGTAGCCATCATAGGTGCGAAGCAGGTCGGCTTTGACCATCCGGTCGACAAGCAGCAGCCGCTTACTCATGCCCATATGGCCGTAGCCTCCCGGTCGGGCCGTTTCACGACCAACGAACCTGACCCGCCACAGCCGATGCTTACCGTCCCGCTTGCCAACATGGTTCGCGAAAACCGGAGCCATACGCAGGTCGGACGCCTCATCAATGTCGAACCAGATAGAAGGCGCAGTGTAGTTCCGCCCGCTCGCCCAATCGATTGGGACAAACCGGCGGCCTTCGAATTCATCGATGTATATGCCGTCATAAGGACGGGTCGGTAAAAAGTCGTAGCATCGGCGGGCACCGACAAACTTATGAACCCGTGTTCCGCCAACGCTTTCGACCTCGGAGCATCGGAATTTCGGATCGTGGCCGGTCAGCAATCGAATACCGCTATCAACTAATCTCTTCGCGCCTGACGTATCGCTGCGCGATGCCCATCCAATGCCGACGCAAACAAGAACCAAAAGGGCGAAGATCGACCATCCGACCTTCGCCCTCCGTGTCATCAGCCCAGTTCACCCTCGAGCCACGCCTTCAACTGGCTTTTGGGCCGCGCGCCGAGCAGGTCGGCGACCGGCTGGCCGTTCTTGAACAGCTTGAGCAACGGGATCGACTGGACGCCCATCGAACCGGCGGTGTCGGGATTGGCCATGATGTCGACCTTGGCAATCGTCACCTTGTCGCCCAGTTCCTCGGCGATTTCCTCAAGCGCCGGGGCGATCATCTTGCACGGCCCGCACCAGTCCGCCCAGAAATCGACCAGCACCGGCTTGTCGGATTGCAGGACATCGGCGGAAAAGCTGGCGTCGGTAACGGTCTTGGTCGGCATGGGATTCTCCTTCTGGACCAACATTTATGAACGGCGGGGCGGCACCTCAAGCTTCGCGTGGCAAGCTTTGTTCCCTCGGCTCCAAGCCCGGCTTGTGCGCTGCCAGCAGGTCGGCAGGCAGAACGAACAGTTTCGGCCCGGCGGTATAGAGCAGCGCCGCCTCGATCGACCGGTCGGGAAAGATGACGGCGAGCGCAGCGGCATAGGCGGCCATCTGTTTCAGATGATAGACCGGAATGTCGTCGATCGCGGGCGGCACGCGGCGACCGGTCTTGAAATCGACGACGCGGACGACCGTTTCGCCGATGCACAGGCGATCGACGGTGCCGGCCACGACCTGCGTGCCGACGACGGCGGCGATCGGCGCTTCGGCGAGTGCGTCGGGGCCGAACAGATCGGTGAAGACCGGATCGTCGAGGATCGCCATCGCGTCGCGCGTCACCCGATCGCGCAATTTCGCGTCGTTCACGCCCGCCGCCCCGGCCAGCCAGCGTTCGGCGGCGGCGGCGCGCTGATCGCGGGGCAGGTCGGGCAGGCGTTCGAACAGCTGGTGCAACAACCGGCCACGCTCGGCGGCGGCCCGCATCGTCGCGGTCGGGGGTGGATCGGACACTTCGTCCTCACCCAGCGCGGAGGGTGCCAGCGGGCGCGGCGGGCGCGCTTCGGCGGGGGCCGGGGCGCGGAGCCACGCGGGGGCGGCGGTTGGCGCGGGTGCGGTCGTGCCGCGACGGGTGCGCGCAACGACCGGGGCTTGCCGGGTCAGGCCGGTGAAGACGCGCTCGCCCTCCCCCGCGGGCACGCCCAGCGCGTCGAACGCGGCGGCGGCGGCGCTGTACCAGCTGAGCGCCGGCGGGATGCCCTGACAACGCGCCGAAGGGGCACCGGCGATGACCAGCCGTTCCTCGGCACGGGTCGCGGCGACGTAGAACAGCCGCCAGTGTTCCTCCAGTTCGCGTCGGTCGATCGCGGCGACCGCATCGTCGACCGGCGTACCCCGCTCGCCACCACGCGGACGAAACACGGGGAAGGCCGCGCCGTCATGGCCTTCCGGCGTCCACGCGACGATGTCGCGGCGGCTGTTGGCGGGATCGATCGCCGCGTCGGCCAGCAGGACCAGCGGTGCCTGCAATCCCTTCGACCCGTGCGCGGTCATCACCCGCACCGCGCCGCCCGATGCCCCAGCGTCGCGCTTGATCTCGACTTCGCCCCGGTCGAACCATTCGACGAAGCGTTGCAACGAGGACGTGGCGACGCTTTCGAACGACAACGCCGCGTTCAGCAGTTCGTCGATCGGGTCGCGGGCCTCTTCGCCCAGCCGCGCGATCAGCTTGCGACGGCCATCGAGATCGCCCGACAGCAGTTCCTCGAGAAACCGATAGGGGGTGGCGAAATCGGCGCGGCGCAGGATGCGCGACAACGGCTCGACCGCGTCGCTGCCGGTCTGGCGCAGATGCCGCCACAGGCTGCCACCCTCGCGCAGGGCCCCGGCCAGCAACTGTTCCTGCGTCCAGCCGATCAGCGGCGATACCAGCAGGTTGGCGAGGCTGAGATCATCTTCGGGCTGGAGCGCGAAGCGGATCGCCGCGAGCAGATCCTGCACGGCGAGCGGCGCGTCGAGCCGCAACCGGTCGACGCCCGCGACCGGCACCCCCTCCGCATAGAGCCGCGCGACGATCAGCGAGGCAAGGTCGCCGCGCCGCTTGACCAGCACCATGATGTCGCCGGGCTGGAGCGTCCGCCCCTTGGATTCCAAGGGCAGTGTGCCGATCCAGCCCTTGATCGCGCGGGCGATGTCGCGGGCGATGACGCGGGTCGAATCGTCGATCCAGCCTTCCTCGTCCTCCCCCGCCGCCTCGACCACGGTGGGCGCCCATAGGGTGACAGTGCCGGGGCCAGGCACTTCGCTGTCATGGGTTTCGGGCGTATCGATGCCCATGCCCGGATCGGGCAAGGCGGCGATGGCAGCGTCGACGAACTCCAGCACCGGGCGGGTGGTGCGGAAACTATGGGTCAGCGACAGCGTGTCGAGCTCGCGCGCCTCGCCGCGATAATCGTCGGGCAGCGTCGCGCGGCGCGTGAAATCGCTGTGCGCCGCCCGGAAATAGATCGGGTCGGTGCCCTGAAAGCCGAAGATCGCCTGTTTGTAATCGCCGACGACGAACAGCGTCCGCATACCCGCCGCGCGCACCGCATCGCCGCTGAAATATTCCTCGACCAGCGAGCGGACGATCGCCCATTGCTGCGGATTGGTGTCCTGCGCCTCGTCGATCAGGACGTGTTCGGTGGTCTGGTCGAGCTTGAAGCGGACCCAGTCGCCGATGCCAGGCTGCGCGAGCAGCTTGAGCGTCTCGCGGATCAGATCGTCGAAATCGACCGTCCCCGCCCGCCGCTTGGCCCGGACATAGGCGTCGGCATAGGCGCGCCCGGCCTCCAGCGCGCCGGCCAGCGCATCGGCGTAAGCAGCCTGCGCGCGGATCGACAGCAGTTCGGCGGCGCGGGTGCCGACCGCTTCGGCCAGTTCGTCATAGTCGGGGTCGGCGGCGATCAACTTGGCCGATGCCTTTTTAAGCGTATCCTTCTGGGTAAAGAACATGGCCCGGACATCGCCCAGCCGCAGCGCGCGTTCGGCGGGGGGCTGCGCCAGCCAGTCGAAGATCGCGCCATGCAGCTTCAGCCCGGTCGCGGTGCCCCAGGCGCGATTGGCCTCGGCCAGCCGATCCAGCGCGTCGCAATCGAATTCGTCGTCGCCGCACGCCCGCGCGATTACCTCGTCCACGTCCCCCGACGGCAGGTGGAAGGCACGGCGCAGGAACGGCTGGAGTCCGCTCGGCAACTCCGCCATCGCCTGCGGATTACGCGCACATTCACGTAGGAATCCCTCGGCCGCCCCCTCGCCCATCCGCAACGACATGGCGGCGATGGCGTCGCCGATCCGGGTCGACCCGCTCCGCTGTTCCTCGACCAGCAATTCGGCCAGCGCCTCGCGCGCCATGCCGGCTTCCTCGCGCGCCTCCAGCGGGCGGAAGCCGGGGACCAGCCCCGCCTCGACCGGGAAACCGGCGAGCAGGCTCTGGCAGAAGCCATGGATCGTCTGGATACGTACCCCGCCGCCCGGTGCGTCGAGGACGCGGGCGAACAGGGTGCGGGCGCGGGCGAGCAGCGCCGGATCGTTCACATCCTCGCCCAACGCGAACAGATCGGCCCGCAGGTCGGCAACCGGCAACCGGACCCAGCGCGCGAGGCGGCTGGCGACGCGTTCGGCCATTTCCGCCGCTCCGGCCTTGGTAAAGGTCAGGCACAGGATCGCCGCGGGATCGACCCCGCGCAGCAGCAGCCGGAACACCCGCGCCGACAGGACGTGCGTCTTGCCGGTTCCCGCCGATGCCGACAGCCAGACATGGCGATGCGGGTCGCTGGCCGCCGCCTGATCGTTCTTCAGCCGCTGAAGCGCGCGGACTTCACTCACGGCCATACCATTCGTCACGGCGCATCAACTGGTCATACTCGGCATAGGGGGCATATTCGGGAACAAGCTTGGCGACGAACGCCTCGTCGCCGGTCAGGAAGCGGGCGACGGCGTCTTCGAAATGCCCCTTGGCGACGGCAACGAAATCGTCGGCGACCACCCGCCCCTTCGACCCGTCGGCATTGACCGGCGAGGTCATCTTGCCGAAACGGTCGCCATCCTTGGTCAGCGACCAGTATTCGAACGCGGTGGCGGTGCCGCGCACCCCGCCGAAGCAGCCGCGCTCCGCCATCAACCCCAACAGCCCCAGTTGCAGGCTGTAGCCGGCGGCGACCGCCTTCGCGCTCGGGGCCTTGCCGGTCTTGTAATCGATGATGGCGAGGCCGCCGTCGCTGGCGCGATCGATACGGTCGGCCTTGCCCGACAGTTCGACGCCGGCGATCTCCAGCGTGCCGCCGCACTCGACGCCGGCAACGATCCGCCCCTCGGCCAGCTTCTCATGGGTGAAGGCCGCGACCCAGTCGATCGCCTCGCGCAGGCGCGGCACCCACAATGCGCGCAGCAAGGGGTGGGTACGCGGATCGTCGGACAGTGCCTGCAACCGGCGATGCAGCTTCACCGGGTCCAACCCGTCCTCACGCGCCCAGCGTTCGAGCACGCCATGCACCGCCGTGCCCCGCCACGCGGCGGTCGGATCGGCATCGACCGCATCCATCGGCGACAGGCGCAGCATCCGCCGTGCGTAGAAGGCGTAGGGGTCGGCCTTCAACCGGTCGACTTCGGTCACCGAAATGCGGCGTGGGCGCAGCACTACCGGCGGACGCGGCGCTGGACGCGACGCGGCGGCATAGCGATCGGGCGTATCGATCGCGCGCGCCCAATCGCGCAGATGCTCGGCACGCTCCAGCCCGTCGTCCAGCGCCTGCAACCGCAGCCACAGCCGTGAGGCGATGGTCGGCGCGGTCGCATCGCGCGCGGCGCGGGTCAGGATCACGTCGCGCGCCCCCAGCGCACCGGCAAAGTCGTGCGCGGCAAGGCCGATCCGGCGTTCGAGGCCGGGCAGCTTCAGGTCGGCGCGGATGCGCGGCGCGAGCCACGGGTCGGGTGACGGCAATTGCGGCCAGACCCCTTCGTTCAGGCCGCCGAGGATCATCAGATCGGCGGTCTGCAAACGTGCTTCGAGCAGGCCGAGAATGGCGAGCCGGGGATGCGCACCCTGCGGCGGACGCACCGCGACTTCATCGAGCAGCGTGCGCAACAGCGCCGGCAGCGTCCGCGGGTCGATCGTCGGCGGCCCGATCGGTGCCTGTTCCTCCAGCGCGGCGATCAATTCGGCGGCGGCGCGCCCTTCGGGACGGCTCCACGCCGCATCGCCCGCCAGTTCGCTCGCGGTCTCGCGCAGCAGCACCAGCAGGTCGGCCAGCGGCTGCGCCCCGGCGGCGAAGGCGGTCGCCAGCGGCGTCAGCAACGGACACGCCATGTCCCAGAAAGGCTGCGCAGCGGCCCGGATCGCGGCGTCGCGCGGCTCGCCCTCGCGCAGTTGGCGGCCGATCCCCGCCAGCCCCGGCGCGGGGCGCGGCCCGCGCAGCGCCCGGTCGAGCCGGCGCACCCCGTCGAGCCACGTGACGCGCTGTTCGGCCTCGCCGCTGCGTACCAGCGGATGTTTGAGCAGCGCCAGCAGTGCGACCGGCGCGAAGCCCTGTGCCGCCGCCTCGACCACCGCCAGCAGCAACGTGCCCGGGGCCAGCAGCGACAGCGGCTGTCCGGCGGAATCGTCGACCGCCACGTCCCACCGCGCCATATGCGCCGCGACCCGCCGCGCGAGCATCCGGTCGGGGGTGACGAGCGCGGCGGTGCGACCCGGCGTTTCCAATGCCTCGCGCAGCGCGATGGCGATCGCCTGCGCCTCCTCGGCCGGGGTCGCCAGTTCGACCATTTTCACGCCGACCAGGCGGCGGTCGGTGGCGGGGACGTCGATCCAGTGATGGGTCCGGTCGGCGGGGCTGAGCGCGGTGGCGATGGCGCGGCTGCGCGTCGGGGTCGCGTCATGCTCGCTCGCCGCCTGCCAGCGGACGAATTCGCGACGGTTGACGCCCATCCGATCGAGCAACAGCTTCAGATGAAATTGCGGGTGGGTTTCGATCGATCGCTTGCGACGGCCGGTCACCGGATCGGGATCATGCGGCCCCAGCGACGCCCATTCGTTGTCGTCCATCGCGAGGTCGAGGCCCGGCAGGACCACCATCCCGCTCGGCAGTCCGGCGACGCACCGCTGAATGCGGGCGAGCGCGGGCGCGTTGGTCGCGATTCCCGCCGCGCAGACGAACCCCTTGGGCGGCACGGCGGTCCAGCGCGCGGCGAGTTGCTTGAGCAACCGGGTCCGCCGATCGGCAAGGTCGATCCGCCCCAGCGCGGCTAGTTCGCCCGGCCAGCGATCGAGCACGATCCGGAACAGTTCGAGCGAGCGTTCCCAATGCGCCGACAGCGTTTCGTCGAGGTCGAGCGTCCGCAGCGCCGCCGGGTCGACCTCCTCGACCAGCAGCTGGTCGAGCGTCGCGGCCAGATCGCCCGCCAGCCGCACCGCTTCCGCCCCGTCGACCGGGCGACCGGCGCGCTGCCGCTCCTCCGCGACCAGCCGCGCGAGGATCATCCGCCGTGCGAGCGGATCGATCGCGGGCGGGATCGGCGCGGCATCGGCCGGGTCGGCGAAACTGCCGGCCCCTTCGTCCAGTTCGGGATCGCCGATCGCGACCAGCCGGGGCAGCAGCAACCCGCCGCCGCTGGCGCGCACGAACGCCTCCTGCACCGTCCGCTTGGCGCGGTTGGTCGGGACCAGCACCATGCCCTGCGCGAGGCCGACGGGGTCGCCACCGAACCGGCGGATCAGCCCCACCGCCAGCGCATCGGCGAACGCGCGGTGGATCGGAATGGTATAGAGGCCGAGGCGCCTTATGGTGGTGGCTCGCTCCCCCGCCCGGCCACCAACGGCAGTATCCTGATGGGTGGCCGGGTGGGGGAGCGGGCCGGCACCGCCTAAAAACTCGCTCTCCCGCGAGTTTTCAAAAGCCCCCTCAGCCATCTGCGAGGAAGGCTTCGGTCATCGGGATCGCGCCGGGGGTGCCGACATCGAACCACAGCCCCTGATGCACCGCCCCGAATGCCCGGCCCGCATCGATCGCGCGGTTCCAGAACAAATTGGTCGAAAACGCGCCTTCGGGCCAGTCCGCAATGACCCGCGGCGACAGAATCTGCACGCCGGTGAACACGAACGGCGCGAGCCGGCCGGGTTTGCGGCGGCCGGTGATGCGTCCCATCGCGTCGATGTGAAAATCGCCCTGCCCGCGATGACCATGCGCCAGCGCCTGGGGCACGAGCAGCAGCAGCGCGTCCATCTTCGCATCGTCCCACAGCGCGCTCAGCAACCGGATCGAATCGACCGGACCGTCGACCCACAGATTGTCCGAATTGACGCAGACGAACGCCTGGTCGCCGATCAGGTCGCGCGCCTGCACCAGTCCGCCGCCGGTCTCCAGCAACTGCGCGCGTTCGTCGGACACGGCGACGTCGATGCCCTTCACCCGGTGCTTGAGATGCGCTTCCATCGCATCGGCTAGGTAATGGACGTTGACCACCGCGCGTTTGACGCCGGCCCCGCGCAACCGGTCGAACACATGGTCGATCAACGGCTTGCCTGCGACCTCGACCAGCGGCTTGGGGCGCATCGCGGTCAACGGGCGCATCCGCTTGCCCAGCCCCGCCGCCAGCACCATCGCGGTTTCCGGCACCTGTGCCTGCGGATGGGGGCGGATCGAACGGAGCGTGGTCATGCGAGTTCCTGCGGATCGCCGCGCTGGTGCGGCGGGATGTTGAGATCGAACCAGCGCGCGACGCCGGCCAGCGCCGGATGGGCGAGATCGCGTTCCAGATAGCGCCACACGCGCGGGCACAGCGCGCCATAGCGCGGCTTGCCGTCGCGCCGCCACAGCCGGGTGAAGATGCCGAGGATCTTCGCATTCCGCTGTGCGCCGAACAAGTGATAGGCGGCGTCGAACCCGTCGCCCACCCCGGTCGATTCGCGGTAGCGGGCGAGCATCGACGCCTCGACCACTGCCGGCACGTCGCGCCGCGCATCCTGCAACAGCGACACGAGGTCATAGGCCGGGTGCCCGGCCAGTGCGTCCTGAAAATCGAGCAGACCCAGCCGCGTATCGTCGAGCAGCATCAGGTTTTCGGCATGATAGTCGCGCAGGACGGTCACCACCGGCATGTCGGGCAGCGCGTCGAACGCCGCATTCCATGCCGCCGTATAGCCGTCGATGTCGACGCTCAGCCCCAGCGCGTCGCAATACCATTCGATCAGCAGATGGGCTTCGCGCAGGATGAACGCGCGGTCATAGGGGGGGACCGGCGCGGCTTCATGGCGTTGCAAGCGGAGCAACTGGTCGACCGCCGCTGCATAGAGCCGCCCCTCGCTCTCGGGCGCGGCGTCGACCGTCTCGCGCATCCGCATGTCGCCGAAATCCTCGAGCAGCATGAAGCCATCGGCGGCATCGTCGGCAAGGATCGCGGGCGCGGCAAAGCCCCGTTCGGCCAGCCATGCCGCCATCCGTGCGAACTTGCGCGTATCCTCGGGCGGCGGCGCATCCATCAGCACCGCGGTCCGCCCGGTCCCGATCACGCGGTAGTAGCGGCGGAACGAGGCATCGACCGCCAGCGGCAGGATCTGCGCGTCGCCCCAGCCGGCCCGGGTCAGGAATGCAGGTGCCGCATCGCGCGGGTTCAGGTCAGCGGCCATCGGCGTTCCCAAGCCTCCGGCACCCGCGCTGTCAAGCGCCGCCCGCCGGCGTCGTCGAACGCGAGCGTCAGCCACAGCCCGTCGGGCCACGGATCGTCGCCCAGCCGTTCGGGCCATTCGACCACCAGCGCGGCATCGTTCCGCGCCTCGTCCAGCCCCAGTTCCAGCGCCTCTTCAGGGTCTTCGATCCGGTAGAGATCGACGTGCAGCACGCTGATGCGCACTTCGGGGGGATCATAGGGCTGGACGATCGCGAAACTCGGCGACGGTGCCTCCCCTTCCAGCCCCAGTGCCGCCAGCAATCCGCGCGCGATGCTGGTCTTGCCGGCCCCCAGCGGCCCCGACAGCGCGACGACATCGCCCGGCCGCAATACGGCTGCCAGTCGCGCGCCGAGCGCGTGCGCCGACGCTGCGTCGGGCAGGTGGATCACGGCTCGCGCGGCAGGTCGATCGTGACCAGCGTCCCCAGCCCCTTTTCCGACACCAGCTCGATCGTGCCGCCATGCGCCTCGACCGCCTGCCGCGCGAGCGGCAGGTCGAGGCTCAGCGCGCGTTCGCCGACCCGCGCCGCGCCAGCCTGTGCGAACCGATCGAATGCGCGGGCGACGGCGTCCTTCGACAAGCCCGGCCCGTCGTCGGACACGACGATCCGCGCCTGTTGCGCATCGCCATCGACGTGCAGCAGCACGCGCCCGCCCTGCCGCAACCCGCCCAGCGCATGGTCGAGCAGGTGGCTGATCGCCTGCCGCAACCGGCGCGCATCGCCCAGCATCACGCCCGCCGATGGCAGGATCTCGACCACCAGTTCGATGCCGCGCGCCGTCGCGGTGGGCCGCGCCGCTTCGGCCGCTTCGTTGGCGATCATCTTCAGCGCGACCGTGGCCCGCGCGACCGGCAGCGTTTCGTTGGCGGTCAGGTCGAGCGTGTCGTCGATCAGCCCGCTCAACCGTTCGACCGATTCGAGGATCGCGTCGGTATAGCGCCCGCCATCCTCGCTGAGCTTGCCGGCATAGCCCGCCTGCAACATCTCGGCGAAACCCTTGATCGACGTCAGCGGAGTGCGCAGTTCATAGCTCATCGATGCGACGAAGGCGTTCTTGACCCGGTCGGCCGCCTCCAGCGCCTCGTTGCGGTCGCGCAGCGCCTGTTCCATGCGGCGGCTGTCGGAAATGTCGAGCATCGTCAGCAGCGCATTGCCATCGGGCAGCGGCACCGCGCCGAATTCATAATGTCGCCCGTCGGCCATCGCGAACCGGCCCGAACGCTGCATCCGCTGTTGCGTGGCGAAGCGGACCAGTTCGGGGATCAGCGCGGCACGGCCGGGATTGGCAAGGCTGCCGGCGACCCGCTCGGCCAGCGCATCGACGCGCGGATGCCCGTCGAGGAACGCATCGTCCAGCCCCCAGACCTGCCGGAACTTCGCGTTCCAGATCTGCAGGCGACCATCGGCGGCGAACACCCCCAACGCCTCGAACAGATTGTCGAACGTCGCGGTACGGACGCGCAGCAGCGTGTCGCGCGCGCTGGCCAGTTGCACTTCCTCGGTACGATCTTCGAAGATCAGCAGCAATCCGCCCTCGGGCAGCGGCTGGGCGACGACGCGCAGATGGGTGCCGCCGGGCACATGCCATTGTTCCTCGATCGCGCCCTCGGCCGCGCGGAACCAGTCGCGGCGCTCGGCCTTCCACCCCGGAAAGTCGCGGACCTCGGGCAGGCGCTTGGCCTCGCGCATCCGGTCCAGAACGCGGTCGAATTCGGGCCGGTCGGCCAGCCATTCGGGCTTCATCGCAAAGGCGCGCAGGAAGGGCTGGTTGTAGAATACCAGCGTCCGGTCGGGTTCGAATTGCGCCACCCCCGCCGACAGCCGGTCGAGCATCGCCCGCTGCGCATCGCGACTGCGCTTCAGCGTGCCGCGCGCTTCCTCGATCTCGTGCACGTCGATCGCGAAGCCGCCGGTACCGCCATCGCGCAGCGGCATGTCGTGGACGCGCAGCATCCGCCGCTCGCCGTTGATCGTCGCCGGCATCGCCGCGTGTTGCGGCTGCCCGGTGTCGCGCGCGATCGATGCACTGGCCAGCGGCCCGCCCATGCCGACGCCCTCGACCAGTTCGACCTGTCGCGCGATCACCTCGCCTGCATCCAGCGCATCGACGGCACGGACATAGGCGGTGTTGACCATCGCCAGCCGCAGCGAATCGTCGCGATACCACATCGGCATCGGCGCGGCTTCGATCAGGCTGGAGAGTGCATCGAACGCGGCGCGATATTCCTCCGCCTCCGCACCCAGCGTCGCGATCTCGTCATGGAATTCGGTCGCGTCGAAGAACCAGACGAGCACGCCGCCGGGCGTATTGAGTTCGGGCGGCGCACGGTCGCCGATCGCGAACAGCGAGCGCGCTGATCCGGTAGCGCGAATGACGGTGCGGAACGGCTTGCCGCCGCGCAACGCGGCATTGATCGCATCGAGCAGCCGGTCGGCGCTGCCGGGTTCGAGGCCGTTTTCGGGATCGCCGAGATCGGCAACGGTCCCGGGCAGTTCGCTCTGTCCCAGCCGGTCGGCCAGTGGCCGGTCGATCGACAGCCGCCCGTCGGCCCGCACCACCATCGCCAGCGCCGGCGACGCCGCCAGCGTCGACCGCAGCGAATCGAACAGCACCCGGTCGGCCAGCGCCCGCCGCCGTGCAGACACCCCGGCGTAGAGCGCCCAGACGCTGCCGACGATCAGCACCGCCAACACCGCGCCGCAGATCACCGCGGCCATGGTCGTGACGGTAATCACGGGCGATCTCCGGCGGGCGGCAACAGAAAGGCAAGCATGAACACCGCTCCTGCCTAGTCCTTCGCAGGCATATAAAAAAGGGGCGACACCGCATGGTGCCGCCCGGAATCGTTCAACCGAAACGCTGGCGCAATCGGATCACATACGGAAGCTGGCGCCGGCATAGATGAAGCGCCCGACCCCCGAAATCGGATAGGTCAGCGATCCGAGGTTCGGTGTCTGTTCGAACAGATTGTTGACGCCCCCGTAGAAGCGGAAGCTGTCGTTCACCCGCACTTCCGCCCGAATGTCGTGCTGGAACAGCTCGGGGTAGAAGAAGTAACGCGGGTCGGAGAGATCCGGATTATTCGCCAGTTCTTCGGTCGTGAAGCGGCGGGTCTTGCTGAAATAGACGAGGCCGTAGTTCAGCGACAGCGCGTCGATGGTCCACGTCACGTTGCTCGACCCGCGCCAGCGGGGGTTATAGGCTTCGAGCGTATCGATATCGACGTCGGCACCCACCGTGGGGACGAACGAGAGATTGTCGAGATAGCCGGCGTTCACACTAACGTCGAAGCGACCCAGATTGCCCGGCTTGAACGTATAATTGACCCCGATGTCGGCCCCCGACGTGCGGAAGGCGGCGACATTGGCCGGCGTGACGTTGAAGCCGATGCGACGCTGGGGATCGTCACCGTCGCCCAGCACGTAACCGGTCTGGGTCGAGCGGAAGACGTTCGCGCAGAACGGGTTGTCGATCGTCGGCTGATCGACGCACAGCTGCGCCAATTCGGTCGGAGTCGGCGTGTTGATCGCATCGCTGATGCGGATATCGTACCAGTCGGCCGTGACCGTCAGTCCGGGAATGAACCGCGGACGCAGCACGACACCGGCGGTCCACGTCGTCGCGGTCTCCTCGGTCAGGTTACGGTTGCCGCCCTGCGTACCGCGACGCGAGGTCGTGGCCGAAGGAACCTGCGAAGGGCTGAAGCTGGCGACCTGCCCCGGCGTCAGCCCCAGCCCGGCGAGCAGCGTCTGGCAATTCGCCGCCCGGAACTGCGTTCCCTGGTTCCGGTTCGCGAGATCGCACGGATCGGTGACGAAACCGAACGTGCCGGTCGCGGGCAGGAACAGTTCGCCGATGTTCGGTGCGCGCACCGCCTGCGAATAGGAACCGCGGAAGCGAATATCGGGGATCGGGGCATAGATGCCGTCGAACTTCCACGTGCGCGTCGACCCGACCGTGGAATAGTCGGACAGGCGCGCCGCCGCGCCGAACGACAGCAGCTCGGCGAACGGCATGTCCGCCAGCAACGGGATGTTCAATTCGCCGAACACTTCCTTGACGTCGAAGCTGCCGGCACTCGGCGGCAGCGCCGCAAAGTCGCGCAATTCACCGTTCACGATCAGCGCATCGGGGTCCGACCGGCTGCCCTCGCGCCGATATTCACCGCCGAACGCGAAGCCGATCGGTCCGCCCGGCAATTCGAAGATCGCGCGGCTGTCGCCCGAAATCGATCCCGATACAACATGCTGGTCGACCGCCGCACGGTTGACGTTGTTGGCAAGGACGAAATCGAGCGCCGCCTGCGACGCGACGCCGTTGCCCAGCAGGTTGAGCGGACGACAGGCGCTGCCGGCCCCCGGCGTAAAGGTCGTGGCAGGCAGGTCGAGCGCCGTCGCATCCAGCGTCGAACGGCAGACGATCGAACCGTCGGGTGCCCGGACCGCGTCGATCGCCGCGGCATAGCGGTCACCGATCAGGTTGGACGTCTGCGTCGACCGAGCGTTGGTACGGCCATAGACGTAGGAGACTTCGTAGCGCGCGTTCTCGGCGATCTCGCCATCGAACCCGACGACACCACGCCACGTATCGCGACGTACCCGCTCACCGCGGATGCCGAAGTCGAAATTGTCGCGTGAGATATAGGCACCGTCCGGCGCCGCGTTCGCGCCGAAACGATCGGCGAGGAACGCGTTGTCACCGTTCAGATACGTGAAGAAGTCGAAGCTCGGCTGTCCGACCGAATAGGCACGGGTCCGGACGAACTTGCCCTCTGCGAAAAACCGCACCTTGTCCGAAAATTCGAAGCTGGTCAGCAGATTGGCGGCGTGGCGCTCGATCGCCGGAAACAGGTCGCCGAAATAGCCCGCGGTCGGGGTATTGGACGAACCGCCCTGCGCACGACCGCTCGACCCCGGCAGGAAGGTGCCGCCGTCATAGATGCGACCGCTGCCGGTGAAATCGGGAATGCCATCCAGATTCAGGTCGACCGCGCCGTCCGGCGCGCTGTCGGCCCAACCAAGGTTGGTATAGACGATCCGATCGGGCAAATCGGGATTGTCGAACGGGTTCCCATCGGCACCGGGGCGGAAGTCGTTGACGTTCTGCCACAGCTCCCGATAGCGGCTGGGATCGCCCGAGAATGGCCGTGCAAAGCTGCTCAGCCGTTCGGTGTTGCTGTATTCATAGGCCGCAGTGATGTTGCCGCGCCCGTTGGCGAAATTCTTGCCCGCGACGATCGATGCAAGCTGGTTGCCGGCATCGCCATTGTCGGAAATGCCACCCTGCAGGCGGGCCGAAACCCCTTCGAAATCACGCCGCAACACGAAATTGACCACACCGGACACACCATCGGCACCATAGATCGCCGACGCGCCGCCGGTCAGGACGTCGATCTTTTCGATCAAATCCTGTGGGATCGAATTGATATCGACCGCAGCCGTATTCGGAATGCCGGCGACATGCCGGCGGCCGTTGACGAGGACAAGCGTTCTGTTGATGCCGAGGTTGCGCAGGTTGAGGAAGTTGGCACCGGTGGCGTTCAGTTCGGACACGTTGGGGCCAGCCGAGCGCGCCCCGCCCACCGACCCGGTCAGCGCCGGATTGCGGATCAGGACGTCGGTGATGTTGTTCAAACCGGTCGCCTCGATGGCAGCGGCATTCACCGAAACGATCGGATTGGCGACTTCCAGCTCGGGACGCGCGATACGCGAACCGGTAACGACGATTTCCTCGCTGGTATCGACCGGGCTCTGTCCGTCGCCCGCAACCGGAGCTGCCTCCTGCGCCGAAGCGGACGCGGCAGCGATCAGGGCGGTGATGACCAGCACGCTCCGCGCGGCACCCGACCGCCAGCGTGATACCGATTGCTTCATGGTTCGGACCCCTTTTCCCGATGTACGCGTATTCCTCTGTCGATACGCTTTGTTTGACGGCATCAACCGCTTCGGCGGTTGCCGGGTCCGCCATGCTGCGTTTTTGCGACTGCGTGTTGTATTGAGGCAACGCACCGCCGGCAGCAGGCACCAAAAAGGGCGGACATCCAACCGGATGCCCGCCCCTCTCACGCTTTCGACCCGGTCGGATCAGTAGCGATAATGGTCCGGCTTGAACGGCCCTTCGACCGGCACGCCGATATAGCTGGCCTGCTTCGGGGTCAGCTTCGACAGCTTCACACCCAGCTTTTCGAGGTGCAGCGCCGCGACCTTTTCGTCGAGGTGCTTGGGCAGGACATAGACTTCGTTCTTGTAGTCGTCGCCCTTGGTCCACAATTCGATCTGCGCCAGCACCTGGTTGGTGAACGACGACGACATCACGAACGACGGGTGACCGGTGGCGCAGCCGAGGTTCACGAGCCGGCCCTTGGCGAGCACGATGATCTGCTTGCCGTCGGGGAACTTCACCAGGTCGGTGCCCGGCTTCACTTCGTCCCACTCGTAGTTCGACAGCGCGGCGATCTGGATCTCGCTGTCGAAGTGGCCGATGTTGCAGACGATCGACATCGGCTTCATCGCCTTCATGTGATCGGCGGTGATGACGTCGGCATTGCCGGTCGCGGTGCAGAAGATGTCGGCGCGGGTGACCGCTTCGTCCATCGTCACGACCTCGAACCCTTCCATCGCCGCCTGCAGGGCGCAGATCGGGTCGACTTCGGTCACCATCACGCGCGCGCCGCCGTTGCGCAGCGACTGCGCCGACCCCTTGCCGACGTCACCGAAACCGGCGACGCAGGCGACCTTGCCGGCGAGCATCACGTCGGTCGCGCGACGGATCGCGTCGACCAGCGATTCCTTGCAACCGTACAGATTGTCGAACTTCGACTTGGTGACGCTGTCGTTGACGTTGATCGCCGGGAAGGGCAGCTCGCCCTTCTTGGCGATCTCGTACAGGCGGTGGACGCCGGTGGTCGTTTCTTCCGACACGCCCTTCAGGTTCTTGACCGTCTCGGTCAGGTAGCCCGGACGCTTGGCGATGAACGCCTTCAATGCGCGCTGGAACTCGACCTCTTCCTCATTCTCGGGCTCGCCCAGCGTCGCGCCGGCTTCGAGCTTCGCGCCCCACAGCGCGAACATGGTGGCATCGCCGCCATCATCGAGGATGATGTTGGCGGTCTGGTCGCCCCAGTTGAAGATGTCGCCGACATAATCCCAGTAATCGGCGAGGCTCTCGCCTTTGATCGCGAAGACCGGAATGCCCTTGGCTGCGATCGCGGCGGCGGCATGGTCCTGCGTCGAGAAGATGTTGCACGTCGCCCAGCGGACATCGGCGCCGAGCGCGGTCAGCGTTTCGATCAGCACCGCGGTCTGGATCGTCATGTGCAGCGACCCGGTGATCCGCGCGCCCTTCAGCGGCTGCGACGCCCCGAATTCCTCGCGCAGCGCCATCAGGCCGGGCATCTCGGTTTCGGCGATCTCGATTTCCTTGCGACCGAAATCGGCGAGGCCGATGTCGGCGATGACGTAATCGGTCTGCTTGTCGGCAATGGCGGTGGCCATGGATACTCCTGGAGCTTGGGCCACGGGCACGCCCATGGCGGATGACTGCGCCTCTACCGACCCGTCGGTCGAAACGCAAATACGAATATAAAGATTTCTTTATATCTGTTTCGTGACGCTGGAATGCGAGGGTAGGCGGCGACCGCCCGGCCATGGGCGACTAGCGAACCGCCCCTAACAAACCACTGTCAGGCGGTGCCGGCCCCCGGCGACAACAGGCGCGTATCGATGCCGGCCCGGTCGTATCCCGCCCGCCAGCGCTGCGCGGTCGGCACGTCGAACAACAGCGGGGCATCGCCATCGACGTTCATCCAGCCATGGCGCGACATTTCGGCATCCAGCTGCCCGCCTTCCCAGCCGGCATAGCCCAGCGCGATCAGGAACTGTTCCGGTCCGCTGCCGCCCGCGATCGCGCGGAGCACGTCGACCGACCCCGACAACGCCCATTTGCCGGCGACGTCGATCGTATCCTGCCCGCCCCAGCCGGCATCGTGCAGAACGAAGCCGCGCCGCGTCTCGACCGGTCCGCCCTGATGGATCGGCACATCGGGTGCCGCGCCGGGTTCGATCTCCAGCTGCGCCAGCAACGTATGCAGCGTCAGCCCCTCGATCGTATCGCCGACGCCGATCCCCATCGCGCCATCGGCATCGTGGCTGCACATCGCGATGACGGCATGGTCGAACCGGCGGTCGCCAATGCCGGGCATCGCCAGCAACATCTGTCCGGTCAGGAATCGGGTCTGGTCCATGATCGGACGACGCTAATCGTCCCGCGGCTGCGGCGCCATGCTTGAAAAGGGCCGCCAGCGCTCCCACGCTTCGCCCGTGCGCAACGATGCGTGGCTATTCCCGGAGAAAATGATGACGATCAAGATCGGCGACCGCCTGCCCGATGCAAAACTGGTCAAGGTTACGCCCGATGGCCCCGATCAGGTGTCGACCGGCGACTTCTTCGCCGGCCGCCGCGTCGCGCTGTTCTCGGTGCCCGGCGCCTTCACCCCGACCTGCTCGGCCAGGCACCTGCCGGGCTTCGTAGAACAGGCGCAGGCGTTTCATGACAAGGGCGTCGACGAAATCGCCTGCACCGCGGTCAACGACGCCTTCGTGCTCGACGCATGGGCAAAGGCCGGCAACGCGACCGACACGGTGACGATGCTGGCCGACGGCAATGCCGATTTCGCCAAGGCGACCGGCCTCGACATGGACAGCTCCGCCTATGGCATGGGCACCCGGTCGCAGCGTTATGCGATGCTGGTCAATGACGGCGTGGTCGAAGCACTGCACGTCGAGGCACCGGGCGAGTTTAAGGTCAGCTCGGCCGAAAACCTGCTCGCGTCGCTCTAACGCGCAAGGCCGGTTTCGATACGCGCGTGTCGGAACCGGCCGGTCCGTCCCGGGTTGATAAGATGTTACGCAACCATATCGAACGGGAAAGGGACGCGTCATGACCAACTCGACGACCACCACGGATGTCGCCAACGACGTCGCCAAAGCTTCGGGCAGCTTTGCCGAAAAGGCATCGGCGACCTACACATCGGCCAAGGAAACCGTAAGCGACGCCGCCGCCAAGTCGCGCGATGCGGTGGCGGATGCCGCCAAATCGACCGCCGAGACGGTGAAGGCGCATCCGGGTGCCACCGCCGCGATCGTCGCCGGCGCTGCCGCCGCGATCGCCGGAGCCGCGTTCGGCGCATCGAAGCTGATCGACAAGAAGCGCGAAGCCGACGCCACGCCGAAGGTTCCTTCGTCGGCGACCTGATCCCCCTGACCCGGCGCACCGCACTGCGCCGGGTCTTGACCTGCGTTACGGGATCGACTTAGCCACGATCGATGACGCAGGCTTCCGATATCGTTGCCGAACTCGATCGGCTCTACACCGCCTCGGTGGCACGGTTGCGCGCTGCGCTCGACCGCTATCTGACCGATGGCACGCCGCCGCCCTCCTCGGCGCGGGTCGACGGCAGCTTCGCCTATCCTGAAATCCGCCTGACCTATCGTGGCGGCAGCGAACGGCCGATGCCGTCGCGCGCCTATGGCCGGCTGACGACCCCCGGCGAATACCGGATCAGCGTGACCAAGCCGGCGATGTTCGCCGCCTATCTGACCGAACAACTCGAACTGCTGATCGCCAATCACGACGTCACGGTCGAGGCGGTCGGCGGACGGCAGGAAATCCCCTTCCCCTACGTCCTCGACGCCGGGCACGCGCTCAGCCTCGATGCGGTGTCGGCGTCCGAACTGGCGCGGTTCTTCCCCGCGACCGAACTGGCGCATATCGGCGACGAGATCGCCGACGGCCTGTGGACCGCGCACGACGACAGCCGGCCGCTGGCGCTGTTCGACGGGTTGCGCACCGACTTTTCGCTGGCCCGGTTGCGCCACTATACCGGCACCCCGCCCGAACATATCCAGCAATATGTGCTGTTCACCAATTATCACCGCTATGTCGACGAATTCGTCCGCTGGGCCGGCGAACAGCTGAAGCCCGCCGCCGATGGTACGCCCAGCCGCTATACCGCGCTGTCGGGAGCCGGCGGCGTGCTGGCGACCGCCGAGGACGATGCCGAGCGCATGGTCAGCGACAGCGCGTGGCGGCGGCACCAGATGCCGGCCTATCACCTCGTCGCGCCCGACGGCACCGGCATCACGCTGGTCAATATCGGCGTCGGCCCGTCCAATGCGAAGACGATCTGCGACCATCTGGCGGTGATGCGGCCCGAAGCGTGGCTGATGATCGGCCATTGCGGGGGGCTGCGTCCCAGCCAGCGGATCGGCGATTACGTGTTGGCGCACGCCTATCTGCGCGACGACCATGTCCTCGACGACGTGCTGCCGCCCGAAATCCCGGTGCCGGCGATCGCCGAGGTGCAGGTGGCGATGGCACGCGCGGCAGAGATCGTGTCGGGCCAGTCGGGCGACGAACTCAAGAAGCGCCTGCGCACCGGCACCATCGTCACCACCGACGACCGCAACTGGGAATTGCGCTTCAGCCGTTCGGCGCTGCGCTTCTCGCTGTCGCGCGCGGTCGGCATCGACATGGAATCGGCAACGATCGCCGCGCAGGGATACCGCTTCCGAGTCCCCTATGGCACGCTACTGTGCGTTTCCGACAAACCGCTCCACGGTGAATTGAAGCTACCCGGACAGGCCAACCGCTTCTACGAACGCGCGATCAACGAACATATGCGCATCGGCATCGAGGCGTGCGAGCAATTGCGGCAAGAAGGCGCCCGCCTCCACAGCCGCAAGCTGCGCGCGTTCAACGAGCCGCCGTTCCGGTAAGGGGTGTGGCGAGCGCCCCTTTATCATCTCCGAACCGTTCGTCCTGAGTAGCCGCTGAGCTTGTCGAAGGGGCGTATCGAAGGACCGTGCGTCAGGTGCTTCGATACGGGGCTTCGACTTCGCTCAGTCCCTACTCAGCACGAACGGTTCTCGACTCAAGTACGAGCTACACCTTGTACCGGTCGGTCGGGATCTGCGCCTCGGTCGCCGCCGCGCTCTTGTGGAACAGCGCCTTGTCCTCGGGACGGAACGCCCAGCGCCACAGCACCGCGAAATAGATGGCGAGCATCACCGGAATGCCGAACAGCAGTTCCGCCCATTCATAGTGCTTCGGCAGCCGCATGATCAGCGATCCGGCCACCGCCGCCGCCAGCACCGCCCACACGAACGCCGGCCGGAAATCGCGGACACTGACGCCGAGCAGCTTCGACAACAGCCCCGACTTGATCACCGACCCCAGCCCGACCGACAGCGTCAGCGCCATCGCCGGCCCGACCGCCGCGTAATTCTGCGGCAGGCCCAGCGTCCGCATCAGCGCGACCAGCGCGAAGCTCAGCAACACCTGAAACGTGAGCAGCCCCAGCGAAATCATCAGGTTGCGGTGGCGTGCGATATAGACCAGCGCCGCTTCCGACACCGCGCCCTTGGCCGCGAAGACTTCGGCGAACAGCAGGAACGAAAGCGCCCCCGCCCCGCTCACGAACTCGCGCCCGACTACGCCCATCACCCCTGACGCCGGGATGCTGCCGGCCAGCGCCAGCGCCGCCTGCGCGGTGATGATCCAGAAGCCGACCTGCCGCACCTGTCGCGCGACGGCTGGCTTGTCGCCCGCGGCAAGGCTGTTGGTGATGACCGGCCCCAAGACCGGATCGAAACTGGTCTTCAGCTTCTGCGGCAACGACGCGACCTGCTGCGCCATGTAGTAGATGCCGACGATCGCCGGTCCGAACAACAGCCCGAGGATGAAGCGATCGACGTTGCGCGTGCCCCATTCGATCGCGTCGGCACCGGCCAGCGGCATGTTGCGCTTCACCAGCGCCAGCATCGGCCGCAAATGCGGCGACCAGCCGATCGGCAGGCCATAGCTGCGGACGAACGGCACGATCGACGCGACCAGCGCCGCCGCCATCGACAGCACGTAACTCATGATCAGGCCGTCGCGGGTCGAATAATAGCTCAGGCCCCACGCCGCGATCGAGATCGTCCACGGTTCGATCACCGCGCGCGCCGTTACCGCCGCCTTCACGTTCAATCGATAGGCGAGCGCGGCCAGACTGACGTCGGACCATGCGATGGCAAACACGATCAGCGGCAACAGCCGTTCGAACCCAATCACCTGACTGTTCGGGTACATGATCTGCGGAAACACGAACAACACCGCGCTCGCCGCGACCGACAGGATGAAGGCGACCGCCAGCGCGTCCCACACGACATGGGCATGCGGCCGATCGGTCGACGACAGTGCCTGCGCCAGCCCCCGTTTCAGCCCCAGCGTCGCGACCAGCGCCGCCAGTTCGACCACCAGCACCGCCAACGCGAACCGCCCAACGATCGCCGGCCCATAGATGCGCCCGGCGATGAACAGGAACGGCAGCCGCGCGACCAGCCGCAGGACGAATCCGAACACGTTGGTCCGCCCGCCCTTGGCAAGTGCGGCGATGTCGTCGGTCGGCTGGGTCGGCGCGTCGGTCATACGTCGCGCGAAGGCTGGATCATCGCGGCCTCATACGCGAGGGGGGCGACCCGCCATAGCCCCCCCGTTGCGCTTTGGCGACGGGGTGCGGCTTGGGGGCAACGGTCGGGTCCAAGTCGCCGCGACGCCGCTTAATGCGCCGCGCCCCAACTCGCCCCCGTCCCGATCTCCACGCCCAGCGGCACCGACAGCTGCACCACCGGCTCGGCGGCGGTTTCCATCACCCGGCGGATCACCGGCGTCGCCGCCTCAACCAGTCCTTCGGGCAGTTCGAACACCAGTTCGTCGTGGACCTGCAGCAGCATTCGCACCTCGCCCAGGCCCGCCTCGGCCAGTGCCGGCCCCATCCGGACCATCGCGCGCTTGATGATGTCGGCGCTGGTCCCCTGGATCGGCGCGTTGATCGCGGCGCGCTCCGCCCCCTGGCGTTCGTGCTGCACCTTCGACTTGATGCGCGGGAAATGCGTCTTGCGCCCAAACAGGGTGGTGGTGAAACCGGCCGTCCGGACGCTCTGCGTCGTCTCGGCGATATAGCGGTTGATGCCGGGGAAGCGGTCGAAATAGCGATCGATCATCGCCTGTGCCTCTTCGGCACTCACGTCCAGCCGCCCGGCCAGCCCCCAGCGGCTGATGCCGTACAGGATCGCGAAGTTGATCGTCTTGGCCCGCCCGCGCGTGTCGCGGTTGACCTCGCCGAACAGTTCCTGCGCAGTGATGCTGTGAATGTCGTCGCCGCGCGCGAACGCGTCGCGCAGCTGCGGCACGTCGGCGATATGCGCCGCCAGCCGCAATTCGATCTGCGAATAGTCGGCCGCGAGGATGACGTTGCCCGGTTCCGCCACGAACGCATCGCGGATCTGCCGCCCGACCTCGGTCCGGATCGGGATGTTCTGCAAATTCGGATCGGTCGACGACAGCCGCCCGGTCTGCGCCCCGGTCAGCGAATAGCTGGTATGCACCCGCCCGGTCGCCGGATTGATCTGCGCCTGCAACGCATCGGTATAGGTGTTCTTGAGCTTGGTCAGCTGTCGCCAGTCGAGCACCTTCGCCGCGATCACCGCGCCCGGCGAATCCTTGTCGGCGGCGATCCGCTCCAACTCGGTGACGTCGGTCGAATAGACGCCCGACTTGCCCTTGCGCCCGCCCTTGATCCCCAGCGTGACGAACAGCACGTCGCCCAGTTGCTTCGGCGACCCGATGGTGAACTTCACGCCCGCCAGGTCGTGGATCTCGGTCTCCAGCGCAGCGATCCGGGTCGAGAAATCGTCCGACAGGCGCGCCAGCACCTGCGCATCGACCTTGATCCCCGCAATTTCCATCTCGGCGATTACCCGAACCAGCGGGCGGTCGACCATCTCATAGACGCGCGTCGCCTGTTCATATGGCAGGCGCGGCTTGAACCGCCGCCACAACCGCAACGTCACGTCGGCATCCTCGGCGGCATAGCGGGTCGCGGTTTTCAGATCGATCTCGCCGAAACCGACCTGCTTCTTCCCCGTCCCCACCACGTCTTTATATGCGATGCAGCTATGCTGGAGGTGCGTCGCCGCCAGTTCGTCCATGCCATGCCCGTGCAGCCCCGCGTCGAGGTCGAAGCTCATCACGATCGTGTCGTCATAGGGCGCGACGTCGACGCCGGCGCGCGACAGGACGATCATGTCGTATTTCAGGTTATGGCCGATCTTCAGGACGCTTTCGTCCCCGAACAACGGTTTGAGCGTCGCCTGCACGACCTCGCGCGACAATTGCTCGGGACGCTCGGCGAACATGTCGGTGCCGCCATGGCCGATCGGCACGTAGCAGGCGAGATTGGGATGCAGCGCCATGCTGATCCCGACCAGTTCGGCACGCGTCGCGTCCAGACCCGTAGTCTCGGTATCGATCGCGACCCAGCCCTGATGCCGCGCTACCTGTACCCAACGATCGAGCGCCTCCTGCGTCACCACCGTTTCATAGCCGTCATGGTTGCAGGCCGGCTCGTCCTCCTCGACCCCCGGTGCCGTCGCCGGCGCGACCGGCTCGTCGGCAACGCTCGACAACTTGGTCAGCAGCGTGCGGAAGCCGTGATGTTCGAGGAACGCGCGCAGCGGTGCCTCGGGTATCCCCTGCATCGCCAGCGCGTCGAGCGGTTCGGGCAGGCCGCCATCGCATTTCAGCGTCACCAGCACCTTCGACAGCCGCGCATTGTCGGCATGGTCGATCAGATTGTCGCGCAGCTTGCCCTTCTTCATCTCTGGCGCGGCGGCAAGGACGGCTTCGAGATTGCCATGCTCGGCGATCAGCTTGGCGGCGGTCTTCGGTCCGACGCCGGGCACGCCCGGCACGTTGTCCACGGCGTCGCCCATCAGCGCCAGCACGTCGCCCAGCTGCTCCGGCCCCACCCCGAATTTCTCGCGGACATGATCGGGGCCGAGCGTGCGGTTGTTCATCGTGTCGAGCATGTCGACCGACGGATCGGTCATCAACTGCATCAGGTCCTTGTCGGAACTGACGATCGTCACCGACCACCCCTGCGCCAGCGCCGCCTGCGTATAACAGGCGATGATGTCGTCGGCCTCCAGCCCCTCTTCCTCGATGCACGGGATCGAAAAGGCCCGCGTCGCATCGCGGATCATCGGGAACTGCGGAACCAGATCCTCGGGCGGCGGCGGGCGATGCGCCTTGTACTGGTCGTACAGGTCGTTGCGGAACGTCTTCGACGATTTGTCGAGGATTACCGCCATATGCGTCGGCCCGTCCGCCTTGTGCAGCGCATCGGCCAGCCGCCACAACATCGTCGTATAGCCATAGACCGCCCCGACCGGCTCACCATGCTGGTTCGTCAGCGGCGGCAGCCGGTGATAGGCGCGAAAGATATAGCCGGAGCCGTCGACGAGATAGAGATGGGGCATGGGGCGGGAGATAGCAGCGCGGGGGAGCGCTTGCGAGGGGGTTGCGGCGTCCTTCGCATCCCCGGCTTGGCGCAGGTGGAATGTCGATCCAGCCTGACCACTTGGAACTGAGGTTCGCAGATCGATATCGTCATCCCGGGCTTGACCCGGGTGTGGATTCACATTCGAAGTGCAACGGGATGAAGGCCTCGGCGGGGGTTTGGAAGCCGAGGCATTTTCGGGGCGTGTGGTTGTGTCTGGCGAGGATGGCGTTGAGCGCGCGCAGCGACAAGGCGTGAGGTTCGGTTTTTCTGGGCAGGTCGCGTCTGAGCCGTCCGATGGCGTTTTCGACGCCGCCCTTCTGCCAGGGCGAGCGTGGATCGCAGAACCAGGCGTCGATTTTGAGTTGCTGCTCGATGCGGCGGTAGCGGGTGAACTCGGTGCCGTTGTCGAAGGTGACGGATCGTCGCAGTCGTTCGGGTAGCGACCGCAGCATCCGCACCAGTGCCGTCGCGACGGGATCGGCCTTGAGGCTGTCCTGCCGCACGGCGATGGTGAGCAGCGAGGTACGTTCGTGCGCGACGATCAGTGCGTGGCCGGGCTTG
>NZ_LMKP01000010.1 GCF_001421715.1 Sphingomonas sp. Leaf22
CCTCGTTCCGCGACATGCTGGCCCGCTTCAACCGCCGAACCAAACGCGCTTCCAAGACCCAACAAATGCTCGAGATCACCCTCGACATCTTCCTCGCCAGAAAACGTCTACAGAGTCCGAAGTGAACACTCCCGCCTGCGCGGGGGCACGGCGATTTTTTAGCCAAGTTTGCGACGTTCGCACAGGTCCCGGTTGCTTCGGGGTATCGCGCCGTCCGTTCGAACCGTGGCAAACGATCCGCGTGCGAGTGTGACTTTCGTGACCTTTGCCGCCGTGGTCAGGCGTCGGGCCGTGCCGGTGCGCCGTGGTCGGCGACCATCCGCTCGCCGTCGATGACGATCGGGCTGGCAAGGCCGGGCAGGCCTTCGGGCCGGATCGCCATCCCGCGCGCCACCACCTGCGGGTCGGCGAACACGTCGTTCAGCGCGTTGATCGGGCCGGCGGGAATGCCGGCGGCCTCCAGCGCCTCGTACAGATCGGCCTTCGCCCAATTCGCCACCGCCGTCTGGATCGCCGGCACCAGATCGCGGCGATGGACCACCCGCGCCGGGTTGGTCGCAAAGCGCGGGTCGTGGTGCAGGTCGAGCCCCAGCACGCCGCACAGCCGCGCGAATTGCCGGTCGTTGCCGACCGCGACGATCAGGGCACCGTCGGCGGTCTCGAACGCCTGATACGGGGAGAGGTTCGCATGGCCATTGCCCATGCGCGTCGGCACGATGCCGCTCGCCATCCAGTTCAGCGCCTGATTGCCGAGCACCGCGACCTGCGTGTCGAGCAGCGCCATGTCGATATGCGCGCCTTCACCGGTCAGGTCGCGACGGCGCAACGCGGCAAGGATCGCGACCCCCGCATAGGTGCCGGTAAAGATGTCGGCATAGGCGACGCCCGCCTTTTGCGGCGGCCCGTCCGGCTCGCCGGTCAGCGACATCGCCCCGCCCATCGCCTGGATGATGAAGTCGTATCCGGCGCGATGGGCATAGGGGCCGTCCTGCCCGAAGCCAGTGATCGAACAGGTGATCAGCCCCGGCCGCACCGCCGACAGCGCGGCGTGGTCGAGACCATATCGGGCGAGGCCGCCGACCTTGTAATTCTCGATGACGATATCCGCCTCGCCGACCAGCGCGCGGACCTCGGCCTGTCCTTCCGGCGTCGAGATATCGATCGCCACCGACCGCTTGCCGCGATTGGCGGCGTGGAAATAGGCGGCGTCACGCGCCGAGCCGTCGGGCGCGGTGACGAAGGGTGGGCCCCAATGGCGGGTGTCGTCGCCTGCCCCCGGGCGCTCGACCTTCACCACCTCCGCGCCCAGATCGGCGAGCAACTGCCCGCACCATGGCCCGGCGAGGATACGCGCCAGTTCGACCACGCGAACCCCGGCCAGCGGCTTCACGCGCGGCGCAGTTCGTAGATCACGTGCGGTACCATCCGCCCGCCGCGCAGCACGTCGACGGTGCCGGGCCGCAACGTCGCGCCCAGTGCCGCCACCGCGGTCCGCGACCGGCCATTCTCCTGACCGATATGGAAGGTGATCGCCGCGACATGGGGCGCGATATGGTCGATCATCATCCGCTTGGTCTCGCGGTTATAGCCGCGCCGCCACCGGTCGCGCGCAAAGAAGGTCCAGCCGATCTCGATCTCGTCGGCATGGCCGTCATAGGGACCATAGCGGCTCGACCCGATCACGCTGCCGTCGCCGGCATCGCGGATCGTCAGCATCCCGCCCCCCGCCAGCCCTTCTTCGAAGAACGCGCGGAACACCGGCTCCTGCCAGCGGTCGTGCGCCGGATGCTGGTCCCAGATCGCCGGGTCCGACGCGACCGCGAAGAGCGCGGCATAGTCCTCCGGCACCGTCGGCGCGATCCGGACCAGCGCCCCCTGCAACACCGGCTGCCGGTTCATCAGAAGGCGGCGATCCCGGTGATCGCCCGGCCCTGGATCAGGCCGTGGACGTCGTGCGTCCCCTCATAGGTGTTGACCGTTTCGAGGTTGATCGCATGGCGCATCACATGGAATTCGGCGGCGATGCCGTTGCCGCCATGCATGTCGCGCGCGACGCGGGCGATGGCCAGCGCCTTGCCGCAATTGTTGCGCTTGATGATCGAGATCGCTTCGGGGGCCAGCGTCCCCTCGTCGAACATCCGTCCCGCGCGCAGTGCCGCCTGCAGCCCCAGCGCGATCTCGGTCTGCATATCGGCCAGCTTCAGCTGGACCAGCTGCTTGGACGCCAGCGGCACCCCGAACTGCTTTCGGTCCAGCGTATATTGCCGCGCCGCCTGCATACAGAATTCCGCTGCGCCCATCGTGCCCCATGCGATGCCATAGCGGGCGCGGTTGAGGCAGCCGAACGGCCCCTTCAGCCCCTCGACATGCGGCAGCAGCGCGTCCTCGCCGACCTCGACCCCGTCCATCACGATCTCGCCGGTGATCGACGCGCGCAGCGACAGCTTGCCCTCGATCTTCGGCGCGGACAGCCCGGCCATGCCCTTTTCGAGGACGAAGCCGCGGATTTTGCCGTCATGTGCATCGGACTTGGCCCACACGACGAAGACATCGGCGATCGGCGAATTGGTGATCCACATCTTCGTGCCCGAAATGCGATAGCCGCCGTCGATCTTCGCGGCACGCGTCCGCATCCCCGCCGGGTCCGATCCGGCATCGGGTTCGGTCAGCCCGAAACAGCCGACCCATTCGCCGCTCGCCAGCTTGGGCAGATATTTCCGCTTCTGCTCCTCCGATCCATAGGCGTTGATCGGGTGCATCACGAGGCTCGACTGGACGCTCATCGCGCTGCGATAGCCCGAATCGACCGCCTCGACCTCGCGCGCGACCAGACCATAGGCGACATAGCCGAGGCCCGCCCCGCCATATTCGGGATCGATCGTCGGCCCCAGCAGACCCAGCTCGCCCATTTCCGACATGATCTCGCGCGCGAAATCCTCATCGAGGAAGGCGCGGGTAACGCGCGGCAACAGCCTTTCGCGGGCATAGCCATGCGCCGCGTCGCGGACCATGCGTTCTTCGTCGGTCAACTGCGCGTCGAGCGCGAACGGGTCCTGCCAGTCGAAACGGCCCATATCGGCCATGATAAATGTCCTTACAGCGTCGGGTCGACCGGATCGGCGGCGACCGGGGATTCGGATGGCGGCGGTGCGGCGGGCACCGGTGCGGGTTGGGTAACGGGGGCGGGCCGCGGCATGGTCAGTGCGACCGATTCGAGGTCGATCAACGCCTTGCGCGCCGCGACGAAGCGTTCGGCGGCGGCGGTCCAGCGCCGCGCGCTGGCAGCACCGGGCATCCGCTCGATCTCGGCGATTGCCTGTTCGACCTGACCGGTGTCGAGCCGCCGTCGCGCCCGATCGAGCCGGTCGATCGGGCGGCTGCTGGGCGTCGCGCCCTGCCGCAGGACGATCAGCTGGCCGAATTCGCGACGCAGCCCGTTCCAGAAACCTTCGCCGGTCGGGCCGGCGATCAGCGGTGTCGCCACCGCGTCCAGTGCCGTGCGCAGGTCGTCGAGCGTGACCGGTGCCTGTGCGGCGGCGATCAGCGTGCGGACCGCATCGGGACGGCTGTCGCCGAACCGCTCGCGCAACTGCCCTTCCAGATAATCGAGCGGCCGACCGCGATCGAGCGCGCGGCGGGTGGCGACGACCACCATCATGTCCTCGGCCCGCGTCGCATAGCCGGCGGCGTTGCGCGCGCTGTTGTCGAGGCCGACGATCCGCGTCTCCAGATCGGCGATCCGCGCCGCCAGTGCCGCCTCGCGCGCCGACAGGATCGGCAGCGCGACCGCCGCGACCGGCTGCGGTGCGGGGGTCGGGATGGGTTGCGCGACCGGCGCGGCGGCCTGCGTCGACCCGCCCCAGCCGAGCCGGGGTGCGACATAGCGCAGCACCGCCAGCGTCGCGCCGATGCCGATCAGAAAGGCGAGCACGGCGACAAGGAGCCATCCGCGGCTTCGTCGCTGCCGGTACGGGCCGCTGGTCGTCGCAAAGGACGCATCTTCGCTCATCATGCTGCCTTATCCCCGCGCCCGTCCGCCGGGTCAATCGCGCGCGAGCGTGTCGGCCAGCGCGATGGCGACGGCGATCACACTCGCGTCGTCGGGCCGCGCCGCCACCGTCACCGCCCGCCAGCCGCTGCCGAGGCCCGCGACGGCGGCAGCGGAAATCGTTGCGACGGCGATGCGGCTGCGATCGGGGACGATCTCGGCCAGCCGCCGCGCCGCGCGGGGCGAATGGATCAGCGCGACCGATCCGGTCAGGGGGGCGGGGTCGACCGGGTCGACGGCCTCGCTGGCATAGACCGCTTCGATCGCGGTGACCGCCGGATGCGCCGTCACCGCCCGGTCGCGGGCGGTCAGCAGCAATGCCGCGCGTACGCCATCGGCCAGTGCGGCGTCGAGCAACGCCCGACCATCGCTGCCGCCGGTCGCGACGACGTGCAGTCCCGCCGCGCCTGCCGCCGCGGCCGTTGCCGCGCCAACCGCATGGACCGGCAGCGCGGCATAGCGCGACAGCGCCGGTCCGGCATGGCGCACCGCATTGGCGCTGGTCAGCACCAGCGCGTCGTGCGCGTCCGGATCGGGGCCGTCCCATGCCAGCGGAAGAACCACGAACAGCGGCAGGCGGATCGCGCATCTGCCCAGCGCCTCGATGGCGGCGGCGGTCGCGGCATTGCCCGGTTCGGGGCGCAACACCGCGATCGGCACGGTCATTGCGCGAACAGCTTGGCGATATTCTCGGGCGCGACGGCGAGCAGTCGTTCGGCCAGCCCGCGCGGCAGGTCGATATCGTCGATCGCGCCGCTGACGCTGTCCCGTACCTGCGCGCTGCCGTCCTGAGCCAGCAATTGCCCGGTCAGCGTCAGCACATCGCCCGCGATCGTCGCCAGCGCCGCCACCGGCGAATGGCAATCGGCCCCCAGCGCCGCGAGGAAGCCGCGCTCGGCCCGCACCGCCTGATGCGTCGGCGCATGGTCGATGGCGCGGACGAAGGCGAGGGTGCGGTCGTCCTGGGCGCGCACTTCGATGCCGACCGCGCCCTGTGACGGGGCGGGCAGCATGTCGTCGATCGCGATCGCCGTCCCGACATCGGGCCGCCCCAGCCGGGCGAGGCCGGCGGCGGCAAGCAGGGTCGCGTCGACCTCGCCCGCCGCCAGCTTGCCGAGCCGGGTGTCGACATTGCCGCGGAACAGCACGATCCTGGCGTCGGGGCGGTGGTGCAGCACCTGCGCCGCGCGCCGCGGGCTGCTGGTCCCGACGACGCCGCCCTCGCGCAATTCTGCCAGCGACGCGATCCCGACCAGCCGGTCGCGGACGTCGGCGCGCGGCAGCATCGCGGCGATGCGGATTTCGGTCGGGCGGATCGTCTCGACATCCTTCATCGAATGGACCGCCGCATCGATCTCGCCGCAGCACAAAGCGCGGTCGAGTTCCTTGGTCCACAGCGCCTTGCCGCCGATCTCGGCCAGCGCACGGTCCTGCACCCGGTCGCCGGTCGTCTTGATCGTCACGATCTCGATTTCCGCCGGATCGATCCGATGCGCCATCGCCAGCGCATCGCGCGTGGCATGCGCCTGTACCAGCGCCAGCGGCGATCCGCGCGTGCCTAGTTTGAACGTCATGGCTGCTCGCTATCCGCCGCTTTCGACCGGGGCAAGAAGGTTGGTTCACGCGGGGCCACGAAGGCGCGAGGAAGAAGATTGTTTTCGCGCAGAGGCGCAGAGGCGCAGAGGGAGTGTGTTCGGGGTAAATGGCTCGCGATCGGGAGACGCCTGGCTGAAAGCCGCTGCCGCGGCGACAGGCGCACACACTCTCTGCGCCCTCTGCGCCTCTGCGCGATCAAAACCCTTTCTAGTTCTTCTCCGCGTCTCCGCGTGAACCAATCTTCCTACCACCCCCCAATCCGCGCTAAGGCCGACCGGATGTCCACCCCCCTGATCCTCGGTATCGAATCCAGTTGCGACGAAACCGCCGTGGCGCTCGTCCGTGGCGACCGCACGATCCTGTCGCACCGCCTTGCCGGACAGGAAGCGGCGCATGCCCCTTATGGCGGCGTCGTTCCCGAAATTGCCGCCCGCGCGCATGTCGAGATTCTGCCGTCGCTGGTCGAGGGTGCACTGGCCGATGCCGGCGTGGCGCTGGCCGATGTCGATGCGATTGCCGCAACCGCCGGGCCGGGGCTGATCGGCGGGGTGATGGTCGGGCTGGTGATGGCCAAGGCGCTGGCGCTGGCGGCGGGCAAGCCGCTGGTCGCGGTCAACCATCTGGAGGGGCATGCGCTGTCGCCCCGACTGACGGATCCCGATCTCGCCTACCCCTATCTGTTGCTGCTGGTATCGGGCGGGCACTGCCAATTGCTGCGCGTCGACGGGGTCGGCAGCTATCGCCGGCTCGGCACGACCATCGACGACGCGGCGGGGGAAGCGTTCGACAAGACTGCCAAGGTGCTGGGACTAGGCTATCCCGGTGGCCCGCGCGTCGAGGCGGCGGCGCTGGACGGAGATGCGCGGGCGGTGCCGCTGCCGCGCCCGCTGCTCGGTACGCCCGATCCGCATTTCTCCTTTGCCGGACTCAAGAGCGCGGTACTGCGTGCGCATGACGCCGGCAGCTATTCGGTGGCGGATATCGCGGCGTCGTTTCAGCAGGCGGTGGTCGATTGCCTGCTCGACCGGACGCGGCTGGCGCTGACGCTGGCGGGGCCGGTCGGTGCGCTGGTCGTGGCCGGCGGGGTCGCAGCCAATCGCGCGGTGCGCGGCGCGCTGGAGGGGCTGGCCGGAACCAACGGTCTGCGCTTCGTCGCGCCGCCGCTGTGGCTGTGTACCGACAATGCGGCGATGATCGCATGGGCCGGGGCGGAGCGGTTCATAGCGGGCCATAGCGATCCGCTCGACGTGGCGGCGCGCCCGCGCTGGCCGCTCGATCCGTCGGCGGAAAAAGTACGCGGGGCAGGAGTGAAGGCATGAAGATCGGGGTCATCGGCGGCGGGGCATGGGGCACCGCGCTGGCACAGGTCGCCGCGCGCGGGGGCGAGGTGACGCTGTGGGTACGCGAGACTGCCGTCGCCGATGCGATCAACGATGCCCGTGAAAATCCGGTGTTCCTGCCCGGCGTGAAGCTGTCACCGGCCATTCGGGCGACGACCGACAGCGCCGATCTCGACTCGGCCGACGCGCTGCTGGTGGTGACCCCCGCCCAGCATGTCCGCGCCGTGCTGTCGACGATCGACGTCGGCGACCGTGCGCTGGTGCTGTGTGCCAAGGGGATCGAGGCAGGCAGCCGGATGCTGGTCGGCGAGGTCGCGCGTGCCGTCCATCCGCAGGCGCCGGTGGCGGTGCTGTCCGGCCCGACCTTCGCGCACGAGGTCGCGGCGGGCAAGCCGACCGCCGTCACCCTCGCCTGTGCCGATGCCGCGCTGCGCGACCGGCTGGCCGAGCGGTTGGCGGCACCGGGTTTCCGCCCTTATGCCAGCGACGACGTGATCGGGGCGGAGATTGGCGGGGCGGTCAAGAACGTGCTGGCCATCGCCTGTGGCGTGGTCGAGGGGGCCGGGCTGGGCCAGAATGCCCGTGCGTCGGTGATCGCGCGGGGCTTTGCCGAAATGACCCGTTTCGGTCTGGCGCGCGGGGCGCGCGCCGAGACGCTGGCCGGGCTGTCGGGACTGGGCGATCTGGTGCTGACCTGTTCGTCGACCGCGTCGCGCAACTATTCGCTGGGCGTCGGACTGGGGCAGGGGCGCGCCGCTGCCGACCTGCTAGCGGACCGTCGGACCGTCGCGGAGGGCGCGTTCACCGCGCCGGTGCTGTGCGAGGCGGCAGCTGACGCCGGCGTCGACATGCCGGTAACAGCGGCGGTCGGCGCGCTGCTGACCGGCATGCCGGTGGGGCAGGTGATCGATACACTGCTCAGCCGTCCGCTACGCCGCGAGGGTATGTAGCGGCTATTGGACGCGGTCGATCAGTGCCTGTGCGCCGGCCGGGGCCCTGATTTTTGCGCCGTTGATGAAGAAGATGAAGCTTTCCCGAGGCTTTCTCGGCGGTTGGACCGGGTCGGCATAGGGCAGACCGTCCGGCGCACCACCCGCCGCCCACGTCCGTGCCGCCTCTGCCCATCGATCGAGCGCGGCGTCGTCATAGCCGGTGGCCACGTCCTCGACCGCGTTTTCCAGCCGGGCATAGACGAAATCGCCGGTGACGTCGGCGATGGCGGGATAGTCGGCCGAGTCGGCATGGACGATCGCGACGCCCGCTTTGCGGGCCATCGCCACGAATTCGGGAACATGGAAGCTGTCGTGGCGGACCTGTATGGCATGGCGGAGCTTCACGCCTGCCTCGGTTGCGGGCAGCATTGCGAGGAAGGCAGCAAAGTCGTCGGCGTCGAATTTCTTGGTCGCCATGAACTGCCACAGGATCGGGCCGAGCTTGTCGCCGAGTTCGGTGATGCCGGAGCCGACGAATTTCGCGATCGATTCCCCGGCCTCCGCCAGTATCTCGCGATTGGTGCAGAAGCGCGAGGCCTTTACCGCGAAGACGAAATCGTCGGGTGCGGTCGCGGCCCAGTTGGCGAAGCTCGCCGGCTTCTGGGTGCCGTGATAGGTCGCGTTGATCTCGATCGCGGTCAGTGCGTGCGACGCGAACTCCAGCTCCCGCTTCTGCGGCAGCTTTTCAGGGTAGAAGCTGCCGCGCCACGGCGGGAAGGTCCAGCCACCGATGCCGATGCGAATGGGAGCGTGGGTCATGGTGACGAAGGTGTCGCGTAGCGAGGGGGCTGGCAAGGGGTCAGTGGGCGGTAACGTCGCTGGATGCCGTCAGAATTTGCGGGTCGACGGTCAGCACCGGGGGCTGTGCGGCGGTCCAGGTTGACAGGTCGGCGCGATAGCGGTCGTAGGCGCGGTAGAAATCGACGAACGGCTGGTCGAGCGCCTCGATATCCGGGGCGGCGACGACATCCAGCCCGCCGGCGGGCAGTTCGGCCACCTGTGTCAACATCGGCAGCGCGCGTGCGCAAAAGGCATCGCGGACCGGCGGCTGCGCAAAGTAATTATAGACGCGGGTCATCGCGTCGTCGAACCGGTCCTGCCAGTCGCCGCCGCCGCGCCTGTACTCCGCCTCCAGCGCCTTGAACGCGGCAGCGAAGCGGGTGGCATGTACTTTGAGCAACCGGTTATAGGCCGCGACCCCGGCCGGATCGCCGATATTGCACTGTAGCGCCGCGACGTTCAGCGCAGCGCGCAGGTGCCAGAGCGCGGCATCGGGCGAAAGGCCCCGGTTGAGCGTGGCATAGCCGCCATCGGGCGTCGTTGCCGGGATGACGAGGTTCGGCGCGGCCCCCTGCGGCGGTTTGGGTTTGGGCGCGGGCGGCGGGACCGGAATCGTCGGCGGGGTGACGGTCGCCACCTCCGGCGTCCTGCGGGCGCAGCCGGCAAGCAGGGCGATCCCGCAGGCGACGACCAGCAGCAGGCGGCTACGCATCTTCCTCACTCTCCTTCGTTCCCGCAGGCTCAGCGTTGCAGCAGGAACACCGCGTGTTCGGCACGGAAATTGGCCGCCGCCGCCGTGGTACGCTTGCCCCCCGACAGGAACCACGCATCGACGACGGTAATCCCCCGCTTTGCGACGAACGCCCGGAAATCGTCGATGGTGACGTGGTGGATGTTCGGCGTCTCATACCATTCGAGCGGTAACAGCGCCGTCACCGGCATCCGCCCGCCCCATAGCAGCGACGCGCGCACCCGCCAGTGCGCGAAGTTCGGGAAGGATACGAAGGCCTGCGCACCGATGCGCAACAGATGGTCGAGCACGACATGCGGCCGCATCGCCGTCTGCAACGTCTGGCTGAGGATCGCATAGTCGAAACTGGCGTCGGGATAGTCGACAAGGTCGCGATCGGCATCGCCCTGCATCACCGACAGCCCGCGCGCCATCGCATCGGCGACATTGCCCGGATCGATTTCCAACCCGCGCGCATCGACGCCGCGTTCATCGCGCAGCGCGGCCATCAACTGCCCGTCGCCGCAACCGACATCGAGGATGCGTGAACCGGGCGTGATATTGGCCGCGATGATCGCAAGGTCGGGGCGCAGGGCCATCGGGGTCCGACGCGGTGATCCGGCGATCATGGTCATGGCATTGCCTCCAGCATCGCCGTCGCTTCCGCCGACAACCGTTCCATATAGCGATCGGGCCGCGAAAGGGGGTGGAAGCCGAGTTTCGCATACACGCCATGCGCGTCCGCCGTAACGAGGCCGATGCGGCGGATACCGGCCAGATCGGGATGATCGACGAACCAGCCGACCATCGCCCGCCCGATGCCCTGCCCACGCGCGCGGTCGTCGACGAACACATCGGCGATCCACGCGAAGGTCGCCCGGTCGGTGATCGCGCGGGCGAACCCGATCTGCACGCCGTCGCGATAGGCGCCGATCGGGTGCGACCCGGCGATGGCACGCTCGACCCGCTCGCGCTCGATGCCGGGCGACCAGTAGCTCGATGCCAGCCAGCCATGGATGCGCGCGATATCGAGCCGGTCGCGATCGTCGGAAAGCGCGAAGGTCATGCGTCCGCCTCCAGAAAGCCGCGCATGATCCGGTCGAGTTCGGGCGAATCGAGCAGGAACGCGTCATGGCCGAACGGCGACGACAGTTCGACGAAGCTGGCCGGTGCGCCGGCGGCGTTCAGCGCATGGACGATGCTGCGCGATTCGGCGGTCGGATACAGCCAGTCGGTATCGAAGCTGACGACGCAGAACCGTGCCTTCGTCGCGCGGAACGCGTTGGCCAGCACCCCGCCATGTTCCTCCGCCAGATCGAAATAATCGAGCGCGCGGGTGATGTAGAGATAGGAATTGGCGTCGAACCGATCGGTGAAGGCCAGCCCCTGATGGCGCAGATAGCTTTCGACCTGAAAATCGGCGTCGAAGCCGAAGGTCTTGGTCCCGGCCGCGCCATCGGCGCGCGCCTGCAGCTTGCGGCCGAATTTGGCGGTCAGGCCCGCTTCGGACAGATAGGTGATGTGCGCCGCCATCCGCGCCACCGACAGCCCGGCGGCGGGTGGTGATCCATCGGCATAATAGTCGCCGCCGCGCCAGTCGGGGTCGGCCATGATCGCCTGTCGCCCGACTTCGTGAAAGGCGATGTTCTGTGCCGAATGGCGTGCGGTGGAGGCGATCACCACCACCGCCTGTACCCGGTCGGGCAGCGTCGCCGACCATGACAGCGCCTGCATTCCGCCCATCGACCCGCCGACCACGGCGCGCAGCCGGTCGATGCCGAGATGGTCGAGCAGCATTCCCTGCGCGCGCACCATGTCGCGAATGGTCAGCACCGGAAAGCGCATCGCCCACGGGCTGCCGGTCGCGGGGTCGATGCTGGCCGGTCCCGACGACCCCATGCAACTGCCGAGCACGTTCGAACAGATGACGAAATGGCGGTTAAGGTCGATCGGCTTGCCCGGCCCGATCATGCGCGACCACCAGCCGGGTTTGCCGGTGCGCGGATGGGTGGAGGCGACATGCTGATCACCGGTCAGCGCGTGGCAGATCAGGATCGCATTGTCGCGCGCAGGCGACAGCGTGCCATAGGTTTCATAGGCGATGTCGATCGCGGGCAGGGTCGCGCCACTATCCAGTGCCAGCGGGGTGGCCAGTGTCGCGCGGCGATCGGGACCGAAACGGGAATCCATGGGCGTTGCGGTAATTGCGCACGGCACCGGGTTCAAGCGTTGCGGTGGGATCGGGTCGGCACTGCCTGCGAAACGCGCGCTGCCGCGTGTCGTCAAACCGCCGTCAGGCGGCCAGCGGAAACCGCAGCAGCCGGTCCTCCAGCGCGATCAACGCCTCTGCCCGGCCGCCGACCGCGCGGACGATTTCGGGATGATCCGCGTCGAGACCGCCGGTGAGCGAGCCGAAGGCAGGCAGGATCAGCTTGGTCGCGGTCGCCACGAAGCAGCGGCGCGACACGCCCCGTCCGCGCAGCCTGACCCGCAATTTGGGGTGGAAATGGCCCGATAGTTCGGGGCGCGCTTCGGCGGGGTCGGCTTCGTGGCGCAGCACCAGTCCGTCGACGACCGCTTCGTCGATCACCCGGCCGCCGCAATGGTCGGCGACGATCCGGTCGTGATTGCCGGTGATCCACGTCCAGTCGCTTGCCGCCGTCAGCGCGCGCAGCCGCGTCTGCGCCTCGTCGCCCAGCCGGTCGCAGCCGCCGACATCGTGGAAACTGTCGCCGAGGCACCATATCTCGGCCGGCCGGGTCCGCGCCACCACCGCCTCGATCCCCGCCAGCGTTTCCAGCGTATCATAGGGCGGCAGCATCTGTCCGAATTGCGCGAACCAGCTCGCCTTTTCGAAATGCAGGTCGGCGAGCAGCAGCGCGCGCCGCGCCGGCCAGAACAGCGCACCCGCGGACAGGGCATCGAAAGCGTGACCGGCGAACGAAAGGCGAACCATGGCCGCGCCTATGACGCAAGCCGGCGGGATGCTCAAGCCATGGGGGGCGTAACGATTTCGGGGGAGTGGTTGCCGCGTTGGCGGAGGCATCGCCGCGATCGCTAGGACCTGCGTCCGACAAGTCGCTGGCCATTGGTGAAACCGTCGCCTTGGGCTTGATCGGGACATCTGCGAAAGTCGCAAGCCTAGCCCAAAAACTCACCGTACTCCCGCGCAGGCGGGGGTCCAGAGCCCCGGATAACAGCGGCTTGCGCTTGGAACCTTGGACCCCCGCCTGCGCGGGGGTACGGCAGGGGCCGGAATCAGTACTTTAACAGAGGTCCCGGCTTGACCCGGTGCCCTGTTTTTTCGGTCAGCCGCAGCAAGAAGCGGGGCCCCGGATCAAGTCCGGGGCGACGAGCGGCGTCAAATGTCGGTCCGTAGATTGCTACGGGCAAGATGTACCGGGCAACCGTGGCCGAACCTATAGCCAGATATCGACCACATGGATCGCCAGCCCGACCGTGCCGCCGACCAGCGTGCCGTTGATCCGGATGAATTGCAGGTCGCGCCCGACCGCGTTCTCCAAGCGGCCGGTGATGGTCTGCGCATCCCAGCCGCGGACCGTGTCCGACACCAGCCGGACGATGCCGTCGCCATAATCGGCGACTGCCCCGACCACGGCACGGCGGACGAAGCGGTTGACCTTTGCCTTCAGCACCGGATCGGATTGCAGCGTCAGTCCCAGTTGCCGCATCGCATCGCCGATCGGGCCGGCCAGCGCGCGGTCGGGATTGCGGGCGGCGTTGAGCAGGCCGCCGCGGATCTTTTCCCACACCCCCATCCACCAGCCGGCCAGCGCCAGGTTTTCGATCAGCTCGTTCTTCAGCCGTTCGACCTTGGCCTGCATCTCGGGCGAATGTTGCAGGTCGTGGGCCAGCAGCGCGAGACCCTCGTTCGCCTTGGCGCGCAGCGGATGGGTCGGGTCTTCGGCGACGTCGGCGAGCATCTTGTGCAGGCCGTTCAGCACCGACGTCGCCAGCGTCGCGTCCAGCCCGGTCCAGCGCAGCACGGCACCCGCGCGCTTCTGGATCATCGTGCGGACCAGTTCCTCGTTCGCGTCGAGCGTCTTGGACGTCCAGCGGATGATGGCATCGATCAGCGGCAGGTGGCGATCCTCGGCGATCGCCGCTTCCAGCGTGCGGCCGAGCGCAGGCGACACCCGCATCGCGCGCAGCCGGTTGGCGAGGGCACCGCGCACCATCGTCCCGAACTGATCGGGGTCGAGGCCCTCCAGCACGTTGACCGCCAGCCGCGACGCGCCGTGCCGCAGCCGCCCGCTGCGCGTCGCCGGATCGGCCAGCCATTTGCCGGCGACGGCGGCGGCGTCGACACGGTGCATACGGCGAGCGACGACATGCGCGGTCAGGAAATTGTCGCGCAGGAACGCGGCCAGCGTGTCGCCGATCCGGTCCTTGTTGCGCGGAATGATCGCGGTATGCGGGATCGGCAGGCCGAGCGGATGGCGGAACAGCGCGGTGACCGCGAACCAGTCGGCAAGACCGCCGACCATCGCCGCCTCGGCAAAGGCCTGGACGAAGCTCCATGCCGGGTGGACCCCCTCCAGCCGCCGCGACAGCAGGAACAGCGCCGCCATCGCCACCAGCATGAAGGTGGCGAGCCGCCGCATCCGGCGTAGGGGCAGGGGAACCGCATCGCCGGTCCCAGCGATGGTGGAAGATCGTGGCATCAGCGAAACAATCGCCGGCTGCGGCGAAAGTTCAATCGTTACCCGTGCGGGCTACCGGTCCCGTCCGGTTCGCGACGGGCGCGAACCGGACGGGGGGCGGGTCATTCCGCCGCCGGCAGCGACTTCGGCCCGTCGCCCGGCGGCAACTGCCCACCCGGCTGGTGTTCGATCGCCGGCCGGTCACCATCGCCCGGACGATAGGTAAGCAGCCGCCGCGACAGGCGCGGACCGACCCAGCGTTCCAGCCCGACCGCGAGGCTGAACGCGCCCGGCACGATCAGCAGCGTCAACAGCGTCGACAGGGCCAGCCCGCCGATCACGGTGATGCCCATCGGCGCGCGGAACGATGCGTCGCCCGACAGCGCCATCGCGGTCGGCACCATGCCGGCGACCATGGCGACGGTGGTCATCACGATCGGCTGCGCCCGTTTGTGCCCGGCATCGAGGATTGCGACCTCCTTGTCGACGCCCTTCTCCATCTCCTCCAGCGCGAAATCGATCAGCAGGATCGAGTTTTTGGCGACGATGCCCAGCAGCATCAGCAGCCCGATATATACCGGCATCGAGATCGGGTTGCCCGTGATCCACAATGCCAGCAGCCCGCCCAGCGGTGCCAGGAACAGCGATCCCATGTTCACGAACGGCGGCATCACCCGCTTGTACAGCAGCACCAGCACCGCGAAGACGAGGAAGATGCCCGAAATCACCGCGACGATGAAGTTGGTGATCATCTCGCCCTGCCACTTCGCCTGACCGACGGTCAGTTCGGTGACGCCCAGCGGCAGGTTCTGCATGATCGGCAGCTTGTGGATCGCCTCCTGCGCGACGCCCGACACCACGCCGGGGGCCAGATCGGCACCGACGACTAGACGACGTTGCTGGTTGATGCGGTCGATCTTGGTCGGGCCTGCGCCAAAGCCGATATCGGCGACGACCGACAGCGGCACCGATCCGCCATTGCCGGTGGGGACCGGCAGGTTCTGGATCGTCGACAGCCGCGACCGCGCATCGCGCGACAGGGCGACGCGGATCGGGATCTGCCGGTCGGACAGCGAGAAGCGCGCGCTGTTCTGGTCGATATCGCCCAGCGTCGCGATGCGGATCGCCCCCGACAGCGCGGCGGTGGTGACGCCGAGGCTGGCGGCGAGGTCGCTGCGCGGACGGATAATGATCTCCGGCCGCTTCAGATCGCCCGACACGCGCGGCGCGACGACCATCGGCAGCTTTTCCATCTCCTTGACCAGCTGGTTCGCGGTTTCGTTCAGCTTGACCGGATCGTCGCCGCCCATCGTGATCGAAAGGTCGCGGCTCGATCCGCCCCAGCCGAATTGCGACCGGAACGATACCCGCGCATCGGGGATCGCGGCGAGCTGCGGGGCGAGGCCGCGTTCGAACTCGGTGCTCTTGGACTGGCGCATCGCGTCATAGGTCGCATCGTCGACCAGCCCGAAGGTGTGGCGGACGCTTTCGCCGAAGCTCGGCTTGTCGAGCAGTTCGGCGGTCACCCGGCCGTTGCCGGCATAGCTCGACGAATAGACCGATTTGACCAGCGGTTGCGCCCGCAACAGATTCTCGACGCGCTTCACGACGACCGCGGTCTGTTCGAGGGTGGTGCCGGGCACCATTTCGACGCTGGCGGTCACGCGGTCGCGGTCCTGCGGCGGCTGGAAGGTCTGCGGCAGGACCATGAACATGATGACGGTCAGCGTCAGCGCCACCACGCCGCCGACGATCGTCGACCAGCGATGGCGCAGCGTCCAGCGCAGCACGCCCATATACCGGTCCATCAGCCAGCCCTCGCCATGGCTGGCGGACCCGTGCGCCTTCAGGAAATAGGCGGCGATCATCGGCGTGATGAGCCGCGCGACGGCAAGGCTCATCAACACCGACGCGACGACGGTCAGGCCGAAATTCTTGAAGAACTGGCCCGAAATGCCCGGCATCAACCCGACGGGCAGGAAGACCGCGACGATCGCCATCGTCGTCGCCAGCACCGCGATGCCGATCTCGTCGGCGGCGTCGATCGATGCCTGATAGGCGGATTTGCCCATGCGCATGTGGCGGACGATATTCTCGATCTCCACGATCGCATCGTCGACCAGCACCCCCGCGACCAGACTGAGCGCGAGCAGCGTCATCTGGTTCAGGGTGAAGCCCAGCATGTCCATGAACCAGAAGGCGGGAATCGCCGACAGCGGGATGGCCAGCGCCGAGATCAGCGTCGCGCGCCAGTCGCGCAGGAACAGGAATACGACGACGATCGCGAGCAGCGCGCCCTCGACCATCGCGTTCATCGCCGAATGATACTGGATTTCGGTGAACTTGACCGAATTGGACAGCAGCGCGAAGCGGACCTGCGGGTTGCGCTTCTGCAGGTCGGCGAGCTTCTTTTCCGCTTCGTGGAAGACGGTCACGTCCGATGCGCCCTTGGCGCGCTTGATATCGAACGCCAGCACCGGGCGACCGTTATATTCGGCGCGGCTGGTGGGTTCGGCATAGGCGTCGCGGACGTCGGCGATGTCGGCCAGCCGGACCGAGCGGCCGCCGCCGACCGGCACCTGCGTCTGCGACAGCGCATAGGCGGTGGCGGCGTTGCCCAGCACGCGGACCGATTGCTGTGTGCCGGCGATTTCCGCCTGACCGCCCGCCGCGTTCAGATTGACCTGGCGCAGCGCCTGATTGACCTGGCTCGCGGTCAGCCCCTGCGCTTGCAACCGGGCGGGGTCGAGCGTCACGCGGATCTCGCGGTCGACGCCGCCGACGCGCTCGACGGTCGCCATGCCCTCGACGCTCAACAATTCCTTGGCGACGGTATTGTCGACATACCAGCTGAGCTGTTCGGCGGTCATGTCGTCGGCGATCGCGGTCCACGACGCCAGATCCTTGTCGGTGGTGTTCGCGCGGAAGACCTGCGGTTCGAGGATGCCGTCGGGCAACTGGCCGCGAATCTGGTTCACCGCTTCGCGCACGTCGTTGACGGCGCGGTCGATCGGCGTGCCGATATCGAGCTGGATGACGGTCTGCGACGACCCTTCGGTAACGCTCGATTCGATCTGGTCGATGCCCTGCAACGACCGGACCGCCGCCTCGACGCGCTGCGTCACCTGCGTTTCGAGTTCGGTGGGCGCAGCACCCGGCTGGGTAATCACGACGATCGCGACCGGAAATTCGATGTCCGGGTCCTGGTTCACGTCCATCCGCATGAAGCTGACGATCCCCGCGATCGTCAGCGCGAGGAACAGCACCAGCGGTGGTACCGGGTTCCGGATCGACCATGCCGAAATGTTGCGAAAGCCCATGGCGCTACTCCTTGCGAGCGGAAGCGGCGGCGGCGCGGACCGGCACCACCTCCTGTCCGACATTCAGGAACGCGCCGGCGCTTGCGACCACGCGTTCGTCACCGATCAACCCGGAGGCGATCAGCGCACCTTCGTCCGACACCTCGGCCACGCGGACGTCGCGGCGAAGCACCTTGTTCTGGGCGTCGACCAGATAGACATAGCTGCCCTTGTCGTCGCTCAGCACCGCCGATTCGGGCAGCAGCGGCGCGGTCGAGGCACCGGCCCCGATGCGCGCGCTGGCGAAACCGCCGGGGCGCAACGCCGGGTCGTAGTTCAGCGCGATGCGGGCGATGCCCTGTCGCGTCTGCGGGTCGATGATCGGCGCGACCTGCCACACCTGCCCCTTGAACACGCGGGTATCGCCGACCGGCACGACCTGCGCCAGCGAACCGGCGCGGACATTGGCGAGATCGGCCTCGGACAGCTGGGCGCGCATTTCCATCTGCCCGCCCATCGCGATGCGGAACAGCACACCGCTGCCGCTGCCGACGACCTGACCCGGTTCGACCGCGCGGGTCAGGACGAGGCCGGCGGCGGGCGCGCGGATATCGAGGCGGCGGTTGCGCGCCTGCGTCTCGGCCAGCTGCGCCTGCGCCACCCGGACGCGCGCGTTGGCGGCGTCGCGGGTCGCGGTCTTGCGATCGATATCGGCCTTCGACACGAAGCCGCGTTCGACCAGCTGGTTCGACCGGTCGAGTTCGGTCTGCGCGATCTGCGCATCGGCGCGGGCGACCCGCACCTGTGCCGACAGCGATTCGGCGGTCTGCGCCTGAACCGACCGATCGACCGTCGCCAGCACTTGTCCGGCGCTTACCCAGCTGCCCGGCTCGACGAACACCCGTGTGACCAGACCGCCTTCGCCGACGACGCCGACCGGCATTTCCCGGCGGGCGGCGAGCGATCCGGTGCCGGTGACCGCACGGGTCACCGTGTCGCGACCGGGGACGACCACCGTCACCTTGGGCAGCGTGCCGCCGGCGGCGGCGGGCGGCGCACCCTGTGCGGCCGGCGCGTCGCCACCTTTGCGACCGAATGCCCAGTAGGCACCGAGCAGGACGAGCAGGACGATCACGATCCCGACGATGACGGCACGGCGGCGCGAACGCTTCGCGCCGTCGGGTCCGGTCAGCAGCTGGCGGTCACCCGCGATCGACGTCGATTCGTAATTCATCCACCCCATCCTGTTGGAAGGCCCCCAGCCAATTCGATGCTGTATTACCCGAATACAGCACTGCCCTCAAGCATAGACATCGCGTTTTTCGATAAGCACGGCAAGGGCTGCATCGATTGCGTTCATGCGACGTTTTGCGGCGGATGCGTAACGACCGTTCGTTCGTCGTCACTATAGTCGAAAAGGAATTGTCGATGCTCCGTTCCGTCCTGATCCTTGCCGCCATCGGCACCGCGCTTCCCGCCGCCGCGCAACAGGCGGTGCCGGTGTCGGCACCGGTCCTGACCGACGGGACGCTGCTCGACGTCAGCGCGACGGGGAAGGCGACGCGCGTGCCCGACATCGCCACGATCCGCGCCGGCGTGGTCAGTCAGGCGGCGACGGCCGCGGCGGCGCTGTCGGACAACAGCCAGCGCATGACCCGCGTCGTCGCCGCGCTGCGCCGCGCCGGTGTCGCCGACCGCGATCTCCAGACCGCGCAGATCCAGTTGCAGCCGCAATATCGCTATGCCGAAAACCAGCCCCCGGCGATCACCGGCTATCAGGCGAGCAACAGTGTCGCGGTCCGGTTCCGCGACGTGGCGAAGAGCGGCGCGATCCTCGATGCCCTTGTCGCGCAGGGCGCGAACCAGATCGACGGGCCGACGCTGTCGGTCGATGCCGCCGATGCCGCGCTCGACGAAGCCCGCACCGACGCGATCCGCCGGGCGCGCGCCCGTGCCGATCTCTATGCCCGCGCCGCCGGGCTGCGGGTGGACCGTATCCTGCTAATTTCGGAGGATGGCGGGCAATTGCCGCAGCCGCCGATGCCGATGCTGCAAATGGCGCGTATGATGAAGATGGCCGATTCGACGCCGGTCGCGGCGGGCGAGCAGGATCTGACGGTCAACGTATCGGTCCGGTTCCTGCTGCGGTGATCGCAGACGGTTCTCTCAACCGGGGAAGCTTCCTTCGTCATTCCCGCGAAGGCGGGAATCCATAGGCGCTTACGTTGGCGACAAGGGCCGCGCCGGTAGCGTGTATGGACTCCCGCCTTCGCGGGAGTGACGGACGGTTATCGCGTAAACCGCTCGACCACCTCGGCCGGCACGCGGAGCAGTCGCCCGCTCCGACGGTCGAGCAGTGCCCATGTCGTGCGGGCCTCGACCTTTACCCGCCCATCCGCGCCAGTGAATTGCATCAGCCGGTCGAACCTCGCCCCCTTCGGCGCATCGGCGACCCAGGTTTCGGCCGTCACCGTCTCGCCCGCGAGGACGCTGCCGCGATAGTCGATTTCGTGGCGGGTGATGACCCAGACATAGGCGGCATGCTGTTCGGGCGTGGCCAACGCGTGCCAGTGCGCAACCGCCACGTCCTGAATCCAGCGGACCCAGACGGCGTTGTTGACATGGCCCAGCTCATCGATGTCGTCGGGACCGGCGGTGATCTGTCGGGTGTAGCGGGGCGCACTCATGGTGCCGGACGCGGCTTCAGGCCACTGGTCTGGATACGCCATGCCCGTTGTTCGGCGGTCGCGCCGTCAATATCGCCGGTCCGATGCAGCGTGATCGGTCCGGCGAGCGATACCGGCGTCCCGTCCCGCAGCCGTCCGGTCACCCGGACCGGTATGTCGATATAGCGTTGCCCGGCCCCGGCATCGATCCGGCCGGGCGTTCCGATCGTCGCGCGATAATCAGCATATCTGGCGAAGGAATCAGCAAACGCCTTCGCCGTCATGCCGGCTGCCTCGCCACGCCCGTTCCACAGGCGGTAGGCGTCGTCATATCGCCCGCTGCCGATTGCCGCGAAATACTGGTTCAGCACCGCCACCGCTTCCTGTGGACCCGCTTCGGTCGCGACGGGGTCGGGTGTGGCGACCGAGCGGACTTCGTTGGCCGGGGGCGGGGCCGATACGCCGGGAATGCCGTCGCCGGGCGGCAGCGTGGTCGACGGCGTCACCGGTGTCGGCGCACCGGAAACCGGGGTCGGTTCGGCGGCAGCGACGGCGGCGTCGTTCGCCGCCGCCATCTCGTTACCCGCGTCGCCGCCGTCGCACGCCGACAGCAGCACCGCCAGCCCGACGACCGCCGCTATCCTCACGGTTCGATCGCGTCCCGATCGGCATCGGCAAGGTCGCCATCCTCGGGCAGATTGTCCTCGTCGAAATCTTCCTGCAACTCGTCTTCGGCCTGATCGCCCTGACCGGTGATCGTCACCGTCTCGTCCTCTTCGGCGAGTTCGTCGTCGACCATGTCGAGTTCGTCCTCGTCCTCGTCGTCGGACAGGCCGAGATCGGGTTCGAGGTCGGTCAGGATCGTGCCGTCGCTGGGTCCGTCGCGGGTCGCTTCGAGGATTTCGGCGCGCTGGCTTTCGTCATAGCCGTCCTCGTCATAGCCGTCGTCGCCCGACCCCTGACCATTTACCTGATGACCACCCATCGCGTGACTCCTGCTGGTTAGGACAGGGAAACCCGCCGGATCGCGCCCCGGTTCCTATCCCCGGCGGAACAGGCGGCCATGTTCGGTACGAAACACGACGAGCAGCGCGAGGATGCCGAGGAACAGGAACCCGCCATACAGCGGTACGGTGGTGCCGTCGAAGGCCTGACCGATCAGCGCGCCCAATACCGCCCCGCCCAGCATCGACACGAATCCCTGCAACGACGAGGCGGTGCCGGCGATCGACCCCATATTCTCCATCGCCATCGCCGAGAAATTGGACGAGGCAAGACCGAAACAGGCCATCATGATCGCCTGCAGGATGATGAAGCTGGTCAGCGATTCGAGACCGGCGAGCGTGATCGCGAGATGGACCGCCGCGACCGCGACCAGCCCCAGCAGGGCGGCGTGCGAGATCAGCCGCGTGCCGAAGCGCATCACGATCCGCGAATTGAAGAACGACCCCGCCGCCATCGTGCCCGCGACGCAGGCGAACACGACCGTCAGCAGCTTGGGTTTGCCGAACGTCACTTCCATGATCTGCTGGATCGATCCGACGAAGCCGAACAGCCCGCCCGACAGCAGCGCCGCCGCGACCGTATAGCCGACCGCATACCGATCACGGAGGACGATGCGATAGCCGGAGACGATCCGGCGGGGGTCGAGCGGCGCGCGGTCCGATTCGGCCAGCGTTTCGGGCATGCGCAGCACGAACCACGCGAACACCGCGGCGGTGACGATCGCGATCCCGCCGAAGATCCAGCGCCACGATGCGAAGGCCAGCACGAACTGGCCGAAGGTTGGGGCCAGCACCGGGGCAGCCATGAAGAAGATGAAGGCGAGGCTCATGACCCGCGCCATCGCCCGCCCCGAATAACAGTCGCGCACCAGCGCCACGGTGACCACGCGTCCGCCCGCCACCGCCGCGCCCGACGCGAATCGTGCGATCAGTAGCAGCACGAAGCTGCCCGATACCGCCGCGACAAGATTGGTGATCGTACTGGCGATCAGCGCAAAGATCAGCACTGGCCGCCGGCCATAGCGATCGGCGAGCGGACCATAGGCCAGCTGCGCGATCGAAAAGCCGAGCAGGAACGAGGTGACGACGAACTGCCGCGTATTGGGTTCGGCGACGCCCAGCGCATCGCCGATCGCGGGCAGCGCGGGCAGCATCGAATCGATGCCGAGCGCGGTCAGCGCCATCAGCGCCGCGATCAGCGTCACGAACTCGCCGAACGGCAGCGGCGAACGGTCCGCCGATCCTTCGGGGCCGGTGGCGGCGTCGGTCAGCGCGGCGGCGGTGTCGGGCGACAGGGGATCGGATCGTTGTTGCATCGCATCATCCCCATGCCGGAACTCGCGCGCTGCGTCACGCAAAGGATGACCCTGTTCGTGGGCGGGCCGGGCGTCTATCTTCATGGCTACGTTCCGGTATCTTTCAGGATTTGAGACCCATGGCCGACACGCCGCTTTCGCAGGTTCCGTTGATTTCGATGGCGCAGGCGGATCGGGACCCCGATGGCTTTGCCCGCGATTTCGGCGGTTCGTTCCAACGCTTCGGGTTCGCGATGGTATCCGACCATGGCGTCGATCAGGACGTCATCGACCGTGCGTGGGCGATGACCAAGGCGTTCTTCGACCTGCCCGAGGACGAAAAGCGCGGCTATTTCGTCGAGGGCGGCGGCGGCGCGCGCGGCTATACCCCGTTCAAGACCGAGATCGCCAAGGGCGCGACCCATGTCGATCTGAAGGAGTTCTGGCATGTCGGCCGCGAACTCGTGGCCGGCCACCGCTATGGCGACGTCATGCCCGCCAATGTCTGGCCCGACCGGCCGGAGGGGTTTCGCGAGGCATTCCTCGACCTGTTCGCCGCGCTGGATGCGGCGGGCGACCGGTTGCTGTCGGCGATCGCGCGCTATCTCGGGCTGGAGCCGAACTGGTTCGACCCTGCGGTGAAGGACGGCAATTCGGTGCTGCGCCTGCTGCACTATCCGCCGGTTGCGGCCGATGCGCCCGAGGTGCGCGCCGGCGCGCATGAGGACATCAACCTCATCACCCTGTTGCTGGGGGCCGAGGAAGCGGGTCTCGAACTGCTCGACCGCGATGGTCGCTGGCTGCCGGTCGCGCCACCGCCCGGCGCGATGGTCGTCAATGTCGGCGACATGCTGCAACGGCTGACCAACCACGTCCTGCCCTCGACCACTCACCGCGTCGTCAATCCGGCCCCCGAACGGCGTGGCCATTCGCGCTATTCGATGCCGTTCTTCCTGCACCCCGCGCCCGATTTCTTGATCGAGACGCTGCCGGCCTGTGTCTCGGACGAACGCTCCAATCGCTACGAAACGCCGATCACCGCGCACGACTATCTGTATCAGCGGCTGGTGGAGATCGGTCTCATCAAGCCATAAGCCGTCCTCCCTGTCATTCCCGCGAAGGCGGGAATCCATGAACGCTGTCGTCGCGATTCGTTCGAGACGCCGGCGTCTATGGATCCCCGCCGGCGCGGGGATGACGATGGGTGTACCCAACGCCCTTCCCCTTCCGTGTCCCACCCATTAGAGACACGAAACCGGCCGGAGCATCCCTCCGGCCGCAATTTTATGTCGTAACGAACCGAGGATATCATGACCGAACCGCTCCGCGTCGCCATCGCCGGCCTTGGAACCGTGGGTGCGGGCGTGATTCGGTTGATCGAGACCAACGGCGCGCTGATCGCCCGCCGCGCCGGTCGCCCGATCGAAGTCGTCGCGGTATCGGCGCGCGACCGCAGTCGGGATCGCGGCGTCGACCTGTCGCGCTACCAATGGGTCGACGACACCGCCGCGCTGGTGCAGGCGGGCGATGCCGATGTCGTGGTCGAATTGATCGGCGGATCGGATGGCCCGGCGCTGACGCTGGCGCGCGGCGCACTGGCGGCGGGCAAGAGCTTCGTCACCGCCAACAAGGCGATGATCGCGCATCACGGCCTCGAACTGGCGAAGGCCGCCGAGGGCAAGGGCGTCGCGCTGAAGTTCGAGGCGGCGGTCGCGGGCGGCGTGCCGGTCGTCAAGGGCCTGCGCGAAGGCGCGGCGGCCAACGAGATTTCGCAGGTCTTCGGCATCCTTAACGGTACCTGCAACTTCATCCTGTCGAAGATGGAGGCCGAGGGGCGCGATTTCGCCGAAGTGCTGGCCGAGGCGCAGGCGCTGGGTTTTGCCGAAGCCGATCCGAGCTTCGACATCGACGGCGTCGATGCCGCGCACAAGCTGTCGATCCTCGCCAGCCTCGCGTTCAACACCCAGCCGGCGTTCGATGCGGTGGCGGTCACCGGCATCCGCCATGTGCTGGCCGCCGATATCGCCGAAGCGGCGGCGCTCGGCTATCGCATCCGGCTGGTCGGGGTGGGGGAAGCGGGGCCGCGTGGGCTGTTCCAACGGGTCCATCCCCACCTCGTGCCGCTCGACCATCCGCTGGCGCATGTCACCGGATCGCTGAACGCCGTGGTCGCCGAGGGTAATTTCGTTGGCCGCCTGTTCTTTCAGGGGCGCGGTGCCGGCGATGGGCCGACGGCCAGCGCGGTGGTCGCCGACCTGATCGACATCGCCCGTGGCGAATTTGGCCCGCCCTATGCCATGCCGGTCGCCGACCTGACCCCGGCGGCCCCCGAACCGACCGGCGACCGTCGCGGCCGCGCCTATCTGCGGTTGCAGGTCACCGACAAGGTCGGCGTCCTCGCCGAAATCGCCGCAGCGATGCGCGATGCCGGCGTATCGATCGAAAGCCTGATCCAGCGCGGCGCGAATGCCGATGGCAGCGTGCTGGTCGCGATCGTCACCCATGAAGGGCCGGAGCGCAGCGTCGCGCAGGCACTGGAGAAGCTGGAAAGCTCGACCAGCGTGCTTGGCCGACCGATGTGGATGCACGTGCTGGGCGCGTGAGCGTCGCGCAGCGTAGTAGTCTGTCGCGATTGTCGAGGGTGCCGGGCTGGCGTCTGGAGGTGCCTACCGGCGCCCTCCGACACAGGCGGGGGAAAGGGCCACGGGCGCGAGCAGTAGTGCTGCCCGGCTCCGGGCCCCCGCTTGCGCAGGAGTACGGCGCACGCGAGGTTAAGCGTGCGGCATCCCCGGTAACGCCGTAAGCTAGGACCGATCGACATTCATCTGTCAGGCCAGCGACCTGCTCCCCTCCCTGACAAGGGAGGGGAGAAGTCGAAACTGTACTGAGTGCCGATCGGCCCTAGCTACCGGTCAGCGAACCGCCTTCACGGCAGCGGGACATTCGCCTCGGCATCGCGCCGTGCGCGACGTTCCGCCCGTGCGGCATTGGCGCGCTGGACGAAGCATCCCGTCTGCCCGCCGACACCGGCGGTCGAGCAGCTGCCGATCCCGCTTGCACCCGCGTTCAGATTGTCGCCAACGCGCGTTGCCCAGCTTTCGCCGTCGCGGGTCGGTTCGACGTCGCGCAATTCCTTGGGAATACGGAACCGTTCCTGCTCGCCACGGCGGACGCAGACCACGATCTCTTCACCATCGGCGTTGGTCGGGCATTTGTCGTTGCCATAGATGACCATCGTACCGTTGCGGACCTGCGCGTCGGCAGGCACCGCCGGCATGGCAAAGGCGACGATCGCGGCGGCACCGGCCAGAAACATGCGGGTCATCACAAAATCCTCCTGTCGGGGTAACGCCCCGACGATCAAATGCGTTTCGAAACTTCGATGGCGATGCGGCAGCCCGCGCGGATCGCCGCCGACAGCAGCGGATAGGCGGGCGCGCGTTCGGCACCATGCGCCAGCGCCGCTTCCTTATGCTCCAGTTCCTCGGCCTGGAATTTCCGGATCGCGGCCCCGAGTTCGGGATCGTCGTCGCCCAGTTCGGCGAGTTGATCCTCATAATGCTTGTCGATCTCGGTCTCGACGGCGGCGGTACACGCCATTGCCGCCTCCGGCCCGAGCGCCGCCGTCGCCGCACCCAATGCGAAGCCGGCGACGTCCCAGATCGGCTGGATGATCGTCGGCCGCACGCCGCGTTCGGCGATCAGCGCGTCGAAATAGGCGCGGTGTTCCGCCTCCTGCAACGCCATGCCCTGGATCGCCGCCGACATCGGGCTGCGGTCGCCCATCACCGCCAGCTGTCCGGCATAGATGCGCGTCGCGCCATATTCACCCGCCTGATCAACGCGGATCATCGATCGGACCCCGCCCGGCCGGGGATCGCCGGGTCGCCACTTGCTCATGTCCGCCTCCGTGTCGCCAGCATCAGCACCACCAACGCACCGGTGATCGAAAAGATCGCGTTGAATCCGGCCAGCGAGATGCCGAGCACCGACCATTGCGGCACGTCGCAGCGTACCACCGGTTGCCGGACGATCGCCGCCAGCAAATCGCCGCCGGTCGCATGCAGCGTGTTCGCGCAGGCGGTGACCCCCTGCCACCAATGATATTCGACGCCGGCGTGGAACACCCCGATCAGCCCGCTGGTCAATATGCCGAGCGCCGCAAGGATCACCAGCAGCCGTTTCGCCGAGGTACGCGGCGCGAAGAACGACAGCGCCGCGAGCACGATCGCCGCATAATGCGGCCAGCGTTGCCAATGGCACATCTCGCACGGGTACAGCCCGCCCAGATATTGCGAGCCGAGCGCCCCCGCGATCAGCATGAGCGGCAGCAGCAGCGCGATCCAGCGCGCGAGCGGCAGGTCGTTGGCGCGCATCGGTTCAGCGCTTGCCGGGCTTGGGCGCGGCGGCGGCCATCCGCGTCGTCGGCCCGACCCGGCCCATCGTCTGCAACGCGTAATAGAGCTGGAAATCGTCGACGCCGCGCTTCTTCAGCGATTCGGCGGTTTCGGCGAAGCGCGGATCGTCCTTCGTATCCTCGGTCAGCGTCTTGTCGTCGATGCCGGCTTCGTTGACCAGATGCCGGCGCAGATCGGCCTCGCGGTACACCGGACGGCTCTTGTAATCGGGGTCCGAAATCTGCGGTACCTTCAGGTCGGGGTCGATGCCGCCTTCCTGGACCGACCGGCCCGATGGCGTATGATAGCGGGCGGTGGTCAGGCGCAGCGCGGTGTTCTTCGACAGGTCGAAGATCGACTGGACCGATCCCTTGCCGAAGCTGCGCTCGCCCATTACGATCGCACGGTGATGGTCCTGCAACGCGCCGGCGACGATTTCCGATGCCGATGCCGTCCCCGGATTGGTCAGCACGATGATCGGCAGCCCCTGCGCCAGATCGCCCGGCACCATTTCCTCGGCGAAATAGCGTTCGGTATCCGCCTTGTCGCGGCCGCGCTGCGACACGATCTCACCGCGCGCCAGGAAGGTGTCGGACACCTCGATCGCCTGCGTCAGCAGCCCGCCGCCATTGTCGCGCAGGTCGATGACATAGCCCTTCGGCTTGTGGCCCAGCGCCTTGTCGATCCCGGCGATCGCGGCGCGGGTATCGGCCCCGGTCGTCTCGCTGAAGGTGTTGATGTTGATGACGCCGATGCCGTCCTTCACTTCCCACTTCACCGGCTTCTGCACGATCGTGCTGCGCACCAGCGTCAGTTCGATCGGCTTGTCGCGGCCGGGGCGGACGATGGTCAGCGATACCTTCGACCCCGTCGGCCCGCGCATCTGCGCGACCGCTTCGTCCAGCGTGCCGCCGACGATCAGCTTGCCGTCGACATGGGTGATATAGTCGCCCGACTTGATGCCCGCGCGTGCCGCCGGCGTATCCTCGGTCGGGGTGATGACCTTGACCGCGCCGTCCTCCATCGTGACCGACAGGCCGAGGCCCGAATAATTGCCGCTCGTGGCGATGCGGAGATTCTCGAAATCCTTGGCGTCGAGGTAGCTGGAATGCGGGTCGAGCGCGGCCAGCATGCCGCGCATCGCCCCTTCCATCAGCGTCTTGTCGTCGACCTTGTCGACGTAGCTCGCCTTCACCCGGTTATAGACGTCCATGAAGTTATCGAGTTCGCGAAAGCTGCCGGCATCGGCCTGCGCCATCGCGCCGGTCGCGACGGGGACCAGCGCCAGCGCGCCGACGATCGCGGTAGCCTGAAGAAACGGACGGGACATACGCATATACGCTTGATGCTTTCGACTGCGGTACGGAAGCCACACTAGCTGGAAATCGTCCGGCGATCAAAGCGGCGATGGCCTGAACCGGAGATGGACGACGCGGGGGCGGATGCAAGCGGTTTTCCGCCGTTGCCGGAGAGTGTGTCTGGAAACGCGCGGAGCGGGCCGGCACCGCTAAACGCGCAACCGCGCGTTTTCGAACAGCCTTCCTCGCTACAGCATCGCGGCCAGATCGACGGGGACGCCGTGGCGGCGCAGTTCGACGGTCACCGGCGACTCCCCGCCCGGTGCCCGCCCGATCACCGTTCCCGCGCGGACATGCGCGCCGACCGGACCGGCACTGGCGGCCAAGCCGGTGATCGCCGTCGTCCAGCCGCCGCCATGGTCGAGGATGACGACCCGGCGATAGCCACGAAACCGCTTGCTGAACGCGATGGTGCCGGCCGCCGGCGCGACGACGACAGCCCCCGGTGGAACCGTCAGCGTGACGCCGCGCGCGCGCACCCCGCTATCGCTGATTTCGCCGAACCCGGCGGCGACGATCCCTGCGACCGGCAGGCGATAGGCGGGCGGGGGCAGGGGCGAAGCGCCGGTTTCGGGGCGCGGCAGCGGTCCCGGCAACGCCGCCAGCGCGGCGCGGGTATCGCTGACCTCGCCCAGTTCCTCCAGCGAATCGACGATGTCGCGCGCCTGTTCGCCCAGCGCGATCGCCCGGTCCGATTCGACCAGCGCCCCGCGCGCCAGCGCCCGCGAACGCAGCCGCTGTGCCGCCTCCGCCTGAACCAGCGCCAGTCGTTCGCTCTCCAGTCGCGCGTTGCTCGCCGCCAGCGCGGTCAGCGCCGTGCCGGCCTGCGACCGCAGCCGCGCGGCATCGGCGATGGCGGTGCGGACCGCGGCGGTACGCTGCTGCATCGCGGGCACCACGGTGCCGAGCACCGCGCGGACATGGACCAGATCGTCGGTCGACCCCGGCTGCGCGACGGCCAGCCATGCGGGACGGCTGGCCAGCGACTGCAACGCGCCGACCAGCCGCGCGACCGGAGCCTGCCGGGCCGCCAGTTCGCCACGCCGCCGGGCGAGCAGCTCCCCGATCAGGGCGACGCGCGCCTGCGCCGCCCGGCGGCCGGCTTCGGCAGCGGTGATGCGTGCGGCGAGCGCGGCCTGAGCGGCACGACTGCGTTCGGCCCCGGCGCTGGCGGCGCGGGCGGCGCGGTCGAGCTGTTGTGATCGGACACTGGCCGCCGCCGCCGCCCGGCGCGCGCTTTCCAGCCGCGCGCGCCCGGTGGCGATCGGGTCGTCCTGCGCCCAAGCCGCCGCACCCGCCAGCGCGGCCAGCCCGGCGATCAGGGCGACGGCGCGCCTCATCCCTCGCGGTGATACGGGTGGCCGGCGAGGATGCTGGTCGCGCGCCACAATTGTTCGGCCAGCATCGCGCGGGCCATCAGATGCGGCCATGTCGCCCGGCCGAACGCCAGCAACAGGTCGGCCTGCGCCCGCTGCGCATCGTCGAAGCCATCGGCAGCACCCAGCAGGAACCGGGTTTCGCGCACGCCATCGTCGCGCCAGCGGCCAAGCTGCGTCGCGAACGCCAGCGACGGCAGGTCGCGGCCCTTCTCATCCAGCATCACGATGCGCGTGCCCGGATCGACCGGCGGGATCTTGCCGCCGGTATCGGGCAGTTCGGTGATCCGGGTCGGCCAGCCGACCCGCTTGAGATAGCGGTCGATCAGCTCGGCTTCGGGACCACGCCCGATCCGCCCGCGCGCGACGATATGCAGCAGCACGGGCGGCCGGCGTTATGCGTGCGCGGTCGGGTTCAGCGTGTCGCCGAACGCCCACATCCGCTCCAGATTGTAGAAGGTGCGGACTTCGGGGCGGAACAGGTGGACGATCACGTCGCCGGTGTCGATCAGCACCCAGTCGGCGGTCGGCAGCCCTTCGATGCGCGACGGGCGACCGAACTCGGCCTTGACCCGTTCGGCGAGCTTGGTCGCCATCGATGCCACCTGCCGGCTGGACCGGCCGCTGGCGATGACCATGTAATCGGCGATGCTCGACTTGCCGGCGAGCGGGATCGACACCGTCTCGACCGCCTGGTCGTCGTCGAGGCTGGCGAGCACCAGGCGGTGCAGCGCTTCGGTCTCGCGCATGGCATCGGTCGGGTCGGAAGAAGTCGGCAAGGGGGTCAGCTTTCAGGGGCCTGTGCACCGGACCGGACGGGCGGAATTGCCCGACGGTGCCAAGCGGGATCGGCGGCGCGGATCGCGGTCGCCGAAGTCGGATCGGGGCGGAAGCGTAAACGGACCAGCGCCGGCAAACTCCACATCGTCCATCGTCTCGCCTGGCCTGCGGGCCGCGCATGGCGCCGCAACCAGCCCATCGCAGGACTAGCGAGGGCGCGCCCGTCATAGCCCGGACGCGCGACGACCGCAATCGCCACAGTCCGCGCAATTCCGCGCCAGTCGCGCCAACGATGAAACTCCGCCAGATTGTCCGCCCCCATCAGCCAGATGAAGCGATGCTGCGGGTATAGCCGCACCAGTTTGCGTAAGCTATCGACGGTATAGCGCGTGCCGAGCCGGCGTTCGATCGCGGTCGGCCGGATCGGTGCATGGCGTGCCACCCGCCTCGCCGACGCCAGCCGCGCGGCGAGCGGGGCCATGCCTGCGGCCGGTTTCAACGGGTTGCCGGGCGATACCAGCCACCACACCTCATCCAGCGCCAGGGCGCGTTTGGCGGCAAGCGACACCCGGCGATGGCCGTTGTGCGCGGGATTGAACGATCCGCCGAGCAGGCCGATGCGGCTCATGCGTCCCAATCCTCCCGATCATGCCGGATGCGCAGGATTTCGACGCGGTCGGGTAGCATGCGGTAGAACAGGAGGTACGGCGTCCCCTGTACCCGAAGCAAACGACTTCCTCCGCTGATCGCCCGCCCGATGCCGGGGAAATTGTCGAGGATCGTCGACCGCGCACGCACTGCAGCCAGCATCTCAGATGCCGCAACCGGTGCCACGTTGACCGACATCCATTGGTTGATCCGGCGGAGATCCTCCAGTGCCGGTGCCGTCCAGACGATCAGCGACTCTGGCTCCGGCTCCGGTGCTGCTCAATCATCGCGTCGAGTTCGGCCATGACGACCTCGTGCGGAATCAACTCGCCTCGATCGGCGGCATCGATCCCAACTTGAACGAAGGCCGCCAATTCCTCATCGGCACGCACCGCGCGGCGCAGCGCGTCGGCGGCGAACTCGTCACGAGTAATACCGCGCGCCGCCGCAACGCGGCTGATCGCATCGTCGGTCGCCGCGTCGATCGCGGTGGTGATCGGTCGCTTTTCCATTACCGCAACCTATGCCGCGCCAGCCCCGTCATCAAGGCCGGGTCTGACCGGTCCCGCGCACGATCCACTTGTAGGTGGTCAGCCCCTCCAGCGCGACCGGGCCACGTGCGTGCAGCCGCCCGGTGGCGATGCCGATCTCCGCGCCCAGCCCGAATTCGCCGCCATCGGCGAACTGGGTGGAGGCGTTCCACATCACGATCGCCGAGTCGACCCGCGCGAGGAAATGGTCGGCAGTCGGTTCGTCGGCGGTGATGATCGCGTCGGTATGGTGCGATCCATGCGCCGCGATATGCGCGATCGCCGCGTCGACGCCGTCGACCAGCTTCACCGACAGGATCGCGTCGAGATATTCGGTGTCCCAGTCGTCGTCGTTCGCCTTAAGGATCGCCGGGTGCAGCGCCCGCACCTCCGCATCGCCGCGCAATTCGCAGCCGGCGTCGAGCAACCCGGTCAGGATCGGCAGCGGATCGGCAAAGCCCCGGTCGATCAGCAGGGTTTCGGTCGCGCCGCACACGCCGGTGCGACGCAGCTTGGCATTGACGACGATGTCCCTTGCCATCGCCGGATCGGCGGCGCGATCGACATAGCTGTGGTTCAGCCCGTCGAGATGCGCCAGCACCGGCACCCGCGCCTCTGCCTGCACCCGCGCGACGAGGCTCTTCCCCCCCCGCGGAATGATGAGGTCGATCAGCCCCTCGGCGGCCAGCATCGCCCCGACCGCCGCCCGGTCGGTCGTCTGGATCAGTTGCACCGCCCCTTCGGGCAATCCGCCGGCCGCCAGCCCGCGGACCATCGCCGCATGGATCGCGCGGTTGCTATGGATCGCCTCGCTGCCGCCGCGCAGGATCGCCGCATTCCCCGCCATCACCGCCAGTGCCCCGGCATCGGCGGTCACGTTGGGGCGGCTTTCATAGATGATCCCGATCACGCCGATCGGCACGCGCACGCGGGTGAGGATAAGGCCGTTGGGACGTTCGGCGCGGTCGATGACGTCGCCGACCGGATCGGGCAGTCCGGCCACCGCCTCGACCCCGGCGGCGGTGGCTTCGAGCCGGGCGACGTCGAGTCGCAACCGGTCGAGCATCGCCCCCGACAGGCCGTTCGCTTCGGCCGCGGCAATGTCCTGCGCATTGGCGGCCAGGATCGCGGGGCCGTCCGCGCGGATCGCGGCGGCAGCGTGACGAAGCGCGGCGGCCTTGAGCGTGGTCGGGACGGTTGCCAGTCCCTGCGCGGCGATACGGGCAGTGTTGCCAATATTCGTCAACATTTCTGTCAGGTTAACCTTCGGTTCATTCATTGCGCTACGCCCTTTCCCCGACGGTTTTGCGTGCCGTGCCCGACATCGATACCCCGCACAATAGACAAGTAGTTCTCAAGTGTATTGCTGTAATAAAACAGCAACAAGCAAATCTTTCCAGATGATGCAAAGTGTTGCGAACTGGTAACAGGTTCAACGAAATGTCAGTAACCCTCTTCACACGACGGTATACGCACGTTCTGATGGGGGCTGGGACAAGGGTGCTTCGCTTGCTCCAAACAGGGTTGCTGTAAAAAGCTTACAAAAAGGGGGTTTTATGAAATTCACTGTTCTGGCGCGTTCTACCGCGCTGGCCAGTTCGCTGTTGCTGTTCGCCGGCACGGCGATGGCGCAGCAGACGACCGACACGACGGCAGCCCCCGGCGCAGGTACGTCGCAGGGCACCATGTCCGAGGAAGATCGCACGAGCGCGGATGGCGAACCCGCGAACGACGGTGTGATCGTCGTTACCGGTTCGCGCATCGCCCGGCCGAACGACGTATCGGCCGCGCCGGTCACGACGATCACCGCCGCCGAGCTGACGCAGACCGCGCGTACCTCGATCGGCGACGTGCTGAACGACCTGCCGCAGCTGCAAAGCACCTTCAGCCAGTCGAACTCGACCCGCTTCCTCGGCACCGCCGGCCTCAACCTGCTCGACCTTCGCGGTCTCGGCACGCAGCGCACGCTGGTATTGGTCAACGGTCGCCGCCACGTCGGTTCGGACATTCTGAACAACGCAGTGTCGGTCGACATCAACACCATTCCGACCGACCTGATCGAAGGCGTCGACATCCTGACCGGCGGCGTGTCGGCGGTATATGGGTCTGACGCACTGGCCGGCGTGGTCAACTTCCGCCTGCGCACGAACTATGACGGGTTCCAGGTCCGTGGCCAGGGCGCGATCAGCCAGCATGGTGACGCGGGCAGCTATTTCGTCAGCGCGACGGGCGGCAAGAACTTTGCAGACGGTCGCGGCAACATCGCGGTCAACCTCGAATATACCCGCAGCCAGGACTTCTTCGCAGCCGACCGTCGCGAATATCGTCAGAATGATGCGTTCGTTACCACGAACCTCGATTCGGCGGGTCCGGGACTGAACGGTAATCTGAGCTTCGACGGCATCCCCGATGCCACGTTCCTGCGCGATATCCGCAGCGCCAGCATTTCGGATGGTGGCCTCATCACCATCATCGGTGCCGCGCCGGGCGCAAACACCGCCGCGAATTGTGGTCGCGACTATCTGGGCCGTGCGTATACCTGCAACTATCTGTTCCAGCCTGGTGGTTCGCTGGTCCGGCAGACGGGTACCCGTGCCGGTATCGCGGCTGCCGCACTGACCAACACCCCCGGTGGCTCGATCTTAGGCGGTAACGGCAACACCCGCCGCGAAGGCGTGCTGCTGCAGCTGCTGCCGCAGATCGACCGCTATGCGGCGAACCTGATCGGCCATTTCGACGTGTCCGAAGCGTTCGTGCCCTATATCGAAGCTAAGTATGTCCGCACCGAAAGCGTCGGTCTCGGCGGTTCGGGTCCGGCGTTCTTCACCGGCGGCACGATCGACGGGCAGTATGAGCGCCCCCGGCTCGACAACCCGTTCCTGAGCGCCGATGCGCGGGCGACGCTGTCGGCACAGCTGCTTCAAACGGTAAACAACGGTCTGAACCCGAATACTGCGGCGACGCTGAGCGCGACGCAGCAGGCGACGCTTCGTGCGGCCATCGCGGATGGTTCGTATCGTTTCATTCTGCGCAAGAACCTGACCGATCTGGGTTCGCGTCGGGAAGACGCCCTGCGCGAAACCTATCGCATCGTCGGCGGTGTCCGCGGCACGTTCAACGACACGTGGGAATACGACGTGTCGGCCAACTATGGCGAGTTCAAGGAACGGACCAAGGTGCTCGGCAATATCGACGTACAGCGTCTGAGCCTCGCGCTCGACGCGGTGCGCAACCCGGCCGGTCAGATCGTTTGCGGTGCGCAACTCGATCCGACGCGTTTCGCGTTCGGCAGCGATATCGGCGGGAACGACGCCAATCTGGCGGCGGACATCGCCAACTGTCGCCCGTTCAACCCGTTCGGGGTCGGCAGCGCGTCGCAGGAGTCGATCAATTACATCCTGCGCAACACCGAATCCTTCGGCAAGATCACGCAGTTCGACGTCCTCGCGACCCTGGCGGGCGACACGTCGAAGTTCCTGACGCTGCCGGGCGGCGCGGTCCAGTTCTCGATCGGTGGCGAATATCGCCGCGAAACCAACTTCTTCCAGGCCGATCCGTTCGTCGAACAGGGCTATACCTTCTACAACGCTCTCGCAAAGTTCGATCCGCCCGCGTTCGAAGTGAAGGAAGCGTTCGGCGAATTGTCGGTGCCGATCCTGAAGGACGTGTTCCTCATCAACGACCTGACGCTGGGTGCGGCGGGTCGCGTGTCGGACTACAACACCTCCGCCGGCACGGTATATGCGTACAACTTCAGCGTCGAATATTCGCCGTTCCGCGATCTGCGTCTGCGCGGCAACTATGGTCGCGCGGTGCGTGCGCCGAACCTCGGCGAACTGTTCTCGACCCCCGGTCAGAACTTCGCACCGGGCTTCGCCGATCCCTGCTCGGCCGACAACCTGGCGCGTGGTACCCAGTTCCGCGCGGCCAACTGCCTCGCCGCGGGTATCCCGAACAGCTATAACTACGCCTATGCCCAGTCGCTGGAGATCACCAGCGGCGGCAATCCGAACCTGAACGTCGAAACGTCGGACTCGTGGACCTATGGCGGTGTGTATCGCCCGAGCTACGTCCCCGGCCTGTCGCTGTCGGTCGACTATTACAACATCGCGGTCGATCAGGTCATCAGCGCGTTGTCGGCACAGGCGATCGTCAACAACTGCTACGATTCGCCATCGCTCGACGGCAACCAGTTCTGCTCGCAGTTCCAGCGCGTTGCTGCTGGTGGCACCGGTCCGGACGGCGAACAGCCGTATCGCATCGTCGAAGGCAGCCTGTTGCAGTCGTCGTTCAACTTCGCGCAGCTGAAGGTTCGCGGTATCGACGCCAATCTGGCATACACCCGCAATCTGGGCGATGTGCGGCTGAACGGGCAGATCATCTACACCCACCTGTTCGAGGCGAGCAGCTTCACCAACCCGTTGCAGCCCGCGTTCGCAGACACCCGTCTGGGTGAACTCGGCTCGCCGAAGGATCAGGTGAACGTCAACCTGGGTGCCGATTTCGGTATCCTGACGCTGGATACCCAGTTCCGGTACGTCGCCAAGCAGTCGGTCGGCGCGATCGAGAACCGTATCGGGTTCCAGGGCCGTCTGCCGCAGAACCTCGACGACTTCAGCGTGCCCTTCTATCCGGACGTGCTGTACATCGGGGCGAAGCTGGGCTTCGATGTGGGAGAGCGGTCGAACTTCTACATCGGCGTCGACAACCTGACCGACCGTCTGCCGCCGCTCGGCGCGACCGGCACCGGCGCGGGCAGCGCGATCTTCGACAACGTGGGTCGTCGCTTCTATGCGGGTGCCACCGCGCGCTTCTGACGCCGGCGCTGCCAACAACGGAAATGGGGGTCGGCAGTATCTGCCGGCCCCCTTTTTCGATACGGAAGAGTTCATGACCGATCGCTCGCTCGACACCGTTCAGCAGTTGCTTGCCGCCGGTCGCGTGCATCAGGCCGTACAACTGCTGACCCACCATGTCGCGGCGGGGGACGCCGCTGCGCAGTACCAGATGGCGCTGTGGCACCTGATCGGTTCGCCACTGCCGCGCGATCTGCCAAAGGCCCGCGCGCTGCTGGCGCGGGCGCGCGAAGCCCGGCACGGCGATGCGGCCATGTTCGAAATCGCGCTGACCGCGAACGGAAGTGGCGGGACGCCCGACTGGCGCGCCGCCCAGGCGTTGCTCGAACGGGCGGCGGGTTGGTTGCCGGAAGCATCGGCGCATCGCGCATTGCTGGCCGCCATGGCGATCGGCCCGGATGGGATGCCGACGACGACACCGGTCGGAGAACCGTTTCATCAGGGCGCGGACGTGCACTATTTTGCGAATTTCGTGACCGAGCAGGAATGCGCGCATATCGCGACGGGTGTGACCGACATCCTGCGTCCAGCACCGGTCGTCGATCCCGCTACCGGTCGCGCGGTGCTGAACCCCGTCCGCACCTCCGATGCGGCCGTGGTCGGCCCGACGCGCGAGGATCTGGTGGTGCGTGCGATCAATCTGCGGATCGCGGCGGCATCCGCCACCGATGCGGCGCAGGGCGAGGCGCTGACCGTGCTGCGCTATGCCCCGGGCCAGGAGTTCCGGTTACATTCCGATGCGATCGCCGGCGCGCGTAATCAGCGGATCGCCACGATGCTGCTGTACCTCAACGACGATTTCGTCGGCGGGGAAACGGTATTCCCCGATCTGGGACTGACGATCCGGCCGAAAAGGTGCGATGCGCTGCTGTTCGGCAATGTCGATGCCGACGGGCGGGTCGACCAGCGGATGCGTCACGCCGGGACACCGGTACGATCGGGAATGAAGTGGCTGGCGACCCGCTGGATTCGCGCGCGGCGCTTCAGCCCGTGGTACGGACCCGATCAGCCGATCTGACGGTCCGGTACCGGGTCGCCCCGCCCGTGCCATCGGCGGCACGGGCGGGGCGAAGATCAGACGATCACCGCTCGACGCACATCGCGATGCCCATGCCGCCGCCGATGCACAGCGTCGCCAGCCCCTTTTTCGCGTCGCGGCGCTTCATTTCGTAGAGCAGCGTGGTCAGCACGCGGGCACCCGATGCGCCGATCGGATGGCCGATCGCGATCGCGCCGCCGTTCACGTTCACCTTGTCGGCGGTCCAGCCCATGTCCTTGCCGACCGCCAGCGCCTGTGCGGCAAAGGCTTCGTTGGCCTCGACCAGGTCGAGGTCGTCGACGCTCCAGCCGGCCTTTTCCAGCGCCCGGCGCGAGGCGGGGACGGGGCCGATGCCCATGATCGACGGATCGACGCCGGCGGTGGCCCAGCTCTTGATCGTGGCGAGCGGTTCGAGGCCGCGCTTCGCCGCTTCGTCGGCCGACATCACGACCAGCGCGGCGGCACCGTCGTTCAGGCCCGACGCGTTGGCGGCGGTCACCGAACCGTCCTTCTTGAACGCCGGACGCAGGCCCGACACGCCGTCGATGGTCGCGCCGGCACGGATATATTCGTCCTGATCGACGACCGTGTCGCCCTTGCGGCCCTTGATCGTCACCGGGACGATCTCGTCGACGAAGCGGCCCTCGCTGCGGGCGGCTTCGGCGCGGTTCTGCGAGCGGACGGCGAATTCGTCCTGCTCGGCGCGGGTCACCTGATATTGCTCGGCAAGGTTTTCGGCAGTGATGCCCATGTGATAGCCGTTGAAGACGTCGGTCAGGCCGTCCTTGATCATGGTGTCGACCATCGTGCCGTCGCCCATCTTGGTGCCGGCGCGCAGCTGTACCGCATGCGCCGACAGCGACATGCTTTCCTGTCCGCCCGCGACCACGATCGTCGCATCGCCGGTCTGGATCGCCTGTGCTGCCAGTGCCACCGCGCGCAGGCCCGACCCGCACACCTGGTTCAGGCTCCATGCCGGTACTTCCTTCGGCACGCCCGCCGCCATCGACGCCTGCCGGGCCGGATTCTGGCCCTGTCCCGCGGTCAGCACCTGGCCGAGGATCACTTCCGATACGTCCGCCGCAGCGACGCCGGCCTGATCCAGCGCGGCGGCGATCGCCTGCCGCCCCAGTTCATGCGCCGGCACCGCGGCAAAAGCGCCGAGGAAGCTCCCGACGGGGGTACGCTTGGCGGCTACGATGACGACGTCGGTCATGGGCAATCCTTCTCCTAAAGGTTCGCGCGCTATCTAGTGCGCGAACCGTCGCATAGCCAGTGCGCAAGCGGTTCCCACAGGACGCTTGGTCCGCGTGATCCGACGATCATGCCGACATGGCCCGCGGGCACGATACGCCGGTCGGGCAGGCCGATCGCGCTGGCGGCGGGAACGATGCGGTCGTCCGCCGCGACGAATTCGACCATCGGCACAGGATGGTCGGCGGAGGCGATGCGATCGGCGACCTGCCAGCGTCCGGTGCCGGGCAGATCGGCATCGAACAGGTCGTCGAACAATTCGCGCCCCGCCGCATAGGGCAGCGGCGCGCCGGCATTGGCCCAATCCTCCAGCGCGATGAACGCCTGCGCCTTGGCCGATGCCGGGTCGAGATCGGCGAAGCCGACATATTTGTCGACGGTGCGCCCCGGATCGAGCTGCCAGAACATCGCCTGAAGGAACTCCATCGGGACGAGGCCCATCCGCTCGGCGGTCGGCTGCGCCATGGTCCATTGGTCGGCGATGCCGGCGCGGGTCGCATCGTCGAACCCTGTGAAATGCCACGGCGTCGCGATCAGGGCGATGCCCGCCACCGGCACGAACCCCGCCGTGGCGAGCGCGATCGTCCCGCCAAGGCAATAGCCGACCAGCAACGGCGGTTCGTCCAGCGTCGCGCACAGCCGCGCCGCCGCCTGCGCATGACGCCCAAGGTCCATCGCACGATCGTCAGGCGCGGGCGTCCCCCAGTCGACCAGCAACACCCGCAGCCCCTGTCCGGCCAGCCAGCGCAGCAGCGATTTTTCGGGCGACAGGTCGAGGACGAACGGCGGATTGATGAGCGACGGGATCACCACCACCGGACGGCCGGTCCCGCCATAATCGCGCAACCCGATCCGTCCGTCGTGCGCGACCGCTTCGGCCATCGGCGTGCGCGGCAGGCGCGGCGCGTCCTGATAGGCACGCAGACCGGTCAGCGCGCGGGCGCGACGGCTAGGGTCGTCGGCGGTTTCGCTGCGCAACATCGAGAGAAACAACGGTAAAGGCCGTGGGCCGTGTTGCGGCGCGGTATCAACCGGTGTAGCCATAGGAACATCTTTCGCGCAAGGATTTCGCATGAAGAAGGCAGCGGCCGACGGCAGCCCCGTCATCATCAAGAAATACGCCAATCGTCGGCTCTATAATACCGAGACTTCGTCCTACATCACGCTCGAGCATCTGGCAGCGATGACGCGCGAGCATCGCGATTTCAAGGTCGTCGATGCGAAGACCGACGACGACATCACCCATAACGTGCTGACGCAGATCATTATGGAGGAGGAGAGCCGGGGGCAGACGCTGTTGCCGGTCAGCTTCCTGCGTCAACTCATCACCTTGTACGGCGATTCGATGCAGGCGATGGTGCCGGGGTATCTGGAGGCGTCGATGGACAGCTTCCGCCGGAATCAGGAACAGTTCAAGACCGCGGTCGAGGGTGCCTTCGCCCATTCGCCCTTCGCGGAAATCGCCAAGCGCAACCTCGCCATGTTCGAAGCGGCGGCGCATGCGTTCAAGCCGGGTACTCCCGGTGCGCCCGGTACCCCCGGCGCAACCACGCCCGCGACCAACACGACCGAAACGCCGGTCAAGGTCGATGAAATGGCCGCCCTGCGCGCCGAACTTGCCCGCTTGCAGGACAAGGTCGACAAGCTGGGATGAGCGGGCGGGGGTGCCGTTCGGTGCCCCGCCCGCGCAGTCGGGTTCGAACTTGTCGGGAAGCGTCCGCCAAGAACGGCTACCCTGCGAAACCCCGTTCCCGGTGCGCGCGCGGTACGTCGTCCGATCGCGGCTCGAACCGGACCGAACGGCAGGGGGGAGGGCGATACGGCCCTCACCCCATGGACGTTACTTCGGCTTGACGAAGCGCAGCGTCATTCGGTCGCTTTCGCCGATCGCGGCATATCTGGCGCGGTCGACGTCCTTCAATCGATAGGTCGGCGGCAACGTCCACACGCCTTGCGGCCAGTCGGCGGTATCCCTCGGGTTGGCGTTCACGTTCGATTTGCCGGCCAGCCTGAACCCGGCCTTCGTTGCAAAGGCGATGACCGAGCTTTCCTTCATATATCCCGATTTCTCTTCGGCGGCGGCGTCGCGTCGCTCGGGCAGGCGGTGCTCGACCACGCCCAGCACGCCGCCGGGCTTCAGCATCCGGAACATCGCGTCGAACGCCGCCTGCGCCTGATCGGCCCCGCCGAAGCGCCAGTTGTGGACGTTGCGGAACGTCAACACCTTGTCGGCGACGCCGTCCGCCACGCCGGCCTGTCCGGCATCGGCGGGGAAGGCCATCGTCTGCACCTTGCCGAACGCGGTCGCATCGCGCGCTTGCAGTTTCGCCACCATCTCGGCGGTGCGCGGCAAGGGGCCGGCGGCAACATACCGGCCCTTTTCGCGCAGCATCGGTGCCAGGATTTCGGTGTACCAGCCATTGCCCGGCCAGATTTCGACGACCGTGTCGGTCGGCTTCACCCCGAAAAACGCCAGCGTCTCGGCCGGATGGCGATAGCGGTCGCGTGCCGTATTCGCCGGATCGCGCAGCGGCGATGCGACCGCGGCGGCCAGCGGGCCGCGCGGGGCCTGCGCCGGGGCGGGGGTCAGCGCGACCAGCGCGGTACTTAGGACTGGCAGGAACAGGGCGGTTCGACGCATGGGAAAACTCCTGACGGGAGGAACGGGTGGACGACGCACACAGGCTGTTATGGACGATCGCGGGCGTGGCGGCGATGCTCTTTGCGGTGTCGGTGCTAGCGGAACGTCGCCGTACCCTGCGCCGCGACCCCGATCGCGTCGGCTGGATGCCATGGACGCTGGTCCAGTTGATCGCGGTGCTGCTGGCGGTGTTCAGCGTCGCGATGGCCCTGAAATAGCGCGCGATATCCGGCCGGCGGAAGCCGGGCAAGGCACGCTGGGCACCCCCGCTGCCACCGCTCAATAGAAGCGGGCCAGCGTCAGCGTCCGGGCCGCGCCGTCGCACATCGTCAGCCGCACGACCCGTCCCGGTGCATCGGTGCCCCAGCGGACGTCGACGCCGCCATTGGCCGTCAGCGCCACGGCCTGTCCATCGACCTGACAGATCAGGTCGTCGGCCTTCCACCCCGCCTTCGCCGCCGGGCCGCCGGCCATGACGTGCAGCACGCGCAGCCGCGCCCGGTCGTACCCCAGCAGCAGGCCGCTGGTCGATTTGAGCGGCGCGGGCGGGGCGTCGGGGTTCGGCGACAACAGCATCTGCCCCGCGCCGGGATCGAGCAGCACGCGGTAGCGCAGCAACAGCCCGGTGCCGACCCGCCCGACGACGCGGACCTGTTTGGCAAAGCCGCCATCCGCCTCGATCCGCACTTCGATCGGCCCGGTCGGCTGCCCGCCCAGCGACACTGCATCGGTGACGGTCAGCCCGGCATCGACCACCCCGCCCGCGCCATAGGCGATCGTCGACGTGACCTGCGCGCCCCTGATCGCGGCCGTGCGCCATGCGCTCCGCGCAATGCTGAGCGCGCCGCCATCGCCGGTATCGATCAGCAGCGGGCGGAGGCGCGTCTTCGCCAGCATCGCCTGCGTCAGATACAGGCCGCTGCCCGACTGGACCGACAGCGGCACGCGGGTGCCGGTGAACGGCATCCGTCCGCTCGGCAACAGGCGGAACCGGCGGTTGGCGAAATCGATGTCGAGCGCATGCGGAGAGATCAGGTCGGTGCCGACCAGCACATCGGCATCGCCCGAGGCGCTGGCGAGCAGTTTGGGCAGGTCGATCACCGCCACCCGTCCGCCGCTGCGGTCGAGCGCGCCGAACGCGACCGACTTGGTCGCCGCCCAGTCGACGCGGATCGAACCGCCCAGCGCCACGCCCGCCGCCGCGCCCTGCGGATCGATGGTCAGCTTCGCACGGCGGGCGAAGTCGCGGCTGACCGCCGAATGGTTGAGCCCGGTGTCGAGCAGCGCCTGCGCCGCGACCCCGTCGACGGTCATCGCGAACCGCAGATGGTTGGCGGTGGTCAAAGTGAAGGGCACCCAGCGCGCCTCGGCATCGGCGGACAGCGTGCCCTGCGCACGGGCGATGGCGGGCGCGCACAGCAGCAGCGCGAGGATCAGGCGGAGCAACACCGCCCGGATGTAGGGCGACGGTCGCGCAAGTGCTACAGGCAGGCCTCCAGCAGCGCCTGATCGAAGCCATATTGCCGCGCCTTGTCGAGCGTATAGGGGCGCATCCCCATCGATCGATATTCACCGATGATCTTGCCGTCGGCGCTTTCGTCGAGATACTCGAACTTGAACAGCTCCTGCGTCACGATCACCGGCCCTTCCATCCCGATCACCTCGGTGATGTTGGTGACGCGCCGCGAACCGTCGCGCAGGCGCTTGACCTGTACGATCAGGTCGACCGAGTCGGCGATCTGGCGGCTGATCGCTTCCTTCGGCACCTTGATGTCCGACATCATCACCATGTTCTCCATCCGCGCGAGGCATTCGCGCGGGGAGTTGGCGTGGAGCGTCGCCATCGATCCGTCGTGACCGGTGTTCATCGCCGCGAGCAGGTCGAAACACTCGCTGCCACGGATTTCGCCGAGGATGATCCGGTCCGGGCGCATACGCAGCGCGTTCTTCACCAGATCGCGGATGGTGATCTCGCCTTGCCCCTCGAGGTTGGGCGGGCGGGTCTCCAGCGGCAGCCAGTGCGGCTGTTGCAGCCGCAATTCGGCGGCATCCTCGATCGTCAGCACGCGCTCGCCGGGGTCGATCATCTTCGACAGGGCGTTGAGCATGGTGGTCTTGCCCGATCCGGTGCCGCCCGAGATCACGACGTTGAACCGGCTGGCGCCTGCGACCTTCAGCGTGGTCGCCATTTCCTTGCTCATCGATCCGAAGCCCGACATCATGTCGATGGTGATCGGTTTCGCCGAGAATTTCCGGATCGAGATCGCGGTGCCCTTCAGGCTCAGCGGCGGCACGATCACGTTGACGCGGCTGCCGTCCTTCAGCCGCGCATCGGCCAGCGGCGTCGTCTGGTCGACGCGCCGCCCGACCGAGTTGCAGATGCGCTGCGCGATCTGGAACAGATGCTCTTCGTCGCGAAACGCGATATTGGCCAGCTCCAGCTTGCCTTTGCGCTCGACGAACGTCTGTTCCGGTCCGTTGACCATGATGTCGCTGATCGCCGGGTCCGCCAGCAATTCCTCAAGCGGTCCAAGGCCGAGCAACTCGTCGACCAGCACCTTTTCCAGCGCGAACTGCTCGCGCCGGTTCAGCGTCAGCTTCAATTCGGCCAACACCTCCCCGACGATCGGCCGGAATTCCTCGGCCAGCTCGTCCTTGTTGAGCGTCGCGGCGGCTTCGGGATCGACGCGTTCGAGCAGGCGCGGCAACACCTGTTCCTTGATCCGGTGGATCGAGGATTCGAACCCCTCGACGCGGCTGTTGCCGGCCTCGCCCGACAATGCCTGCCGGTCGGCAAGCCGCTGCATCGCATCGCCCACTCCCTGTGGCAGGCTGCCTGCCTGTTCGCCGGGCATCGGTGCGAAATCGTCGCCCGACAGCGGTATCTGGGTCAGCGGTGGAAATTGCGAGCCCATGTCGATATCGGCGGCGCGCGCCGGTCCCGATCCCTGCATCGGCCGCGCCACCCCGAAGGACGGCCTGCCGCCGCCCGCTCCGCCCATGCCGCTCCGCCGCCCGAATGCGTTCACGCTCGCCACCCCATTGATTCTCAGACGACAGGCTAGGGGGGAAGCTTTTACAATTGCCTAAGCATGTCCGGAACGGCTGATGCGCGAAGGGCGAGGCATGTCACCATGCCCCGCCTGACAACGGTTTGATCGAGGATGCGCCGGCCGCTGCCTCCGTCGTCATTCCCGCGAAGGCGGGAATCCATACACCCGACGTCTGCGGATACTACCGGGCGTCGGCGGTAATGGGTTCCCGCCTGCGCGGGAACGACGAAGGATGGTTCAGATGTGGATCGGCTTGCCCTGCACCGCCATCGCCGCTTCCTTGAGCGCCTCGGCATGGGTCGGGTGTGCGTGGCAGGTATAGGCGATGTCTTCGCTGGTCGCGCCGAATTCCATCGCCTGTGCCGCCTGCGCGATCATCGTGCCGGCCAGCGACGAGACGATCCACACGCCGACGACGCGGTCGGTCTTGGCGTCCGCAATGACCTTCACGAAGCCGTCGGTGTCGCGGTTGGTCTTGGCGCGGCTGTTGGCGGCGAACGGGAACTTGCCGATCTTCACCTCGCCCTTTTCCTTGGCGGCTTCCTCGGTCAGGCCGACGCCGGCGATTTCGGGCATGGTATAGACGACCGACGGGATGACGTCATGGTTCACGATGCCGGTCTGGCCGGCGATGAACTCGGCGACCGCAACGCCCTCGTCCTCGGCCTTGTGCGCCAGCATCGGTCCGTGGACCACGTCGCCGATCGCCCAGATGCCGTCGACCTTGGTGCGGAATTCGTCGTCGATATCGACCTGCCCGCGCTGGTTGACCGACAGGCCGGCCTTGTCGAGCGCCAGATGTTCCGTGTTGGCGCGACGACCGATCGACACGAGCACGGCGTCGGCGGTGATCGTCGTCGCTTCGCCGCCGGCGGCAGGTTCGACCGTCAGCGTCGCGGTGCCGCCGTCGACCGATGCGCCGGTGACCTTGGTCGAGGTCTTCAGGTCGAAGCCCTGCTTCTTGAACAGCTTGGTCGATTCCTTGCGGACCTCGCCGTCGAAGCCGGGCAGGATCTGGTCGGCATATTCGACCACGGTGACCTTCGCCCCCAGGCGACGCCATACGCTGCCCAGCTCCAGCCCGATCACGCCGCCGCCGATCACGACCAGATGCTCGGGCACCTTGGGCAGTGCGAGGGCACCGGTTGAATCGACGATGATCGCCGCGTCGTTGTCGACCGCCACGCCCGGCAGCGGGGTAACGCTCGACCCGGTGGCGATGACGATGTCGCGCGCGGTGACGGTGCGATCGCCGATCTTCACGCTATGGTCGTTCTCGAACGACGCATAGCCCTTCAGCCATTCGACCTTGTTCTTCTTGAACAGATATTCGATGCCGCCGGTCAGCTCGCCGACCGCCTTGGCCTTTTCGGCGTGCATCTGGTCGAGGTTCAGCGTCGCGCCCTGAATCTCGACGCCGAACTTGGCGAGGTGGCCGCCGGTGGCCTCCTCATACAGTTCGGACGCATGCAATAGCGCCTTGGACGGAATGCACCCGACGTTCAGGCAGGTACCGCCCAGCGTCTCGCGCCCTTCGGCGCACGCGGTCTTCAGCCCGAGCTGCGCCGCGCGGATCGCCGCGACATAGCCGCCGGGGCCGGCACCGATCACGAGAACATCGAAGTCATAGTCAGCCATTGGTCTTACATCCCGTCCTAGTCGTTGTGGGCGATCACGCGGATCGCGCCGTCGCCGGTACGGCGGCATTGTGCCGCAAATTGTCGCAGGGCCGGAACTCCCCGCATCACGTAATCGAGTGCATCGGCATTGCCGAAGGTTTCCGCCATATAGACATCGGCCTTCGTCATTGCCCGCGGATCGAAGCGCCGGGCAAGGCCGGCATCGTCCTGCCGGTCGAGCGCATCGGCGAACGCCTTCATCAGCGGCGGCGCGATCAGGCCGATCCCGCCCTCGCCATTCTCGTCGGCACCCAGTTCGGGCAGCGCGGCGATGATGATGCCCAGCGTGTCGCCGATATCGTCCGCCGACCCGGTCAGCAGATAATGGACCGCGTGCCACGCCTCGCCCAGATCAAGGAAGTCGAGATCCTCGACGCCTTCCTCGAACAGGAAGTCCTCGAACACCGATGGGTCGGCGACCAGCCGGTCGATGTCGGCATCGCCGGCCCGACGCAGATAGATCACCATGCCCATCGGTGCTCGCCCGTCCCTTACAGGTCGATCAGCAGGCGGGTCGGGTCCTCGATCGCGTTCTTGAGCGCGACGAGGAAGGTCACCGCCTCGCGACCGTCGATCAGGCGATGGTCGTAGCTGAGCGCGAGATACATCATCGGGCGCACCACGACCTGTCCGTCACGAACGACCGGGCGTTCCTCGATCCGGTGCAGGCCCAGCACCGCCGACTGCGGCGGGTTGATGATCGGCGTCGACATCAGCGAACCGAACACGCCGCCGTTCGAGATGGTGAAGGTGCCGCCCTTCATCTCGTCCATCTTCAGCGTGCCGTCCTTGGCGCGCTTGCCGAAATCGCCGATCGTCTTTTCGACGCCCGCGACCGACAGCTTGTCGGCGTCGCGGATCACGGGAACGACCAGGCCGCCCGGTGCCGACACGGCGACCGAGATGTCGGCATAATCGCGATAGACGATCTCATCGCCCTCGATCGATGCGTTGACCGACGGAATGTCCTTCAGCGCCATCGTCGCGGCCTTCACGAAGAAGCCCATGAAGCCCAGCCGAACGCCGTGCTTCTTTTCGAACAGGTCCTTGTACTTGGCGCGGGCCTCGATCACCGCCGTCATGTCGACGTCGTTGAAGGTGGTGAGCAGCGCGGCAGTGTCCTGCGCTTCCTTCAGGCGGCGGGCGATCGTCTGACGCAGGCGCGTCATCTTCACGCGTTCCTCGCCGCGCGCCGGGGCGGTGCTGGCGGCAGGCGCTGCGGCGGCGGCAGCAGCGGGCGCGGCGGCCGGCGCGGCAGCGGCCGACTTGTCACCCGCGGCGGCGACCACGTCTTCCTTGGTGATGCGACCGTCACGACCGGTCCCCTTGACCTTGGCCGGGTCGACGCCGTGTTCGAGGATCGCGCGACGCACCGACGGCGACAGCGCGGCGGCGTCGACATTGTTGTCGCCACCGGCCGGGGCCTGCTGTGCAGCCGCTGGGGCCGGGGCAGGGGCGGCGGCAGGTGCCGGCGCGGCGTCCTGCTTCGGCGCGTCCGCCTTCGGCGCGGCGGCGGCACCGTCGCCCGATTCGATCGTCGCGATCATCGCGCCGACCGACACGGTATCGCCGGGCTGCACGGCATGCTGCCCCATGACGCCGGCGACCGGCGAGGGCACCTCGACCGACACCTTGTCGGTTTCGAGGCTGGCGATCGGTTCGTCGGCGGCGACCGCCTCGCCGGGCTTCTTCAACCATTCGCCCAGCGTCGCTTCGGTGATCGATTCGCCCAGGGTCGGGACCAGAACTTCGGTAGCCATCGGATATTCCTCCTCTGCCCCGTCAGGGGCGAGCACATTGGGTTACGACGCGGCCTTGGCGACCTTTTCGGCGGCGGCAGCGCTTTCGGACTGACGGGTCCGGCGGATTTCGTCGCGAACATTGTGGCCGAGCGCATCGGCGACCAGCGCGCCCTGTTCGGCCTGGTGACGCTTCATCAGGCCGGTGGCGGGCGATGCCGCCGCGGTACGACCGGCATAGCGGGCGCGCGCGACCTGCGAACCGGCCTCGGCCAGTGCCTCCTCGATCGCCGGTTCGACGAGGAACCACGAACCGTTGTTCTTCGGCTCTTCCTGCGCCCAGACCACGTCGGTCAGGTTGGGCAGGCGCTTGAGCCGCTCGACCAGCGCGTCCGACGGGAACGGATAGATCTGTTCCACGCGGACGATCTGCGTCGCGGTATCGCCCGCCGCATCGCGTGCTTCGATCAGGTCGAACGCGACCTTGCCCGAACACAGCACCAGCCGGGTCGTGTCCGCATCCGCCGGCGCGGCCGGATCGGACAGCAACCGCTTGAAATGGGTGCCCGGCAGGAAGTCCTCGGTCTTCGACACCGCCAGCTTGTGCCGCAGCAGCGACTTTGGCGTCATGATGACCAGGGGCTTGCGGAAATTGCGATGCATCTGCCGGCGCAGCAGGTGGAAAAGATTTGCCGGAGACGTGACGTTGGCGACCTGCATATTGTCGCCCGCACACAGCTGCAGGAAGCGTTCGAGACGCGCCGAGCTGTGTTCCGGACCCTGACCTTCATAGCCGTGCGGCAGCATCAGCACGAGGCCGTTGGCGCGCAGCCACTTGGCTTCGCCCGCCGCGATGAACTGATCGATCATGATCTGCGCACCGTTGGCGAAATCGCCGAACTGCGCCTCCCAGATCACCAGCGCCTTCGGATCGGCCAGCGCATAGCCATATTCGAAGCCGAGCACGCCATATTCGGACAGCGGGCTGTCGAGCACTTCGAAGCTGCCATGCTCGATATTGTTGAGCGGCACGTACTTGTGCTCGTCGGTCTGGTCGACCCACACCGCATGGCGCTGCGAGAAGGTACCGCGACCCGAATCCTGCCCCGACAGGCGGACGCCGAAGCCTTCCGACAGCAGCGAACCGAACGCCAGCGCCTCGGCGGTCGCCCAGTCGAAGCCTTCGCTATTGGCGAACATGCCGCGCTTGGCGTCGAGGACGCGCGACAGCGTCTTGTGGACCTGAATGCTGTCGGGAACGGTGGTCAGCGTGCGGCCCAGCGAGTCGAACAGCTTCTGTTCGATGCCGGTATCGACCGAGCGGCGCGACCCTTCGGCATCCATCGGTGCGTGCAGCCCCGACCAGCGACCGGCGAACCAGTCGGCGCGGTTGGGCTTGTAGCTCTTGGCGTTTTCGAACTCGCCTTCGAGATGCTGGGTGAATTCGGCGGTCTTGGCGGTGACGAAGTCGCCGTCGATGACGCCCTCTTCCTGCAACCGCTTGCCATAGATGTCGCTGACGCCGGGGTGGCCCTTGATCTTCGCGTACATCAGCGGCTGGGTGAAGGACGGTTCGTCGCCTTCGTTATGGCCGAAGCGGCGATAGCACCACATGTCGAGGACGATGTCGCGCTTGAACGCCTGACGGAATTCGATCGCCATCTTGGTCGCGAAGGTCACGGCCTCGGGATCGTCGCCGTTGACGTGGAAGATCGGTGCCTGCACGCCCTTCGCCACGTCCGACGGATAGGGTGACGAGCGCGCGAACTGCGGCGAGGTCGTGAAGCCGACCTGGTTGTTGATGATGAAGTGGACGCAGCCACCGGTATTGTAGCCGCGGATGCCCGAGAAGCCGAGGCATTCCCACACGATCCCCTGGCCCGCGAATGCCGCGTCGCCATGGATCAGGACGGGCAGGACCTGTTCGTGCTTTTCCAGATCGCCGCGGAACGTCTGCTGCGCGCGGACCTTGCCGAGCACGACCGGATTGACCGCTTCAAGGTGGCTGGGGTTGGCGACCAGCGACATGTGGACCGATACGTCGTCGAAGCTGCGATCGGTCGAGGTGCCGAGGTGGTACTTCACGTCGCCCGAACCGCCGATATCGTCGGGGTTGGCGCTGCCGCCCGCGAATTCATGGAAGAGGACGCGGAACGGCTTGTTCATGACGTTGGTCAGCACGTTCAGGCGACCGCGATGCGCCATGCCGTACACGATCTCGCGCACGCCAAGCTGGCCACCGTATTTGATGACCGCTTCGAGCGCAGGGATCATCGATTCACCGCCGTCGAGGCCGAAGCGCTTCGTACCGACATACTTGCGGCCGAGGAACTTCTCCCACTGTTCCGCCTCGATGACCTTGGCGAGGATCGCCTTCTTGCCTTCGGGGGTGAACTGGATCGCCTTGTCGCCGCCCTCCATGCGGTCCTGCAGGAACTTGCGCTCCTCCACGTCGGCGATGTGCATATATTCGAGGCCGACATTGCCGCAGTAATTGGCGCGCAGGATGTCGACGATCTCGCGCACGGTCGCCCATTCGAGGCCGAGCGTCCCGCCCAGATAGACCGGCGTATCGATCTCGGCATCGGAGAAGCCGTGATATTCGGTACGCAGATCCTCGGGCAGTTCGCGGCGGGCAAGGCCGAGCGGATCGAGATTGGCGGCGAGGTGACCACGCACGCGATAGGTGCGGATCAGCAACTGCGCGCGGATCGCATCGCCGGCGGCCTTGGCGACATCGACCTTCGGGGCGGGCGCGGCAGCGGCGGCCGGGGCAGGCTTGCCGCCCCGGGCAGGCTTGGGGGCGGGCTCCATCTGCGTCGGGTCGAGCGCTGCGGTCAGCGCGTCGGTCTCGGTCAGCGGCCAGCGCTTGCTCTGCCAGCTGGGATGCTGGGTCGCACCCTCCAGACCGTCGAACCACTGACGCCAGCCGGCATCGACCGACGAGGGGTCCTCGCGGTAGCGACCATAAAGCGTTTCCACGAATGCCGGGCTGACGCCGGCGGCGATGTCGAAATCCTGGCCTTCGTAGCCCATGGTCACATCCTGTCCGCTTCTGCCCGGTCGAACCGGGCGGTGCCCCGTGCGGGTGGTCGCACGGGGCAAGTCACCTTCAACCGTTCAGCACTGCGAGCAGCGTCGAACCCAGTTCGCTTGGGGAAGCCGCAACCTTGATACCGGCGGCTTCCATCGCCGCGATCTTGCTTTCCGCATCGCCCTTGCCGCCCGACACGATCGCGCCGGCATGGCCCATGCGACGACCCGGAGGAGCGGTGCGGCCCGCGATGAAGCCGGCCATCGGCTTCTTGCGACCGCGCTTGGCTTCGTCGATCAGGAACTGTGCAGCCTGTTCTTCCGCGTCGCCGCCGATTTCGCCGATCATGATGATCGACTGGGTGGCCTCGTCCGCCAGGAACAGTTCCAGCACGTCGATGAAGTTGGTGCCGTTGACCGGATCGCCACCGATGCCGACGGCGGTCGTCTGACCCAGGCCAGCGTTCGAGGTCTGGAACACCGCCTCATAGGTGAGCGTGCCCGAGCGCGAGACGACGCCGACGCTGCCCTTCTTGAAGATCGAACCCGGCATGATGCCGATTTTGCACTCGCCCGGCGTCAACACGCCCGGGCAGTTCGGGCCGATCAGTCGCGACTTCGAACCCGACAGCGCGCGCTTGACCTTGACCATGTCGAGCACCGGAATGCCTTCGGTGATCGCGACGATCAACGGGATTTCGGCGTCGATCGCTTCGAGGATCGAGTCGGCGGCGAAGGGCGGCGGCACGTAGATGACCGAGGCGTCGGCGCCGGTCTTCGACTTGGCTTCGGCGACGGTGTTGTAGACCGGCAGGCCGAGATGCTCGGTGCCGCCCTTGCCCGGCGTCACGCCGCCGACCATCTGTGTGCCATATTCCAGCGCCGCCTTGGTATGGAAGCTGCCGGTTTCGCCGGTCATCCCCTGGGTGATGACCTTGGTGTTCTTGTTGACGAGGATGCTCATCTTCGTTTCCCTTGCTGCTCCGAGTGATGGAGCGAAAATCAGGTCAGCTGTCCGAACAGATCGTACCAGCCGGGGTTGTTCTCTTCGATCAGCCGCAACTTCCAGTCACGGTTCCATTTCTTGATCCGCCGTTCGCGAAGCCGCGCCTCTTGCAGATCGTCATGGCATTCGTACCAGACCAGGAGGGTGCAGTCGTGTTCGCTGGTGAACCCTTCGACCGTGCCGGTGCGATGCTGGTAAATTCGTTGAACCAGGTTGCTGGTCGAACCGGTATAGATCGTTCCGTTGCGGCGGCTGGCGACGATGTAGACAAATCCGGTCTTCACCTTCCGCTCCCGCCGTATCCCCGCGCAGGCGGGGATCCAGAGCCAAGAGCGTCACGCTCCATTACCCTGGACCCCCGCCTGCGCGGGGGTACGCATTTGTGTCAGGCGAGGCTCTCGTCGATCCCCTTGCAGGCGACCAGCAGTTCCTTGACCGCATCGACCGAGACGTCGAGGTTCGCCTTGGCTTCGTCGCCCAGCTTGACCTCGACGATCTTCTCGACGCCGCCGGCACCGATCACGACGGGCACGCCGACATACAGGTCGTCGATGCCGTACTCGCCCGACAGATACGCCGCGCAGGGCAGGACGCGCTTCTGGTCGTAGAGATACGCTTCGGCCATCGCGATGCCGCTGGTCGCGGGGGCGTAGAAGGCCGAGCCGGTCTTAAGCAGGCCAACGATCTCGCCGCCGCCGCCACGGGTGCGCTTGACGATCGCGTCGACGCGTTCCTTCGTCGACATGCCCATGTCGATCAGGTCGGTGACCGGAATGCCCGAAACGGTCGAATATTCGAGGACCGGGACCATCGTGTCGCCATGGCCGCCCAGCACGAAGCTGTTGACGTCCTTGACCGACACCTTGAACTCGTCCGCGAGGAAGTGGCTGAAGCGCGCGCTGTCGAGCACGCCGGCCATGCCGACGACCTTGTTGTGCGGCAGGCCGCTGAATTCGCGCAGCGCCCACACCATCGCGTCGAGTGGGTTGGTGATGCAGATGACGAACGCGTCGGGGGCGTTGTTCTTGATGCCCTCGCCGACCGCCTTCATCACCTTCAGGTTGATGCCGAGCAGGTCGTCGCGGCTCATGCCGGGCTTGCGCGCGACGCCGGCGGTGACGACGATGACGTCCGCACCGGCGATGTCGGCATAGTCGTTGGTGCCGGTGATCGTCGCGTCGAACCCTTCGACGGGTCCACACTGCGACAGGTCGAGCGCCTTGCCCTGCGGCACGCCTTCGACGACGTCGAACAGAACGATGTCACCCAGCCCCTTAAGGGCAGCGAGGTGGGCGAGCGTGCCGCCGATGTTGCCAGCGCCGATCAGCGCGATCTTCTTGCGAGCCAAGACGTCTCTCTCCGTAGCAAGTCGGGCGCGGTCCTGCCGCGACGGGGGCGCTGTACGGTGTTTTCCAACGAGAAACAACCCTAAAGCGCGTCTTAATGATAATAGATCGCAAATGCAATAGAGGACATTTGGCTTGAAAACCGGGGCTTCTTGCCGGACAACCGCTAAAAATCTGCCGTCATCGCGACCGGCCGGGATAACAAACCGCGATTCGTAGTGGTCCGCGGTGCGACTCTGCTGGCAACCGGCGTGGGCTTTGCTATGCAGGCGTGGAATTCCGATTGCTAAGGTTTCGTCGATGCCCAATGCCCGTATCTATCAGTACCCGAAGAACGCGATGCAGTCGGGTCGTGCCAAGACGCAGATCTGGATGCTCGAATTCGAGCCGGCCGAGCCGAAACAGGCCGATCCGCTGACCGGTTGGGCAGGGTCGGGCGATACGCGCGAGCAGGTCAAGCTGCGCTTTCCGTCGCTCGACGCCGCGACCGATTACGCCACGCGCGAAGGGATCGACTTTCATGTCGTGCCAGCACCCGAGCGTAAGTTGAAGCTGCAAGCCTATGCGGACAACTTCAAATGATCCGTGCTTCGTTCGTCGCCGGCGCGATGCTGCTGGCCGTGCCCGCGTTGGCAGCGACACCGATCGCCGGGCGATATGTGACCGAGGACGGATCGGGCGTGATCGAGATCGGCCGCTGCGGCGCGACCGTATGCGGCAGGCTGGTCCGTATCCTGAAGTCCGAGCCGAATGCGCCCAAGACCGATGTCAACAACAGCGATCCGGCGCTCCGCTCGCGGCCGGTTCTGGGGATGCCGATCCTGAGCGGCTTCACCGACGGCGGCAAGGACTGGCGCGGCCGCATCTACGACCCGCGCAACGGCAAGAGCTACAAGTCGATCGTGTCGCGCAACGGCGACGGCACGCTGAAGGTGCAGGGATGTATCGCCTTCATCTGCCAGACGCAGTTGTGGAAGCCCGTGGGGTAGGGCCGGTCTCGCGCCGGCGGGCGCGCGACGGACGCGACAGCCAGCGACGGACCGGAACGTCGTAGAACCGGAAACAGAGCAGCGCGACCGCGACGCAGGTGCCGAACGCGACAAGTCCGATCCCGCTGCCCGCGACGATCGGCGGGTGGCTTCGTTCGATCCAGTCGGCGTAGAGCGCCACGATCGGATGATGGGTGATATAGAGCGGGTAGGACAGGTTGCCCAGCAAGCGGGCAGCCTGTCCGGACCGGCCGGCGACTGCGCCACTGCCTGCGCCGAGCGCGACGATCAGCGGGAATAGCAGCAGAACGCAGCCTGCCTCGTACAGCCCGTTAAGCCAGAGCCGGTTGGTGCCGCCGATCCTCGGCATCGCCAGCGCGACCACCAGCAGCGCCGCGGCGATGGGAAAGCCGTGGCGGACGGTCAGCGCGCGGCCCCGGCGGCGCAGGAGGATCCCTGCAAAGAACGGGAACAGGACGCGGGTCAGCCCGACAAGCACGCCCGAGCCATCGAACACCCAGCCGCCGATCAGGTCGCCGCGCGGGCCGAACACGGCGAGGTGCGCCACCGCCAGCGCCGACAGGCCGACCAACAGCGCCAATATGCGATCGGAGGCGTTGCGCACGCCCGCGGCATAGGCGGCATAAGCGAGATATTCGTAGAAGAGCGACCATGCCGCCCCGTTGAGCGGGTAGAGTGCGTCGCCCTGTTGCAAACCGGCATGGGGTGCCAGCGGGATCATCGCCACACCCAGCAGCAGGACGCCAATCACGCGCGCGGTGGATATGGCTTCGGTCGCGGACGATGCACCGGACAGGAACAGCGCCCCGCCGATCACGCTGCCCATCACGACCATCGGCTGTAGCCGGATGACGCGACGTCGCCAGAAGTCGGCGACCGACATGTTCCCCCAGCGATGGTCATAGGCGTGGGCGATAACGAAGCCGGACAGGAGGAAGAAGAAGTCGACGGCCAGATAGCCATGGTTGACGATTTGCCGCTGCACATCGCCGCGCGCATGCGCCTCGAACAGATGGAAGGCGACCACCAGCAGCGCCGCGATGCCACGCAGACCGTCGAGCGCTGGGTAATGCGCGGCCGAGGATCGGTCGTCGGGGATCGCAGCGGCGGGAGCGGCAGTCATTGCCGTCGTCGTACCCGACAGGTGCTAATATTTGATATGTCGGCACAAAACGCGAAAAGGTCGGGAAAGGGGTATCCCTTCCCGGCCTTTTCTGCGTCTGGATCCGACCCCGGCAAAGCCGGTGTCCGTCGGTCGGGTGATGAGCACCCGCCGGCCGGATCGACGTGAGTCCTGCGCGAGCTATCGCTCGCGCAGGCCACATTCGATCAGAAGTCCATGCCGCCCATGCCGCCCATGCCACCGCCGGCGGGCATCGCTGCGCCCTTGTCGTCCGGCAGTTCCGAAACGGTCGCTTCGGTGGTGATGAGCAGGCCGGCGACCGAGGCCGCGTTCTGCAGCGCGGTGCGGACGACCTTGGTCGGGTCGATCACGCCGGCGGCGACGAGGTTCTCGTACACGTCGGTCGCGGCGTTGAAGCCGAACGACGTGTCGGTCTGGTCGAGCAGCTTGCCCGAGACGACCGCACCGTCATGGCCGGCATTCTGCGCGATCTGACGCACCAGCGAGGTCAGCGACTTGCGGACGATGTCGACGCCGCGCGTTTGGTCGTCGTTCGCGCCGGTGACGCCTTCGAGGGCCTTGGTCGCGTACAGCAGCGCGGTGCCGCCACCGGGGACGATGCCTTCTTCGACGGCTGCGCGGGTTGCGTGCAGCGCGTCGTCGACGCGGTCCTTGCGCTCCTTGACCTCGACTTCGGTCGCACCGCCGACCTTGATGACCGCGACGCCACCAGCGAGCTTCGCCAGACGCTCCTGCAGCTTTTCACGGTCATAGTCCGACGAGGTAACTTCGATCTGCTGACGGATCGCATCGGTGCGGCCCTTGATCGCGTCGGCTTCACCGGCGCCGTCGACCAGCGTGGTGTTGTCCTTGTCGATCGTCACGCGTTTGGCGGTGCCGAGCATGCCCAGCGTCACGGTCTCGAGCTTGATGCCGAGGTCTTCGCTGATGACTTCGCCCTTGGTCAGGATCGCGATGTCTTCCAGCATCGCCTTGCGACGATCGCCGAAGCCCGGAGCCTTGACCGCTGCGACCTTCAGGCCGCCGCGCAGCTTGTTGACGACGAGGGTCGCCAGCGCTTCGCCTTCGATGTCCTCGGCGATGATGAGGAGCGGACGGCCCGACTGCACCACCGCTTCGAGGATCGGCAGCATCGCCTGCAGCGACGACAGCTTCTTCTCGTGGATCAGGATGTACGGGTCGGTCAGTTCGACCTGCATCTTTTCCGGGTTGGTGATGAAGTATGGCGACAGATAGCCGCGGTCGAACTGCATGCCTTCGACGACGTCCAGCTCGAATTCGAGGCCCTTGGCTTCCTCGACGGTGATGACGCCTTCCTTGCCGACCTTTTCCATGGCTTCGGCGATCTTCTCGCCGACTTCACGGTCGCCATTGGCCGAGATGATGCCGACCTGGGCGATCTCGTTGGTGCCCGACACCGGCTTCGAACGGGCCTTGATGTCCTCGACCACCTTGGTCACGGCGATGTCGATGCCGCGCTTCAGGTCCATCGGGTTCATGCCGGCGGCGACCGACTTCATGCCTTCGCGGACGATCGCCTGCGCCAGCACGGTGGCGGTGGTGGTGCCGTCGCCCGCGATGTCGTTGGTCTTCGAGGCCACTTCGCGCACCATCTGCGCGCCCATGTTCTCGAACTTGTCCTTCAGTTCGATTTCCTTGGCGACCGACACACCGTCCTTGGTGATGCGGGGCGCACCGAACGACTTGTCGATCACGACGTTGCGGCCCTTTGGCCCCAGCGTGACCTTCACCGCGTCGGCGAGGATGTCGACGCCGCGCAGGATGCGTTCGCGTGCGTCACGACCGAATTTTACTTCCTTGGCTGCCATGTGGCTACCCTTTCCAAATCTCAAAAGTCACGAAAGTCACACTCGCCACGCGAATGCGACGGAAGGTCAGCCGACGATCCCGAGGATGTCGCTTTCCTTCATGATGAGCAGGTCTTCACCGTTGACCTTGACCTCGGTGCCCGACCACTTGCCGAACAGGATGCGGTCGCCGGCCTTGACGTCGAGCGGCGTGATCGTGCCGGTTTCGGTGCGTGCGCCGGTGCCGGCGGCGACGACCTCGCCTTCCTGCGGCTTTTCCTTGGCGGTGTCGGGGATGATGATCCCGCCGAGCGTCTTTTCCTCGGCCTCGACGCGGCGGACGAGCACGCGGTCATGCAGCGGACGGAAGTTCATGCGCGGTTCCCTTTGATTGGTAAAACGAAACTGTTCCTGGCACTCACCATTCGGGAGTGCCAGCCGCCCGGATATGTGGAGCCGTTCATCGAGCGTCAAGCGGGGTCGGAACAATTTTGCAGGTGATACGTGGCCCCCGTCAGACGGGTCGAACCAGCCCCAGCCGTTCGCGCCGGCGCCAGCGGTCGACCAGCAGCAGCGCGACCGCCAGCAATCCGAGCGCAAGGCCGATCCATACCCCGATCCCGGCCAGATCGGTCCAGAAGCCGAGCGCGACCGAGGCGGTGAAGCCGACGCCCCAATAGCCGACGAACGCGATCACCATCGGCACTCGCGTATCCTGAACCCCGCGCAGGACCCCCGCCGCGACCGCCTGCGCACCATCGGCCAGCTGGAAGATGGCGGCGATGGCGAGATATTGCAGCGCCAGCGCGACCATCGCCGCATTGGCCGGTGCCTGCGGTTCGATATAGATCGACAGGAAGGCGCGCGGCGCGACCCATAGCAGCAGCGCGGTGAACCCCATGAAGCCGGTGCCGACGATCAGCGCCGACCATCCGGCGCGCGCGATCCAGATGCGGTCGCCGGCCCCATAGGCAAGGCCGACGCGGATCGTCGCCGCCTGTGCGATGCCGAACGGCACCTGGAACAGGAAGGCCGCGATCTGCAACGCGATGGCATGGGCCGCGACCTCGGTCACGCCGATCAGGCCCATCAGGAATCCGGCCGCGGAGAACAGCGCGCCTTCGAATGTCATCGTCGCCGCGATCGGTAGCCCCAACACAAAAATCTGGCGCAGGCGGGTCCATTCGCCGCGCCACCAATTGCCGAACAGATGGAAGCGCCGCAGCCTGCGATCGGCGACCAGCACCACCGCATAGGCGATCATCATCGCGATCGCAGTGCTAAGACTGGCCACCGCCGACCCCTCCAGCCCCCAGGCCGGAAAGCCGAGATTGCCGAACACCAGCAGCCAGTTGGCAAGGATCGACACGCCGAGACCCAGCGCGGTGATCGCCATCGCCCAGCCGGCGCGGCCGAGCGCCGAGGCGGTGATCCGCATGACATTGCCCGCCAGCGCCGGGATCATCGCCCATAACAGGATGTCGAGAAACGCATCGGCGCGCACCGCGACGCGCGGATCCTGTCCGGCGAGCAGCAACAGGCTTTCGCCATGCGCCAGCAGCGCCATGAACGGCAGGCTGCCCAGCACCGCGATCCACGCGCCCATCCGGAACGAGCGCCGCACCTCGCGCACGGCATGATGGCGACGACCCAGTTCGGCGGCGATGATCGGCGCGGCGGCCCCGACCAGCCCCGACAGGGCGAACAGGATGACGCTATAAAGATAGACGCCCAGAGTCGCGGCGGCGAGTTCGACCGCACCCAGCCGGGCGACGAACACCACATCGACGGCATAGACTGCCATCTGCAACAGATTCGCGCCGACGAGCGGGGCTGCCAGCCGCAACGTCGCAGCGAGTTCGGCACGGGCGCTGGCGGGCGCGGCAGGGGCAGCGGCGTTGGTCACGGGGGGCGTGTAGTGGTTTTGGCGGGGGGAGGCCAGTTGGGGGTTGTCGCTCCCCTCCCTGACAAGGGAGGGGCTGGGGGTGGGTAGGCTTTGGGCGGGCGTAACGTTCCCCTGCGGGCCGACCCACCCCCGACCCCTCCCTTGTCAGGGAGGGGAGAGAAGCCGGTGACGTTGCCGGCAAATCCCGATAGGGCGACCCGATGAGCGACGATCCCGTTTCCTCAAGTGGCCGGGCACCGCGCCGCGATGCCGCCCGTCGCCGCGACGCGCTGATCGATGCGGCGGCGACCTGTTTCGCTGAACAGGGCTATGGCGTGCCGCTGGAAACCGTCGCGGCGGCGGCCGGGGTCGGGCGGGCGACGCTGTATCGCAATTTCGACGATCGCGAGGCGCTGGCGCTGGCGATCTTTTCGCGCGCGGTCGATCGGCTGGCGGCGCTGGTCGACCCGGCGCTGCCGATCGCGCAGACGATCGCGGCGATGGTCCGTACCGGGGCCGGGGCGTTCTCGCTCTTCGCGCGGATTTCGGCCGAGTTGCATCTGGACGACGCCAACCGCGCGGCGTTTCAGGCGCTGGGGGTGCGGATGGAGGCGATCCTTGCCCCCGCCCTTGCCGAAGCCAAGCGGCGCGGCGAGGTGCGGGACGACGCGACGGCGCGCGATCTGGTGCTGGCGCTGCGCATGGCCGGCAGTCTGGTGCTGCCGGTGATGCGCGACGACGAAGTCAGCGCGCAGATCGAGACGGGTCTGCGGCTGTTGTTCGCGGGGCTGCGTCCGCGCTGACCGGATCGGTCCAGCCGAGCCCCAGCGCCTTGTTCACCGCGATATAGCTTTGGGTCAGGCCGGCGCGCGCCTGTGCGACGGCACTGGCGGCGGCGACCTGCTGGCGTTCGACGTCGAGCTGGTCGATCAGCGTCGCGGTGCCGGCCGTGACCCGCTGACGATTGAGCGCGGCGGCGCGGGCGGCGGTCGCCTCCACCTGCACCAACTGCCCCAGTTGCCGGCGACGATTGCCGAACCGCGACAGGGCGGTCTCGGCATCCTGCAACGCGTCGAGCACCGTGCGACGATAGGTCGCATCGGCCTGATCGCGCTGCGCCTCCGACACGCGGGTTGCGGCCTTGGCACGGCCGAAATCGAGAAACGACCAGTTGAGCGACGGCACGGCGAGTGCCGCCAGATTGCCGAGATCGAAAATCTTTTCGGGCGACGTACCGCCAAGGCCGAGCAGGCCGAGAAAGCGGATGCCGGGCAGTTCGCGCGCCTTGGCTGTACCGATCGCGGCGGTGCCGGCGGCGAGCTGGCGCTCGGCGGCGCGGATGTCGGGACGGCGGGCGATCAGCGCGGCGGGATCGCCGACCGCGATGCGTTGCGGCGGCAGCGGCACCGGGGCGGGCGGGGTCAGCGTCGCATCGAGCGTGCCGGGGGTGCGGCCGGTCAGGACCGCCAGCTGGTTCAGATATTCGTCGCGCTGCGCGGCGAGCGGGATCGCGTCGGCCTGCGTGTTTTCCAGCTGGGTCTGGAGCCGTTCGATCGCGAGCCGGGACGCGGTGCCGGCCGCGAAGCGCTGGCGGGTCAGGTCGAGCTGACGCTGTTGCAGGCGGGTGTTGGCGTCGCTCAAGCCGATGCGGGCCTGTACGTCGCGGAGCGCGACATAGGCCTGTGCGACGGCAGCCGACAGCGAGACCTGCGCATCGGCAAGATCGGCCTGCCGGGCACCGGCGGTCGCCCGCGCCTGTTCGACCGTGCGGCGGCCGCCGCCGAACAGGTCGGCTTCCCACGACGCGTTGAGGCCGAGATTGTAGAAGCTGGCCCTGGTGCCGCCCCCATCCGGCTGGATCGGCGGCAGTTCGGCAAAGATCGCGGTGCCATTGGCGCTGGCGCTGGGCAGTTGCCCGACGCGCTGCTGGGTCAGCCGCGCCTGCGCCTCGCGCAGGCGAGCGGTGGACAGATCGATGGTCGGGCTATGGGTCAGCGCATCGTCGACCAGCCGGGTGAGCAGCGGGTCGTTCAGCCCTTCCCACCAGCGGGCGAGGCCGGGGGCGGGCGTCAGCGCCGCATCGGTCGCGCGGACGAAACCGCTGCGTCCGCTAGCGTCCGATGCGGTTGCCGGCGGACCGGCATAGTTCGGACCGACGGTGCAGGCACCGAGCAGCAACAGGGCGGACAGGGGGAAGGATCGGGTCATCAGTGCACCGTTACCGGTTCGGCACCCGTGGGTAGCGGGCGCAGGAACAGGACCAGCGGCAGGACGGCAAGTGCGCCGACGCCCATGATCCAGAAGATGTCGTTATAGGTCATGGTCAGCGCCTGTTGCGCGATCTGTTGCGACAGGAGCCGCAGACCGGCGCGCTGGTCGCCCGCCGCCTGACCGAGGCCGGCGACATAGGACTGCACCGCCGGGCTGTTGGCGTTCAGGCTTTCCTCGATCCGGCGCGAATGGAAATACATGCGCTGGTCCTGCAGGATCGAGATGCCGGCCAGCGCAAAGCTGCCCCCCAGATTGCGCATCGCATTGAACAGGCCCGACGCATCGCCGGCATCCTCGGGCGGGACCGAGCGGACACAGGCCTGGCTGAGGAACAGCATCGCGAGGATCTGTCCGACGCCGCGCATCAGCTGCGACACGGTGAAGTCGGGGCCGGAGGATTGCGCGGTCAGGTTCGCGTCGAGCAGCGCCGACGTGCCCATGATGAGCAGCCCGGCCGATACCGCGATGCGGATATCGACGCGTTTGAGCAGGATCGGGACCATCGTCATCAGGATCAGGCTGGGGATGCCCGACAGCAGCACGACCTTGCCCGCCTGCAACGCGTTGTAATCGGCCAGCGCCGCAAGGAATTGCGGAATGGCGTAGCTGGTGCCGTAAAGGACGACGCCGAGCACCACGCCCATCAGCGCGACCGATCCGAATTGCCGGTCGAGCAGCAGCTTCAGCTTGATGATCGGGCGCTGCGACGTCGCCTGCCCATAAAATAGCAGGCCGAAGCCGATGGCGGTGATGAACGCCATCCAGCGGATCAATTCGGAATCGAACCATTGTTCGCGCTGCCCGTCCTCTAGGAACACGGTGAGGCCACCGAGACCGAGCGCGAGGCCGGCGATGCCGAACCAGTCGGCCTGCCGGAACAGTTCGAGCTTCGATTTCTCGTGCGGCAGCCCGACCAGCAGCAGCGTGATGAGGATCGCGCAGATCGGGATGTTCAGGAAGAAGGCATAGTGCCAGCTGATATTCTCGGTCAGCCAGCCGCCGACCAGCGGCCCCAGCACCGGGCCGAGAATGGCGGTCACGCCGAACACGGCGATGCCGATCGGCTGCTGCGATTGCGGCAGGCGCTGGGCGATGATCGTCTGCGCGGTCGGGATCATCGCCCCGCCGGTAAAGCCCTGCCCGACCCGGCCGATAATCATCATCGGCAGGGTAGTGGCGATGCCGCAGACGACCGAGAAGATCGTGAACAGCCCGGCGGCGATCAGCAGGAAAGTGCGCAGACCCAGCATCCGCTGCAACCAGCCGGCCATCGGGATGATGACGATCTCGGCGACCAGATAGGCGGTGGCGATCCACGTCCCCTCGGTCCCGCTCGCGCCGATCTCCCCCTGGATGGTCGGCAGCGCCGAATTGACGATCGAGATGTCGAGCGTCGCCATCAGCGCGCCGAGATTGCCGGCGATCACTGCCAGCCACGCGCTCAGATCGGCACGCTGCGGCACGGCGGCGGCCGGGGTCATCGCCGCGCTGGCCATGTCAGCGGCCCGCCTGCTCGCGAAGCTGCTTCATTTCATCGCGGGCCGATCGGGTGTCGACGGTGACGGTCACCGACAGGCCGGGGATCAGCAGGCGGCGGGCGGCGGGCGTCGCCTCGATCGACACGCGAACCGGCACGCGCTGCGTGATCTTGGTGAAGTTGCCGGTGGCGTTCTGCGGCGGCAGCAGCGAGAATTGCGCGCCGGTGCCGGGGGCAAGGCTTTCGACCCGACCCTTCACCACCACATCGTCGAGCGCATCGACATGGATCTCGACCGGCTGACCGGGGCGCATCAGCGCGAGCTGCGTTTCCTTGAAATTGGCGGTGATATACAGGCGGTCGAGCGGGACGATCGACATCATCCGCGTACCGGCCTGAACATATTGGCCGATCGTCACCGTCTTGTCGCCGATCCGCCCGCCGATCGGTGCGGTCAGCTGCGTGGCACCGACATCGACGCTGGCGGCGGCCAGCTGAGCGCGCGCGGCCTGCCCCTGTGCGCGGCCCTGCGCGACTTGGGCGTCGAGCGATCCGACCCGGCGCTGCTGCGCGGCGACGGCGGCCTGCGCCGCGCGGACATTGTCGGCCGACTGGCGCGCGGTGACTTCGAGTTGCGCCAGCTGCTGGCGGGTTTCGGCACCCGATGCGGCGAGCGGGCGATAGCGCGCGACCTCGGCCGCGTCATAGGCCGCCTTGCTGCGCGCGGCGGCGAGTTGCGCGCGCGCCTGTTCAATCGCGGCATATTGTTCGTTGATCTGGGCGCGGGCGGTATCGGCCTGTGCCCCGGCGACGGCGATCTGCGCCTCGGCCTGCGCCGCCTGCGCGCGCGCGTCACGCGGGTCGATGCGGACCAGCGGTTGGCCGGCGCGGACGTCCTGATTCTCGGCGACCAGCACCTCGGCGACATAGCCCGATACGCGCGGGGCGATGGTTACCATGTCGGCCTGCACCGTCGCGTCGTTGGTGTCCTGCAGATATTTGCCGTGGTCCTGATAGCCGATGTACCACCAGATGCCCGCGACCAGCGCGACAATGAGCACGACGATCAGGATGAGCTTCGCCCGGCCGTTCTTGCGGGTTGGCTTCGCCAACTCAGGTTCGTCGGCGGCAATGGCAACGGGCTGCTGGTCGGTCATGGGTCGTCGTTCCGATGAGTCGCGGAACGCCCCGTCGTCCGCTGCATCGCACAATAAGCGGACAAAGTGTCCGGTTCAAGGCCGGGGCGGGAGAAACCTTACATCAGGATCGAAGGATCGGCGGTGCGCAGCGTCGCGAGGATGGTCGCGACCAGCAACTGGTCGTCGTTGCGCAGGAAATGCCCGCCGGGCAGGCCGACGACCTGCGCCCCGCTGCCCCGCAGGGTCGGGCACAGGCTTTCGGTTTCGTCGGTGCCGTAGATGCAGATGACGGGTGCCCAGTGCAGCGCGCGCATTGCCGCCGCCGGATGCGCATCGGGCGTGCCGTGATACAGGATGCCGGTCGGGTCGGAGCGGAAGAAGACGGTCTGCGCCGGAACGACGACGTTGATCGCCGCGACCTTCGCCCTCAGGTCGGCGGGCAGGTCCGGCGCGATCGCCGAGACGATGTCGGCCCCGAACGACTGGCCCATCAGGATCACGCGGTGCGCCCCGGTCTGCGCCAGCGCGGTGCGGATGGCGCTGACGACGATCGCATCGGCCTGTTCGCGGCTGCGGGTGGTGCTGAAATTGACCGGCGAGCTGACCCCGATCACCGGAATGCCATGCGCGGCGAGCGCGGGCACGACCTTGCTGCCCATGCCGAAGCGCAACCCCATGTCGCCCGAGAAATAGACGGCGACGACGTCGGGATGCTTCTTCCCCTGAAAGAAGCGGATCGATTGGGTATCGATCAGGTGCAGCGCGGGTGCGGCGAGGCCGAGCAGGACCAGCAGCCCGGCGAGAAGCGCGCCGATGCCGATCCGGCGGCGCAGGCGGGTGCGGGGCGACAGGCTCATGGGTGGACTTTCGCTGGTAAGGGGGCGGGGGCCGGGGCGGGGGGCAGATACTGGGCCGGCTGCGGGCGACCGATCAGGCGGGAGAGGTCGCGTAAGGCCTGCAACAGGCCGATGCCGCCGGGGCCGGCGATGTAGCGCGGCTCCCATCCGGGCGCGAACTTCTCCTTGTAGGTGCGCAGGCCGCGGAAGCCGTAGAAGCGTTCGCCATGGCGGAAGATGAACGCCGCCGCCTTGGCCCAGGCGGGGGCGAGCCGGCGATCCTCGATCCCCGACAGCGGTGCCATGCCGAGCGAGAAGCGGGCATAGCCCTGTGCCTGCGCCCACAGCATCAGGTCGACCAGCAGGAAGTCCATCGTTCCCGGCGGCGCATCGACCCGGTGCCGCATCAGGTCGACCGAGGCTTCGTTCTTCGAGGCGGTCAGCCACAGATTGGCAAAGGCGACGATGCGGTCGTCGATCGTCACCACCGCCACGTCGAAATGGCCGATATAGGCGCGGTCGAAATGGCCGAGGCTGAAGCCCTTTTCGCGCTGGGCCTTGGCCGCCAGCCATTCGTCGGACACGCTTTCGAGTTCGTCGATGATGCTGCCGAGTTCGCTTGTCCCGACGATGTGCAGCGTCGCGCCCTTGCGCGCGACGGCGCGTTCGGACTTGCGCAGCGCGCGCAGGCGGGGGGTGTCGAGGGTGAAGCTGGTCAGGTCGACCACCGCATCCTCGCCATATTTGACGATGTTCAGTCCCATGCCGATCGCGATGTCGAGGACGGGAGAAGAGACTTCGTAGAGCAGCAGCCGCCCCTGTTCGCGGTCGGCCAGATCGCGCAGGTTCCACAGCAGTTCGCCCCACGCATCGCGCGGGCCGACCGGATCGCCCATCGCGATCCAGCTGGCACCGTACACCTGATACATGACGAAGGCGTCGCCGGCATCGGACAGCAGGAAACGCTTGTCGCCGGTCAGCGCCAGCATCGCATCGGTCCGGTTGGCCTGGATCAGGATGCGACGGACGCTGGCGGCGTCGACAACCGAGGGCATTGCGCGGGCGGCAGCGGCGGTTGGTGCCATCAACCGCCAGATGCACGCGCCCGCCAGCATCACGATCACGCCCAGCGACGCGCGCAGGAAGCGCGGCGCATCGCTGTTCAGCGCGAATTTCCACCACAGATTCTCCGAATAGGGGACGTGGCGATACGCGAAGAAGCCCGCCCAGATCGTCAGTGCGATGACCGCGGCGACCGATGCGACCCAGCCGGGACCGATCGGCTGGCTGGTCAGCGTCGTGCGGCGATAAAAGGCGCTGCGGGTCCATTGCAGCAGCGCGGCGACAGTCAGGCAGATCGTCGCTTCCTCGTAATCCAGCCCCTTGCCGATCGAGAACAGGGCACCGACGATCAGCAGTGCGCGGGCGGCGACGAACGCGCCGTCGAGCCGGCGATAGAGCGCGGGGGCGAGCAGCAGCAGGCCGGTGCCGGTCAGGCTGGCGGCGATGCTGCTTGCCTCGATCATCGGCAGCGGCAGGATTGCCGCCAAGTCGCCCATGCGGGCGCGGACCGAGGGCAGCGATCCCGACAGCAGCAGCATCGCACCGGTGGTGAAGGTCGCGGCGCTCAAGGCGAGCGGGGCGACGCCGGTGGCGACGACGCGTACGCCCGACAGGAAGCGGACCGATCGCCGCCGTTGCCGCGCGCCTTCATGCCATGCCAACACGAGGATGCCGAGCGCGAGCGGCAGGAGGTAATAGAGCACGCGATAGGCGATCAGCGCCGCGAACAGCTTGGCCCGACCGGCGGGGACGACCGCCAGCACCACCGCTTCGAACACGCCGATCCCGCCCGGAACATGGGTGATGACCGCCGCGACGATGCCGAGCGCATAGGCGAGGATGAAGGCGGGGAGCAGCGCCGGGGTCGCGCCGGGGATCAGCACGAACAGCGCGGCGCTGGCGCAGCTGATGTCGATCAGCGCGATGGCGATCTGAAGGAACAGCTGCGTCGGGGTCGGCAGCGGGATGGAAAAGCCGAACAGGCGGATCGGGCTGCGCATCAGCGCACAGGCGGCGAGCGACTCGAGCGTCACCGCCGCGATGCTCCAGCCGGCCAGCGCGACCTCGCCCGCGCCGAGCTTCAGCCCGACAAGGTCGAGCGGACCGTGATGCAGCAGCAGCGCCACGCCGGTCACACTGATGACCCCGGCCCAGAAGGTACCGCTGGCGATCGCGATGACGCGGGCGACGTCGGGGCCGTCCAGCCCGGCGGTGGTATAGACACGGTAGCGCGCCGATCCGCCGGTCAGCAGCGCGAGACCAAGATTGTGGCTGAGCGTATAGCTGGTGAACGAGGCGAGCGCGGCGGTCCGCCACGGCAGCGGGCGGCCGATGACGCTCAGCGCCAGCACGTCGTAGAAGGTCAGCGCGAGATAGCTGCCCGCCGTCGCCACCAGCGCCAGCACGATCCGGTGCGGCGACAGCGCGTGCATCGCCGCGCGGACATCGTCGAAGCGGACTTCCTGCGTCAGATGCTCCAGCGCGGCGAAACCCAGCCCGATCAGCACGAGGACGATCAGGACGCTGATCGGCGTCCGATAGCGTTCGATCCGGCGGCGCAGGTCAGCCACGGGGCACCTGCGCGATCCGGGTCCACATCTGGGTCCGGCACAGCATTTCGCCGAGCAGGCAGCCCCGGATTTGCAGGCGATCGACCGAGGGCTGTTCGATCCGCGACGAGAAGCGCCGGCCCATATCGGGGACGAACACCGTGCCCGACCACGTGCCGCGCCCGTCGGTGGTATAGTCTTCTAGCAATTCGGTACCGATCAGCCGGTCGGTACCGCCGGCGCGGGCATCGGCCTGCGCCGTCGCGCTGGCCCAAACCACCCACCCGCACAGCCGGTTGCCGCACGGCGCGGTGCGGACCGCCACGTCGCTATGCGGGCTGAGCCACAGTCCGGCGGGCTGGGGTGCCTCCGCCGCGCCCGCCGGCACCGCCAGTGCCGCCGCCAAGATCGCCAACCACCTGCGCATCGCTCGCATCCCCTTCATCCCGGGGCGTGTAGCGGTTTCATTCTTGCCGGCCGTTCAGCGTGCGCTGAACAATCGGTAATGTTGAGGGGAATTGCTCCCCTCCCTGACAAGGGAGGGGCTGGTGGGTCGGTGCGTGAGGGAATGGTAGCGCGCCGCAACCGGCCAACCCACCCCCGACCCTTCCCTTTTCAGGGAGGGGACAGGGTTTCACCGATTTAGCGAATAGGTGATGAAGAAGCAGGCGGCGGTCAGCAGCAGCATCGCGATGATGAACGCCGTATCCGCGATCCGTTCCAGCCAGTGCAGCCGCCGCACGCCCTGTACCCGCAGCGCGAAATAGGCGCTGAGCGTGGCGATCAGGAACATCAGCGCGTCGATCGACAACAGGTCGTCGGCAAAGGTCTGGCGCGCGCGCAGGGTGATGGTGACGTGGAGCAGGCCGATGCCGGTCAGGCAGACGCCGACCATCGCCGCCGCGATCGGGCAGATCATCTGGCAGGTCTGCTCGTCGAGCAGATCGCGACGGTTGCGCCGTCCGGCGCGGGGCGGATCGATGCGGTTGGTCATGGCGGCTGCGCGGTGCGGCGAAGCGGGCATCCGCGTCAAGCAGAGAAAAGGGCGTGGCAGCCGGGCCGGTCGTCCCCGACCAGCCTTTCGCATCATATCGCCAAAGCATCTTCCATCGGCTATGGGCCGCTCGCCGACCGCGATGCCGACGCGGGGGCGGTGTGCAACTGTCACACTTCGCCGGTAGGGCGATTCGTTCATTCGGCAGGGGAATTTCGATGACGAGCGCAGCGCTGGAGCGGGATGTACGCCCCGGCCCGAAACTGGACGACAGCTTTGGTCGTGCCGGTACGTTTGGATTCGCCGCGGCGGTCGTCGCCGCACTCGGCTATGTCGTCTACAACGTGTATCGCGATGCGGCGGCGGCGAGCGTCGATCCGCTGACGCTGATGCCGTTCGGGCTGCTGGTGCTGGCGCTGATCATCGCGCTGGGCTTCGAATTCGTGAACGGGTTCCACGATACCGCCAATGCGGTGGCGACGGTGATCTACACCAATTCGATGCCCGCGCATGTCGCGGTCGTGTGGTCGGGCTTCTTCAATTTCCTCGGCGTGCTGCTGTCGACCGGCGCGGTCGCGTTCGGCATCATCTCGCTGCTGCCGATCGAACTGATTCTGCAGGTCGGGTCGTCCTCGGGCTTTGCGATGGTATTCGCGCTGCTGATCGCGGCGATCGTGTGGAACCTCGCCACCTGGGCGCTGGGCATTCCGTCGTCGTCGTCACACACGCTGATCGGATCGATCATCGGCGTCGGCGTCGCCAACGCGATCCTGCAGGGGCGCAGCGGATCGGCCGGCGTCGATTGGGACAAGGCGACCGAGATCGGAAAGGCGTTGCTGATTTCGCCGCTGATTGGTTTCGGGGTCGCCGCGTTGCTGTTCCTCGCGATGAAGACGCTGATCCGCAACCGCAAGCTGTACGAGGCACCGGTCGGCGACACGCCGCCGCCGATGTGGATTCGTGCGCTGCTGATCTTCACCTGCACCGGCGTCAGCTTCGCCCACGGATCGAACGACGGCCAGAAGGGTATGGGGCTCATCATGCTGATCCTGATCGGGACCGTTCCGACCGCTTATGCGCTCAACCGTGCGGTGCCCGCCGAATATGAAGCGCAGTTCGTCACCAACAGCGCGGCCGCGACGCAGGTGCTGAGCCCGCGCGGTGCACGAGTCAGCCTCGACGATACCGCCGCCCGCACCCAGACGCAGCGCTACATCACCGAGCGCAAGCTGGACGCCGAAACCGTGCCCGCCGTCACCGCGCTGGTCGGCACGATCGACCGGCAGGTCCGCGAATATGGTTCGCTGGCAAAGGTGCCTGCCGCCGTCAGCGGCAATATGCGCAACGACATGTACCTCGCCTCCGAAGCGGTGAAGCGCATCGGCAAGGAAAAGTCGCTGGGCCTGAACGAGCGCGATCAGCAGGTGCTGACCGATTATCGCGGTTCGCTCGACGCCGGTACGCGCTTCATCCCGCTCTGGGTGAAGGTCGCGGTCGCCTTTGCCCTCGGCCTCGGCACGATGGTCGGGTGGAAGCGGATCGTGGTCACTGTCGGCGAAAAGATCGGCAAGACCCACCTGACCTATGCGCAGGGCGCGTCGGCCGAACTGGTGGCGATGGCGACGATCTTCGGTGCCGACAGCATGGGCCTGCCGGTGTCGACCACCCATGTCCTGTCGTCGGGTGTCGCCGGCACGATGGCGGCGAACCGGTCGGGGTTGCAGATGTCGACGGTGCGCAACCTTATGATGGCATGGGTGCTGACGCTGCCGGTGTCGGTGCTGCTGTCGGGGTCGCTGTACCTGCTGCTCAACCGGGTCTTCTGATCGGATGACGGGAGCGGCGGAGCGGGTCGACCGGCCCGATGCGGTGCCGGTCGTGCCGCTCCGCCGCGATCCGGTGGCATGGCTGATCCTGATCCTCGTATGGTTCTCCTGCGCATGGTTCGGATCGTGGGAGTTCAATCCCAACAACGCCGTGCGGATGTTCGCCACGCTGTCGCTGGTCGAACAGGGTGACGCGACGATCGACGAATTCGCGCCGCTGACGATCGACAAGGCGCAGTTCGGCACCCATTATTATTCGGACAAGGCACCGGGGATGACCGTGCTCGGCATTCCCGCCGTCGTCCTTGCCGACCGGATATCGGGGCAACGCGCCGATGCCTTCATCCCCGCCTTCGAAAATGCCGCGTTCAACCGCTTCCTAAAGATCCGCATCCGGCTGGTCGCGGTGACGATCTGTGCGGTGTTGAGCGCGCTGGCGGCGATGCTGCTCTACGACTTCGTTCGCCGGATCACCGGCGATATCGAGGCGGGGGCGGTCGCGGCGCTGGCGTACGGGCTGGGTACCACCGTCTGGGGATGGTCGACGACGATCTTCGGCCATGCGCCGGTCGCCGCGCTGCTACTGATCGCAAGCTGGGCGGTGTGGCGCGGGACCGGGCCGGCGCGATCGCGGGGCCATGCCGTCGTCGCCGGGCTGGCGCTTGGCTGGGCGGTGCTGATCGAGCATTCGGCGTTGATCGCCGGGCTGCCGGTCGCCGGCTTCGCACTGTGGCGGTTGCGCGACCTGCCGCGCGCCACCGCCATGCGGACGTCCGTCGTCGCGCTGGCGGCCGGGGCGAGCGCGCTGGTCGTGCTGCTTGGCTATAACCTGCTGGCGTTCGGGACGGTGTTCCGGCTCGGCTATTCGGGGGTCACCGACTTTGCGGGGATGCAGGAGGGGCTGTTCGGGCTGACCTATCCCAAGCCCTATGTGCTGTTCGAACTGATCTTCGGCGAGCGGCGCGGCATGTTGTGGGTCGCGCCGATCCTGATCGTCGCGCCGTTCGGGCTGGCGATGCTGGTGCGGGATCGCGCCACACGCGATCTCGGTTGGCTGGCGATCGCGGGGGCGGTGGTGCCGTTCCTGATCAACGCCTCCTATTATTACTGGGACGGCGGCAACGCGACCGGGCCACGCCATGCGCTGCCGGCGGTCGGGTTCCTGTGCATCGGCATCGGTGCCTTCTGGGCACGGACGACCCGCTGGTCGCGGGTGGCGGTCGGCGCGCTGCTGGCCGGATCGGTCACGGTGAACATGGCGATCGCGAGTGCGGAGATCACCGCCCCGCAGGACGAACCGCGCGCACTGGCGAAGTCGGTATTCGCGGCGCGGTTCGATCCGGGCTATCTGCGGACGGTGGCCGATGAGTGGTTCGGGTATACGCCGTGGCAGGGGCTGGCGATCTGGGCTTTGGTTGCCGGGGCGTTGACGGTTGCTTTGGCGGTGTTGGTCGGGCGGGCAAGGGTAAGAAGGTAGGGGTTCGCGGAGCCGCGGAGGGGGTGCGCCACGGCAAGACCTTGCCGCGTCAGCGACCTTCTCTGTGCTGCCACTGGAGCAGGTGTCTCCCGGTCGCGAGGCGTTGCCCGGAACGTCACTCCTCCGCGTCTCCGCGCCTCCGCGTGAACCACTCTTCTACTCGGCAGCCTGCGCCTGACGCGCCGGAATGGCAAAACCGAACTTGGCCTCGACCGCCGGGTCGAGCCACGCATGGATATGGGCGAGATCGGCGTCGGATACCGGTGGGTAGGCGGTCGGGGTGAAGCTGCGCCGGCCCTGCCCCTTGTACGTGTCCTGCGCGATGAAGGGATCGGCCATCGCAAGGCCGGTCGCAGCGGCGAGGTCGCCGATCACCCCGGCCGGGTCGGCGCGGAAGGCGTCATAGCCGAGCAGGGCGACATGGTGCGCCCGGTCGTGCAGCCCGGCCCAGTGACGCAGCTTAGCGGTGCGCTTGGCCAGCGGGTTGGCGAAGCGGTCGCCGGTGTCGGGGCAGCGTTCGTGCAGCATCTCGCGGCCCAGCACCGGATGATCGTCCTCGACGCCCCAGAACTCGCTGTCCCAATAGCTGTGCCACGGCGCGCGGATGAAGTCGGAGAAGCCGAGTTGCTTCAGTTCGGGATGGGCATGCCATGGCTGGCGATGCAGGCTGCGCACCCAGTCGACCGGGTCGCGCGCCACCGCCAGCACCATGACGTCGCGGGGGAACAGCACCTGTTCGGGCACGAACCAGTGTTTAAAGCCATAGCCTTCGGTAAAGGCGGCGCGGCCGAGATTGGCCTCGATCGAACGGATCAGGACGTTGGTGCCCGAACAACGCTGTCCATAGACCTGGATCGCGCGGATCGGCGCGTCGCCGCGACGCAGGATCGTCAGGCCGGGGCGCGGATCGGACCAGCCGTCATGCGTCGTCATGCAGGTTCTATTCCCATCTGAATCGTCGGAAATCGTTGAGTTTCCGAAATAATTTGCCGTGCAGGCGCTACGCAGGGAGCCGGAAACGGTTCCGCCGCGTTCGTGCGGCCAAGACGGGTTTTTCCGGGGGACGAATGACGACGCGGCCGATCACCTTCTTCATCCATCATCAGGGTCGCGGCCATGCCAATCGGGCGATGGCGATCATCCGCGAGTTGCCCGCCGATCGCCGGGTGACGATCCTGTGCGCCCGCCCCGACCTGTTCGACGGTTTCGATCGCCCGATCGAGATCGTCGCCCTGCCCAACATGATTGGTGCGCCGGTGCCGACCAGGGCCTTGTTCGACCAGCCGACGCCCGAAGTGCTGCACTGCGTGCCGCTGGGCGTCGAGGCGACGCGGCGGACGATGCGGACGATCCTCGACCATCTCGACGATGCCGCGCCGGCATTGTTCGTGGTCGATGTGTCGGCGGAAATCGCGCTGATGGCGCGGATCGCCAGCGTTCCGGCGATCAAGATCCGCATGCATGGCGACCGCACCGATCCGGGGCATCTGGGGGCGTATCAGGCATGCGTCGGATTGCTGGCGCCGTTCGACGAAGCGATCGAACAGGACGACTTCCCCGACTGGGGCCGGGCCAAGACCTGTTACACCGGTGGATTGTGCACCACGACCGATCCCGTGCCGACCAGGGACGAGGCACGGGCGAAGCTAGGCATCGATCCTACCCAAGAGGTCGTGCTGGTGCTGACCGGCGGCGGCGGGGCGGGGACGCCATATGCGCCGCTGACCATGGCCGCGCGGGCGGTTCCGCAAGCCCTGTGGCTGGTGATCGGGCCGGTCCACCGCGAAGGGCATGAGACCGATTTCGGCAATCTGGTCGAGCGCGGCTGGGTCGAGGGCGTCACCGATTACATCGCCGCCGCCGACGTCGTCATCGCGTCGGCGGGCGACAATACCGTACACGAGATCGCGCGGGTCGGCCGCCCCTATATCTGCGCGCCCGAATGGCGGTATTTCGCCGAACAGACGCGCAAGGCCGACCGGCTGGCAGAGGTCGGCGCGGCGGTGGCGCTGCACCAGTGGCCGGGGTCGCTGGCACCGTGGCGCGGGCTGCTGGATGCGGCGAAGGCGCTCGATCCGGCGGCGCTGGCCGCGCTTTACGACGCGGATGCGGCGGCGCGGGCGGCGGATTATATCGAGGGGCTGGCGGTGCGGCTCTGGGCCGATTGACGCGCGGCGCGGGCGAACGACGCCGCACTGATGCACCATAGCGCGCAGAACAGGCCGGTGCCGATCGCCACTTCACGGACACCGTTCGCGCCCGGTGAGGCCCAGCCGAGGGTCCAGCCGACGATGCCCGCCAGCAGTTGCGCGACGGCGGCGACGGCCATCGCCTGTGCCATGCCGCGTGCCGTGAAGCGGGCGAGGACCGCCCCGCCGAGCGCGACGAGCAGCACGATGCCGAACAACGCATTGGCGGGATTGGCTTCGTTGCCGAGAAACCCGACCGCCGCATTGACCCAGGTCAGCAGGAACGCAGTGACGACCGCCACCATCGTGCCGAAGCGATAGGCGATGTTCGACGATGCCAGCAGGCCGAGTTCGACCGCGCCGCCCGCCAGGGCGAACAGGATCGCGGCGAAACCGTAATCGGACGACGTCCATGGCGCGCCCAGCAGGGCGGGCATGGCGAGCAGCAACAGCGCGCCGCCCCAGCCGAGCAGGTGTGGATTGATCGATCGGGGCATGACGGTCCTTTCGCGGTCTTCGTACCGGACCCTATGGCCGGTCGGTGTCGGCCGCGAATGGATGGCCTGTGCAGATTCGGTGAAGAATGCGCGGTCGGTGCGTCGATCGGTGTGGTTCCCCTCCCGTTTCGGGGAGGGGAGCGGTCCGGGGCGACCTGCGCCGCCCCGTTCCTCACTTGATGTCGAGCATCACCACCGACTTGGCCGGCAGCGTCACCGTCAGCGTGCCGTTCGCGACCTGTGCGCCGGTAAAGGCGGTCGGGGTCACGGCGTTCGGGTTGTCGAACGTGTTGTGCGCCGTGATCGTCGGGGCGGTCAGCACGCGGCCGGTGACGGTTGCGCCGTTGATCCCGGTCAGCGCCGCCGACACGGTGGTCGGACGGTTCGGATCGGCGTTCGACAGGGCGACATGGACCACCCCGTCCTTGCCGCGCACCGCCGAGGCCGACACCGCCGGCATCACCCATTTGTCGCGCGAGTAATAGGGGCTGTTGACCGTGATCGGCAGCACCGTGCCGTCCATGAACGGCTTGTACATTTCGAACACGTGATAGGTCGGCGTCAGGACCATCTTCGGCCCGTCGGTCAGAATCATCGCCTGCAACACGTTCACCATCTGGGCGATGGCGGTCATCTTCACGCGGTCGGCATGTTTGGCGAAGATGTCGAGGTTGATCGCGGCGACCAGCGCGTCGCGCATCGTGTTCTGCTGGCGCAGGAAGCCCGGCGTCGTGCCCGGGTCCTGTGCATACCACGTGCCCCATTCGTCGACGGCCAGCCAGACGCGCTTTTGCGGGTCGTACTTGTCCATCATCTGCGAATGCTTGGTGATCAGCTCGTCCATCTTCCACGTCCGCGCGAGCGTTTCGGCCCAGGCGGATTCGTCGAACTGGGTCGGGGACGCCTTGGGCGGCCAACCACCGCCGGGCACGGTGTAGTAATGCAGCGAGACGGCGTCGATCTGGTTGATCGCCTCGCGCATCATCACGTCGGTCCAGTTATAGTCCTCGACATTGGCGCCGGATGCGATCTTGAGAACGCGGCTGCCGGCGGGCGACTTGATGAAGGTCGCGAAGCGCTTCGTCTCGTCGGCGGCATATTCGGGGCGCATATTGCCGCCGCAGCCCCACAGCTCGTTGCCGATGCCGAAATACGGTACCTTCCACGGCGCCTTGCGGCCATTTTTGGCGCGTTCGTCGGCGAGGGTGCCCGCCTCCTGCGTCATATATTCGACCCACTCGGCCATTTCGCGTGGGCTACCGTTGCCGACATTGCCCGAGATATAGGCTTCGGCACCGACCTGTTCGGTCAGGTCCATGAATTCATGGGTGCCGACCGCATTATCCTCGGTCACGCCGCCCCAGTGGTTGTTGATCTTGACCGGGCGCTTGTTCTTGGGGCCGATCCCCTCGCGCCAGTGATATTCGTCGGCGAAGCAGCCGCCGGGCCAGCGGATGACCGGCACGCCGAGGCGCTTCAGCGCGGCGACGACGTCGTTGCGGAACCCGCGCGTGTTGGGGATCCTGCGGTCGTTACCGACCCACAGGCCGCCATAGATGCCGTTGCCGAGATGCTCGGCGAACTGGGTGAAGATACGGCGGTCATAGGTCGGACCCTGCTGGTCGCCGCGGATCGCGATCTGCGCCGGCTCGCCGGGCTGCGGAGTGGCGGGCGTCTGCGCCGATGCGGTCGCGGCGATCAGCAGCAATGCCGTACCGAGCACGAAATTGCGCGCACGGGTCCGCATCGTGCGGCGTGCAGTGGATTGGTCACGCATGGGTTCTCGCCCCCTCCTATGTTCTTGTCGGACTATTGGGTAGCGGGCCTGCCGGGCCGGATCAAGCACCGACTTGCGCCGCGCACATGCTTTGCTTGCGCCGCCGGCGCGCGTAAGAAGGGCATCATCGAAATTTGAATGAGGTTAGCTTTTGACGTCTTCTTCCCAGTCGTGCGGCCTTGTCGCGGTCCTTGGCGCCCCCAATGCGGGGAAGTCGACGCTGGTCAATGCGCTGGTCGGACAGAAGGTCGCGATCACCAGTCCCAAGGCGCAGACGACGCGCACCCGGTTGATGGGCATCGCGATCGAGGGGAATACCCAGCTGTTGCTGGTCGATACGCCGGGCATCTTCGAACCGAAGCGGCGGCTGGACCGGGCGATGGTGTCGGCGGCGTGGGAGGGCACGGCGGGTGCCGATGCGGTCGCGGTGGTCGTCGACGGCAAGGGCGGGATCGGGCCGAAGGTCCGCGCGATCGTCGAGCCGCTGGCAAAGCGTAAAGAACCGAAGATTTTGATCCTGAACAAGGTCGATATCGCCGACAAGCCACGCCTGCTCGATCATGCCGCGCGGTTGCACGAACTGGCGGCGTTCGAGGAGACGTTCTTCGTCAGCGCGACGACCGGCGACGGCTTGAGCGAAATGAAGGCGGCGCTGGCGAAGCGGATGCCCGAGGGGCCATGGCATTTCCCCGAGGATCAGGTGAGCGGCGCCACCGACCGGATGCTGGCGGCCGAAGTCACGCGCGAGCAGCTGTATCACCAGCTGCACGAGGAACTGCCCTATGCCAGCGCGGTCGATACCGAACGCTATCTGGAGCGCGAGGACGGGTCGGTCGAAATCCATCAGCAAATCTATGTCGCGCGCGATACCCAGCGCGCGATCGTGCTGGGCAAGGGCGGGCAGCGGATCAAGGAAATCGGCGCGACCGCGCGCAAGGAATTGCAGGAACTGCTCGGCGTGCGGGTGCATCTGTACCTGCATGTGAAGGTCAAGCCGAACTGGGAAGAAGACCGGATGCTGTACCGCGATATCGGGCTGGATTGGGTCGAGTAGGGATATTCGCTGCTCCCCTCCCTGAAAGGGAGGGGTTGGGGGTGGGTAGGTCCGTGGCTGGCGTAGCGTTTCCCCATGGGCCGACCCACCCCCGGCCCCTCCCTTGTCAGGGGGACTGTTTACACGAGGCGCGTTTTGGATTCTTCTGTGTTCCTTTGATTTGGGACGGGGAGGATAGGATGCGTTGTCCAGCGTGCGAGGGGACCGAGGCGCGTTTTGGATTCTTCTGTGTTCCTTTGATTTGGGACGGGGAGGATAGGATGCGTTGTCCAGCGTGCGAGGGGACCGACCTGATCAAGCGGGGCCGCAAGCCGGGCAATCAGCGCTATGTGTGCCGGGCCTGCGGTCGATACTGCACCGACAGCCAGCCCAGGTTCAGTGCCGAGACGAAAGCTTTGGCGATCGAGATGTA
>NZ_LMKP01000011.1 GCF_001421715.1 Sphingomonas sp. Leaf22
TGAAGCCGGGCAATCGAACACCGTTCCTCAAGCGATAACTGACGGTAGATGGACATGGCAGCACCTGTCTCAGGTGTTGCACTTCGTTTGTGAACTCAGAGGGATCCCGCTATTCTTCGATGACACTGCGCAAGAAGCGGGACCCCGGGTCAAGCCCGGGGTGACGAAGGAGGCAGGGTCGCCGGCAGCAAATCGCACCCACCCCCGCTCGCCCACCCCGTTCAGTTCGAGCAGCTTCGAGCGAAGTCGAGAAGCGTCCGTCGAGAACCCGGTCGCGTGACCCCCTTTTGACGACGGTTCCCGACAGGCTCGAAGCAAACGGAGGGCAGGAAAACCTACCCCCGAACCACCTTCGCCACCGAATCGAGCAACCCGTTCACGAACCCCTTTTCGCGCCGATCGTAAAACGCGTCAGCCACGTCCAGATATTCGCTGATGACCGCCGCCACCGGCACGTCCGGCCGCGCCAGCAACTCGTACGTCCCCGCGCGCAAAATCTGCCGCATCGGCTTGTCCAGCCGGTCGAGCGTCCAGCCGGTAGACAGCTTCGATGCGATCATCGCGTCGATCTCTTCGCGGCGGGCATCGACGCCCTTGACCACATCGTCAAAGAACTGGACGTCGGCCTCGGCATATTCGACGCCTTCGATCGTCGCGCCCAACCGGTGCTGATGGAATTCGTGGAGCAGCGCCGGGATCGGCGTCGCTTCCATCTCATGCTGGTACAGCGCCTGAACGGCGGCCAACCGGGCGGCGGCGCGTGCCTGACGGGCACCGCGCGGGCGGGAATTCTTGCTGGTCATAACCGCCGCCCCATAGCCGCTGTCGGCCGCCCAAGTCGAGGGGGCGCTTTCCTACAGCACCGGGTCGTGACAGGGTGGTGGCGGTCTTTGAACCGTCCGCCTGTCCGAATCATGGTCAGCCCGCTGCACGAATACGTGGCAAGTGTGACTTTCGTGACCTTTGGCCAAACACGTCATCCCAGCGAAAGCTGGGATCTCCCGGTTATGAAGCCCGCGCACAGCGCGCAAGTGTGACTTTGGTGACCTTTGACCCGCAGACCCTCCCCTCCCTGACAAGGGAGGGGCCGGGGATGGGTCGGCCCGCGAGGAAGCGTCGCGCGGCCGAACGACGCAACCCAATACCGCCACGGGCAAAGCCCGTGCCGTCGGACGGCGCTACGAGCGCCGCCGGCCGGACGCGCCTCGTGCGGCTTGGCGCAGCTATCTACGCCTGGCCCGGCGCGTCCAACCGGATCGCCACCGACTTCGCATGCGCCGGCAGCCCCTCGGCACCCGCCAGCGTCACCGCCGCCGGCCCGATCTTCGCCAGCGCCGCCGCGTCCAGCCCCAGAAAGCTGGTCCGCTTCATATAATCCAGCACCGACAGCCCCGATGCGAACCGCGCCCGCCGTCCCGTCGGCAGCACATGGTTCGGCCCCGCGACATAGTCGCCGACCGCCTCCGGGGTGTACCGCCCGAGGAACACCGATCCGGCATGGCGCACCGCGCGGAACAGCGGTTCGGGATCGCCGACCGCCAGTTCGAGATGCTCGGGCGCCAGCCGGTCGACCAGCGGGATCGCATCGGCCAGCGTCGGCACGATCACGATCGCACCGTTCGCATCCCAGCTCGCCCGCGCCACCTGCCCGGTCGTGAGGTCAGCGATCTGGTCGTCGATCGCCCTCGCCACCCGGTCGGCAAAGCCGGCATCGTCGGTGAACAGAATCGACTGGCTGGTCGGGTCATGCTCGGCCTGACTCAACAGGTCGGCGGCGATCCACTCGGGATCGTTCTGCCCATCGGCGACGACCACGATCTCGGACGGGCCGGCGACCATGTCGATCCCGACCACGCCGTATAGCTGCCGCTTGGCCTCGGCGACCCACGCATTGCCCGGCCCGGTCACGACATCGACCGCCGCGATCCGATCGGTGCCATAGGCCAGCGCGGCGACGGCCTGCGCCCCGCCGATCCGCCAGACCTCATCGACCCCGGCCAGCGCCGCCGCGGCCAGCACCAGCGGATTGACCTGGCCCTTGGGCGTCGGGGTGACCATCACGATCCGCTCGACCCCGGCGACCTTGGCCGGCACGACGTTCATCAAGACCGACGACGGATAGGCCGCCCGCCCGCCGGGGACATAGACCCCGGCCGCCGCCACCGCGCTCCACCGCGCGCCCAGCCGGACGCCATCGGCATCGACCTCGTCACGATCCTCGGGCCGCTGCCTGGCGTGATAGGCGACGATCCGGTCATGCGCGAGTTCGAGCGCGGCGCGTAAGGTCGGGTCCAGCCCGTCCAGCGCCGCGCGACACTCCGCCAGCTCGATCCGCCAGCCGGTCACATCGGGATCATGGCCGTCGAACTTCTCGGTAAACGCCCGCACCGCCGCATCGCCATCGTCGCGCACCGCGCGCAGGATCGCGGTCACGTCGCGCGCCACGTCGCTGTCCGCCTCGCGCCGGGCATCGACCAATGCGGCGAAATCGGCGGCGAACCCTGCCGCACCCGTGTTCAGCCGGATCATGCCGCCACCGCCCGGCGGAACGCATCGACCAGCGGCACGACGGCCCCACGCGTCTTGAACGCCGCGCGATTGACGACCAGCCGCGACGTCACCTCGGCGATGGTTTCGACCTCGACCAACCCATTCTCCTTCAGCGTCCGTCCCGACGACACCAGATCGACGATGCGCGGCGCGAGGCCCAGCACCGGGGCCAGTTCCATCGCGCCGTTCAACTTCACGCACTCGGCCTGAACGCCCCGCGCGGCGAAGTGGCGCTGGGTGGTGTGCGGATATTTGGTGGCGATGCGGACATGGCTCCACCCGCGCGGATCGTCGGTTGCCGCGAGGCGCGCCGGTTCGGCGACCGAAATGCGGCAATGCCCGATCTTCAGGTCGACCGGTGCATACAGCTCCGAATAGTCGAATTCGGCCAGCACGTCCGACCCGACGATGCCCAGCTGCGCCGCGCCATGTGCGACGAACGTCGCGACGTCGAACGCGCGCACCCGGATCAGGTCGATATCGGCGCGGTCGGTGCGAAAGCGCAGCGCCCGGCTGTCGGGATCGCGGAACGCCGCTTCGGGCACGATGCCGGCGCGCGCGAGCAGCGGCATGGCTTCTTCGAGGATACGCCCTTTGGGCACGGCGATGATGATGGGGTCGGTCATGGGCGACTGGCGCTTTACTTGGGGCGCACGGCGGGCGCAACACGCGCCCCATGGCCGATGAACCGACGAATCGCCTCGCCTTTCGCCAGCAGGCGGCGTTCTGCGCCGCGATGGATGCGCCGATCACCGCGGCGGTCTGCGACGCGCTCGCTACCGCGCTGACCCGCGAAGGCCGGACCGGTCGCACGGTGCTCGACTGGCCGGGCGATCCGATCCCCGACGCGCTGCCGCTGCGGCTGGTCGGAGGGCTCCATGCGCTCGCCCAGACCGGCATCGATCGCGATCTGACCGCGCTGTTCGCCGGCGCCGGCGAGCCGCAGGCAATCCTGCGCCGGGCGCTGGTCGACCATGACGCACTGCTGCTGCCATGGCTCGACGGCCCACCGCAGACCAACGAGCCGATGCGCTCGGGCGTGCTGATGGCCGGGCTGCTGGCGGTCGCGCGGCGGCACGGTCCCGCCCTCGACATCCTCGAAATCGGGTCGAGCGCCGGCCTCAACCTGCTGATCGATCGCTACCGCTTCGATCTGGGCGGGGTGCAGGTCGGCCCCGCCGACGCGCCGGTCGCGATCGTCCCCGATTGGCGCGGCACCCCGCCCCCGGAGGCACCGATCCGGATCGAACGGGTACGCGGCGTCGATATCCAGCCGCTCGACGCCACCGACCCCGTCGTCGCGCCCCGCTTGTCGGGCTATATCTGGGCCGACCAGCCCGAACGGCAGGAACGGCTGGCGGCGGCCACAGATATGCTACGCGCGGACCCGGTCGATCTGGTCGCGGGCGATGCCGTCGGCTGGCTGCGCGATCGCCTCGCCGAAGCGCAGGCGGCCGGCGTCACTCGCGTGCTGATGCACTCGGTCGTCTGGCAATATCTCGGCGACGACCGCCGTGCCGCGATACGCCGCATGATGGCGGAAGCCGCCGATGCCGCCACCACCGACCGCCCGCTCGCCTGGGTCCGGATGGAGCCCGACCGCGTCCTGCAACGGCAGGAGCTGATCGTGCAGAGCTGGCCCGGCCATGGCGAACCGCAGATGCTCGCCACCGCCCATGCCCATGGGGCGTGGATCGCCGCGACGTGATCGAAGCCGACTTCCTCGCCGCGCTGCGCACCCTGCCGCTCCACCCCGGCGCGCACGGCCTGACCGACGACGCCGCGCACCTCGGCGACCTCGTCCTGACCAAGGACATGATCGTCGCGGGCGTCCATTTCCTTGCCAGCGATCCGCCCGCCGACGTCGCGTGGAAACTGGTCGCGACCAACCTGTCGGACCTTGCCGCCAAGGGTGCGGTGCCGGTGGGCGTGATGCTGGGGGTTCCGATCGGCGACGATGCATGGGACCGCGCGTTCCTTGCCGGCCTCGACGACGTGTTGCGGGCGTTCGACTGCCCGCTGGTCGGCGGCGACACGGTGACGCTGCCCGCTGGCAGCCCCCGCTTCCTGTCGCTGACCGCGCTCGGCCGCAGCGCCCACGCCCCGCGTCGCGACGGCGCGAAGGCGGGCGATGCACTCTGGGTGACCGGCACGATCGGGGACGCCGGCGCGGGCCTCGCCATCGCGCGGGGCGCGGCGGGGCCGGCCACGCTGCTGGACCGCTACCGCCGCCCGACCCCGCGGCTGGCGGAGGGACAGGCGCTGGCATCGCTCGTCCACGCGATGATGGACGTGTCCGACGGCCTGCTGATCGACGCGACCCGCATGGCGGCGGCAAGCGGGCTGGCAGTGACGATCGATCTGGCGGCAGTGCCGCTGTCGCCCGACTTGCAGGCGTTCGGCCACGACGCGCTGACGGCAGCGACGGCGGGCGACGATTACGAACTGCTCTTCGCCTGCAATATCACGCCGCCGGTGGCAGCGACCCGGATCGGGACGTTCGCGAAAGGCGAAGGGCTGAAGCTGGTGGACGCAGGCCACCCCGTCCCCCTCCCCGAACGCTTGGGCTACCAACACTAAATCCTCCCCGGCACGGGGAGGGGGACCAGCTGCAGGCTGGTGGAGGGGGGTGTCCCCGAACGATCCACCTGTGGAAGCCCCCCGCTGCGCGACGGTCCCCCGCCCCGTTCCGGGGAGGAATTAACGGTTGCCTCCCCCGCCCATCGGCATAAGCTGCCCCGCTTCCAAGGGGTTCGACCCGACGAGACAGCCGGGCGGCCCTGTGCAGGAGGGGTTGCGGATGACGATAGTCTATCTGGCCATGGCGTGTGGTGCGCTGGCCGTGTTGTACGGTGTGTTCACGAGTATGCAGGTGCTGCGCGCCTCGCCGGGCGACGCGCGGATGCAGGATATCGCCGCCGCGATCCAGGAAGGGGCCAAGGCCTATCTGGGCCGCCAATATCGCACCATCGCCATCGTCGGCGTCATCGTCGCCATCATCCTGTTCCCCACGCTCGGACCGCTATCGACGGTCGGTTTCCTGATCGGCGCGATCCTGTCGGGGGTCGCGGGCTATGTCGGCATGGAGATTTCGGTCCGCGCCAATGTCCGCACCGCAGAGGCTGCGCGCGGGTCGCTGCAAGGCGGCTTGACCATGGCGTTCCGGTCGGGCGCGATCACCGGCATGCTGGTCGCAGGGCTCGGCCTGCTCGCGATCTCGGGCATCTTTTGGTACCTCGTCGCCATCGCCGGCCACGGTCCGGGCGACCGCGAAGTCATCGAGGCGCTGACCGCCCTTGCCTTCGGCGCATCGCTGATCTCGATCTTCGCACGGCTCGGCGGCGGCATCTTTACCAAGGCGGCCGATGTCGGCGCCGATCTGGTGGGCAAGGTCGAGGCCGGCATCCCCGAGGACGACCCCCGCAACCCCGCCGTCATCGCCGATAACGTCGGCGACAATGTCGGCGACTGCGCCGGCATGGCCGCCGACCTGTTCGAAACCTATGTCGTCACGATCGGCCTGACGATGGTGTCGATCGCGCTGCTGGTACAGGCACCGCCGGCCGAATTGCTGCGGCTGATGGCGCTGCCGCTGATCGTCGGCGGGGTGTGCATCGTCACCTCGATCCTCGGCACCTACATGGTCCGGTTGGGGCGCGGCCAGTCGATCATGGGCGCGCTGTACAAGGGATTCTGGACCACCGCGCTGCTGGCAGTTCCCGCCATCTGGTTCGCGGCCAGCTGGGCGCTGGGCGATCTCAACGCCGTGATCGGCGGCGCGGGCTTCCTCGATCCCGGCGGCGACACGCTGACCGTCGAGGGGGCGCTGGGCGCACAGGCACCGGTCGCCGGACAAAGCTTCACCGGCATGGACCTGTTCTGGTGCATGATGATCGGCCTCGCCGTCACCGCCGCACTGGTGTGGATCACCGAATATTACACCGGCACCGCCTATCGCCCGGTCAAGTCGATCGCGAAGGCCAGCGTCACCGGCCATGGCACCAACGTCATCCAGGGCCTTGCCATCAGCCTCGAATCGACCGCGCTGCCGACGCTAGTGATCGTGATCGCGGTGATCGCGTCGTACCAACTGGCCGGCATCATCGGCGTCGCCTTCGCCGCCACGGCGCTGCTGGCGCTGGCCGGCATGGTCGTCGCGCTCGATGCCTATGGCCCGGTCACCGACAATGCCGGCGGCATCGCCGAGATGGCGAACCTTCCGGAAGAAGTCCGCCGCCGCACCGACGCCCTCGACGCGGTCGGCAACACGACCAAGGCGGTGACGAAGGGCTATGCGATCGGCTCCGCCGCGCTCGCCGCGCTGGTGCTGTTCGGGGCGTACACCACCGACCTGAAACTGTTCTTCCCCGACCTGACCGTCGATTTCTCGCTGTCCAACCCGTACGTCATCGTCGGGCTGCTGCTCGGCGCGCTGCTCCCCTATCTGTTCGGGGCGTTCGGCATGACCGCGGTCGGCCGCGCGGCGGGATCGGTGGTGGAGGATGTCCGCGCGCAGTTCGCCGCCGACCCCGGCATCATGGCCGGCACCAGCCGCCCGAATTACGGCCGCACCGTCGACATCGTCACCCGCGCCGCGATCCGCGAGATGATCATCCCCTCGCTGCTCCCCGTCCTCTCCCCCGTCGCGGTCTATTACATCGTGACATGGGTCGCCGGACAGGCGCAGGGCTTCGCGGCGCTGGGCGCGATGCTGCTCGGCGTCATCGTCTCCGGCCTGTTCGTCGCCATCTCGATGACCAGCGGCGGCGGCGCATGGGACAATGCCAAGAAATATATCGAAGACGGCAATTACGGCGGCAAGGGATCGGAGGCGCACAAGGCGGCGGTGACCGGCGACACCGTCGGCGATCCGTACAAGGATACCGCCGGCCCGGCGGTCAATCCGATGATCAAGATCACCAACATCGTCGCGCTGTTGCTGCTGGCGGCCCTTGCCGGACATACCGCCGGATAGGTTGTTTTGATCGATTGCGTCCCCCGTCCGCCGCGTTAGGATCAAGGGTGGATGGGGGCGTCCACTCTTGCCGGAACAGGTGCGCGGGGGCGCATCCCGGCCGCCCCCGAACAGGGGGTATCATGCGGTTCGTTGCGGCCATCGGCCTTGTCCTTGCCACCGTCGCTCCGGCGCAGACGCCGCCGCCGGCGGACAAATCCGCCAAGGTCGATGCGGCCAAGGTCGATCCCGCCACGCCGGTACCGATCGAGGCATTCGCCGAATTGCCATCGATCGAATCGCCCAAATTGTCGCCCGACGGTACCCGCGTCGTCGCCAAGAGCGCGATCGGCGGCAAACAGGTGCTGGTGCTGTCGCAGTTGAGCGGCGATGCCCGCAACGTCGGGCTCGGCACGCCCGAGGATACCGACATCAACTGGTGGCGCTGGGTCAATGACGACTGGCTGATCGTCGGGCTGGGTACGCAGCAACTGCTCTACGGCAACGAATATTACGTCACCCGCGTGCTGAGCGTGAAGGCCGATTTCAAGACGACCCGTCGGCTGGACTGGGACAAATCGGGCCTGCGCGCCGACGACGTGCTGTGGGTCGCGCATGACGGCAGCCCGCGCATCCTGCTGTCGCGTCAGACGGGCATCGAAAACGAATCCGACTTCAACCCGACCGTGTTCGAGGTCGACGTATCGACCGGCAAATCACGCCGCGTCGCCGATGGTCGCCCCAACGTCTATAGCTGGTATGCCGATGGACAGGGGCAGGTCCGCGCCGCCTATCAATATAACGACCAGTCGCGGCGCTCCGCGCTGCTGTACCGCGCGAACAACACCGAAAGCTTCCGCGTCATCGCCCGGCGCGAACGCAAGGACGAAGACGGCCTGACCATCCCGATCACCTTCCGCAGCGACGGCAGCGCGATCGCGCTGGACGACGAAGGCGGCTTCACGTCGGTCTATCAGGTGTCGCTGCCCGACCTCGCGCTGGGGAAGAAACTGTATTCGCTGGAGGGGTACGACGTCGACGGCATCATCGACAATGCCGACGAAAATGACGTCGCCGGCGTGACCCTGACCGAACGCTACGGACGGACCACCTGGTTCGACGAGAAGTTGAAGACACTGCAAACCGACATCAACGCCTCGATCGGCGACCGTCGCGCGCGGATCGTGTCGTGGGACCGCAAGCGCGATAAGTTCCTAGTGGAAGTCGCGGCAGCGTCCCAGCCCGGCGGCCTGTATTACTGGGACAGCGCGTTCAGCCGGATGCAGCGGATCGCGTGGAACAGCAAGACGTTGCAGAGCCGCCGCCTCTCGCCGGTCAGCACCATCCGCTATCCCGCGCGCGACGGAACCTCGATCGAAGCGGTGCTGACCATGCCGCGCCACCGGCTGAACCAGAAGAACCTGCCGCTGATCGTCCTGCCGCATGGTGGCCCCTCGGCCCGCGACAGCGAGGGCTGGGACTGGTGGACGCAATATCTGGCCGAGCTCGGCTATGTCGTGATCCAGCCCAATTACCGCGGATCATCGGGCTATGGCACCGCCTTCGCCCGCAAGGGGGCCGGCGAATGGGGCCTGAAGATGCAGGACGACCTGAACGACGCGGTCACCCATCTGGCGAAGGAAGGGATCGCCGATCCCAGGCGCGCCTGCATGGTCGGCGCGTCCTATGGCGGCTATGCGGCGATGCGCGCCGCCCAGCGCGACGGCAAGCTGTACCGCTGCGCGATCAGCTATGCCGGCGTGTCCGATCTGGCGGCACTGCGCCGCTATGACAGCCAGTTCCTGAACGGCCGCACCATCGGCGACTGGCTGCGCAGTCAGGCACCCGATTTCCAGACGGTCTCGCCCCGCTTCCACGCCGCCGACTTCTCGACGCCGATCCTGCTGATGCATGGCAAGGTCGACAAGCGCGTGCCGGTCGCACAATCGCGCACCCTCGCCGCTGAACTGAAAAAGGCGGGCAAGCCGTATCGTTATGTCGAACAGCCGCTGGGCGACCATTTCTTCTCCCGTGGCGAGGACCGGCTGCAATTCCTGCAGGAGATGACCGCGTTCCTGAAGGAGCATAATCCGGCCTGACGGGGCTATCCGCCGTACCGTCACCCCGCGCTCGACCTGCCGTATCCCCGCGCAGGCGGGGATCCAGGCGACCGATATCTGCGAGTAGGTTGCCCGCATCGCGTATCCCCGCGCAGGCGGGGATCCAGGGCTCCAAGCGCAAACCGTTGTTCTACTTGGTTCTGGACACCCGCCTGCGCGGGGGTACGACGCATTTTGCCTATGCTTGCAGCTTTCGCAGAGGTTCCGGCTCGACCCGGGCTGACGTGCAGGGCGCGGACAACCCGCACCTTGCACCCATCCGGCCCAAAGCCTATCTGCTGTCCAACCGCGACGACCGGCCGTGTCAACCACGGGTCCGGCCGTTCGTGCTTTCCTTTTTTACGGTTTGCGCCTATGGGGACCCGCCCGGTTCCGGTGCGCCCTTATTCACGAGGTATTTGTTTGGCGAAGGAAGAACTTCTCGAAATGCGCGGCCAGGTGGTCGAATTGCTGCCCAACGCGATGTTCCGCGTCCGGCTCGAGAACGATCACGAAATCCTCGGGCACACCGCCGGCAAGATGCGCAAGAACCGCATCCGCGTGCTGGTCGGTGACGAAGTGCTGGTCGAACTGACCCCCTATGACCTGACCAAGGGTCGCATCACCTACCGCTTCAAGTAAGCGGACCCCGCGTGACCGGATCTGCGGCCATGCGCCTGATTCTCGCCTCGACCTCGCCCCGCCGCCGCGACCTGCTGGCGCGGATCGGTGCGGTGCCCGATCGCGTCGAGGCACCCGATATCGACGAAACCCCGCTGAAGGGCGAATTGCCGCGTCCCTATGCGTTGCGCCTTGCCGAGGCGAAGGCGCGCGCGATCGGTCCGGTCGATGGTGCGGTAGTGCTGGCCGGCGACACGACGATCGCGCTCGGCCGCCGCATCCTGCCGCCCGCCACCAGCGAAGACGTGCAGCGCGAGTTGCTCGGCCTGTTGTCGGGGCGTCGCCATCACTGCCTGTCGGCGGTGTGCGTGCTGATGTCCGACGGACAGGCGCGCATCCGCATCGCCGATACGATCGTCGCGTTCAAGCGGCTCGAACCGCGTGAGATCGACGCGTACGTTGCCTGTGGCGAGGGGTTGGGCAAGGCGGGCGGCTATGCGATCCAGGGCCGGGCGGAGGCGTTCGTGCGCTTCCTCTCGGGCAGCCATTCGGGCGTGATCGGCCTGCCGCTGTTCGACACGCGCGCCCTTCTCGAAACCGCCGGCGTCGCGCTTGGCTGACTGGATCGTCGAGCGCGGTATCGGCGAAGTCCGCGCCGCGCGTATCGTCGACGGCGACATTGTCGAGGCCCGGATCGAACCCGACGACGCGTTGCGCGCCGGTACGATCCTTGCCGCCCGACTGGTCCGCCGCCTGCCCGTCCGGAATGAGGCCATCGTCGCGTGGGACGATGGCGAGGCGCTGATAAGTTCCCTTCCGCGTGCCGTGACCGAGGGCGCGACGCTGCTGGTCGAGATCACCCGTCCAGCCCTGTCCGAACCCGGCAAGCCCAAACGCGCCCGTGCCCGTCCTGCCGCGCCCGACGCGCAACCATGCGACGGCCCTTCGATCGCGGACCTGCCCGGCGCGCGCCTCGTCGGCCCGTTCGATCGCGATCTCCTCGGCGATGCCGGCTGGCCGCTGCTGATCGAGGAAGCGACCACGGGGCAGGTCGCCTTTCCCGGCGGCGCGCTGTCGATCGCACTGACCCCGGCAATGACACTGATCGATATCGATGGAGAACTCGCCCCCGCAGCGCTTGCCATCGCCGGTGCGCGCGCAGCGGCAGCGGCCATCGCCCGGCTCGACATCGCCGGGTCGATCGGCATCGACCTGCCGACGGTGAACGACAGGGCCGTCCGGCAGGCCACGGCCGAAGCGGTCGATGCGATCCTGCCGCAACCGTTCGAGCGCACCGCCGTCAACGGCTTCGGCTTCCTGCAGATCGTGCGGCGGCGGTCGCGTGCCTCGCTCCCCGAACTGTTCGCCCATGTGCCCGCCCATGCCCGCGCGCTGCTGCGACAGGCGGAACGCACCGGCGGCAGCGGCGAACGGACGCTGGCCGCGCATCCCGCCATCGTCGCGGCCATCGCCGCCCGGCCCGACTGGATCGCGGCGGTCGAACGCACGCTCGGCGCATCGCTCGCCTTGCGGGCGGAGAGCGGCCTCGCCATATCCGCGGGCCATGTCCAGGCCCGCTTCCCGTAACCGCTGTCCGCTGTGTTCGGCTCCGACCGAACCTGCCTTCCGTCCCTTTTGCAGCCGGGGGTGTCGCGACCGCGACATGCTGAACTGGATGGGCGAAGGGTATCGGATCGCGGGTCCTGCCGCTTCTTCCGACGAAAAATCGGAAACCGGGCTGGACAGCGACGATTCGCGCGGCTAACAGGCCGGCTCTTCCGGTCACCCGGACAGGCCCAGGTAGCTCAGTTGGTAGAGCATGCGATTGAAAATCGCAGTGTCGGCGGTTCGATCCCGTCCCTGGGCACCACCCCCAACATCGTTGTTCTGACCGGATAATTCCGCGCTGGTTCCGGCTGCTTCGGCCCCGGCAGGGGAACCGCAGTCATGGTCCCGCAGCTTGTCCAGGGCGAGCCGGTCGACGCCCGCCGAAATGCACCGTCCGCGTGACCGGTCCTGTCCCGAGCGTTGGCAGGGATGCCCGTGCCGTCCGTATGCGGGGCTGACGGTGATCGCGATCCCGGCTAGACGCAGCTTCGACCGACTACCCTGCCGATACCGGCATTTCGACTGGAGATCATGATGACCATCGGCGGATCGACCCCGGCCACGGAACTCGCCGCGATTCGGCCCGTCGCCCCCGCCCCGGCGATTACCGCCACCGAACGCGCGGAACGGATCGAGCGCGCACGGGCCCGGACGGCTAAGGCCGGTGCCGATGCGCTGCTCGTCCATACCGGGGCGTCGCTCGACTATTTCACCGGTATTCCATGGGGTGCCAGTGAACGGATGGTCGCGTTGTTCCTGCCGGTCACGGGTACGCCACGCATCGTCTGCCCGGCATTCGAGCGCGGTACGCTGGAGGCCGACCTAACCGTCGCCGCCGACCTGCTGCTGTGGGAAGAGGATCAGGACCCGACCGCGCTGGTCAAGGACGCGCTGCCCGCCGGGGCCACCCTCGCCATCGATCCGTTGCTCCCCTTCGCCTGGGGGCAGAAACTGGCGCGCCACGGCCTGACCCTGACCGACGGCGCACCCGCGATCGACGGCTGTCGCATAGTCAAATCGCCCGCCGAACTGGCGCTGCTGCAAAGTGCCAAGGACATGACGCTGGCGGTACAGGCCGCCGCCGCCCGCATCCTGCGTCCCGGCATCCTCGCCAGCGAGGTCGTCCGCTTCATCGACGAAGCCCATCGCGCGATCGGTGGCGGCGCTTCCTATTTCTGCATCGTCCAGTTCGGCCGCGCCACCGCCTTTCCCCACGGCCTGCCCGGCGACCGTGCGCTGAACGAAGGCGAACTGGTGCTGATCGACACCGGCTGTCGCGTCGGCGGCTATCACAGCGACATCACCCGCACCTATGCCTTCGGACCGGTCGGTGATGACGTCCGCGCGATCTGGGACATCGAACATGCCGCGCAGGCCGCCGCCTTTGCCGCCGCCGCACCCGGCGTGCCGTGCGAAGCGGTCGATGCCGCCGCCCGCGCGCTGCTGGTGCGTGAGGGTCTTGGCCCCGACTACCGCCTGCCCGGCCTGCCGCATCGCACCGGGCACGGCATCGGCCTGTCGATCCACGAACCCGCCTATCTGGTGCGCGGCGACACGACGCTGCTCGCCCCCGGCATGTGTTTTTCGAACGAACCGATGATCGTCGTTCCCGATCGCTTCGGCATCCGGCTGGAAGATCATTTTCACGTCACCGACACCGGCGCGGCATGGTTTACCAAGCCGCAGCCGTCGATCGACCGCCCGTTCGGATGACGCCGCTGATTGCGCTGCTGCTGGCGACGGTCGCGGTGCCATCGGCTGCCGCGCCCGGCCGCTATGCCGCGACGACGATCGGACCGCCACCCGCCGACCTCCGGCTCGACCCCTTCTACCAACGATATGTCGATGCCGGCGGCGTGCCGGTCGTGTCGTCGGCGAAGGTGCCCGACGACGCGCTGCTGTTCGCGCGCGACATCGCCATCGCGATGCTGGCCGATCGCCCCGACCTGCGCCGCTGGATGGCGGCGTCGGGCTATCGCGTCGCGATCATCGCCCTGACCGAAGGGCTGATCGATCTGCCCGAACAGCGCCACTGGACCAAACCCGCCGCCGACGATCCCCGCCTGACTCTGTGCGAGCGCAAACACTATGTCGAGCGGATCGGACGGCTGAGCGACCGCGATTACTGGAACAATCGTGCCCGCGGCATGGGTGGGCCGTTGACCACCGCCCCGGCCGAAAACCTGCTCGGTACGCCGGGCACGTGGTATTATGGCGAGAACACCTTCGTCCACGAATTCTCGCACGCCATCCTCGCCGCGATCCGGCAACGCGACACCGCGCTCCATGCCGCGGTAGAGCGTGCCTATGCCACTGCCATGGCGCGGGGGGCGTGGCGCGGCGAATATGCCGCGACGACAGTCGACGAATATTGGGCGGAGGGAACGCAGCTCTGGTTCAATACCAACCGCATGATCGTCGTCGATGGGCAACGGCTGCTCAACGACGACGACCTGCAACGCTATGACCCGACGCTCTACACGTTGTTGGCGCAGGTCTATGGCGACCGCCACCGCCTGCCCGGCGACGTCTTCTATCGCCATCCCGCGCGCATACCGCCCGGCGATCCGCCCAGGGCGACGGCGGAAATCTGCTGAACCCGCCGCGCCGCCGGTCGTCGTGTTCAGGGCAGCGGGTACGGCCCCTTGCCCTTGGCGGCGATGAAGCGGTCGACCCGCGCATCGATCATCGGCAGCGGCACCGATCCCAGGCTGAGCATCGCATCGTGGAACGCGCGATAGTCGAACGCCTCGCCCAGTGCCGCCTGCGCCTTCGCCCGCGCGTCGAGAAACGCCAGCTCGCCCATATAATAGCTTAGCGCCTGCCCCGGCCATGCGATGTAGCGATCGACCTCGGTCGTGATCTCGTGGTTCGACAGCGCGGTATTGTCGCGCAGGAACGCCTGCGCCTGCGCACGCGTCCAGCCCTTGGAATGAATGCCGGTATCGACGACCAACCGGGCCGCGCGCCACATTTGATAGCTGAGCATACCGAACAGGTCATAGGGGGTCTCGTACATCCCCATATCCTCGCCCAGCGCCTCGCAATACAGCGCCCAGCCCTCGCCATAGGCCGAGATATATTCGTTGCGGCGATATTCGGGCAGGTCGGTCAGTTCCATCGCGAACGGCATCTGGAACGCGTGGCCCGGCGCGCTTTCGTGCAGCGTCAGCGCCGGGAGCGAATACAGCCCGCGCGACGGCAGGTCATAGGTGTTGAGCAAGTAAATGCCCGGTCCGCCCCGCCCGCTGGTGTAGAATGGCGCGATATCGGGGTCCACGGCCTTGATCGCGAACCGCATCCGCGGCAACCGGCCGAAATAGGTCGCGGCCTTGCCGTCGAACGTCTTGGCGATCCATGCGGCACGGTTGAGCAGGTCCTGCGGCGTCTTCGCATAGAATTGCGGATCGGTGCGCAGATGGTTCAGGAACGACGTCAGATCGCCCTGCCACCCCACTTGCGTCATCACCGTCTGCATCCGCGCGCGGATCTTCGCCACCTCGCGCAGGCCGATCGCGTGGATTTCCTCGGGCGGCAGGTCGCGGGTTACGAACTCGCGTACCTTCGACCGATAATAATTCCGCCCGTCGGGCAGGTCGTACGCCGCCAGCTTTTCCTGTGCCCCCGGAATATACTCATCGCGCAGGAACGCCATCAGCGTCGCATGTGCTGGCACCACCGCCTGCGCGATCACCCGCTTCGCATCGGCCCGCAATGCCGCCTGCCGCGCCGCCGGGATGGTCGCCGGCAGCGTCCGGAACGGCGCGTAGAAGGGTGACGCTTCCCCCGCGCCCGCCTCCACGACCGCACGCACCCCGGCATCGCGCCCTTGCAAGGTGACGCGCGGCGGCGTGAAGCCCCGCTTCAGCCCGGCACGCATGTTCGCGATCTGCTCATCGAAATAGCGCGGGACGCTGGCCAACTGCGACAGATAGAGCCGCAACGCCGCCTCATCGCGGTAATTCTCGCGCGCCATGCCGGCCAGATCGATCCAGAAGCTGGTATCGGCGTTCAACGGCTTTTCATAATCGCGAAACTGCTGCCGGGCGAGCAACGCCGCGATCTGTGCGCGATAGACGGTATAATCGTCGCGGGCGGCCGGCCCCAGCGTCGCCGGATCGATCCGGTCGAGCGCGGCCATCGTTTCGGTCCAGCGTTGCGTCATCCGCGCCTGCGCCGCCGGTCCGACATCGGGCAGCGCCGCGTTGCGGCTGGTCGGCGAATCCTCGCCCGGACCGGTCAGCGTCTTGCGCCACGCATATTCGCGCTCGGACAATTGCCGGAACGCTGCGTCGCCCGACGCAGCCGGCGCGGCGGCGATGGTCGTCGTCGCCTGCGCGGCCACAGGTGCCGCGATCGACAGCGCCAGTGCCAGCGTGATCTTCATGCCCTGTCCCCCGTAACGTCGTCGATGTCACGCAGCAGCGCCCGCGACACCCAAACTCCCTCGCGCTCGCTGATCGGGCGCAGCGCGTGGCGACGCGCGCCCGACACCCGCGCGCCCTGCCCCTCGATCGCGGCGAACACCGCCTCGGCACGGGCCATCTGCGCCGCGGCCTCGGCTCCCAGAAACCCGGCGGGATCAAGCGCGAGGATCAACTCGCCGCCCAGTGGCGACCCTTTACGCCCCGCATCCCATGCGATCGATTCCGCGCTGGTCAGGTCGCCGATCAGCGGCCCGGCGAGCAGTTCGACCATCAGTGCCAGCGCCGATCCCTTATGCCCGCCGAACGTCCGCATCGCCCCGGCCAGCACCGCCGCGGCGTCGGTCGTGTCGCTGCCGTCGGGCGCATGGCCCCAGTCGGTCGGCACCGGCCGGCCCGCGCGGCGATGCAGTTCGATCTCGCCGCGCGCCACCGCGCTGGTCGCGAAATCGAACACGAACGGCGCGGCACCGGCGCGGGGCCAGCCGAACGCGATCGGATTGGTGCCGAACACCGGCTGCGTGCCGCCGGCCGACGCGACCCACGCATGGTTCGACGTCACCGCCAGCGCGACCAGCCCATGGTCGACCAGTGCCTCGACCTCGGGCCACAGCGCGGCGAAGTGGACGGCATGGTTGATCGCCAGCGCCGCGATCCCGTTCGCGCGCGCCGCCTCGATCAGCGCATCGCGACCGGTCTCGAACGCCAGCTGGGCAAAGCCGCCTTTCCCGTCCACCCGCACCACGCCCGCCGCCCGTCGTTCCAGCACCGGGACCGCATCGGGCACCACCACGCCGCTCGCAACCGAATGCGCCGCGACCAGCAACCGGTACAGGCCGTGCGCGCCGCAGCCATCGCGCTCCCCGACGACGATCGTCTCGGCGACCGCCGCGACATGCGCCGGGGCCAGCCCGACACGGGCAAGCGTCGCGCGGGCATAGTCGCGCACCTCGGACAGGGTCATGCGGACTTGCGGCTCGCTCACGCGGTGGCACCCGCCTTTGCGGTGAACAGCCGGACACCGAACACCGGCCCCGCGCTGTTCCTGTCATGCGGCACGAAGCGCACCTTCACCTGTTTCTTGCCTTTGGTCAGCGGCTCGGGCACCGGGTAATCCACGTCGAAGAACGCCCCCGGCCGATCGGCGTCGAGCGTCTGGGTCGCGATCCGTTGATTGTCGATCAGGATGTCGAAACTGCGCTTGCGCTCATCCCCCCAATAGGTCGCCTGCAGGACCAGCGGTCCGGGCTTCACCGCCATGGCGAATTCGAAAAAGCCCCCGGTGCGCGCGTCGCGCCCGTTCCGCCCGCGATAGACCAGCGGGTAGGAAATCTCGGACGTCAGCTGATGGTCGCGCTCGGGCTGCATCTCGCCCAGATGCATGACGTCGACCGACCGCGCCGCCAGATCCTTTTGCCGGGCCTGTTCGGCAAGGAAGCCGGCTTCCTCCACTTTCCACTGCGCATCGGTGAACCGCTTGAAATAGACCGCCGAGCGGCGATCATATTGGCGATAGAAGGGGACGAAGCTCAGGTCGCCGGGCCGGATCAGCCCGCGCGTCGCATATTGCGCATCCTCGCCCGCCACCGACACGAACCCGGCGAGCAGGTCGTCGCCGACCATCGACGGATCGGGCCTGTCCCATTCGCCATCGGCACGCCCGAGGTCGCCGGCCAGCACCAGCGGCCCGCGCAGCACCGCAATCGTCTGCGCATCGCCCGGCGTCGCCTCGATCCGCAGGTCGAGCGGCAGGCGGATCGTGACCGCATCGCCCGCCTTCCACCGCCGGGTGACGATCGCATATCCCCCGGCGGAGGCCGCATCGACCGGTTTGCCGTTCACCAGCAGCTCGCGCCCCTTCGCCCAGCCCGGCACGCGCAGCGCGACCGGGAAGGTGCCCGCCTTGCCCAGCGATGCGAAGGTCAGCGTCGCCTCGCCCGTGAACGGATAGCCCGTCTCCAGCGCCAGCGTCGCATCACGCGCCTGCCATTTCGCGTCGGCGGGGATGTAGAGGTTGACGATCAACGCATCGTCCCCGGTCCAGAAGATGCTCTCGCCGTGCTTGGCATGGCTTTCCATGCCGGTGCCGACGCAGCACCAGAATTCCTCGCCATCGCGCGCCGAATAGTCGCGCTTCGCCCCGGTCATCAGCGGCGTCATATAGGTGAAGCCGCCGTTCACCGGCTCCTGCTGCGCCAGGACATGGTTCAGATGCGCGCGTTCGTAGAAGTCGAACAGCGCCCCGTCGGGCTGCCACGCGTACAAATGCCGGGTCAGTTTCAGCATGTTGTACGTGTTGCAATGCTCGCACGTCTGTTCGGTGATGTGCTGCGCGATCGTGTCCGGCGCGCTGAAATATTCGCGGTCGGCATTGCCGCCGATCACATAGCTGTGATGCCGCGTCACCTGTTCCCAGAAAAAGCGTGCGGCGGTCGCCTGTTCGGGCTTGCCGGTGATCTCGTGCAGCCGCGCCAGTCCGATCAGCTTGGGCACCTGCGTATTGGCATGGAAATTCGCTAGCTGGTCGCGCTTCTGGGTCAGCGGATCGAGGTTGCGCTTGTCGTAGATCCGCTCGGCCAGCCGCAGCCAGCGCACGTCGCCGGTCCGCGCGTGCAGTTCGGCGAAACTCTCGTTCAGTCCGCCATATTCGCAGGCCAGCATGACCTGCACCTGATCGTCGCTCAGCGCGGCGAACACCCGGTCGATATAGCCGCCCAGTCCGATCGCGATCGCCATCGCCTGCTCGTTCGCGCCGATATGGTCGATGACGTCGAACAGCCCGGTATAGAGCTTGTGCCAGTTGTAATAGGGTACCCAGCAGCCGTTGAGGTCGAACCCGGCCGACCGGATGTCGCCGCGCATGATCTCCGGGAAAATCTCCTTCCCGTCGACGACGGTCCCGTCCTTGCGCTTGCGGGTGAAGCCCGCGACATAGCCGTCGCCATTGGCCGCCTGACACCGCGCCAGTTCGCCGATGATATAGGTCGCGCGCGCCACGCAGTCGGTGCAGCCGGTCTGGGCATGGGTCAGGGCAAGCCCCGACAGATAATGTCCCAGCGTATGGCCGGCGATGGTGTCGCTTTCCCACCCGCCATAGACCGGCGCCTTGGGCGTCATGCCGGCGAACTTTTGGAAATTGTGGAGCAGCCGGTCGGGCGACAACCGCAGCAGATACGCTCGGTTCACCTCGACCGCGCGTGCATAGTCGGAGGCACGCAACCTTACCGCCGACAGCGGAAACGGCTTGGCCGTCGCCGGCAACGCCGCCATGGTGCGTGCCGCCGCGGGCAGCGCGAGCACCGGCAACGTCGCGGACGACATCAGGAACGCACGACGACCAACCAGCATTTCCATCTCCCAAGAATATTGTATACGATAGGGTAACAGGGATCGGAGTCAACCGATCGGTTGCAGACAAAGGCAGGGTGATGCGGCGATACACGGTATATCTGGGCAGCGTGGCATTGGGCACGATGTTGTCGCTGGGGGCCAGCGCGATGCTGACCGCCGCCCCCGCGCCGGTGCGCCACCCCGCGAGCACGCTGACGCTCACCCTCGATCCCGCCAGCCAGACGCTGCGCACCCTGTCCCCCGCCGCCGAACCGGCGTTCGATTTCGTACCCAGCGGGCGGGCAGCGACGCGCAACGGCGACGGCTTCAACCAGATCGGCGATCTCCACCTGCGCGTCCGCAGCACCGGTGGCACGTGGCGCGACTTCTCGTCGGCGCAGCACCGCGTTCCGGTCCGCGCGCTGCCGGCCGCCGGCACCGTGATCGCGCGCGCCGACATGACCGCGACGATGGGCGCGGGGTTCCCGCTCACCGTCGAGCGCACCTGGCTGCGTGAGCGCGGCACGCCGGTGCTGCGCTTTACCCTCGTCAATCGCGGCACCACGCCGGTCGAGGTCGGCGCGCTGGGGATGCCGATGGTGTTCGACAACATCATCACCGATCGTTCGCTGGAACAGGCGCATGCGCAGGCGAGCTTCGTCGACCCGTATATCGGCAACGACGCCGGCTATCTTCAGGTCACGCGCCTCAACGGGAAGGGGCCTGCGCTGCTGGTCGTACCCGATGGCCGCACCCCGCTCGAACAATATCGCATCCTCGACGATGCGCGGCGGAAGGGCGCGGGCAGCGTCTTCACCGATCGCACGCCGCGCCAGCAGACGTTCGAGGGCTTTTACGACTGGATGGTCGCCAGTGCCGCGATGGCCGACAAGGGGCAGCCATGGAACCCCGCGACCGGCTTCACGCTCGCTCCGGGCGAGCGCCGGACCTTCGGCGTGCGGCTGGTCGCCGCGCCGTCGATCCGCGCGATCGAGCCCACGCTGCAGGCGGAACGCCGCCCGGTCGCGATCGGCTTCCCCGGCTATGTCGTCCCCACCGACAGCCCCGCCGACCTGTTCGTCCGTGCCGCGCAGCCGGTGCGCGACGTCGCCGTCACCCCTGCCGATGCGCTGACCCTGACCCGCGTCGCCGGCCCGGCGGGCTGGAACCGCTGGCGCGTCACCGGCACCGGCTGGGGCCGGGCGCGGGTCGCGATCACCTATGCCGATGGCAGCGTGCAGAGCGTCCATTACTACGTCACCAAGCCACTCGCGCAGGTCGCCGCCGATCTCGGCCGCTTCAGCACGACGCGGCAATGGTTCGACGACGCCGTCGACCCGTTCCACCGCGCGCCCGCGATCCTCACCTACGATCGCGAGGCGAACCGCATCGTCACGCAGGACCAGCGCGTCTGGATCGCGGGGATGAGCGACGAGGGCGGCGGCGGCGCATGGGTGGCCGCGACCATGAAGCAGCTCGACCATCCCGATGCCGGCGAGGTCGCGAAGCTGGAGCAAATGGTCGACGAAACCGTGCTCGGCCGGTTGCAGATGGCGAGCGGCGGGGTGAAGAAAAGCCTGTTCTATTATGATCCCAAGGCGTTCGGGTCCTATTACGACAAGGGCATCGACTGGTCGACCTGGGCGTCGTGGGACAGGAAACAGGCCGACGATCTGGGCCGTTCGTACAATTACCCGCATGTCGCGATCGGGCATTGGGTGCTGTATCGGCTCGCACGCCATCACGCCGGGCTGGTCACCCGCCACGACTGGCGCTTCTACCTCGCCATGGCCGCGCGCACGACCGTTGCGATGATGCGCGACGCGCCGCACTATGCGCAGTTCGGGCAGATGGAGGGCGAAATCTTCGTCGAGATCCTCGCCGACCTGAAGCGTGAGGGGCTGACCGACGACGCGCGCGAAGTGGAGGGATTGATGAAGGCGCGCGCCGATCACTGGCGCACGCTCGCCTATCCGTTCGGCAGCGAGATGGCGTGGGATTCGACCGGCCAGCCCGAGGTCTATGCGTGGATGCGCTATTTCGACCACCCGCGCGAGGCAGCGGTCACGCGCGAGGTGATCCTGGGATACGACCCGACGATCCCGCACTGGGGTTATAACGGCAATGCACGCCGTTACTGGGACTTCCTCTACGGCGGCAAGGTGAAGCGGATCGAGCGTCAGATCCATCATTACGGCTCCGCGCTGAACGCCGTCCCGTTGTTCGACGCCTATCGCCGCGATCCGGCCGATCTCCATTTGCTGCGCGTCGCCTATGGCGGGTTCATGGGCGGCATCACCAATGTCGACCGCGAGGGCTTCGCCTCGGCGGCGTTCCACTCCGAACCCGACATGATGCGCTGGGATGCCTATACCGGCGATTACGGCATGGGCTATTTCGGCCATGCCTATGCCGCCGCGACCTATCTGGTGAAGGACCCGACCTTTGGCTGGCTGGGCTTTGGCGGTATCGCGCGCGAGGATGGCGGGGCGATCGCGATCGAACCGCGCGACGGGGCGCGGACCCGGCTGTTCATCGCCCTCGCCGGACAATGGATCACGCTGGCGGCGGGAACGATCGCGCGCGCCCGCTGGCTGCCGGCAACGCGCCGCATCGAACTGACGCTCGACCCGGCGACCGCGACCACGCCGGTCGCGCATCTGTCGGTCGAGGCACCGGCGGGCGGTGCGGTCTATACGATCGACAAGGGTGTTTCGGAGCGGGGATTCACGACCGTCGCGCTGTCGTCGACCGCCACGACGGTGACCCTGTCCCCGCGCTAGCCACCACCGTCATCCCCGCGGAGGCGGGGATCCAGAACCTCTGACGACTGCGCCTCCATCGCCGGACCTGCGCGTCTGGATCCCCGCCTTCGCGGGGATGACGGATGGGGTATGCCTACCGCGCCCCACCCAGCGCGCGCAGGAAGAAGTCGTATTCGCGCCGTTGCCCATAGGCGACCGGCCCGGTCGACCGGCCGGCGGAATGTTCGCCGTTGGGGACGACCAGCAGTTCGAAATCCTTGTCCGCACGGATCAGCGCGTCGACGACCTGCATCGTCGACGCCGGATCGACGTTCGAATCCTGTTCGCCGACCACCAGCAACAGCTTGCCGCGCAGCTTGTCGGCATGGACCACGCCCGACGCCGCCAGATAGCTCGCATCGACCGGCCAGCCGAGCCATTGTTCGTTCCAGTCGATCTTGTCCATGCGGTTGTCGAAACATCCCGCGAACGCGACCCCCGCCTTGTAGAAGTCGGGATGGAACAGCAGCGCGTTGAGCGTACTCTGCCCGCCCGCCGACCCGCCATAGATGCCGACCCGCGACAGATCGACCGACGCGTCCTTCGCCGCCAGTGCCTTCATCCATGCGATCCGGTCGGGAAAGCCGCTGTCGGCCAGATTCTTCCACGCGACGTCATGGAACGCCTTCGACCGGTTGGCCGTGCCCATGCCGTCGATCATCACCACGATGAAGCCCAGATCGGCGATCTGCTGCATCCCCATCGCCTTGTCGCCGCCCGAAAACCCGCCGAACGGCCAATATCCCTTCGGCACGAAGCTGTCGTGCGGTCCGGCATAGATGTTCTCGATCACCGCGTATCGCTTGCCCGGATCATAGTCGCGCGGCCGCACTACCATCCCGTAGATGTCGGTGGTCCCGTCGCGTCCCTTTGCGACGAACGGCTCGGGCGGGCGATAGCCGGCGGCGGTCAGCGCGCGCACGTCGCCGCGCTCCAGCGTCGCGATGATCCGGCCGCTCGACGCATCGCGCAGGTCGGTCACTTCCGGCAGGTCGGTGCGCGAATGCACGTCGACGAAACTGGTGCCGTCGGGCGAGAAGCGCGCCTCGTGCGTTTCGTCGCCATCGGTCAGCCGGGTCAGGTTGCGCCCGTCGAAATCGATCCGGAACCAGTGTTTGTGATACGGGTCCTCGCCCGGGGTCACCCCGCCGGCCGAAAACCAGATGCGCCGCGCATCGTCATCGATGCGGGCGATATCGCGCACGACCCAGCGTCCCCGCGTGATCGGCCGCACCCGCCCGGTCGCGCCGTCGACCCAATACAGATGCCGCCAGCCATCGCGCTCCGATGCCCAGATCAGTTCGCGCCCCTCGCCCTTCACGTCGTGCACGAAGCGGCGTTCGTTGAAGACGAAGGTCTTCGCATCCTCACCGATAACGGCACGCGCCGTGCCGGTGGCGGTATCGACCGCGATCACCTTCGCCTGCTGAAACCCGCGCCGCAGATACTCGAACGCGAAGCTGCGGCCGTCCTTGCGCCACTGGATATCACCCAGTTGCCACGGGTTGGGGAACAACGCGTCGGACACGTCGATCCGCCGTCCGGTCGCCGCCTCGAAGAGTACCGGCCGCTCCTGATCGATCGCATCGCCGGGCTTGGGATACAGCTGCTCGGCCAATTTGGGCTGCACCTGCCCCACCGGCGACGACACCACCCGCGTCACGATCCGGCGATAGCCGGGCCGCACCCGGTACAGCGCCACCCATTTGCCATCGGGGGACCAGACGAGCGTCTCGGGATCGTAGAAATCGCCGGGACTGCCGTCCTGACTGCGCCACGCCTCCGCACCGCCGTTCGCGCCGCGCACGACCAGATTGTCGTCGACCACCAGCGCCTCCCGCGCGCCGTCGGGCGAGCGCTGCGGCACGTTCAGCGCCGGCACCTTCAGGTCCCGCACCACGCCGAACCCGCGCGGTCGCCGGCCCGGTTCGTCGACCGGCGCGCAGACATAGTCGGTCAGCGTGCAACGCCACGGCGCATCATCGATCGCGAAACGGATCGCGCGCCGCCCGCCCTCGAAATCGAAATGCTCAAACGGCAGCCGCAGCGGATCGACCACCTGTCCCTGCGCCTTGCCAAGCCCCTTCGCCACCGCCGCCGCATCGAACGCCGCCGACTTGGCGCGCGTCGCGGTATCGACGTCGACGAACGCGAACCCGCCCGCGACCGTCTTACGATAATGGAAGTGCCGCCCGTCCGCGTCCCATTCCGCCGGAAAGGCGATGTCGCGGGTCAGCCACTGCCATCGTTCGCGCAGCGCGATCGACTGCGCGACCCGGGGATCGGTCTGCGCCTGCACCGGCCCTGCCAGCAGTGCGAGCGCCAGTAACAACCGCTTCATCGTGCCGCCTCCAGCGTGAACGTCCAGTCGGTCGGGCGGAGCGGCACGCGATAGCGCATGTGCGGCCGCCCGTCGGTGCTCCATCCGGTATCCCCGCCGACGCCGCTCTGCGCCACATCGATCAGCAGCGTGCCGTCGCCATGCGGGCGGATGTCGCTGCTATGCGCCTTGGCCGGCGGCTTTTCCATCAGATCGGCATAGGGAAAGGGCAGCGCGTTCACCGCCAGCGGCCGGTCACCGGTAACCCGCACGCCGGCCCCGTCGGCACCGGTCACCGCGATCCAGCGCACATCCTGCTTGGTCCCCGATTCCTGCGGCCGGGCATAGCCATGATATTGCTCGGCCAGCGTGCCGGCATACTCGCCGACCAGCGCCGCTGTCTTGCGATCGGCATAGCTTTCCCACGGCCCGCGCCCGTACCAGCGGATGCGGTCGAGCGACGGCGGCGTCCGGAACTGCATGCCGATGCGCGGCGGATCGGGCAGGTTGTCGCGCAGCGGCACGAACCGTACCGCCGCCCGCGCCACGCCGCCGGCATCCATCGTCCAGCGCGTCGTGACCTTCACCGATCCCACGCCCATGTCATGACGAACGACGATCGCATCGCCGTCGATCGCGATCGCATCCAGCCGCCGGTTGTTGCTGAACTGCTCCCACATCCGGTGGCTCTTGGTCATGCCGGTGCCGACGTCGTTGTCGGTCGGCGCCCGCCAGAAATCGGGCGCACCGCCGCTCAGCAACGTCGTCCGCCCGCGCGCATAGCGCCGGACCAGCCCGGTCGCCCCATCGATCTCCAGCACCGCATCGCCCGCCGCCAGCCGCAGGACGTCGCCGCCATCGACCGGTGGCGTGCTGCCCTGCGCCGCGGCCAGCGGACGCGGCGGCGACAGCGCGAATTGTTCGTACCCGACGACATGCCCCGCCGCGACCAGCGGGATCGCCCCCGCCTTAGTCCGCGCGCGCAGCACCAGCATCCGTTCCGCCGCGGCATCGCGCGCGGGCGGCAGCGTCAGCGACAGCGGCGCGCGCTGCCCCGCCGCGACGGCCGGTATCGCCACCCGCCCCGTCGCGACCGCGCGCCCGTCCTCCAGCACCGCATAATCGAGCGTGAAGCGCGACAGGTCGATATGGTCGTGCCGGTTCAGCACGACGAACCCGTCGCCCGCCCGCGCGAACGCGATCGGGGCATAGACCTTCGCCATCTCGTAATATTCGGGATCGGGCGTCCGGTCCGACCGGATGACGCCGTCACCGACCGGGCTGTCGTCGCCGTCGGCAACGAAATCGCGGCCCTGTGCCCAATAGTCGCGCCCCGCCGCGTCCTTGCGCAGAATGGTCTGGTCGACCCAGTCCCACACGAACCCGCCCTGTAATTTCCGGTGGGCACGGATAACGTCCCAATAGTCCTCAAAATTGCCGAGGCTGTTGCCCATCGCATGGGCATATTCGCACAGGATCAGCGGCTGGGTGAATTCGGGCCGTTCGGCATAATCGACCATCTTTTCGACATCGTCGTACATCGGCGCGAAGATATCGACATAGGCATTGGTCGGGTGCCGCCACCCGCTCATGCTGTGCCCCAGAAAGCTGACCAGCCGGGTGTCGTCGCGCGCCTTCACCCATTTCGCCGCCGCTTCGAAACTGGTGCCGACACCGGTCTCGTTGCCCAGCGACCAGAAGAGGATCGAGGGATGGTTCTTGTCGCGCTCCACCATCCGTTCGACCCGGTCGAGATGCGCGGCCTTCCATTCCGGCTTGTAGCCGAGCAGCGTGCCTTCGAAATCGCCGCTCTGCTGCGCCTGCGACAGATAGCCGTGACTCTCGATATTGGCCTCGTCCATCACGTACAGCCCGACCGCATCGGCCAGTTCGTACAGGCGCGGGTCGTTGGGGTAATGCGACGTGCGGACCGCGTTGACGTTCGCCGCCTTCATCAATTCCAGATCGCGGCGCAGCGTCGCTTCGGACACGATCCGGAAGGTATGCGGGTCATGTTCGTGCCGGTTGACGCCGCGGATCATGATCCGCCGGCCGTTGACGCGCACCTCGCCATCCTCGATCGCGACGGTGCGGAATCCGATCCGGCGCTGCGTCGCCTCGACCACCCGCCCCTTCGCATCGAGCAGTTCGACCAACAGCGTATAGAGATCGGGCGTCTCGGCGCTCCATGCCCGCACCGCCGGCAGGTCGCCGGTCAGCCGGACGGTGCGCTGCGCATCCGGCGCGCCCTCACGCGTCAGTACCGCCCGCCCGCCATCGAGAACGCTCGCCCGCACGCGCACCGTCGCGTTCGCCCCCGCCACCGCGACGTTCAGCGCCAGCGTGCCGTCGCGAAACCCGTTCGCCAGCCCGGCACGTACATCGATGTCGCGCAGATGCGTCGCCGGCGCGGCGTACAGCGTCACGCTGCGCTCGATCCCGTTGACCCGCCAGAAATCCTGATCTTCCAGATAGCTGCCATCGGCATAGCGATACAGTTCGATCGCGACCGTGTTGCGCCCCGGCCGCATCGCCGCCGTCACGTCGAACTCGGCGGGCAGCTTCGAGTCCTCGGAATAGCCGATCCGCTGCCCGTTCACCCATAGATAATAGGCCGCACCCGCCGCCCCGATCGTCAGCAGCATCCGCCGCCCGGTAAAGTGCGCCGGCACCGTCACCTCGCGGCGATACGACCCGACCTCGTTCAGCCTGTGGTCGATCCGGGGCTGGTCCATCGGAAACGGATAACCCGATCCGACGAACACCGGCGTCCCCTGCCCCTGCGCCTGCAGGATGCCGGGCACCGCCACCGTGCCCCAGCCAGCGACGTCATAGTCGGGCCGTTCGAAGCCGACCGGCCGCGTTTCGGGGGTCGCCGATCGGTGGAACCGCCACTGGCCGTCCAGCGACAGGTGATAGCGCGATCGGACCGGATCGTCGCGCAGCGCGAGTGCCCGCGTCTCGAAGCCGTCGAACGTCGCGTGCATCGGTTCGGCACCGATCCGGATGACCTCCGGCCGCTCCCATTCGGCCGGTGCCGCCGTCTGCGCGGTGGCGGTCGCGACCGCCAGTGTGGACACCAGCATGGCAAGCGCGACGCGACCGATCATTGCTTTTTCTCCCTTGCCCGGTGGCCGATACCGCAGGGGCACCGGCCACCGGTATCCTTCCTCAGAATTCGGCCGACAGACCGACGAAGAAGGTCCGTCCGGCGACATCGTACACGCCGGGATAGGTGTTGCCGTTGCCAAAGGACGCCAGCACGCCCTGCGCGATCGCCGGCGGGTCGCGGTCGAGCAGGTTGTTGACGCCGATGCGCAGCGCCACATCCTTCATCACCGTCGCGCTGGCCGCCAGATCGAAATAGTTGGCGACCGGCAGGCGCGAATTCACGACATAGGTCGATCCCTTCAGGTTCTCATCATCGGTGTTGAACGAGTTCTTCGTCGCCCCGATGTAGCGCCAGTTGAGCGAGATCGACCCCTTGCCGTCGGTGGAGGTCCAGGTGAAGCGCGCCTGGTGGCGCCACTCCGGGCTCGGCTGGCCGCAGGTCCCGCCGAACAGGCCTTTGCAGTCATAGGTGCCCAGGCCCGGCAGCGGCTCGGTCGTCAGTTCGCGCAGCCACGTTCCGACCATGCTCACGCTGAAATCGCCGAGGCCGGTGTCGACCCCGTAGTTTACCCCGAGGTCGAGACCGCTGGTGGCGAGCGAACCGGTATTCTGCGTCGTGGAGGTGACGAAGCCAGCGGTCGTCGCGTCGCCGCCGAACAGCACGCCGTTGCGCGGATTGCGGTTGAACAGCGAACAGAAGAACGGATCGCCGGTCGCGATGCACTGGCTGATCGTCAGCGTGACCGGGATCACGCCGATATAGTCCTTCACCTTGATGTTGAAATAATCGACCGACAGCATCAACCGCTTGGCGAAGCGCGGGGTCAGCACCAGCCCGGCGGTGTAGGTGTCCGCCTCTTCGGGGCGCAACGCCTGGTTGCCGCCGAAGAAGCCCGTGCACTGCTCGCTCGGGCATTCGATGATGTTGCCATATTGCGCGGCGGTGACGCCGGTATTCTGGCACTGCTGCAACGTCGCCGCCGGGCTGGTGCCGGAGCACGGGTCCTGCGTCGTCACGTTGCCCGGGCTTTGCGCCCCGAACAGTTCGGAAATATTGGGTGCCCGGATCGCGCGGTTATATCCGCCGCGCAGGCGCAGGTCGCGCGACGGCGCCCAGGCGATTTCACCCTTGTAGGTGGAAATGCCCTTGTCGTTGGTGCTGTAGTTCGAGAAGCGATAGCCGCCGGTCAGCGACAGTTCCCTGAAGAACGGCCGGTCCTCGACGATCGGCACCCGGACTTCGGTGAACCCTTCGGTCACATTGAAACCGCCCTCGATCTCCTTCGTGCCCTTGGCGAGCGCCAGCGCGTCGGCCCGGAATTCGAGCGATTCACGACGATGCTCGACGCCGAAGACCGCGCCGATCCCGCTATCGGCCCATGGCAGCTTCACGCCATATTCGCCGCCATCGACGGTCAGCGTGCCCGACAGGACCGTTTCCTTGTCCAGCCCTTCGGTGCTGGTCGGCGCATAGACATAGGCGAGCGCCGCCGCGGTCGGCCCGCCGAACTGGAAGACGTTGAGCGGAACGCAGCTCGGGTCCGAACCGTCGACGACCGAACGGCACGTCGGCACGCCATTGACCAGATCGACCTTCAGCGCGCGGTTGGCGCGTTGCGGGTCGATGTCGTTCCGATACGTCTCGTTATAAATCACCGTCGAGAACAGCGCATTGGCATCGTAGCGGATACCCGGCGCGATCTCGCCCCGGAAACCGCCGCTGACGCGATAGTCGGTGTGACGCAGGTCGTCGCGGCGCGGCTGGGCCGGGGCGGCGACCGGACGATAGCCGATATAGACGTCCTGGTTGACGTTGGTGCCCGCCGCCGCGCTGCCGCACAGCAACCCTGCCTGCTGTGCGCTCATCAGCGGGTTGTTGCAGTTGATCGAGTACGGATACCCCTGGAACAGGGCCGACGGCGCGACCTGCGAATTGGTGCGATCGTCCATGAACATGAAGCTGCCATAGACTTCCACGGCCGGATTGACTTCATACTTCGCAAAGGCACCGGCGATGAAGCGGGTGTCATTGCGCTGGAAGTAATTCAGCGGCGCGTAGTTGTAGCGGAAGTCGGGGTTATACTGGACCCAGGTCTTCTGACCGTCCTTGGTATTGTTATACCCGCCGGCGGCGATGCCCGAGCGCAGCGGCACGAACCGCCCATACTGATTGTTCGACGATCCACCACAGGTCAGCGACGTCGCCGCCGACGGCGTGCCGGAGAACACCGGATCGAGCGCGCAGGCCGATACGTCGCGGTTATATTGCAGGATCGGCTTCACGTCGCGATAGCCGAAATAGGCGGTCACGTTGCCGCGATCCTCGGCGAAATTGGCACCCAGCGCGATGTTCGCGTCGAAACGCTGTCCATCGACCGGGCTGCGCAACGCCGGGGTGAACCCCGCGCCGACGACCCGCGCACGGTTCGCGGCATTGTCGTTCTGATGCGCCGAAAAGCCATATTGCACGTCGGTCTTCACACCGTTCAGATTATCGCGCAGCACGAAGTTGATGACGCCCGATACCGCGTCGGACCCGTACACCGCCGACGCGCCGCCGGTCACGACGTCGACCCGCTGCACCATGAACGACGGGATGAAGTTCAGGTCGGTCGCCTGGATCGGCAGCAGGCGCTGCCCGTTGACGAGCACGAGGTTACGATTGCTGCCGAGGTTGCGCAGGTTCACCTTCGCGGTCCCGTCCGATCCGTTCGACACATTCTCGTTCGCGTCCGGCGTGATCTGCGGCAGGCGATTGAGGACGCTCTCGATATTGGTTGCGCCCTGCAACCGGATCTCGGCGGCATCGACGGTCGTGATCGGGCTGTTGCTCATCACCCCCGGCTGGGCAAGGCGCGTGCCGGTGACGGTGATGACCTCGTCACCACTCTCGCTCGCTTCGCCGGCGACCTGACCATCGGTCGTCGCCTGCGCGAAGGCCGGCAAGGCGTTCCCAAGCACCAGCGCGGTCACCGCCGCGGATGCCAGCAATCTCGTCATACGTTGCATCGTCAACCCCCCGTTGTTTGGGAGGAACATACACATCGAAACGGAGTCATCAAATATATTATACTATGTACGAGCAGTAAAATTGTCAGATCGAGGCCTGTGGTGTCGCTTCCATGCGGGACAGGGATGAAAATCGTCACGGTATGACGATCGGCACCGTTGGTGACGATGGCGTGATACCGGTTGGTGCCGCCCGTCAGGCGGCGGGCGCGTCGCTCTGGAATTCGCGGCGCAGGTCGACCACCGTCTGCTCGATATGGCCGTACATCGCCTCACGCACCGCCACGGCATCGCGGGCCAGCCAGCGATCGAGCAGCTCGGCATGTTCGTCGTTCGCACGCTGGTCGCGACCGAGCGGCTCCAGATGCTTGCGGACATAGCGTTCGCCCAGCACGTGCAGCCGCTCCAGGACCGTCGTGGTGATCGGCTGACGCGACGGGCGCAGCAGCGCGAGGTGGAAGGCGCGGTTGAACGCACCGACCCCTTCGCCATGCGCGTTGGTGGCCGCGTCGAGTCGCGCAAGGGTCCGGGTCGCCGTCTCGCGCTCCGCCTCGGTCGCGCGCACTGCCGCCGCCGCCGCAATCTCCGGCTCCAGCCGCAGACGCAGGGCATAGACTTCCTCGGCTTCGTCGATGGTGAGCTCGCGCACGAAATAGCCGTGATTGGCGCGCGACCGCAGCAGTCCTTCCTGCTCCAATCGGGTCAGCGCCTCGCGCAGCGGGATCTTGCTGACCCCCAGTTCGGCGGCCAGCGCGTCCTGCCGGATTGCCCGGTCCTGCTCGACCCTGCCGGCAAGAATGCGGTCGCGGACCAGATCGACGAGCTGGTCGGACAGGTTGCGGATGATGATGCCGGTCATGGAAAGCGCCTCGCCCGGTCGGGGTAGTCCGGGATTGCTGCCTTAACTTGGCGGCAGGACGACGCGCAACCGCGCCTCACCCGAAACGTCCCAGATCGAACGGCGTCAGGTCGACCGCCGGCGTCTCGCCATGCAGCAGCGCCGCCAGCGCCTCGCCGGTCGTCGCCGACAGCGTGAGACCGAGATGCTGATGGCCAAAGGCATAGGCGATCGCCCCGCGCCGCCCGATCGCGGGCAGATAGTCGGGCAGCGTCGGCCGTGCGCCCATCCACGGTTCGACCGGTGCGCCGATCGACAGGCCGAGGCTGGCAACGTGCCCGCGCAACCGCGCCCATTTCCGGGGGTCGGGGGCCATGTCGATCCGCGCGAATTCGACGATGCTCGCCGCGCGCAGCCGATGGGCGAAGCGGGTGACGATCATCGAGCGGTCCTCGAACACCACCGGCGGCATATCGGCGGGCCAGTCGCCCGGATTCCCTTCGATATGATAGCCGCGCTCGGCGATCAGCGGCGCGGACAGGCCGGCCGGCGCGACCAGCGCGGCGGACGCCGCCCCGGCCGCGACCACCGCCACGTCAGCGGCGTGGGTCGTACCGTCGTCCAGCGTCACCCGCCCGTCGCGGCCGACCGCGCGCACCCGGCCCCGCACGAACGTCCCGCCCTGCGCCGCGAAGCGCGTGGTCAGCGCCTCGCCCAGGGCGGTCGTATCGACGATCTGCCCGCTGCCGACGAACCGGATCGCGCCGGCGATCGGAACGTCGGTCAGGGCGCGAAGCTGCGCCAGTTCCTCAGGCGTCGCATCGCGCACGCTCGCGGTGCCGGTATCGGCCGCCATCCATCCGCGCCGGCCCCGCGCCGCGCTGTCCGGCGTTTCCCACACCACGAAATGCCCGTCGACGCGCAGCAGGTCATCCGCGTCCGCCTCCGCCAGCACCTGTCGCCACGCGGGGATCGCGGTCGCGAGCAGCGCCGACAGTGCCGCCTTGCCACGCCGGAACCGCGCCGGACGCGCCGCGAGCAACATCCGCAAACTGAACGGCAACCACGCTCCGATCGCGCGCGGCGGCAACGCCAGCGCGCCCCCGCGCGAGAACAGCCGGCCCGGCACGCTCCGGATCGTCGCCAGCGACGCGAGCGGTTCGACCTGTTCGACCGCGATATGCCCGGCATTGCCCCATGACGCGCCCCGCCATGGAGCATCGGGCGCGACGATCGTCACCGCCGTGCCGCGCCGTTGCAGCGCCAGCGCGACGTTCAGCCCGACGACGCCGTCGCCGATGACGATCGCGGTCGCGGGCGCGCGCTCGATCATCCGCGTGCGCGCACCAGACTGCGCGCACGGCCATAGCCGAGGTAGAAGACGACCCCGACCACGTTCCACAATCCGAACCGGACCAGCGTCTGCGTCGGCAGGCTGACCAGCAGGTACAGACAGCCGAGGATCGCCAGCGTCCCCACCACGAACGGCGCGGGGCAGCGGAACACGCGCGGCATGTCGGGTGCCCGCTTGCGCAGCACCATCATGCACGTCGCGACCGCGATGAACGCCAGCAGCGTCCCCGCATTCGCCAGTTCGGCGATCTCGTCGAGCCGGAAGAAGCCCGCCACCGCCGCCACGAACACGCCGGTCACCATCGTCACCAGCGCCGGCGACCCGGTCCGCGCCGACACCCGGCTGAGCGAGCGCGGCAACAACCCGTCGCGCGACATCACGAAGAAGATGCGGCTCTGCCCGTACATCATCACCAGAATGACCGACGGCAGCGCGATCAGCGCCGCCAGCCCGATCGCCCACGCCGCGAACGGATGCTGCAACGTCCGCAACACATAGGCCAGCGGCTCGGCGGAGCGGCCGAGGTCGACATAGCTGACCGCCCCGATCGCTGCGACCGCGACCCCCATATAGATGGCGGTGCACGCCGCCATCGACCCGATGATCCCGATCGTCAGGTCGCGGCCCGGATTGCGTGCCTCCTCGGCAGAGGTCGCGACCGCATCGAAGCCATAAAAGGCGAAGAACACGATCGCCGCCGCCGCCATCACCCCGCGCGTCGCCCCGCCCTGCACCTGACTGCCAAAGCCGTAAGGCATGAACGGTTCGAAATTGCTGCCCGAAAACGCCGGCAGCGCGAAGAAGACGAACACCGCCAGCGCGACCATCTTGATCGCGACCAGCGCGATGTTGAACGTCGCGCTCTCCTTGGTCCCCGCCACCAGCATGCCCGCGATGCCCAGCGCCACCAGCACGGCGGGCAGGTTCACCAGTCCCCCGCCATGCGGCCCCGACAGCAACAGCGGCGGCAGATGCACCCCGGCACTCTGCAACCATCCGACCAGATAGGCGGACCATCCGACCGCCACCGTCGAACAGGCCAGCGAATATTCGAGGATCAGGCTCCACCCGACGATCCACGCGATACTCTCGCCGATCACCGAATAGGTATAGGTGTACGCGCTGCCGGCGGTCGGGATCAGCGTCGCCATCTCGGCATAGGCCAGCGCCGCGCAGGCGCACACCGCGCCCGCAATCGCAAAGGACAGGATCACCGCCGGCCCGGCCCGATCCGCGCCGACCCCGGTGAGCGTATAGATGCCGGTCCCGACGATCGCGCCGATCCCCAGCGCGATCAGATGCGGCCAGCTCAGCGTCTTGCGCAGCTTGCGGTCCGGATCGGACTCGTTCGCGTCAAGGGGCTTCAGCGGCCCCAATATCCCTCGTGCCAAGCCCCTGCCCCCTCGTTCGTGTTCTAGTGCCGCATCATACCACGGTGAATCCGGCGAAGAACGGGTCCTCGCGATCGATCCAGATCGTGTTGAATCCCGTGGCGATCGCCGATCCCTCGATCGACGGGATGATCGCGGCCTGCCCGCCGATCATCGTCTCCGCCTCGACCCGCCCGACGAAGCGGCTGCCGATATAGCTTTCATGCACGAAGCGGTCGCCGACCTGCAACCGCCCGGTCGCCGCCAGATGCGCCAGCCGCGCCGACGTGCCGGTCCCGCACGGGCTGCGGTCGATCGCGCGTTCGCCATAGAAGACCGCGTTGCGCCCGTCCGCGCCGTCGCCCTTCGGCCGGTCGGCCCACAGCACATGGCTGACGCCCCGGATCGTCGGTTCCAGCGGATGGACGGGGTCATAGATCGCCTGCACCTGCTCGCGGATGGTCCGGCTTAACTCTACGAGCCGCGCCGCGCCGAGATCGTCGAGGCCGGTATAGGCCCCCTGCGGTTCGATGATCGCATAGTAATTGCCGCCATAGGCGACATCGATCGACAGCGGGCCGAAGCCCGGCACGTCGATCCGCACATCCCGCGCCGCCAGATAGGCGGGCACGTTGCGGATCTTGACCGATCGCACCCGGTTGCCCTCGGCGACATAATCGATGTCGATGATGCCGGCCGGCACCTCGACGCGCAGCCTGCCCGGCTCGCGCGGGGTGATCAGGCCGTTCTCCAGCCCGAAGGTGATCATTCCGATCGTGCCGTGCCCGCACATCGGCAGGCAGCCCGATGTCTCGATGAACAGGATCGCCGCATCCGCATCGCCGCACGGCGGGTACAGGAACCCGCCCGACATCATGTCGTGCCCGCGCGGCTCGAAACACAGCCCGGTGCGGATCCAGTCGAACCGCGCCAGGAAATCCTGCCGCCGCTCCGCCATGCTGGCACCCCGCAACAGCGGCGCGCCCCCGGCCACCAGACGGACGGGATTGCCCGCCGTGTGGCCGTCGATGCAGAAGAAGGTGTGGCGCATCAGGCGGCGAGCGCCGCCTTGAGCACCGGGCGGGTCGCCGCGCACTTTTCGACCATCGCGATGACCTCGGCCCGGCGCGCGCCTTCGAGCGGCAGGCGCGGCAGGCGGACGCGTTCCGACCCGCGACCCATGATCTCTTCGGCCAGCTTGATCGACTGGACCAGATCATGTTCGGCATCGAGGTGCAGCAGCGGCATGAACCAGCGATAGATGCGCCGCGCCTCTTCCCAGTCGCCACGATAGACCGCCGCGATCAGCGCGACCGATTCCTGCGGGAACGCGCTGGTCAGGCCCGATACCCAGCCGCTGGCGCCGAGCAACATGCCCTCCAGCGCGACGTCGTCCAGACCCGCCATCACGATATAGCGGTCGCCGAACCGGTTGATGACGTCGGTGAAGCGGCGCGGATCGGGCGCGCTTTCCTTGACCGCGACGATGTTCTTGACCGGATCGAGCAGCTCGAGCGTCGCGAAGTCGACCGACACCCGGTATGCGGGCGGATTGTTGTACAACATGATCGGCAGGCCGGTCGCGTCGGCAACGGTGCGAAAATGCGTCGCCAGTTCGTTCGGCGTCGGCACATAGACCATGGCCGGCAACAGCATCAGCGCATCGACGCCGATCGCCTCGACCTCCTGCGCGAACTCCGCCGCGCGGTGCGTCGTGAATTCGGACACGCCGCATACCAGCGGCACGCGCCCGCCGACCGCTTCGACACCGGCGCGCAGCACCGCATGCTTTTCCGCTACGTCGAGCGAATTATTCTCGCCACAGGTGCCGAGCAGGATCAACCCGTCGACACCATCCTCGACCAGCGCTACCAACCCACGCTGCGTCGCGTCGATATCGACCGAACCATCCGCCGCGAACTGCGTCGTCGCTGCGGGATAGACGCCCGTCCACATGCTCGAACCAGAAACCACATCATCCTCCATGATCGTGATTTTCGTATACGATATTAAGTCGATGCTGCCAACTGAAATCGGGCGATTTTTTTGCGGGTACGGACTGCGTCCGTTGCGAGGGCGGCAAATTCGGAAAATGGCGGGCGTTTGAGCGGATTATACCGCCGTTCGGACATTCACGACGGCTTTGCGGGTCGGTCGTACCCCGGCGAAGGCGAGACCGCTACGAAAGTAGCAAGCTTGGCCAAAAACTCGCCGTACCCCCGCGCAGGCGGGGGTCCAGAGCCAATGAAAACAACGACTTGCGCATGGAACCCTGGACCCCCGCCTGCGCGGGGGTACCGCAAGGGGGAGGGGCTTGGGACTTTCGCAAAGGTCTTGGGAGGCCAAGGGCCAGACGGCCGACGTCGGTACCGTACCCGAAAGCTTTCCCGACGGAATCTCGGCGTCCGCAAGACCGCTGCGACCGTGCCGACGCCCGATCCCCTGCCGTTAAGCGCGAGACTCCTGCAAGAGCCGCCGCGCACCCGCCCGCCCCCCTCACCCCGCCGGGTCGATCGCCCGCAGCCGCCCGGCGACCACCGGCCCCAGCCGCGCGACGATCCGGTCGACCCCTTGCGCATTGGGGTGGATGCCGTCGGGCAACATCAACGCCCGGTCGCCCAGCACGCCCGCCAGAATGAACGGATCGAGCGTCGCGTCATATCGCTTCGCCATGTCCGGCCAGATGCGGTTGAACGTCGCGGCATAGTCCGGCCCTAGATTGGGCGGCACCAGCATGCCGGTCAGCACCACCGGAATGCCGCGCTTCTGCAACTCCTCCAGCATCGCGACGAAATTGGCCCGCGTCTCGGCCGGCGGAATCTGGCGCAGCACATCATTGCCGCCCAGCCCCAGCAGCACGAGGTCGGGTTTCCGGTCGAGCCGGTCGAGCGTATAGGCCAGCCGCTGCCGCCCCGCCGCGCTGGTATCGCCCGAAATCCCGCCATTCACGACCCGCGCGTTGATGCCGTCCGCGCGCAACGCATCCTGCAGATCGTCGGGCAGGCTGTCCCCGCGGGCGAGGCCATAGCCGGCATACAGGCTGTCACCGAACGCCAGCACCAGCCGCTCCGGCCCGGCCACCGGCTTCACCGACGCCGCCTTGGGGCTTGCGGCGGACGCGGCATTGCTCACCGTCATCTGGATGGTCTCATTCCCCTCCGACAAATCGGGCTGGCCGCATCCCGACAGCAGCAACGCGCCTTGGAGAATGGCGAACGCGCCCGCATATGTGGGTCCCTGCTTCGTCACTGGCGACAAACCTTCCATGCAATCCGTTTCGAACGATATGGTCATCGACGCGTGCGGTGTCACCCTGACGCTGGGCGAAGGCGACGCTGCGACCCGCATCCTGCACGGTATCGACCTTGCCGTCCCTGCCGGGACCAGCGTCGCGCTCTTGGGTGCGTCGGGATCGGGCAAGTCGTCGCTGATGGCGGTGCTGTCCGGCCTAGAGCGCGCGACCGGCGGGCAGGTCCATGTCGCCGGTGCCGACTTCGGTGCGATGGGCGAGGATGATCTGGCGCGGGCACGACGCGGCCGGATCGGCATCGTGCTACAGGCATTCCACCTGCTGCCGACGATGACCGCGCTCGAAAACGTCGCGGTACCGATGGAACTGGCCGGGGTGGCCGACGCCTTCGCCCGTGCCGAGGCCGAACTGGCATCGGTCGGTCTCGCCCACCGCCTCCACCATTATCCGACGCAATTGTCGGGCGGCGAGCAACAGCGCGTCGCGATCGCCCGCGCGCTGGCCGGACGCCCGGCGCTGGTCTTTGCCGACGAACCGACCGGCAATCTCGACCGCGCGACCGGCCATGCGGTCATGGACCTGCTGTTCGAACGCCGCGCCGCGACACAGGCGACCTTGCTGGTCATCACCCACGACCCGGCGCTGGCCGAACGCTGCGACCGGGTGGTCGAACTGGCCGATGGCCGGATCGCGCGAGACAGCGGGCAATGAGCGTTGCGCTGCGAAAGCCGCGCTTGCCCTCCCCAGCGAAGGCAAGCCCGATGCGAACGTCCCGGCCGGAGCCCCATCCACGCCGTACCCCGGCGGAGGCCGGGGTCCAGTTGGCAAGGTCTTTCGGTAGGATACTGACGTCCCCCAACTGGGCCCCGGCCTTCGCGGGGGTACGGATTTCGGACGTTCGCAGCGCTTTCGTACAGGCCCCACATCCACAAAAGCCCGAACCGCACGCCCCCCACCGTACCCCCGCGCAGGCGGGGGTCCAGAGCGGCACACGCGACCGGCGTTTCTGCTTGGCTCCGGACCAGCCAACCCGCACGCCCCCCCCCCGAGCCACCGCATGACCGACTGGCGTCTCGCATGGACCTTCGCGCGTCGCGAACTCGATGCCCGCTTCCGTGGGCTGCGGCTATTGCTGGTCTGCCTGATCCTCGGCGTCGGTGCGCTGGCCGCGATCGGCAGCCTGACGCGCTCGATCACCGGCGAACTGTCCGCGCGCGGCCAGAGCCTGCTCGGCGGCGACCTCGAACTGTCGGTGTCGCAGCGCACCGCCGATCCGGCCGAGCGCCGGTCGATGGCGAGGCTGGGTCGCGTGTCCGAAACGCTGCGGATGCAGTCGATGGGTGTCAACTTCGGCGGGGAAACGGCCCCGATCGAGCTGAAAGCGGTCGACCGGTCCTATCCGCTCTATGGCGCGCTGACCCTGCAACGCGGCAACGCCCGCCCGCTGTCCCCGACCGAGACCTATGTGGGGCCGGCGCTGGTCGAACGGCTGAAACTGCGGGTCGGTGGCCCGGTCCGGTTCGGTACCGCGCGCTTCACCGTCGCCGGCATCATCGCCGACGAACCCGACCGGTTGAGCGAAGGATTCACCCTCGGCGCAGTGGCTTTGGTATCGCTGGAGGGATTGCAACGCACCGGCCTGATCGCGCCCGGCAGCCTGTACGAGAGCAAATACCGCATCGCCAGCCGCTATGACCCGGGGCAAGCGATCAAGGCGTTTACCGACCGCTATCCGGCGCAGGGCTGGGACAGCCGCACCCGCGACCGCGCCTCGCCGGGGGCCGAGCGTTTCCTGACGCGGATGGGCGAATTTCTGGTGCTGGTCGGCCTGACCGCATTGGTCATTGCGGGCATCGGGGTCGGCAACGGCGTGTCCAGCTACCTCGCCACCCGCCGGTCGAGCATCGCCACGCTGAAGGTGCTGGGCGCGACCTCCGGCCTGATCGCGCGTGTCTATCTGCTTCAGATCATGGCGGTTTCCGCGATCGGCATCGCTATCGGCCTTGCCATCGGCATCGCCGCCGTGCCGCTGATCGTCGCGGTCGCGGGCGATGTGCTGCCGGTCGCGCCCCGCTTCGCCATCCATCCCCTGCCGCTGGTACAGGCCGCCGCCTATGGCCTGCTCATCGCCCTCGCCTTTGCCGCGCCGCCGTTGCTGGCGGCAGGTGCGGTCCCTGCCGCCGGGCTGTTGCGCGGCGTCCATGACGGCCGTCGACCGCCGAGGTGGAAGGCGGCGGCATGGATGGGTGCAGCGTTCGCGGGGATCGTCGCGCTGGTCCTGACGACCAGCGAACGCCCATGGTTCGGCGCGGCGTTCCTTGCCGCCGCGGCAGGACTTCTCCTGCTACTATCGATACTTGGCTGGTCGATCCGCTGGGCCGCCGCGCGCCTGCCCCGCCCCCGCCGTCCGTTGTTGCGGCTCGCGGTCAGCGCGCTGCACCGCCCCGGCGCGCGTACCGGCGCGCTGGTCGTGGCGCTGGGCCTCGGCCTGACCCTGTTCGTGCTGCTGGCAACCATCCGCACCAGCCTCGACGCCAACATCGCCCGGACCGTTCCGGCGCGCGCCCCCGCGCTGTTCGCGCTCGACGTGCCCCCGGCCCGCGAATCGTCGTTCCGTGCAACCATCGTCAACTTCCAGCCCGACGCCGACATCCAGACCGTGCCGCTGATGCGCGGCACCATCACCGCCTATGGCACCACCCGCGTCGCCGACCTGAAAATCATTCCGGAGGGCGCCTGGGCACTGCGTGGCGAACGCGGCCTGACCTTCGCCCGCGACCTGCCGCCGGGCAGCGAACTGGTGGCGGGCAAATGGTGGCCCGCCGACTATGCCGGCGAACCGCTGGTCTCGGTCGACGAACGCATGGGCGAAGCGCTGAACCTGAAACTCGGCGATCCGCTGACGATCAGCGTTGCCGGCCAGGAACGCACCGCCCGCATCGCCTCGTTCCGCAAGATCGAATGGGACACGATGGGCTTCAATTTCGTGATGGTGTTCAGCCCCAACGCCCTGTCCGACGTACCGCATAACCTTGCCGCGACGATCACCATGCCGGGCCGCGAACGCGCCGTCATCCGCGCGCTGTCGGTCCGCTTCCCGTCGACATCGGTCGTCGAGGTGCGCGACGTGATCGGGCAGGTCCGCGATATCGTGTCGCAAATGGCCACCGCCATCGCTGCCGCGGCGGGCATCGCCATCCTCGCCGGCATCGCGGTGCTGATCGGCGCGATCGCCGCCGCGCGCGAAACCCGGACCTATGATTCGGTGATCCTGAAGACGCTCGGCGCGACGCGTGGCCAGATATTGGCGGCGCAGGCGCTCGAATATCTGTTGCTCGCCGTCATCCTCGCCGCCCTCGCCGCCGCGATCGGGATCGCGGGCGGGTGGTATGTCGTGGTCGAACTGTTCGCGTTCGACTGGCTGCCCGACTACCGCGCGATCGGCCTGACGCTGGCGACGGGGGTCGGGGTGACGTTGGGGATCGGCCTGCTCGGCGCGTTGCCGATCCTGAGTGCGAGACCGGCCCGGGCGTTAAGAGAACTGTAAAATCCTCCCCGTGCCGGAGAGGATAGAAGTCACAAAAAACCCCGGCAGTTGCCTGCCGGGGCTTTTCGATCAAACCGCTGCGCGGGGAGCGCCGCCCCGACCGCGACCGCCCCGGCCGCGACCGCCGCCGGCACCGCCGCCACCCGGACGACCGCCGCCACCGGTACCGGCCTCACGCTGCGGCGGGCGACCACCGCCCTGCCCTTCGCTGCGCTGCGGCTGACCGCCGCGGGCCGGACCACCGCGACCATGCGCCGGCTTGGCACCATGGGCATGGGTCGCGCGCGGACGCGCCGGGCCGCGCTCGCTGGGCAGACGCTCGGGACGATCGGGGGCATAGGGCGCGCGGCTCGCCTTGATCTGCGCGCTCTGTTCGAGGAAGTCGGCAGGCAGCGGCACGACCTCGATCTTCTGCTTGGTCAGCCGCTCGATCCCCTTCAGGAACGGCCGCTCGTCATCGGCGCAGAAGCTGAACGCCACGCCCGACGCACCCGCGCGCGCCGTCCGCCCGATGCGGTGGACATATTGTTCCGAAACATTGGGCAGTTCGAAGTTCACGACATGGCTGACCCCCGACACGTCGATACCGCGCGCGGCGATGTCGGTCGCGACCATGATCGGAACGGTGCCGTCGCGGAACGCGGCCAGTGCCTTCTCACGCTGCGGCTGCGACTTGTTGCCGTGGATCGCGTTCGACGCGATGCCGTTGGCTGCCAGCAGCTTCACGACGCGGTCGGCGCCATGCTTGGTGCGGGTGAACACCAGCGCGCGATCGATCTTCGTGTTGCGGAAGAACATCGTCAGCAGCGCCTGCTTCTCGGTCTGCTGCACGTGCGTGACATATTGCTCGACGCGCTCGGCGGTCGACGACACCGGCGTCACCGCGACGGTCGCCGGATCGGTCAGATACTTGTCGGCCAGTTCGCGGATATCCTTCGGCATGGTCGCCGAAAAGAACAGCGTCTGACGCGACTTGGGCACCATCGACACGATGCGGCGCAGCGCGTGGATGAAACCGAGGTCGAGCATCTGGTCGGCTTCGTCGAGCACGAGGATCTCGAGCTCGCCCAGGCCGAGGCACTTCTGGTCGATCAGGTCGAGCAGCCGGCCCGGCGTCGCGACGAGGATGTCGACACCCGCCGCCACGTCGCGGATGTTGCGCGGCACCGGCACGCCGCCGAACACGGTGGCGACGGTCAGCTTGCTGTGCTTGGCATAGGCGCGGGCATTGTCGGCGATCTGGCTGACCAGTTCGCGCGTCGGGGCCAGCACCAGCATGCGGCAGCGCATCGGGCGGCGACGGACATTAGCCTTTACCAACAGGTCGATCGACGGCAGCACGAAGGCGGCGGTCTTGCCGGTACCGGTCTGGGCGATGCCCAGCAGGTCGCGCCCTTCGAGCACGAGCGGGATCGCGTCGCGCTGGATCGGGGTGGGGGTTTCGTAATTCTTGGCGGCGAGCGCGTCGAGAATCGACTTCGACAAGCCGAGTGACTGGAAGGTCATGGCAGTTCCTGAAATAGGGTCCGGCACCCGAAACGCAGCAAGGCGCACGGGCAGCGGGCAAAAAATTGCGACCCGCGTGACTAGGGAAGCCGGTTGGAGCTGCGACGCGTAGCCGAGACCATCACGGTCCGATCACGCTGCCTGAAAAAGCGTCGCTGCACTGCGGTAGATACGCGAGACGGTCGCGATGGTCAAGCCACCGTCCGTTTTGCTTGTTTTCGCTATGGCAACCCGCAGATGAACACCGTACAGCCCGGATATGAACGAACTCGCCGCGTTCGGCGCGCCTTCCGGCGGTCCTGTTGCCGCCGACCCGGTCGACAACCTGCCGCGCCGCCAGTTGCGCTTGCTGGGGGAAGCAGCTGACAGGATGCTGGCCGCCGACGACCCGGCGGCGATGGTCGAGGACCTCTTCGCGCTGATCGCCGACGAATTGCGGCTCGACGTGTTCTTCAACTATCGACTGGACGCCGACGGCCTCACGCTGGTCGCCCATGCCGGCCTGACCGAGGCGGAGGCCGCGGCCGGTGGGCGGCTGGAGGTGGGGCAGGCAGTGTGCGGCTATGCCGCCAAGGAACGCCGCGCGATCGAGGCATTTGCGGTGCAGGCGTCGGACGATCCGCTGACCGGTTTCGTCCGGGACCTCGGGATCGACGCCTATGCCTGTACCCCGTTGATCCATGGATCGACGCTGCTCGGCACGCTCGGCTTCGGGCGGCGCTGGACCGACCGGTTCGATGCCGACGAACTCGCCTTTCTCCATACCGTCTGCCACTATGTCGCCCTCGCCAAATACCGGCTGAAGATCGAGGCCGAGTTGCGGGAGGGGATCGCGATCCGCGAACGCCTGCTCGGCGAACTGAACCATCGCGTCCGCAACGCGCTGCAAACCGCGGTCGCCGTGGTCCGGCTGGGCGCGGCGGATACCAGCGACGACACGGCAAAGGCCGCGCTGGCCGCCGCCGCCGCCCGGCTCGAAGTACTCGCCGCCGCCCATCGGCCGCTCTATGCCGTCGACACGCCGACCCAGATCGATATCGCCGCGCTGCTGGATGCGATCACCGAACGCGGCGATGGCGATCCGGTCGAGGTGACGACGCGCGGCACCGCCTGCCTGCCGATCGAACAGGCCGTCGCCGTCGCGCTGCTGGTCCATACGATGCTGGACCCCGATCCCGAGGCGCTGACGGCGGTCGTGATCGACGCCGGCGAGGATGCGATGCACATCGCCCTGACCGGTCCGACGATGGGGGTCGCCCGTCCCGCGCTCGACGATGGCCGTCTGGTGCGGGGCCTGTCGCGGCAGCTGCGCGCCACCGTCGCGCGCAACGGCACCGACCGCCTCACTCTCTCCATTCCGGGACGTGCCCATGGCGGATAAGCTGCGGATCATGCTGGTCGAGGACGAAGCGATCGTCGCGATGCTGGTCGAGGATGCGCTGACGCTGCACGGCCATATCGTCACCGGCATCGCCGATACGCAGGCGAGCGCGCTGGCGCTGGCCGAAGCCGACCGGCCCGATCTCGCGCTGTGCGACGTGCGGCTGGCGCAGGGGGATTCGGGCCGGACCGTCGCGGTCGCGCTGGCGGCGCGCGGCATCCCCTGCTTGTTCCTCAGCGGCAATTGCCCCGACGTCGCCGACCACCCGCTGATCCTCGGCTGCGTCGCCAAGCCGTTCTATACCGCCGGCCTCGGTTACGCGATCGCGGCGGCGATGGCCCGCGTGCATGGCGAGGCCCCCGAGAAGATTCCGAACGAGCTGCGCTTCTACGCACCCGTCGACTGAACCTGCCCACCGGCGACGTGGAACCGCGTCGCGTCGCCGGCGATCCCATCGAACAGCCCGGCCTCGGTTCCGGTCAGCCACACCTGCCCCACGCCCGCCGCGCGCGCGAACAGCGCCGCGCGGCGTTCCGGATCGAGATGCGCCGCCACCTCGTCGAGCAACAGCACCGGCCGACGCCCGGCAGGCCCGGCGACCAGTTCGGCATGGGCGAGGACCAGCCCCAGCAACAGCGCCTTCTGTTCGCCGGTCGAACAGCGCGCCGCCGCCTGTCCCCGGTCGCGATCGGTGACGATCAGGTCGGCGCGGTGCGGCCCGCTCAGCGCGCGTCCCGCCGCCGCGTCGCGCGCGCGCCCCGCCGCCAGTTCGCGCGCGAACAGGGCGGCGTCGCCATGCCACCCCTCCACCGTCAGGGCGGCGCGCGGGAAATCGGCGGCGGGCGTCTGCGCGATCCGCGCGTCGAGCATCGCCACGCAATCGGCCCGCGCCGCACCCAGCGCCACGCCATGTTCGACCATCCGCGCCTCCAGCGCCGACAGCCAGTCGGGATCGGGTGCGGCATCCTCCGCCAGCAGACGATTGCGCTGCCGCATCGCCGCGTCATACCGCGTCGCCTGCGTGGCATGGCCGGGCAACAGCGCCAGCGTCATCCGGTCGAGAAAGCGTCGCCGCTCGCCCGCCGGTTCGACGAACAGCCGGTCCATCGCCGGGGTCAGCCACAGCACCGACAGCCATTCGGCCAGCACCGTCGCCGATGCCCCCGCCCCGTTCACCCGCACGATCCGCCGTTCTGGGGCATTGGCCTGCGTCCCCGTGCCCAGTCGCACATCGCCCGCCAGTTCGGCAGCGACGCCGAAGCCGCCCGCCCCGCCCTCGCGCGCCATGTCCGACAGCGCGGCACGACGCAGCCCGCGTCCGGGAGCCAGCAGCGATACCGCCTCCAGCACATTGGTCTTGCCCGCGCCGTTCGGCCCGCTCAGCACGACGAATCCCGGCCCCGGTTCGAGTGTCGCCGCCGCGTGATTGCGAAAGTCGGTCAGGGTCAGTCGGGTCAGCATCTGCGACCGACCGTTACCCGCGTGCCCCGCCCGACGGAACCCGCCATGGTTCCGGCCAGGTTATACGAACGCAACTTTCCGCGCCGCCGGGAATTTGGGTTGTCAAATTACAACAGGGATACGCCATGACCCGCTTCGCTCTTGCGGCAGCCGCCGCCTTCGCTCTCACCGCCTGCGCATCGCAGACGCCGGAGCAGCTACAGGCCGAACAGCTGCGCGATCAGGCCGATGCCGAAGCCGACGCGATCGAGGCCGCCGCCGAGAATCAGACGGCGCAGATGAAGGTCGAGGCCGAAGGGTTGCGCAACCAGGCGCAGCAGGCCGGCGGCTATGACGCCGAACGGCTGAAGGTCCGCGCCGACGCGATGAAGGACGAGGCAAAGCTGGTCGAGGAACAGGCCGAAGCCCGCGCCAAGGCCGTCCGCGATGCGGGCGAAGCGAAGGCGAGCGCGGCATTGGCCAAGTAAGCGCGACCTTCCGGAAAGGAAACGAACCCAGGGGTCGCCTTCACCCTTCCCCGCCATCGGCGTCTTTTCCCTCTCCCGGCGGGAGAGGGAGGGTGACCCAGTCGGTCGAGTTCGGCTCTAAATCCCCTGCAACCCCTGCTCGCGCAACCGCTGCTGCGCGGCGTGATACGCGACCGGCTCGGCAATGTTCAGCCGCCGCCGCGCCACGTCGAGCGGCTCGGCCAGCAAGGCCTCATAGGCCTCGGCATGGAGCCAGCGTGCGCGCCGGCCGTTGCGATACCCTTCCCACACCGCCTTCGCGAACGCCCGCTCGCCGGTGACGCGGAGCGACTTCAGTGCTGCGCCCAGCCCGATCGCTGCCCAGCCCAGTCCGCCGGTCTGCGCATAGGAAAACGCGACGAGGCACGCCTCGCCCAGATGCTCCTCGGCGGTATAGCCGGTCAGGACGTGCCAGATGTCGTGGACGTCGCGCTCGCGCCGACCGAACCAAGCGACCGGATGAGGTGCGTCCTGCCAGCCCTCGCCATCGGCATAGCTGATCTCCGCCAATCCCTGTGCCGAAAAACCGGTGCGGTCGAGGAACGCGCGATACTGTGCGCCGACGCTGCCGTCGGGCAGCGCATCGATCCATGCCCGGTTGGAGAAGCGCGTGGTCAGTTCGACATGCTCGTACGCGATCCGCCCGCCGCCCGGTTCGGTCAGCAACCGCGCATAATTGCGGTGGCTGGTATCGGCGTTGAGCGCGCGCATGATGCGGAACACCTGTACCGTATCATTGCCGTCCGCCAGCAACCGCCTGAGCGCCGCCCATGCCGTGCCCCAGTCGCGGCGCACCGGTTGTACCGCTTCGATCCCCTGCGTCGCCATCACCGACTCCGTTACTTACATCGCTGTAAGTATTCGCAAGCCGGCGCGTCGTCAAGCACGAGCCAAGCGTACCGTATCGCCACCGCAAGCGTCTGATCAGCTGCCTCGAAACGTCGCCCCAGCGGAGGCTGGGGCCTTGTTCGGCGCTTGTCCCGTGTCATCAGCCTGCACCGGGATGATGCCCGGTTCGATGGAGGTGGATCGGGCTTTGGTACGCCGGATCAACCGGCAGTCGGTTTTGCCCGCGATCGGCTCTCGGCGATCTGCGCTCCGCCGCGTTCGCACGATGCGCTGATGACCGGATAGGACAGGTCGGTATTGCGCGCGAGGATTGCGGGCATCGCCGCCTGACATTCCGCGACCGATTGATAGCTGGCCGGGGCGATCCGCTCGCGACTGCACGTCGCGCCGTCGTCGCCGCAGCCCAGGATCGCCATGATGTAGACCAAAGGTGCCATCGCCTGTCTCCTCCCCTGTTTCAATACGTTCGGGCACAGCTTGTTCCGACGAAGCGTTGCGCCGACGCGCCCGGTTCCCCAAATGGCGCTTGCAATGCCCCCCGATACCTCAACCGCCTCCGGCCCGACCCGGCCGATGCTGGCGACGCTCCGCCGATTCCTCCCCTATCTGTGGCCCGCCGGGTCCACGGGACTGAAGGTGCGCATCGTCGCCGCGCTGGCACTCGTCGTCGCGTCGAAGGTCGTGCAGGTGCGCGGCGCGCCGTTCGCGTTGCAGGGCGCGATCGACACGATGGCGGCGGGGTCGCGCGATGCGCTGTGGCTCGTCGTGGCACTGGTCGCGGGCTATGCCGCCGCGCGCTTCGCCGGCACCCTGTTCGACAACTTACGCAACGTCGTGTTCGAACGCGTTGGACAGGACGCGACGCGGCGGCTGGCGGCGTCGGTCTTCCGCCATCTCCATGCGCTGTCGCTGCGCTTCCATCTCGAACGGCGTACCGGCGCGGTGACCAAGGTGGTCGAGCGCGGGACCAAGAGCATCGACACGATGCTCTACTTCCTGCTGTTCAACATCGCCCCGACCATCCTTGAACTGGGCCTGGTGCTGTGGATCTTCGGCACGCGGTTCGGCAGCTGGCTGGTCATCGGCACGGTGGCGATGGTGGTGTTCTACATCGCCTTCACCCGCTGGGTCACCGACTGGCGGTCGTCCTTGCGCGAACGGATGAACGATCTCGACACCGGCGCGGTCGCGCACGCGGTCGATTCGCTGCTGAATTTCGAAACGGTCAAATATTTCGGCGCGGAGGAGCGCGAGGCGGCACGCTATGACAGCGCCGTCGCCGGCTATGCCGATGCGGCGGTGAAGTCCGAAAACTCGCTGGCGCTGCTCAACATCGGACAGGCGCTGATCACCGCGCTGATGCTCGGCGGCGGCATGGCGCTGATCGTCTTCGGCTGGGCGCGTGGGGTATTTTCGGCGGGTGACGTCGTGCTGGTCTCGACGCTGTTGACCCAGTTGTTCCGGCCGCTCGACCTGCTCGGCATGGTCTATCGCACCGTGCGGCAGGGCGTGGTCGATATGGGCGCGATGTTCGACCTGATCGACACCCCGGCCGAGGTCGTCGATGCCCCCGGCGCACCGGCGCTGACGGTCTCGCGCGGCCATGTCCGGTTCGAAAGGGTCGGCTTCGGCTATGGCGACGGTCGCACGATCCTGAACGGGATCGACCTCGACGTCCCGCCGGGCACTACGCTGGCGGTGGTCGGGCCGTCGGGCGCGGGCAAGTCGACGCTCGCCCGGTTGCTGTTCCGGTTCTACGATCCGACCGCCGGGCGCATCACCATCGACGGACAGGATATCGCCGCCGTGTCGCAGGCGTCGCTGCGCAGCGCGATCGGCATCGTGCCGCAGGACACGGTGCTGTTCAACGACACGATCGGCTACAACGTCGCTTATGGTCGCGCCGACGCGACCGCCGACGATATCGCGCGGGCGGCGCAGGGTGCGTCGATCGCGGGATTCATCGCCAGCCTGCCGCAGGGGTTCGACACCCGCGTCGGCGAGCGCGGACTGAAGCTGTCGGGCGGCGAGAAACAGCGGGTCGCGATCGCCCGGACGCTGCTGAAAAACCCGCCGGTGCTGATCCTCGACGAAGCGACCAGCGCGCTCGACAGCCGAACCGAAGCCGACATCCTCGCCACGCTGGAAGCGATCGAACGCGGGCGCACGACCATCGTCATCGCCCATCGCCTGTCGACCGTGGTCCATGCCGACCGTATCGTCGTGCTGGAGGGGGGCCGGGTCGTCGAAAGCGGCTCGCACGGCGAACTGCTCCGCGCGGGCGGCACCTATGCCGAGATGTGGGCGCGGCAGGCGGACGAGCGCGAGGCGGCGATGGCCGAAGCGTGAGGCAAATCGACATTCGGTTCCTGGTACGCGGGACGACTGCTCTATTCGCTATCGTCGCTCCCGCCTGCGCGGGAATGACGAACATTCGCGATCGTCGCTGAATGTCGATCCAACCTGGTGCCTGATCCAGCCAACCGGAAACGTCGCCCCAGCGAAGGCTGGGGCCTCGTGCGGCTCTCGTCTCGTGCCATCACCGGGAGTGACGTCTGATTCGATCTGGATGGATCAAACGCTAAACCGTATCCGATGGACACTCCATCGCGCCCATGCGTATCCGGCGGGGCGATGCGGGAGAGCGAACGATGAACGACCGGCTGAAAAAAGCGGTGACGACCACGGCGCTGGTCGGCGGTAGCTTCGCGCTATGGACCGCCCTCGCCGCCAGCGCGTCGGAAGCATTGGTGCCGGCGGACGGGGATTTCGTCGACGTCCCCGGCGGGCGGCTCCATTATGTCGATACCGGCGGCAATGGTCCGGTGATGGTGATGCTGCACGGCCTGTACGGGCAGCTGCGCAACTTTTCCTATGCGCTCGCCGCCGAACTGGCCGATCACCGGCTGATCCTCGTCGACCGGCCCGGTTGGGGGCATAGCAGCGTCGATGGCGGCCAGCCGCCGATCGAGCAACAGGCCCGCATGGTCGCCGACCTGATTGATGCACTCGGGCTAGATCGTCCGCTGCTGGTCGGCCATTCGATGGGTGGTGCGGTGGCGCTCGCCTTTGCGCTCAACCATCCCGTCAAGGTGCGCGGTATCGCGCTGATCGCCCCGCTGACCCAGCCGATGGAGCATATCCCGCCGATCTTCCGGGGCAAGGCACCGCCCGCCCCGCTCCGTGGCCTCGCCGCATGGACGGTCGGGGTGCCGCTGACGACGCTGACCGGACCGGCCGTCGCCAAGCATGTCTTTGCGCCCGATGCGGTGCCGATGGACTTCGGCACGCGGGGCGGCGGCCTCGTTGCGCTCCGCCCTTCCAGTTTTCAGGCGGGCGCGTTCGAGATCGACGACGCCAACCGCGCGGTATCGGGCATGGCCGCACGCTATGGTTCGATCGGCCTGCCGGTCGCGATCCTGTACGGCCGGGACGACCATCTGCTCGATCCGCAGCATCAGGGTGATCGCACCGCCGCGATGATCCCCGGCGCGACGCTGACCAACATCGCCGGCGGCCACATGATCCCCGTCACCCATGCACGCGAGACCGCCGACTGGCTGCGAACGGCTGCGACCGCGTGAGGGCGCTGCTGCTGGCGGTGCTGCTGCTGAGCGGTTGCACTACCGCGTACGGCGACGGCATGGGCGACATCCTGCGCGGGCAAGGCATCGCCGCGCGCGAACCCGACTACGACGTCCCCTATGTCCCGACGCCCGAACCGGTCGTCGACGCGATGCTGGCGATGGCGCAGGTCGGGGCGAACGACACGCTGATCGACCTCGGTTCGGGTGACGGCCGCATCGCGATCGCCGCCGCCCGTCGCGGCGCGCGGGCCAGCGGCATCGAGATCGACGCGGCGCTGGTCGAACGCGCCCGGCGCAACGCCGCGCTCTACACGCTGACCGACCGCGCCCGCTTCACTCGCGCCAATCTGTTCGACGTGCCGCTGCGCGACGCCAGCGTGGTGACCATGTACCTGCTGCCGAAGATCAACCTTGCGCTCCTCCCGCGCCTGCTGACCGAATTGCGGCCGGGTACGCGGATCGTCACCCATGCGTTCGACATGGGCGAATGGCGTGCCGACGAAGAACGGCTGGTCGCCGATCGCCGCGTGTTCCTGTGGATCGTCCCCGCCGTCGCCGGCGGCGACTGGCTGGCGACCCTGCCCGACGGGCGACAGGTGCCGCTGCATGTCGATCAACGGTTTCAGGACGTGACCGGCACCCTCGGCAATGCCGCGATCAACGGCACCCTGCGCGGCACCGCGATCCGCTTCACCGCCGCCGGACGCAGCTACACCGGCACGGTCGGCGAAGCGACGATCACCGGCGACGGCTGGCGCGCGGTCCGTCTGCCTTAAGAGTCCGTTTGGAAACTCGCGAAAAGGCGAGTTTCAAGGCGGTGCCGGCCCGCTCCCCCTCCCGACCACCCACAGCGTATCCTGAACGGGTGGTCGGGAGGGGGAGCGGGCCGGCACCGCAAAACGCGCAACCGCGCGTTTTCGAACAGCCTCTTAACCCTCGACGCCCACGCCCTGCATCCCTAGGTGGAGGGCGATGGCGCTCGACCCGATCCCCGTATTGCAATCGACCTTCGGCTTTCCCGACTTCCGCGGTGTCCAGCGGCAGGTGGTCGACCGCGTGCTGGCCGGACAGCGGACGCTGGCGGTTATGCCGACCGGTGCGGGCAAGTCGCTGACCTATCAGCTGCCCGCCACGATGCTGAACGGGACCTGCGTCGTCGTCTCGCCGCTGATCGCGCTGATGCACGACCAGTTGCGCGCCGCGACCGCCGTCGGCATCCGCGCCGCCACGCTGACCAGCGCCGACGACAATCGCGCCGAGACGCGCGGGCGGTTCCTCGATGGCGAGCTCGACCTGCTCTACGTCGCGCCCGAACGCGCCTCGGGCGGCGATTTCCGCGACCTGCTGTCGCGCGGCAACCTCGCCCTGTTCGCGATCGACGAGGCGCATTGCGTCAGCGAATGGGGCCACGACTTCCGCCCCGACTATCGCCTGCTGCGGCCATTGTTCGACCAGTTCCCCGACGTCCCCAGGCTGGCGCTGACGGCCACCGCCGATGCGCATACCCGCGCCGACATCCTCGAACAGCTGGGCATTCCGCACGACGGGCTGATCGTCGCCGGCTTCGACCGGCCCAACATCCGCTACCACATCACCCCGCGCGATCAGGGCACGCGCCAGATCGCCGACGTCATCGCCGCCACTCCCGGCCCCGGCATCGTCTATGTCCAGTCGCGCGCCGGGACCGAACGGTTGGCGGAGGTGCTGGCCAAGACCGGGCGTCCGGTCCGCGTCTATCATGCCGGGCTCGACTCCGCCGTGCGTCAGCGCAACCAGCATGATTTCGTCGCGTCCGAGGATATGGTGATGGTGGCGACGATCGCGTTCGGGATGGGGATAGACAAGCCCGACGTGCGCTTCGTCGCACACGCCGGACTGCCGAAATCGATCGAGGCCTATTATCAGGAGACCGGCCGCGCCGGGCGCGACGGCGATCCGGCGGTCGCGCATCTGTTCTGGGGGGCCGACGACTTCGCCCGCGCGCGCCAGCGGATCGGCGAGGTCGAACCGGCGCGCCAGCCGGGCGAGCGGCAGCGGCTGAACGCGCTGGGTGCGCTGGTCGAGACCGCCGGGTGCCGCCGTGCGATCCTGCTGCGCCATTTCGGCGAATCGCCGCCCGAATATTGCGGCAATTGCGACAACTGCCTCACGCCGCCCAACGCGATCGACGCGACGCAGGTCGCGCAGAAATATCTGTCGGCGGTGTTCCGGACCGGCATGATGTTCGGCGCGACCTATATCGAACAGGTCCTGACCGGCCAGTCGACCGAACGTAGCATGACCAACGGCCACGAACAGCTGTCGGTATGGAACATCGTCGACGGCGACGAGACCGCGCTGCTCAAACCCGTCGGCCGCGCATTGCAACTGCGCGATGCGCTGCGCGCCAACGACCATGGCGGGCTGGAATTCGGCCCCGCCGCGCGCGGGCTGTTGAAGGGCGGCGATACGCTGTCGCTGATCGTCCCGCCCAAGCGCGAGCGGCGGCGGCGCGGCAGCGGCACGGCACCCCCCAACCCCACCGGCGATCCGCTGTTCGAGGCACTGCGCGCCAAACGCCGCGAACTGGCGCAGGAAGCCGGCGTGCCGCCCTATGTCATCTTTCACGACTCGGTGTTGCGCGACATGGCGACCGACCGACCGCAGACGATCGGCGGCATGCGACGCATCACCGGTATCGGCGAAAAGAAGCTGCAGGCGTATGGCGACGCGTTTCTCTCGGTAATCAAGCAGCACTAAATTCCTCCCCACATCGTGGGGAGGGGGACCGTCCGCGAAGCGGATGGTGGAGGGGGATCGCGGCAAACGGAACGGCTGCGTCTGCGGCGATCCCCCTCCACCATGCTGCGCATGGTCCCCCTCCCCGTGCCGGGGAGGATTTGCGTCGCCCCCGCCGCACCGCTATCGTCCCTCCCCATGCAAATCCGCCGTATCGACGACCGCATCTCGGTCAGCCCGCAGATCACCGCCGACGACGTCGCCACGCTGAAGGCGCAGGGCTTCACCACCATCGTCAACAACCGCCCCGATGGCGAGGAAGCCGGCCAGCCAGGCGGCGATACGATCGCGGCGGCGGCGGCGGCGGCCGGGCTCGCCTATCACGCGATCCCGATCACCCATGCCGGGTTCAGCCACCCGCAACTCGACGCGATGGCCGATGTGCTGGAACAGGCCGACGGTCCGATCCTCGCCTATTGCCGCTCGGGCACGCGATCCTGCAACCTGTGGGCGCTCGCCAGTGCCAAGGGCGGCCGCGAATCGGCCGAACTGGTCGCGGCGGGTGGTACGGCTGGCTATGACCTGTCGGGCATCCGCCCCATGCTGGACGCGCTTTCCAAAGGTTAAGGCGCGGGTACCTTAACGTACATAACCACATCGGTTCAGGCGCTTAACCAAATCGCAACGGCCAATGCCCCATCCCTCTGTCCGTACCAACAGGGGTTATCGATATGGGCATTGGTCTGGACGGCGCCCGCTTTCTCCACGAAAGCCGGGCAGAAGAAGCGCAGCGCAACACCGGCGCGGCGTGGTTCGAACTCGGCATCTGCTATTCGAGCGGGACCGGTGGCGCGATCATCGATCTGGTCGAAGCGCACAAATGGTTCAACCTCGCCGCGATGTCGGGGCTGGAGGACGCACAGCATTGGCGTGCCGAAATCGCCTGCGACATGACCCCGCGTCAGATCGCCGATGCGCAGAAAGCCGCCCGCGCCTTCCTGCGGACCGAAACCCGCCCGAACTGACCCGCTTCGCGGCCGGACGTGCCGGCCGCCAGGCGGATCGGAACCCCGTCACCGCGCCGATCCGAACATCCTCCCGGCGTGCCGGAACGATGTCCTGTCGCGATGGGATCAGGGTCAGTCCGCCGCCTTTTTCGGTGCGGCTTTCTTCGGTGCGGCCTTTTTGGCAGCAGGTTTTTTCGCCGCCGGCTTGGCGTCATCCTTTGCCGCCGCTTTCTTCGGTGCCGCCTTCTTCGCCACCGGCTTCTTCTTGCCCTTGGCCGGAGCCGCCGCCGCACGGTCGTCGATCAGTTGCGCCGCTTCTTCGAGGGTCAGCGCACTCGGTTCGATCGACTTCGGGATCGTCGCGTTGGTCGTGCCATCGGTGACATAGGGGCCATAGCGCCCTTCCATCAGCTTGATCTCGGCCTCGGTCCGCGGATGCGCGCCCAGTACTTTCAGCGGCTCTTTCGCCGCCCCGCGCGCCGGTCGCCCGCCGCCCGCCGCCGCCTCAGCCAGCTTGACCACCGCCGCGTTCATGCCGGTTTCGAACACGTCCGCCGTCGTCTGCAACCGCGCATATTTGCCGGCATGCTTTAGATACGGGCCATAGCGCCCGATCGCCGCCTCGATCGGCTCGCCCGTTTCCGGATGGTTGCCGATGGTGCGCGGCAGGCTGAGCAGCTTGAGCGCCCATTCGAGGTTCAACTCGCCGATATCCTTCGGGATCGACGCACGCTTGGCATCCTTGCCCTCGCCAAGCTGGATATAGGGGCCGAACCGACCCGATTTGCGCTCGACCTCCAGCCCGGTTTCCGGGTCCTTGCCCAGTCCTTCGGGACCGGCGTCGCCGCCTTCCTCACCGCCCGGCTGCGCGAAGCGGCGGGTATATTTGCAGTCGGGATAGTTGGAACAGGCGATGAACGCGCCGAACTTGCCGCCGCGCAGGGCCAGCCGGCCCTCGCCGCAATTCGGGCACAGGCGGGGGTCGGTCCCATCGGCCTTTTCGGGGAACAGGTAACTCCCAAGAAACTGGTCGAGCTCGGCGGTGATCGCGCTCGGCTGCTGCTCCATCACTTCCGACGTGCGCGGCTTGAAATCGCGCCAGAACGCTTCGAGCACCGCCTGCCACTCGGCACGCCCGCCCGACACGTCGTCCAGCTCCTCCTCCAGCTCGGCCGTGAAGTCATAGCCGACATATTTCTCGAAAAAGCGTTCGAGGAACGCAGTCAGCAACCGCCCGGTCTCCTCGGCAAAGAACCGGTTCTTCTCGACCCGGACATAGCCGCGATCCTTCAGCACCTGAATGATCGAGGCATAGGTCGACGGACGCCCGATCCCCAATTCTTCCAGCCGCTTGACCAGCGACGCTTCGGAGAAACGCGGCGGCGGCTGGGTGAAATGCTGTTCGGCGACCACGTCCTTCTTGGCCGGGCTGTCACCCGAGCGCAGCAGCGGCAACCGGCGCGAATCCTCATCCGCCGCATCGTCGCGCCCTTCCTCGTACAGCGCGAGGTATCCGGGGAAGAGCACGACCTGCCCGGTCGCGCGCAGGCCGGTCTGGCCGGTCTGGTCCTCGAACTCGACGGCGGTGCGCTCCATCCGGGCCGACGCCATCTGGCTGGCAAGCGCCCGCTTCCAGATCAGGTCGTACAGACGGCCATGATCGCCCGATCCCGCGCGGTCCTTCGAAAAATCGGTCGGGCGGATCGCCTCGTGCGCTTCCTGCGCATTCTTGGCCTTGGTCTGGTACTGGCGCGGCTTGTCCGGGACGTAGCTGCCGTCATAGCGGTTGGCGATCGCGCCACGTGCCGCATCGATCGCCGATCCGTCCATCTGCACGCCGTCAGTCCGCATATAGGTGATCGCGCCGTCTTCGTAGAGCGACTGCGCCACCCGCATCGTATGGCTGGCGGAAAAACCCAGCTTGCGCGCCGCTTCCTGTTGCAGCGTCGAGGTGGTGAAGGGCGGCGGCGGATTGCGCGTCGCGGGCTTCGTCTCGACATTGGTGACGGTGAAGCGGCCAGCGACCACCGCCGCCTTCGCGACCTCGGCCGACCCGGCATCGCCCAGCGACAGCTTGTCGAGCTTCTTGCCCTTGAGCTTGAGGAGGCGCGCGTCGAACGGCGTGCCATCGGCCTCCATCTTGGCCACGACCGACCAATATTCCTGCGCGACGAACGTCTCGATCTCGCGCTCGCGCTGGACCAGCAGGCGCAGCGCGACCGACTGGACGCGTCCGGCCGACTTGGCGCCGGGCAGCTTGCGCCACAGCACCGGCGACAGGGTGAAGCCGACCAGATAGTCGAGCGCGCGTCGTGCCCGATATGCATCGATCAGGTCGGTATCGAGCTCGCGCGGGGCCTTCATCGCGGCGAGGATCGCGGGCTTGGTGATCGCGTTGAACGTGACCCGCTCGACCTCCTTGGGCAGCGCGCGACGCTTCTTCAGCACCTCCTGCACATGCCAGCTGATCGCCTCGCCCTCACGATCGGGATCGGTGGCGAGGATCAGGCGGTCGGCGGTCTTGGCGAGGTCGGTGATCGCCTTCAGCTGCTTCGTCTTGTCCGCATAGGTTTCCCAATCCATGGCAAAGCCGTCATCCGGGTTCACCGACCCATCCTTGGGCGGCAGGTCGCGGACATGGCCGTAGGAGGCGAGGACGCGGTAATCGGACCCCAGATATTTTTCGATGGTCTTCGCCTTGGCGGGCGATTCGACGATGACAAGCTGCATGATGTGGCGGTCGGTCCTTGTGCGTACGCGTACGAGAGTGGGGAGCGCCGGGGGGTGGCGTCAAGTCGGGTTGGGCTGGTGACGCAGCGCGGTTACGCTTTGATGGCTAGGTTCGACATATCTGTCGGTAGCCGATATCCGGATTGACCCAACGCTGGCATCCCGTAGGTTTGCTGGCAACGGGGGAATATATGCTGTTGGCAATGGTGTTGATTGGGGCGCAAACACCTGAGGCACGATGGGAGGTGCGTTCCGAACTCGGGCGGTGTCGGCTGGCCGCTGCACCGGGGAATGCCACCGGAAGCAGCCTTTCCTTCGAAACGCGCCCGCTCTCGCGAGATGTCTCGATCATCGCGCCGATTGCAGGTCGACAGCCGCGACGAGAAGTGCCGGCAACGATCATGTTTGGATCGTCAGTACCGACACAGTCCGCAACCTATTATCCTGCCACGGACCAACCGGACAAACCGGCCTATATCAAAACCGATTGGGCGACGTTGCGCCGACTTGCGGAGCACGAAACGTTTTCGATTGCCGTGAACGGTGCCACTTCGTCCAGGTTTTCGACGAAAAATCTTTCCGCAGGTATCGACGCAATGGACCGTTGCCGGACTACGATCCTGCGCACGATGCGTTATGTCGCCGACGCTGAAACACCGGAGCCGACTGGCGGATGGGGAGACGGCTCGGGCGACTGGATCCGAAAGAAGGACTTCCCGACGAAGTTGTTCGATGCACAGCGCAACACAGCGGCCCTGATCGCCTGGATCGTCGGAAAGGACGGTCGGATTCGGAACTGCACTCCGCTCGTGCCGTCCGGCGAACCCATCCTCGATACCGCTGCTTGTGAAGCACTCACTCGCCGGGCCAAATTCGCACCACCGCTCGATCCGTCGGGCAAACCAACGGAAATTTTCGGCTCACGCATCATTCGATACGGCAGTTGAGGGTTTAGCTACCCGAGGCTGACCCGCCCGCCGGCATGCCGGTCGAGCCGCCCGGCGAGTTCGAGTTCGAGCAGCACCGTCTGTACCACCGTCGTCGGGCATCCCGATTGCCGCACCAGTTCGTCGACCGCCACCGGCACCGGGCCCAGCAGTCCGGTAATCTGTGTCCGGTCGCCATCGCTGGCGTCGGTCGCCGCCGGTTCGCCGACATAGCGCCCGCCCGGTGCCCGCACCGCGCGCGCATCGATCGGGCGGAGCATCTCGGCCACGTCGGCGGCGTTCTGCACCAGCGTAGCACCGTCGCGAATCAGCGCATTGCATCCCTGCGCCCGCGGATCGAGCGGCGATCCCGGCACCGCCATTACCTCGCGCCCCGCCTCTCCCGCCAGCCGGGCGGTGATGAGCGACCCCGATCGCGGAGCCGCCTCGACCACTACCGTGCCCAGCGCCAGCCCGGCGATGATCCGGTTGCGCGACGGGAAATGGCGGGCGAGCGGCTGCGTGCCCGGCGGCTGTTCGGCGAGGAGCAACCCGCGAGTCGCCACCTCTTCCTGCAACGCCGCGTTCTCGGGCGGGAAGACGACGTCGATGCCGCTGGCGATGACGCCGATCGTCGCATGGCCGATCGCGCCCTGATGCACCGCCGTGTCGATGCCGCGCGCCAGCCCCGACACCACGCAATATCCCGCCGCGCCCAGTTCGTCCGCCAACCCCCGCGCGAAACGGCAGGCCGCCGCCGACGCGTTGCGGGCACCGACCATCGCCACGCACGGCCGCGCCAGCAGCGACAGGTCGCCGCGCACGATCAGTGCGGGCGGCGCGCTGTCCAGTTCGGCCAGCAACGCCGGATAGTCGGGATCGCCGAGCAGCAGAAAACGCGCGCCGAGCGCGCGCACCGTCGCGATTTCCCGCCGCACCGCGCCTTCGTCGGCCAGCACCGGTGCCCGGCCGCCCCCGCGCGCCGCCAGCATCGGCAACGCGTCGATCGCTGCCGCAGCGTCGCCGTACCGCTCGATCAGCGCGCGAAACGTGACCGGGCCGATATTGGCCGACCGGATCAGCCGCAGCGCCGCGAAGCGGGCCGCTTGCGGCTCATTCACGCTTGCGGCCGATCCTCGGCTCGGTCCCGGCGACCAGTCGTTCGATATTCTCGCGATGCTTCCACAGCACGATCAGCGCAAGGCCGAGGAACAGGATCACGAGGTCGAACCGCCCGGCCCATGCCGACGCGATCGGTGCGGCGACCGCCGCCGCCATGCCCGCGACCGACGAAATGCGTACCGTCGCCAGCAACCCCAGCCACACGATGGCATAGACCAGTCCGGCGAACGGGCAGAGCGCCACCACCACGCCCATCATCGTCGCCACGCCCTTGCCGCCGCGAAAGCGCAGCCACAGCGGATAGCAATGGCCGACGAACGCCGCCGCACCGGCGACCGGTTCCTCACCCGGAAACAGCGCCGCGACGATCCACACCGCCGCCGCCCCCTTCAACAGGTCGAGCAGCAGCGTAGCCGCCGCCAGTCCTTTCCGCCCGGTACGCAACACGTTGGTCGCGCCGATATTGCCCGATCCGATCGTGCGCAGATCGCCGGCACCGGCGATGCGGGTCAGCAATATGCCCCATGGGATCGATCCCAGCACATAGCCGATCAGCAACGCCGCCGCCGGCGGGATCCAGAGTATTTCGCTCGGCAGGATAGCCCCCTGAACTTGCCGTCTGTCGCATGGAGGGTAAGGGGTTCGGCGACGGCATGCAACGCGGCCGGATACGCCAAAGGGAGTATGCCCGGCGATGGGCCAGACGACGCAACCGATCCTGTTCTTCGATTCGGGCGTCGGCGGCCTGTCGGTGGTCGCGCCGACCCTGGCGCTGCTGCCGACCGCGCCGATCGTCTATGCCGCCGACTCGGCCGGTTTTCCCTATGGCACCCGGACCGAGGCGGAGATCGCCGCGCGGGTGCCGGCGCTGCTCGGGCGGCTGGTCGAGCGGTATCGCCCGCGCCTCGTCGTGATCGCGTGCAACACCGCATCGACCATCGCGCTGCCGGTGGTGCGTGCCGCGCTCGACGTGCCGGTCGTCGGCACCGTGCCCGCGATCAAGGTCGGGGCGGAAATGTCGCACAGTCGCGTCATCGGTGTGCTCGGGACGCAGGCGACGGTGCGCCAACCCTATGTCGAGGACCTTGCCGTACGCTTTGCCGGCGACTGCACCGTGCTGCGCCATGGATCGGCGGCACTGGTCGAACTGGCCGAGGGGGCGCTGGCCGGCGATGCGCCGCCGCCGGGCGCAATCGCCGCCGAACTCGCCGGACTGCTCGACCAGCCGGAGGGAGGACGCATCGACGTCATCGTCAACGCCTGCACCCATTTCCCGCTGATGGAGGCAGAAATGCGCGCGGCCGCCCCGCACATCGCCTTCGTCGACGGCGGCCCCGGCATCGCGCGGCGCATCGCGGTGCTCACGGCGGGACAGCCCTTTCCCGAAGCGCCGGTCCCCGGACGACTCGTCTTCACCCGGCTGGGTGCGCGCGAGCGGACGATCGCGGCCGGACTGGAATCACGCGGGTTCGGGTCGGTCGAGGCGTTGTAGGTCCGAGAAAACCTTCACCCCGTGGACAAAATGTCCAAGGCGCTCGATCACCCTAACCGCTTTTATCCGCTGGAAACGTCGCCGCGCAACAGGTACACCCCGGTTCCATGAGCATCGACGCAGTTCCGGCCCGCTCGGTCGATTACAACCGTGTCTTCGCACAGGCGATCGACCGCCTGCACGAAGAAGGACGCTACCGCGTCTTCATCGACATTCTGCGCAACAAGGGGCAGTTCCCCAATGCGCGGTGCTTCGCCGGGCATAACGGGCCGAAGCCGATCACCGTGTGGTGCTCGAACGACTATCTTGCGATGGGCCAGCATCCCGCGGTCATCGCGGCGATGGAAGAGGCGCTGCACGATGTCGGCGCCGGTTCGGGCGGCACCCGCAATATCGGCGGCAACACCCATTATCACATCGACCTCGAAACCGAGCTTGCCGACCTGCACGACAAGGAAGCGGCGCTGCTGTTCACCAGCGGCTATGTCTCGAACGAGGCGACGCTGTCGACCATCGCCCGCATCCTGCCGGGCTGCATCATTTTTTCGGACGAGTTGAACCACGCGTCGATGATTGCGGGCATCCGGCATTCGGGCTGCGAAAAGCGAGTGTTCCGTCACAACGACCTCGCCCATCTCGAAGAACTGCTGGCCGCCGAAGACCCGTCGGTGCCCAAGCTGATCGCGTTCGAGAGCGTCTATTCGATGGATGGCGACGTCGCGCCGATTCATGCGATCTGCGACCTTGCGGACAAATATAACGCGCTGACCTATCTCGACGAAGTCCACGCCGTCGGCATGTATGGCGCGCGCGGCGGCGGCATTTCCGAACGCGACGACGCGGCATCGCGACTGACGATCGTCGAGGGGACGCTGGGCAAGGCATTCGGGGTGATGGGCGGCTATATCGCCGCCGATCGTACGGTCATCGACGTGATCCGCTCCTATGCGCCGGGCTTCATCTTCACGACCAGCCTGTCGCCGGTACTGGTCGCCGGGGCGCTGGCCAGCGTCCGCCACCTGAAGGCATCGACGGCGGAGCGCGAGGGGCAGCAGGCGGCCGCCGCGACGCTCAAGACGCTGTTCGCCGATGCCGGGCTGCCGGTGATGGACACGACCACGCATATCGTGCCGCTGATGGTCGGCGACCCGGTAAAGGCGAAGCGGATCAGCGACATCCTGCTGCGCGAATACGGTGTGTATGTTCAGCCGATCAATTATCCGACCGTCCCGCGCGGCAGCGAACGGCTGCGCTTTACGCCAGGGCCAGCGCACGACACGGCGATGATGCAGGAACTGACCGCCGCACTGGTCGAGATCTGGGGCCGGCTGGAACTGAAGAAAGCCGCCTGAAACCTGCCGCTCCCGAACGGAGCGGCAGGTTTCAGTGCACGACCCGGTTGCCACCGGCCAGCATAACGCCTTGCAGCTTCGCACGGGCTTCGTCGATGACCCATTCGATGCCGTTGCCATGACCGGCAACCATCGCCGCCGATGCGGTGACGGTCCCGATCGCCTCCCCCGACCCGCGCAGCTTGAACTTGCGACCTTGGAGCAGCTGCAACGCCTCTTCGGCCTGTGCGCGCAGCGCGGTCATCGTCTGCCCCGGAATGGCGAGGATGAATTCGTTGCCCGACCAGCGAATGGCTTCCTGGTCGGGAAACGCCTTTGCCAGTTTCGTGGCGAAGGCGTTGAGAATATTGTCGCCGACCGAATTGCCATAGATCCGGTTGATCCCGGGCAATCCGTCGATCCCGAACATCAGCAGGGCATAGCGTTGATCCTGCGCCGCGATCTTGTCGAGCACCCGGCGGGCCCCCGTCTGGTTCAGCGCATTGGTCAGTTCGTCATGCTCGGCATCGACCGCGCCGGTTCGCCCCGCCGCGCCCGTCGCCAACAGGCGCGCGACCTGTTCGCGCAGTTCGGCCAGGCTCCGCTCCGTCGCCGCCACCCGCTGAACGATCGAGGCATCGTCCGCGTCCACTGGCGATGTTCCCGGATGATCGGCAAGCGTTGCCGCTGCTGCCGCCTGCGCCGCGCCCAATTCGACGAAGCGCGTATTGGTCAGCCCCGCACCTTCGATCGATGCCAGTATATCGTCGGATAAAATTTTGTACGAACCGGACAGATGCGCCAGCGCGGTGCCATAATTGAAGGCACTCGGTTCAAGCTGGTGATATTCCAAAAATGCCAATGCAGCACGGGCGTGTGCGATCTCTATCTGCATAGGTCATTGCATATCAATGAACCCGCCAATGTTCAATCGGTAGGTTACTGAAATAGATGGATCTTGTCACTACTATGAAATGGTAGATCTGTACTGGTGTCCGGCTGATCATGGACCCAGTTCTTGCCAGTCCCATGCTTTCCGGTGATTTCGCGATGCGCGAAACCTATGGTTGCGCGAACAGTCCGGTGAGCAGCGTCATCACCGCCAGTCCGACCGACAGCGGCACGCGCAGCTTCATCCACCACGCCGGCACATGCCCCGCACGGACCAGCGTCATGTCGACCAGCAGCGATCCGAGCAGCCCCGCGGCCACGATCGCCGACGCCGACAGCACCGACGCGAACAGGACCGCGCCCGCGACCAGCGCGACCAGCGTCGGCACCACCGCGATACCCAGCCACAGCGTCAGCGCCGCGCCGCTCACCCGCGCCGACACCGCGCCCCACCACATCCCGCCCAGAAAACTCAGGATGAGCGCCGAATAGAACAGCGCCAGCGCCAGCATCATGCCGCCCTTGGCCGGATCGATCAGCCGGACCGCGACCGCGACGATGGGCGGCAACAGCCCGGCATAGCCCAGCAACAACGCGGCAAGCGGCGGACGGACGACCGGAGCCGTATCGATCGCGTCAGCCACGGCAATATCCCTCCCCCGGCTTGACCGTCAGACAATCGTTCTTGCCCGCCAGCCATTTCAGCCCGGTCGCATCGCCGTTGCCCGGTCGCAGCAGCAGCGTCTCGCCACCGCGTTCGAACCGGATGCCTTCGGGCGTGACCGTGCCGACGAAATTGCCCTTGTTGTCGAGGTCATATTGCATTTCGAGCTTCACATCGTCCTGCGCCGGATCGCTGACCACAAGATTGGTGCCTTCGACCCCGACCCAGCGGCCTAGATAGCGGGTCGCCCCCAGCGTCGCGGTATCGCTGGCGGTCGGGGTTGGCGTCGGGGTCGGCGACTGCGCCGGGGTCGGGGCCTTTGGCGCAGGCAGCGGCGTGGCGGCGCTGTTTTCGATCGCAGCCTGTGTCGCGGCACCTTCGCTACGCCGTTCCGACGCGCCGCACGCGCTTAGTGCAAGTGCCGCGACGATGATCGTTCCACGCATCCTTGCCATCCCTTTCGCCTTTCCCAACGACCTCAGCCTAGCGCCCGGCCATCCCGACGGCTAGAAGCGGCCCATGGCCCGTATCGCAATCGCATCCGACCACGCCGCCCTAGGGCTCAAGACAGAACTCGTCACTTGGTTGCAAGACCAGGGACACGAAGTCGCCGATCTTGGCCCCCACGGGCCGGCCAGCGTCGACTATCCGGACTATGGATACAAGCTGGCACAAGCAGTTAGCGGTAACGACGCCGATTTTGGCGTGGCGTTGTGCGGATCGGGCATCGGCATTTCGATCGCGGTCAATCGCGTCGCCGCCTGCCGCTGCGCATTGGTGTCCGAACCCCTGTCGGCGGCGCTCGCCCGCGAACATAACGACGCCAACGTCATCGCGATGGGTGCCCGGCTGATCGGCAGCGAGATGGCGAAGGCATGTCTGACCGCGTTCCTGACGACCCCGTTCGGGGGCGACCGCCACCAGCGCCGCGTCGACAAACTCGGCAATCCGCCGGCCTGAAACCCGATTCCCCGGGTGGCATTTCGATGACACCCGGACTAAAGCGCGCGCGACCTCTTCTCTCCGGGAGCCGCGCCCCATGACCGACCAGTTCCGCCCCGACGGTTTCTTCGAAACCACCCTCGCCGATGCCGACCCCGCCGTGTTCGCGGGCGTCACCCACGAACTGGAGCGCGAACGCTATCAGATCGAATTGATCGCATCGGAAAACATCGTGTCGAAGGCGGTGCTGGAGGCACAGGGTTCGGTCTTCACCAACAAATATGCCGAGGGTTATCCCGGCAAGCGTTACTATCAAGGTTGCCACCCGTCGGACGAGGTCGAGCAGTTGGCGATCGATCGCGCCAAGCAGTTGTTCGGCTGCGGCTTCGTCAACGTCCAGCCGCATTCGGGCGCGCAGGCGAACGGCGCGGTAATGCTGGCACTGACCAAACCCGGCGACACGATCATGGGCATGAGCCTCGACGCCGGCGGTCACCTGACGCACGGTGCCAAGGCGGCGATGTCGGGCAAGTGGTTCAACGCGGTCCAATATGGCGTCGATCGCGAAACCCATCTGATCGACTATGACGAGGTCGCGGCACTGGCGCGCGAACACAAGCCGACGCTCATCATCGCCGGCGGCTCGGCCTATCCGCGCCACATCGATTTCGCCAAGTTCCGCGCGATCGCCGATGAGGTCGGTGCGAAGTTCATGGTCGACATGGCGCATTTCGCCGGCATCGTCGCCGCCGGCCTGCACCCGACCCCGTTCGGCCAGGCGCATGTCGTCACCACCACCACCCACAAGACGCTGCGTGGGCCCCGCGGCGGCATGGTGCTGACCAACGACGAAGCCATCGCCAAGAAGATCAATTCGGCGGTGTTCCCGGGGCTGCAAGGCGGTCCGTTGATGCACGTGATCGCGGCCAAGGCCGTCGCGTTCGGCGAGGCGCTGCGCCCCGAATTCAAGGACTATATCCGCGCGGTGGTCGAGAACGCGCAGACGCTGGCCGCCACCCTGAAGGATCGCGGTGCCAATGTCGTCGCCGGCGGCACCGACACGCATTTGGCGCTGATCGACCTGACCCCGCTTGGCGTCACCGGCCGCGATGCCGACGAGGCGCTGGAGCGCGCGGCGATCACCTGCAACAAGAACGGCATCCCGTTCGATCCTCTCCCCCCGGTCAAGACCAGCGGCATCCGCGTCGGATCGCCCGCCGGCACCACCCGCGGTTTCGGCAAGGCCGAGTTCACCGAAATCGGCCATATGGTCGCCGATGTGCTCGACGGCCTGCGTGCCAAGGGCGAGGCCGGGGACCCGCAAGTCGAGGCGGACGTTAAGGCACGGGTTCGGGCGCTGTGCGAGCGGTTCCCGATCTACCCGGGTCTGTAAGGAGGTCACATGGTCAAGGACAAATCGGTCGGCAAGAGCATGGCGAAATGGGGCGCACTGGGCGCGGTCATCGCCGTTCCGGTGCCGTTCGTCGGCCCGCTGATCGGCGCGGCTGCCGGTGCGGGCTATGCCTATTACAAGGCGAAGAAGCAGACGCGTTACTGACGCGCCCCGTCCGCGCCGCCATTTGGTGGCGCGGACGGTTTGACAGGAAAACCGATGCGCTGCCCGTTCTGCGCCCATGACGACAGCCAGGTGAAGGACAGCCGCCCCAGCGACGACGGCGCGGCGATCCGGCGGCGGCGGCAATGCTCCGGCTGCGGGGCGCGTTTCACGACCTTCGAACGCATCCAGCTGCGCGACCTGACCGTGGTCAAGTCGGGCGACCGACGTCAGCCCTTCGACCGCGACAAGCTGCTCCGCTCGGTCGCCACCGCCTGCCGCAAACGCCCGATCACCCCGGCACAGGTCGAGCGTCTCGTCTCGGGTATCCAGCGCCAGCTGGAAACGACCGGGGACAGCGAAGTCGCCTCGGGCCGGATCGGCGAGCTGGTGATGGAGGGACTGCAGGGGCTCGACCCCGTCGCATACATCCGCTTCGCCAGCGTCTACAAGGACTTCCGCGAGGCGAAGGATTTCGAGGAATTTGCGGGGACGGTCGGGGATGCGGCGAAGGGGTGAGGTCGTGTTCCCCTGCTCAAACCGTTTGGTTCGAGCAGCTTCGAGCAAAGTCGCGAAGCGTCTGTCGAGAACGCTCGGCTAACCGGGCCCCCTTCCCTCCGTTCAGTTCGAGCAGTATCGAGCCTGTCGAGATACGCCCGTCGAGAACCCGTCGCGGCTCCGCAAAACGCCAAGGCCCGCCAATGTTCTACGCCTACATCCTCAAATGCTCGGACGGCACCTATTATACCGGCCACACCGACGACCTCGACCGCCGCGTCGCCGAGCATCAGTCCGGCGCGATCCCCGGCTACACCGCCGACCGCCGACCGGTCGAACTGATGTGGAGCGAAACCTTCCAGACCCGCACCGAAGCGCTGGAGCGGGAAGCACAGGTAAAGGACTGGTCGCGCAAGAAGAAGGAAGGTTTGTTCCGCGGCGACTGGTCGACGATCTCCACCGCGGCGAGTTCTCGACAGCCGCATCTCGACAAGCTCGATGCTGCTCGATCCGAACGGGAGGGTAGCGCGACCACCCAACCGGTCATCGTCCTCGTCCGCCCGCAGCTCGGCCAGAATATCGGCAAGGCCGCTCGCGCCATGCTGAACTTCGGCCTCACCGACCTGCGCCTCGTCGCGCCGCGCGACGGCTGGCCCAATCCCGAAGCCGGCCCGGCCGCCAGCGGTGCCGATCAGGTCCTGCGCGATGCCGTCGTCTATGACAGCGTCGCCGATGCCGTCGCCGACTGCGCCCATGTCTACGCCACGACCGTCCGCAAGCGCGGCATCACCAAACCGGTCGTCACGCCCGAGGTCGCCGCACAGGCGATCCGGGCCGATGCCGGTCGCTCGGCGATCCTGTTCGGCCCCGAACGCTCGGGTCTCGAAACCGATGACGTAGCGCTCGCCCGCACGATCCTGACCGTGCCGATCAATCCCGAATTCGGCTCGCTCAACCTCGCGCAGGCGGTCATTCTCGTCGCCTATGAATGGTCGAAGGGGCAGGATCTCGCCAGCCCGTCGATCGTCGACCTCGGCGAACCCGCCCCGCACGAGGAACTGGAAGGCATGATCGGCCAGCTGGACGACATGCTGGAAGCCGCCCGCTTCTTCTTCCCGCCCGAACGCGCCGTCACGTCGCGCCGGACGCTGCGCACGCTGCTGACCAAGCCCGGCTGGACGTCGCAGGAGGTGCGCACGATGCGCGGCGTGCTTTCGGCACTCGACGGGGCGAAGCGGCGGCGCTGACGGCGATTGAACGGTAGCGCGGAGCGCGATAGCCTCGCGCGTCCGCACGATCCGAAAGACTAACCATGCGCTTCAAAATGCTCGTACATCTTGCCGCCGCACTGATCGTGACACCGTTGTCGGCCGCCCCGGCACCGCAATCGGCGAAGAACGCCGAACCGGCATGGCAGGCGGCGGCAAAGCTGAAGCGCGGCGTCAACATCATCGGCTACGACCCGCTATGGCGCGATCCCGCCAAGGCGCGGTTCCAGACGAAGCATTTCGCGATCATCAAACAGGGCGGCTTCGATTTCGTCCGCGTGGTGCTGCAGGCGTTCGAGCATATGGATGCGCAGAACCGGCTGAACCCGCAGTGGCTGGCGACGCTCGACCGGGTGGTCCAGGAGGCGACTGCCGCCGGCCTGACCGTCATTCTCGACGAACACGACTTCAATCCCTGTTCGGCCGCGCCCGACGCCTGCGAACCGAAGCTGATCGCGTTCTGGCAGCAGATCGGCGAACGCTATCGTAATGCGCCGAACACGGTGCTGTTCGAACTGCTGAACGAACCGCACTCCCCGCTTGACGCCGCGCGGTGGAATGCGATGCTCGCCAGGCTGATCCCGGTGGTGCGCGCGACCAACCCTGACCGGACGCTGGTGATCGGCCCGACCCGCTGGAACAATCTGGAAGAATTGTCGACGCTGACCCTGCCACGGGACGACCGGAACATCATCGTGACGTTCCATTCCTACGAACCATTCCGCTTCACCCATCAGGGCGCGCCGTGGGCCGAGGATATGGCAAAGGTCAGCGGCATCCCCTTCACCGCTGCCGACGAAGCGCAGATCAAGGCCGATTACGACAAGGTGACGGCATGGTCGAAGGCGAACAACCGCCCGATCCTGCTCGGCGAGTTCGGCGCGTACGACAAAAGCGGCATCCCGATGGCAGCCCGCGTCCGCTATACGTCGGCGGTTCGCCGCGAGGCGGAGGCGCATGGCTTCCCTTGGGCCTATTGGCAATTCGACAGCGACTTCCTCGTGTACGATATCGACAAGGATCGCTGGGTCGAACCGATCCGACAGGCCTTGGTGCCGACCGGTCGATAGGTGAGGGTTAAACTCTATCACCTTTGGTTGCTCTCACCCTTCGCCGCCCTCGGCGTCTTTTCCCTTTCCCGGCGGGAGAGGGGAGGGAGCGGTGAGCTGCTGCCGGTTTCGTGGACACCGAGATAAGGTGTTTTTCGGAACCGGAGGATTGAGCTGCTGCCGGTCTGGTAGACACGAGGTTAAGCTACCTGCGCCTGCCGCTCGAAGTCCATGGGGCTGAGATAACCCAGGGTCGAGTGGCGTCGCGTTGGA
>NZ_LMKP01000012.1:0-37500 GCF_001421715.1 Sphingomonas sp. Leaf22
GGGGTCGGTGCGTGGCGCAACCCGCCCCGGTCCGTCGGGCCAGCGCCCCGGCACGATATCGCGTATCTTGCGTACGTCCGAGGCGAACCGGCGCAAAGGCACTGTGTGAATGCCCTTGGCGGTCATGTTACCCGTTGCGACACCCACCTAAAACTCGCCGTGCAACCTGCGTCAGGCCCGTTGTCTGCAGATTTACATGCGGGCTTTAGTCCGCAAACTTTCCACGCCGGCACGTTCGTCGCAGCGAGCGGCCGAACCCGACCGAGAGGTGTGCTCTGTACTGGACGTGGTCGTTTGCGGTTGGCGCGTGTCTGGAACGCCCGACAGCCCCGTCTTTGTTGAGACGGGGCTGTCGGTATGTTTGGTATGGTTGCGGGGACAGGATTTGAACCTGTGACCTTNGGCGCGTGTCTGGAACGCCCGACAGCCCCGTCTTTGTTGAGACGGGGCTGTCGGTATGTTTGGTATGGTTGCGGGGACAGGATTTGAACCTGTGACCTTCAGGTTATGAGTGCTACGGCACCATCTACGCAGGCCTTCTTATTCTTACCTTCTTCTGCGCCGTATCAGCCGGTTAGCTTGACTAATAAGCAGTCTTACTGCTGGTGATGTTCTCGCGTCTTCGCACCTTTACTCTGCACCTTGCTTCCCAGGTGCTTCCTGAAAACGGCTCGGAGACGGCGCAGGTATCAGGAGACATTCATGGTCAAGTTGACGAAGACTATTGTGGAGGCCGCAACCACGCACGACAAGGAGTTCCTCTGGGACGATGAGGTCCGCGGCTTCGGCATCCGGTTCCTGACCTCCGGCCGGCGGGTCTGGGTTTACCGCTACCGCGACGAGAGCAACCGCTGGCGCCAGCTCAAGATCGGTGAGGTGGGCGTGCTAACCTTGGCGCTGGCGCGTGAACAGGCACGGTCCGCCGCCGCCAAGGTCCAGATGGGCGGCAGCCCCGCCGCCGACCGTGACGCCAAGCGCCGGTCCCTGAGCGTGCGGCAACTCGCCGAGATCTTTGACGACCGGCACGTGGCCTTGTGGGTGAAGCCGAGCACGGCCGCAGAGTACCGCCGCTCTCTCAACTCCTACATCCTGCCTGTTATTGGATCCAAGCGGGTCGATGAGGTGACGCGGCAGGACATAGCCAGGTTGCATCGGGATCTGGGGCATAAGCCGACCCAGGCCAACCGCACGATCGAGGTCGTGTCCAAGATGTTCGGACTGGCTGAGGAATGGGGTCACCGTCCGGAGGGCACCAACCCGCGCAAGGGGATCAAGAAGTACCCGGAGAAGAAGCGCGAGCGCTTCCTCAGCGCCGCCGAGCTAAGCCGCGTGGGCGAGGTGTTGGCCGAGATGACAGCTGAGCGGGTCGAGATGCCATCAGCCATCGCAGCCGTACGCCTGCTGATGCTCACCGGCTGCCGATTGAACGAGATCATGACGTTGCAGTGGAGCTACGTCGACTTCAAGCTAGGGTTGCTTCGGCTGCCAGACTCGAAAACGGGCGCCAAAGATGTGCCGGTTGGTGATCCGGTGCTGGCGGTTCTGCGCGAGATCCCGCAGGTCGACGGCAACCCTTGGGTGCTCACCGGCAAGCTGCCCGGTGGGCGCCTTACTGACCTGCAGCCGTTCTGGCAGCGGGTGCGCGAGCGGGCGGGCCTGAAGGACGCTCGCATCCACGACTTGCGGCACACCTTCGCGTCGGTGGCCGCTGCCAGCGGCCTGTCGCTACTCGTCATTGGGAAGATCTTGGGCCACGCTAGCGAGCAGACGACCAAGCGTTACGCCCATCTAGCTCGCGGCACCGTACGAGAGGCAGCCGGCGATGTGTCAGCATCGATCTTTCGCAGCATGGCCGGTGCGACAGTGGACGCCCCTGCCCTGTCTTGAAACCCGCTTCTCTTTCACTGGACTAAGCGTTGTGTACTCGGCAAACCGCGTTCGCCGGTCCGAAAGGGTCGGTGGAGCGTGGAAACTCCGTACAAAGGACCGGTCGATGAAGCGATTCATAGGCCGGATGGCATGCGCGCATGTCCAACCGGTTCGCCGGCAAAGGCGCATGCGCCTGATCCTTTGGCCAGGTTTCCAACGTCCGGCTTCGGACCGTCGCTCCTTATGGACAACGAGCGACGGAGACCTGCATGAGCAACCGCCCTTTTCTCACCACCGCCCTGACGGGGGTCCTACTCGCCGCCACCGGCTGCAGCACCACGTCGGTCGCCGACCTTCAGCAGCATGCCCCGCGTGAGGTCTACAAAACGGACAAGCCGACCGAGGTGGTCGTGCGCTGCATTGTCGAGAACCTCGGACGCCTCGGGGCACCCAACACCTACACCCGCCCCGACGGCACGACCGTACTACATTTCACGCTCGAGAACGACACCTCGGCGGTCTTCACCTTCAGTACAGGCCAACTGGAGGTCAGGACCATCAGCAGGATTGTTCCCTTCCGGAAAAAGACGGAAGCCTGCCTCTAAAGCATTGCCACAAGGCCGGCGGTCCCATGGCAGCAATGGGACCGCCTTAGCGGCGACTCATGCGCCGGACGACCGCCGCATAGTGTTACGGAGGCGAGCCCACGGCAGCGGAAACGCTGTGCCGCCAACCACGAACCAACACACCTTCTCGCATAAATGAGCCTATACAGGCGCTTGATGATGCAATTCCTCGCCGTTCAGCCGAGCAGCCAAAACCAGTTCCGCGCGCTCATGCTGTTCGGTCGTAACGTCGCGTCGTACAAGTTCGCGCTCGCCAAGGCACTGCTCGAGGTGGCGCGCGACGGCGCCGACCTAGTCTCGCTGGAGAAGCTGGCCGACCCGTACACACGCCACCTGCGAACTCACCTCACGCTGGCATCGAAGCAGGGCACCAGCCGGTCCAGCCGCTTTCTGGAAGCATGCAAGGGAGCCAATGCTGGTACCGTCACCGACGACGAGCTCCGGTCAATCACGGTATCGCTCGGCTTCAACAACGTCATTGACGCCTTCCACCGTCTCGGGGCCCATGACGTCGGGCAGCGCTTTTTTCTAGACGAGCGCGCCGCCGCCGGGGGCATCCGAATAACGAACGAGTTGCGGCACCTCGCGCACGGCCCCGCCGCCGCCGACCTCGGATCCGAGACGGAGGCGCGGTGGCGCTTGGTGGAGACGGCGTGGGAGCTGGGGGTCACCCGTTCGCTCATCACCTATAATGACGAGACCCAAGCGTTTACCGCCGCTGACAGCTCGCGGCGCATTACGGTTACGTCCGCTAGGGCGGCGCTTAATGGCTACCAGAAAGGTTACTGCTTCTACTGCTTCACCCCTGTCACCATCGAACCGGGGCAGCTCGCCGCCGACGTGGACCACGTCTTCCCTTGGGCGCTACGGTTGCTCCTGACCGGGAACCCGAACGGTGTGTGGAACCTTGTGCTTGCCTGCCGCGGCTGCAATCGGGGTGCGAACGGCAAGTTCGACTGCGTACCAGCGCTTGATCTGGTCGCCCGCCTGCACCGCCGCAACGAGTTCCTGATCACCAGTCACCACCCGCTAAGGGAAACGTTGATGGCGCAGACTGGGGCGGCCCCGGCCCTTCGAGCGGCATTTCTGCAGGACAACTACCGGGCGACGAAACTGGCGCGGATTACCGAGTGGAACGCAGTTTCACGTAACGATGAGGCCTTTTAATCCGCTGCCCTCCTGGCGGTGACGGCAATCCACTGCGTCGGCTCGTCGTCGTAGCCGCCGCCCTGCTGCTCCTCGATCTCCACTGACGACCAAGGCCCTGCTGCCAGGTACTTAGCTTTTAGCACCTCATCAGTCGGGTAATTGTAATAGCGTCCGTATCGATCACGCCCCTCCCCTACGCCAACCTTGTAGCTAGCGTAAAAGAGCCCGCCCGCTCGCAGCGCACGACGCACGCTCGACAGGACGGTCGATAGGTTCGCCAAGGGAACGTGCAGCAGGCACGCACTGGCCCAGACACCGTCATAGGCCTGTTCCTCGTTGAGATCCTCGAACAGGAGCACACCGACCGGTACACCGAGAACCTCTGACGCCTGTTGCGCCATTTCCGGCGATCCATCGGTAGGCACAACGTTTACGCCCTTCGCTAGCATCGCTGCTGTGTCGCCGCCGCCGCCGCAACCGAGCTCTAACACGCGCGCACCAGCCGGCAGGCGGTCGAGGAAACCAGCTAGGTCTTGGCTTTGCTGGCCGCGATACCACGCCACATAAGCGCTCGCCTCAGAAGCGTAAAACGCGAGCGTTGCTGAGTCGTGCATCGTGTAAACATACGCCTTTGCATCCTCCCTCTTCTACCCATCGCAGCATGCCGCCACGCCGGCCACTTTCGAAAAGACCCAGATGCGGTCATTCACGCAGCCCTTCTCGCTCCCCCGAAACCTGCCGCTCGTTCATGTGAGTGGATCGACCGCTTCTCCTATGTACCGGTAAAGGTCTGTGCAGCACTCAGTTCGCCAAAGAGCCTCGGTTTTCAGCACGAACCAATTCCGCATGTCGCAGGTATGGCAATGCAGAGCTAGGTAAGCGCTTGGAGCTGCTTACAGGCTTTGCCCGGATCGGGTTCGCCGGTGAGCGTTGAAAGATGGCGCGAACCGCCATGAGGCCGACATGCGCAAACGCTGTTCGAGCAATCAGGAGCTTTGGATTCTCGACGCGAGCGAGGAGGGCAATATCTATTACGCATTCCGATGCCCGGCGCTTCGTCGTCCCGTCGCGTCGATGGGTCCGGTAGATCGTCGAAGGTCGTTTCGGTGATATCAGCAGCGATCAAGATTATTCCCCACCTGCGGCGCTCGATACTCCCCGTCCCGATAGCGATATAACACGGTCTGACGAACGGTTCCGCGATAGGTGACGATCAGTGCATCCCGGGCGCGATCATAGGCGATGCTGCCGTCGATCGTCTCGCGCGGTTCATGCTGGGCGGGGTCGTCGCCGGGATCGAAGTTGTAGCCGGTCAGGATGTCGCGGGCGAGCAGGACCGGCCTTTGCGGTCGCAACGCGACGAGCGTCGTACAGGCATGGCCGTGCCCGAACCATTGGCCGAACCCGGTCGCCTGAATCACCGGATAGGTCCCGAGGTCGCGCCGCAGCGTCCAGTCGGGCGGATCGCCGAAACTTCCTGCCCGGACGCTGCCGGGATGGCGCCCGGTGACGCGAAAGCCGTCGCCGTGGGGGGCGAGATACCAGATGCCGAGGAACCCCTTGTCCGGGTGCGCCGCCGAAAGCCGCTGCCCCCGCGCGACCAGGATCGGGGTCGTGTCCGGGCGTATCAGCCTGCCGTCGTCAAACCGCACCTCCACGCCGTCGAGCCGAACGATGCCCCCGCGCTCGACGCCGAACACCGCGCGCAGCGCGGCGTTTGTCGCGAGCGTGTCGGCGGAGGCGCGCGCGACCGTCGCCGTGGCCGGAGTCGTCGGTTGCGGCCGGGGCGCCACCTCGGCCCCATCGCAGCCGGCGGCGAGGATGCAGACCGCGCCGATGCCGACATGGCGATATCGGACGAACCGCGACCGGACGTTGGGCGGAGACAGCGCCACCGCCTGGCCTATCGCACCGGGCGGGCGCGGCCGTTGCCGCAGTGCTCCGCCCGTGCCGTCTGGATCAGCGAGTCCTGTCGCTCAACGATCCGGCGAACGGTGGTTTGGGGCAGGTCGACGTCGGCGGCGATCTGCGCGATCGTCCGGCACTGGCCATACAGGTCGATCGCTGCCAACGTCTGCGCCGACAGGTCGTTCTCCCATGCGCGTGGCAGCGACGGGTCGACGTGAGAACATCGATCGGCCCGTGGGGGCGGATCGCGATACCGTTCGGCGAGCGAGATCACGCGATACCGGTCGCAGTCGGCGGTATAATCCGCTCCCCGGCCGAGGACCGCATAACCCCGCCGCCTGAGCATGGCGACGCATGCGTTCGCGGTGGGGGAGAAATCCGCCGGGGTCCGCGGGCGCACCAGCGTTGCCCGGACTGCTTGGAGCGGGTCCGCCGTGGGCGTGTTGCAGTCATCGACGAGTACACGATCCTGAGCGGCGGGCCGTCGCGCACCGGTTCATCGCCGGGGGCCGGGGGGCATCCCAGCTTGCGCAGGGTGTCCGGCGCGAACGGTCCGGTCAATGCCTCGACATCGCGCAGGTCGAGGTTCGCGTCGCGGGCGATCGCGTCGTCGGTGGCGCAATGGGCATAGAGCCATGCGGCGCGTCCGGCCTTGGCCGAACGGACGTCGGGTCCCCAGTCGCGGATGCCATCGACCGATTGCCCGACCAAGCAGGCCTTGCGCTCGACCGGATCGACGCGGTCGGGGGGCAGGCTGCGCACCTTTCGGCACGCGCTGGAAAAGGAGAGGACGCGGAACGGCAGCGGCTCCTGCCGGGCGTGATAGACCGACGGGTCGATGGGCGAAGGGGTGGGGTCGGGCGTCACGTCGTCGGGAGCGGCGATCGCGGCTTCCGGGGCGGGGTCAGAGGTCGCGTCGACCCCGCCGCAGGCCATCAGCCCCAGCACGAGCGCGATCGCAAGACCCCGGCGCAGCGCGTGGCCGGACATCACAGCGGCGACCAGTCGGCGGTGAACGCGACCTCCGCCGGCGGGAACAGCGCCAGCGGCGTCTCGCCGGCGGCGATACAGTCATAGGCGCGCAGCACCCGGCCGCCGACCCGGAACTCATAGCTCGGAAAGCCGTCATGCGCGCATCGCAGCCAGCGTTCGATGCCGAGCGCTCCCCGGCGCAGGCCGAGCGTGAACGTCGCGTCGATCGCCGGGGCGCCACGGACCAGCGGATTGCGGCCGTTCACCACGATCTCGCAGCCGTGCGTCGCGCCAGGCGGCAGCGCCCATGCGGTTCGCAGCGTCGCATCGCTCACGTCCTGATGCCCGACCGCGATCGGTGCCGCGCCGGGTCGAATTCGCCGCGCCCATGCCGGCCCGCCATCGACCGGCAGCAGCGCGTCCGGGTCATATTCCTTCGTTTCGCTGAACGTGGCGGTGCCGATCCTGAGTGCGGCGGGACCGGCGACGCTGCAATCGAGTGTCCCGTCGAAGCGGACCTTGGTGCCGCCGCCGAAGCTGCGTCCGGCGTAGCTGGCCGCCGCTGCCGGGATAAATATCCGCAAATCGAACGGGATAACCGAACGGCTCTGCGCAAATGCCGGAAGTGCAAGCGACGTGGCAACGATGCTTCCGATGGTTTCGCGTCTGTTGAGCAACGACATATTCGCCCCTTTCGTCCGACGTCGTGACGCGATGACTGCTGGATTTTCCGTCAGACGATGCTATTTGACATGAAGGGACGGGTTTCGTCGAGGGCGTCGGGGGGCGGACCTATGCTGGTGGACGAGGATTTCTCCGAAGCGGTACTGGACGATCTTGTCGTCGCGCTGATCGCGGCAGGCGAGCGGGCGCGATCCGACACCGACGTCTCCACCGAACGAACGAGACAGATCGAGGCGGTCTGCGCGGCGCTCGAAGCCGCGGATATCGCGCCGCTCGAAGCCGCGCTGACGGATGAGGCGGCGATGATCGAGGCCGTCGATACCACGCCCGCCACCACGGCGTCGGCCGATGCGGCGGCGCATTTCGCGGCGCTGACCAGGGCGGTGGAGGACCTCGCCGCCGCCGAACGCACCCTGATCGCGGGGGAGGCGGCGGTCGCCGGTGCGCTGGAGGCGTTGAACCAGCTCGGGGATGGCGTGGCCACGGCGGTCGGCGAGGCAGCGACCCCGGCGGCCGCGCGGATTCCCGCCGCGCTCGACCAGTTGAAGGCCGAGGTCGCGACGATCGTCGCGAGGACCGATGCCGGATCGACGACGGCCGCGACGCATGTGGCCGAACTGGAGGCGAACATGACCCGGCTGCGCACCACCTTGCACAAAATGGTCGAAAGCGAAGGTGCGACGCGCTGGGGCATGGTGCGAAGCGGGGCGGACGCGCTGTTCGGCGCGGCGCAGAATGCGGGCAGCACCGCCTTCGCACGATCCGCCGACGCGACGGGGCAGTCGGTCGGGCAGGGAGCGACGGCGACCGTCGCGACGATCACGCAGCGGATCGACGACGTGAACGACGCACTCGCCCGGCTGACCGAGGTGGTCGACAGCGCGAAGCAGCTCCAGTTCGCGTTGCGGCTGGCCGGCGGGCGGTTCTGACGATGGCGGCGACGGACCTGTCGATCCTGCTCGACATGATCGCCGCGACCGGTGGCGACGACGATACGACCGATCCGGCGGGGGCGCACCGCGATCTGCTGGACTTGCTCGCCGAGGTCGATGCGATCGACCAGACGCCGGCGTTTGCCGATCTGGTGCCGCTCGATGCCGATATCGCCGCGATCGTTTCGGCCACGAAGGAAAGCATGACGCCGGACGCGACCGCGACCGTCGCGACGATCATAGCGAATGTCGTGGCACTGGCGGACGCGCTCGACGACCTGACGAGCGATGCGAAGGCGCTGGAAGCGGGGTTACGAACGACGGGGCAGGAGATCGAGGCGAGAATCCCGTCGGCGACGATCGCCGCGCTTGGCGTCTGTACGGCGGCCGGCAAGGCGCTGCGCGAATCGGCCGATGCCTTCGTGACGGGCGCGCTCGACCCTGCCCATGCCGCAACGGCCGCAACCGCATCGGCGATCGGCGAGCGTCAGACCTCGCGTGTCGTCGAGGATTTCCGGGCGATGCTCGATATGGTCGACACCGAGGCTACCGGCCTTGGGCGACAGGTCGCTACGCTCGGCCCTGCGCTGGAGACGCAACTACTCCACATCGAAGCGGCGCTGCGGGCGCGGATCGAGCAGGGTGTTCGTAGCGTGACGTCGGGTGCGCAGTCCGCGATCGAGCAGCAGGTCATCCATTTGATACGCGCGGAAGCGGGTAGTGCCGCACAGGCGATCGTCATGGGCGAGGCGTTGCAGGTCAGCCTGTCGACCGGCCCGTGGCTGCCGGCGATCCACCTCGCCAAGATCGCACTGGATCGTCTGCCATGAACGACACCGCTATGCTCATCGCCGACCTCGCCGCGTTTCAGGCGCGGCACGCCGAACGGGCGGCGCGGGAGGCGATGATCCGGGGGCGCCGCGCCGAGGGGGAGTCGGCGATCGCGGCGGCGGCGGCGGTGCTGGCCGAACTGGTCGCCCCGCTGTCGGCCACCCTGTCCGACGCGGTCGAGCGCCAGCAGACGGCGGTGGCCGATGCGCAGGACGTCTTGGCCGGTCTCGACGAGCGGATCGAGCGCGTCGGTACGGATCATCGTGACGCAGTTGCCGCCGTCGAGACGCTGCACGACCGGACGGTGGAACTCCACGAGGCGGCCAACCGCGTACGCGAACCGCTCGGGACGTCGGTGGCAACCATCGAAGCCGCCATAAGCGATGCCCGTCAGGCGCTTGACGACGCCGCCGAGGCACTCACGACGACCTGTCACGACGCGGAGGCGTGCCACGCCGCCGCCACCGCCACCGCGACCAAGGTGATCGCGGCATTCGTCGAAGCGATGGACCGGGTGCGGCACGACGTCGAGGCGCAGATCGACGAGGCGGTGTCGCCCGCGATCGATGCGGCGCTCGTCACCGCGCGGGGGGGCATGACGATGGCGGCCGATCTGGCCAATCAAGCGGTGTATCACCAGTTGCGCGCGGCGCTGGCCGGGGTGGAGCGGGAGGTCGGACAGGCGATCGACGATGCGGTGCAGGAGGTGCTGGCGACGATCGCCGCCTTTGCCGCCGAAGCGGCCGGTGGCGGAAGCGATGCGGGGATGCCGGCAGGGGCGCTGATCCGCGAGGCGGACGAGATCGGTCGGCTGCTGTTCGACTTGCTCGAAGCGGCAGCGCAAGTGCCGCAGCGTGTCGCCGAACGGCTGGCCAGCATCATGACCGGAGGATTGTTTTGAGCGCCGCCGCCCGCGACGCGCTCGGCGATCTCGACGCGGCGCTGGAGGCGCGTGCCGCCGCTTGGTCGATCGAAGAAGCCGCATGGGACCGGCTGTCCGCGCTGCTGAACGCCCGCGCACTGGTCGGCGGTTTGCTGCGTGCCGATGCAGCGGGGCGGCGGATTGCGACGGAGGCGGAGAAGATACAGAGCCGCGCCGCCGCCCTCGCCGCCGAGGTGGACACGTTGGCCGATGCGATCGATGGCTCCGTCCAGTCGTTCGCGGCGATCGTGCACGATCCCGACACCGCTACCTGGGCAAGTGACGCGGACGCGATCGTTGATGTCGCGGACGATCGCGCGCACGGCATCGCACAGGCCATCGACGCTCTGGTGACGGAGTTGGGGACCGAGGCGGTGACGCTGACCGAAACGGCGGGGGACGATGCGCAGCATGCGCTGGACCGGCTGGCCGATGCCATACCCCACCACCAGAAACTGGCGAGGGACGCGGTGATCGCGCTGCGATCCGATGTGGCCGAAACGATCGCCGCGTTAGACGACCAGATGGGGCAAGGTGCCACCGCGATCGGGCAGATGGCTGAGGCGTTGATGCTCCATCTGGCAGAGCAGCAGGCAGGCCATGCGGTGCGCGTGGCGGGCGAGGTCACGATGCTGGCGGCAAAGGTCGCGCATCTGGTGACAGAGATCACTGCGCTCGGCCAAACTGTGGCGACGCTGCGTGCTGCGCTCGGTTCCTCGATCGACGATGCGACGTTGCCGATCACCGATCTGCGATCGGTGCTTGAACAGCTCATCGACCGCTTCCGTCATTTTTGACGATGACCTTCCAGCCACCCCCCGCCGGTGCGCCGGAACGGACGCAGGTCCAGCGATGGCGGCGTGATGTACGTGCGGCACTCGGCACCGGCGATTTGGCGCCCGATCTGCAACGGCTGGCCGATGCGCTCGACGGTGCGCATGGCGAGGACGGCCTTCTCGTCGACCTCCATAGCATCGATACGCTGACGCCGAAGGAGGCCGGCGCGCTTGCCGCATGGATCGGGTGCGGACCGATCGACCCGGACGCCACGTGGGGTGCGGGTGTGACCGGACACTGGCACGGCCGGCCGGTCGAAGTGCGGCTTCGCAGCCTTGCCGCCGCCGGGCTGCTCCGGCTCGATGCGCGCGTGCCGGTGGCGACAGTCGTCGTTGCCACCGCGCCGCTCGACCTTGCCGGACAGACCGGCATTGCGATGGTGCGTGCCGACGTGGGCGACGGTCCGGTCTATTGGCTGGGCGGTGGCTTCCCGCGGGTGGCCGATATCGCGGTGCTCGACACCGACCTCACCCGGTTGCCGTCCGGCGGCCTGCGCGACCTGCTTGCCGGACCCGGTGGAGGCGCCCTCGACGGCGCGCAGCTTCGATCGGAGGCGGAACAGCTGCGCCGCATCGCGCGGGCGGCGCTGCATGCGCTGGGGCGGGTCAAGGCGCGGTGCGAGGGCGAGCTGATCCGGCTAAAGGAGGAGTCGGCTCCTCCGCCGTCGATGGGGTTTGTCGATCCGGTTGCCGGATTGGCGCATGACGTGAAACAATGCCGCCGGACGCTCGACGCATTCGTCACGCATCGCTTCGCCGAGGCGGGGCGGGTCGGCGGCGAACTGATCGGCGAGGATGACATCGTTGGTCAGCCGTCGACGCGCGAGGTGCGGTTCTCGATCGGCCACGCGCCGCTGGATCGGATCCGGGAGGACGCCAGACAGCGATTTTCGGCTGCGCTGGCCGCGGTCGCGACAGTGCTGGACCGGCGGGTCACTGCGATAGGTGCACGCGCCGATGCGCTGCTCAGGGAGCGCGGGCTGGACGTCCATGCGGTCACGCCGCCGGTGTTTCACACCACCCCGATCGACCGCGATCTGGCGAGGGCCGCCGCCGATATCCAGCCGGGCGAACGCCGCGCGCAACATCGTTCGTTCAAGAGCCAGTTGACCTTCACCAATCCGCTGATGATCCTCGCACCGTTGATTACCGCAGGTGGTTTCATTCTGTCGATTTTGTACGACAAGCAGTCGCAACAGCTACTCCAGCGTTCATTTGCCGGCATGATTGGCGTTGTTACTGCGCTGTTGTTGGTGATCTCCCTCCTGCGGGCGATCCCGCGCCTGCGCGCCGAGCGTGCCGCGGATCTGGCCGAGGCGACCGCCGGGCTGGCCGAGAGCGGCGCGCAGGCCGTCGCGGCGGCAGGTCGGGAGGCTGCTACGCTCACCGCACGCGCCGTTTCCGCGCATCTCGACCGGGTCGACGACTGGATCGCCGCGACCCGGGCGAGCCTTGCCCCGTCGGCAAGTCCCGCGGCTAGCCCGATGGCGGCGCTGTCGCGTGAAAGTGGCCTCAGGACCGAACTCGGCGGCATCGCCGCGCGGATCGCGGCGGTTACGGCTATCGCCGAACAGGCGCGAGGCGTGCGTTGATCCATCTGGCGATTATCGGCAGCGAAGTGGCGCTCGGCTACTGGGACGATACCGACGAGCATGTCCGTCTTGCTGCCCGCCTGCCGACCGGGCTCGTCGCGATCGGAACGCGCGTGGCGGTGGGAACGGTCGCGGGATCGCTGACCGAACTGCGCGATGCGGTATCGTGCCCGGAGCTCGATGCCGTTCTCGATCGGCCACCGTCCTCCGCCGACAGGGCACCGGGCGATGCGGTCGCTTGGCTGGCGGTGTTGCTCACTCATCTTCGTACCGATGCCGCCGCGCAAGGGGCACCCGTCGACGATGATACCGTGTTGATCCTGCCCGACGGTGCCGGCGCGGATTGGGTCCGCAATGCACGGGATGCCGCGACGGTGGCGGGGTTTCGAGTGGCGATCGTCCGCAGCGTGACGAATTGCCTGCGCAGCGTCGCGGCGCGGTCCAGATCGGTTCGATTCGTCGGCGCGTTCGACGGGCCGGCGTTGAGCATGTCGGCGGTTGGCAACGGAGCCGATAGTGCCGTCACGCGCGCGAACCTCGGCATCCACGCGCTGACCGAGGCGATCACGCATCTGCTCGTCGCGCGCCTCGCGGCGGCGGATGTCCGCCGCCCCGTATCACGGCAGCGCGAGCGATTGACCCACGCCGCGCGCACGATCCTTACTGCGTTCGGCGAAGGTGCCGATATCGCCCGCACGATCGTCGACGTCGACAACCGATATCTGGAGGTGCACGTCGCGTCGCATGCGGTCGAGGCCGAATGCCGCGCGGCCCTGTCCGCCTGCGAACGCGCGGTCTCGGACCTTGTCCGCGACGCCGGTGGGGGGGGCGGCGAGTCGCTATGGTTCGTTCGTCAGCCGCTGCCGGTCTGGCTGACGGCGGGTCTGGCGCGCGCCGTGCCGGGGGGGAAGATGCGAAGCGCCACGCTCCGCATGGTGATCGACGGCAGCATCGCGATGGGCCGGGACGGCAGCGTGCCACCGCCGTCCGTAGCGGCGGGACCGATCGGCCTCGCCGTGGTCGACCCGACCGGCGTTCCCTGTTTCGAGCCGCTGTTCGCGCCAACCGACCCGCCGCGGCAGCGGGTCGTCCGCACGCTGCGATTTGGCAGGGGAGCAAGGGTGGAACTGGTGCGGGCATCGCCCGACGGCACGTCGCATGTTTCGCTCGGATCGATTGACTTCGGCGAATTCGAGCTGCTCGACTGGCCGGTGCAGTTCGAATTCGCATTGCAGTCCAGCGGCAGGATCACCATCACCGGCACCGATCGGCAATCGCACGTGACGGTGCAGCGATCGATGGCATCGGTGCCCGATCCGCTGGAGGAGGGGGGCGCGTTGCACGACCTGCTGCTCCGCGCCCGCCGCTGGCGGATGCTGCCGCCGCAACGGGGAGAGCGACCGTGACGCTCAACGACGCACGGTTACGGCTGGGCCTGGGTCCGCTAGCGGCGGCGGCGGCGATCGAGGCAGCGGCGACGCACGCACTGGCGCGCTGCGGCACGGACGCTGCGGCGGCCAATCTCGTCGCGCACGCTCGCTCGCTGTTGCTCGACAGTCTCGATGACCTACCGCGCCTCGACGGCGCCACCCATGACGAGGACGATAAGAGCCTCGAGGGGCTTGGCATCGATATTGTTGGGCATCCGCCAAAAATGCCGCCCCTTCGCCCGCTGGCCGCACGGTTTGCATTGGCGGTATTCGGGCCGCTGATGCTGGTCGGAAGCGTTCTTGCCGACGTCGTTTTCCCCATCGAACCGGACCCGGCATCGACGCCGTTTGTGTTTTTGGGTGGTCTTGCGATGCTCGTCACGGGCAGTGCTATGGCGATACGCTTACGACGCGGCCTGATTTCCCGCCATTCCAGTACTGCCTTGTGCTTCGCGCTACAGGGGTTGGCGATGGTAGCGTTCGCCCTACTCGCACGGCAGTCGGCGGAGATTGCCGTCTGGCCGGCCGGGGAAGCGGTGCTGTTCGCGCTGCTGGCCAGCGGGTGTGCGTTTTGGGAACGGTCAGTGGCGGGGGTGCTGGACGATAGCTAATGCTACAAGCCGGCAGCGGTTGCCGTTGTCCAGATCGCATCGCGTAACTCCGCTGCCTTGGCCGGCTCCGCACAACTCACGTAGACGGCCCATGCGGGAACGTTGCCGTGACAAATCGTCAACACCGTGCACTGATCGATCGCCCCTCGCGTGTAGTTGATCTTACCTCCTTCGCGACCTGCTTCGGCAGGAGACGCGCCCTGCGCATCCAGTGCCGCTGTCATGATGTTGTTGCAGCTCTCCTGATCGACCTTTGCCTTACCGGCGATGGCCGTGTCGCTGGGCGCGCGTGACTCCAACTCTGCGACCTGTTCCTGCAAGGCCGTGACCGACTGCTCCAGTTGCGCCTTTTCGGCCAGGGCCGTCGCCAGGCGCGTTTTGCTGTCGGTGCCGGCATCCAGTTGGGCGTTGCACTGCGCTAGCGTGTCATTGCCCGCTTTCGCGATCCGGTCCTTTTCCTGCTTCAGGAGGGGGTAGACGCTGCTACGCGAGAGGCAGGCCTGATCGGCCAGGACCTGCGGGAGCGGTGCTCCGCCGTTACCCGATCCACAGGCCGACAGAGCCAGCGCCGTGACGATTGACAGGCAAAGGGCGCGCCGAACGGTTCGGCCAAGCCTTGGTTCTGACATGAGTGGTTCTGACATGAGCCTCCCTCGCCGGAAGATCGTTTGACGCAAATGACTAGCATAAAGCATAGCCGGTCGAAAGCGTGGTTTGCCTTGTTCATTTCAACGACGAACTCGAAATCAATAGAATGTAAATTCATCCTAATTTTTACTATTTAGCCGTACCGACTGACGTTTTTGCTAAAAAAAGCCGCGCCGACGCTGAATATCAAGGGGACGTTAGTCTACCATAGCGTATCAGAAGCATAAAGGGACAGCCATGACGATCATATTTCTCAGTTATCTCATCGCCGCCCTGTAGTACGCAGGTTTCAGGTGTCAGGTCGAATAAAAATTCATGCACCATTTTATCTTTGACCCGTTGAGGTCCAAATATGCGCCGCCGTGTCCTTTGTATGCCGTTCCTGGTAGGGAAGGTCGAAAGAGATTGTCCGGACAACGTCCGCCGTCTCGAACCACCGGGTAGTGCCGCTTTCTTGAAATGTGTTCCCAATTGCATTTTCCCGAAACGGTGTGTTGAACATGACGAAACAGGATTGATAAGAATTCCTGACACGACCGTTCTGGGATGGCGCTCCAGTCCGCTCAATGACTGAAGGGGCCTCAGATCGTAATGTAGGTCGGGTGTCTGAGCGGACCCAGAAGTGGCCATTCAGAGGGGCCTTCGCGCTTCCCAGAACCGGCCAGTCGTTCATCCTGCTCTTGAGCGCTTTGAACCAAGGTAGTTCAAGCCTTCTCTGGAACGAAGCGAAGTGAACCATTCGGCCTGGACGGGCGCGCTGATAGCGGTGACCTCACCGCCGGACATGGTTCGCTGCATCCCCGGCGGTGGTGGCGGGCATCCCGTGAACCCATATTTCGCATATAAGTAGAGACGGATGACAGAAAGTCGGACACGCGAGGGCTCGGTGCAGGATCAGATCGACAACACGAAGGCGGAAGCGGTGCTGACCGCGCGGGCAAGCATGTCGAGCCGGGAGGCAGCGCCATTCTGCACGATCCGCGGCCATGACATTCCCGAAGACCGCCGGTGGGCGGTGCGCCGTGCGATCGAGGTGCAGAGATGAGCGACAGCGGCGGCGAGCCGATCTGTCTGGCCTGTATTGGCGACGCGCATCTTCGCGCGCGGCTCGCGCCCGAAGCCCGCTTCGCGACTTGTGCCGAGTGCGGCGAGGACGGCAACGCCGTCCCGCTGGCTCGGCTTGGCGAGGAGATCGATGAGACATTCCAGGCTCATTTCGATTGGACGCCTTACGAACAGAGTCCAAGCGCAGCCGATATCTTCGTAAAGATCGCTGGGCTCGAGGCCGACCTTGCATGGCGGATTGAGAATTATCTCGAGGAGCGCCTCGGCGAGATCGCAGCGCGCGAGGATCGGCAGAACCCTTATGATTATTCAACCGGCTTCGCGCCCGCGCGAACGCCGATGTTCTGGCAGGACGCGCGTTGGGACCGGTTCTGCAAGACGCTCCGATCGGACGGGCGTTATTTCAACAACGTAGCTACAGCTTGGCTCGATACGATCTTCGCCGAGCTGGAATCGCATCGCACTTTCGATGCGGCGAGCGTCATTCGCGAAATCGTGCCGGGCGCGCCGGACAGCCACTTCTATCGCGGCCGGGTCGCAACCGGCGAGGCCGAACTGCGCACGATCCTTGCGCAGCCTGTCCTGCAGATTGGCCCGCTGCCGCCAGGAAAGGGCGCGGCAGGCCGCCTCAACGCGGCAGGCATTTCGGTCTTCTACGGCGCGACCGATGCAGCGACCTGCGTCTCGGAAATCCGGCCGCCGGTCGGCGCGCACGTCGTCCTCGCGCGGTTCGACGTTATCCGTCCGCTAAGGTTGCTCGACTGCGCCGCGCTCGACCGGCTCGCACTCACCGCCAGCCCGTTCGATCCCGCGTTCGTCGAGAAGCGCGACCGCGCGCATTTCCTCAAGACCTTCAGCGACCAGATCGCGCGGCCTGTGCTGCCGGGTGAGGAAGCGCTCGGCTATGTGCCGACACAGGTGGTTGCCGAGTATCTCGCCGAGCGCATTTCGCCGCCGATAGATGGGCTGCTCTACAAGTCGACCCAACGCGGATCAGCAGTGGGCAATGTCATGCTGTTTCATCGCTCGGCACGGGTCGAGGCGTTCCCGCACCACACGCATTATCTCGATCTCTGGATCCGCGAGGTCGATGTCGACGATGAGAGTTTCGATGACGGAATTACGCTGAGCCTAAGGGAGATCGGTGCGCCGGATACGACCGATCCGCTGAGTGCGCTCAACCCGCCGCCCGATCCGCCGGTGCCTGAACCGCTGCCGGCCAGTTTCACGCAGCCCGATCTCGACGACACCCGTCCGGTGACCTTGCGGGTCGTGCCCGAGACGATCGCAGTCGAAGCGATCCGCGCGACCGATTATGTCCGCGATAAGCGCCAAGTGGAGGTGCGGGGGACTTGGCCTGGTCCTAACGAATGAACTGCTGCGCTAAAGAAACTTCCCGAGCGCTTATAGGAGGAGCATGAAGAAGCCGCTCAAGCCGAAGCTGCCGGCAAAGGCCGCGCCTGTTCCCGCATCCTTGCCCGAGCGACTACCGATCACACGCAGCGTCATCAAGAAGCTGTTCGCTTATAGCGGCAATTGCTGCACCAATCCGGCATGCAACCAGGAACTGGTCGACGCCGGTGGGACGATGCTCGGTAAGGTCGCGCATATCCATGCCGCCAAGCATGGTGCGCGGCACGATCCCGCCCTAAGCGACGAGCAACGGCGGGCGTTCGAGAATCTGCTTGTGGTATGCAGCCTCTGCCACGACCGGATCGACGATCCTGATCGCGAGGCGGAGTTTCCTCCCGAACTATTACGTGTGTGGAAGGAGCGTCACGAAGCGCGGTTTCGGCGCGCCGAAGCGCAGTTCGTCGATCGCTATCGCGATAGCACGGCGAGCGCCGAGCCGAACTATCCCAAGCGCCTCGATGCCCTCGCCGCAGCGATCAGCGACAGTTGGATGGTCGACAGCGAAGACCATGTTAGAACCTGGGTCGAGTTCATCGATCGGCTGCGCCGGCTTCCGCTCCCAACCCGCGATTTCGCGATCAAGGTCGCCCAGCGCATGAAGGATCGGGATAAAAAGCGATTGCCGGTCGATGATGTGATCAGTGCGTTCGGCATCGATGCGACGGAACTCAATAGCCTCGGCAAGGTCCTCCGCGATCACGAACTTGGTGATGTCGATGAGTATTTTGGCGAGTACGAGGTCGAGCTTAAATCGCTCGACTGGGACGGCGGCAACCCCTTCATCCATATGCTCGATTTCTGCGCCGCGACCGGCACCGACATTGCGGTACTGCTCTACGATCTCAACTTCGCGAAGTTCGACAACGACCGCTGACTCCCGCGCCGCCCTAAGCCGCAAGTCCGGCGCCCGGAATGTTCACCAGGTCGCATCGCAGATTGCCGCAGTCCGTGCATCTAGCAGCGGCAACCAACGCGAGATGCCAGTAATCCATCGTGATGTCTTCGCGTGGTCATTGGCTCCGAAAACCTTCGACGGCCCAGGACCGTATCAGCCCGTCAGAATATTCGTCGCAACCCAAGTTCGAAGTGGTGAGCGCCGACGATACGCGGCATGATCGCACGCAGCATGGAGGGGGCAATGGCGAACGAGCCGATCGACGACATCATCGCTTGGTCGGCGACGCAGACATCGTGGCGGCGCGACTGCCTGCGGCGGCTTGCGGTCGCCAACGACTTGACCGAGACCGATGAGTGCGAGCTGCTCGCCATGATCAAGCAGGCAGCCGGGTTCACGCTGGCGAGCGAGCCGCCCGCCGCTGTCCCGTTGGCGAAATCGCATTTCAGCGGCGGTACACATGTGCCGGTGGTTCTCAAAGGCATTGCCAATGTCGAAGGCGTCAATCGCCTAGTCAACAAGGCGTCTCTCAACTTCTGTCCCAAGGCATTGACCATCGTTTACGGCCGCAATGGCAGCGGCAAGAGCGGTTTTGTCCGCATCTTGCGCACGGCTTGTCGGACCCGGATCGAGAACCCTGCCCTGCTCAAGGTTTTGGCCGACGTCTATGGCGATGGGGCGGCCGCGCAGGGGGCTGACATCATGGTCGACCTTGGGTCGGGCGACGTTCCGATCGCCTGGACGCCAGGCATGACTGCGGCGCCACAATTGGCGCAGGTCGCTGTTTTCGACAGCGCGTCGGCGCAGCTCTATGTCGATGGCGGCAATCAGATCCGGTACCTTCCCTTTGGGTTGGCGTTGCCGCATCGGCTCAATGCCATATGCCTGAGCTTCAAGACCAAACTCGAGTCCGAACAGAGCGCAGCGGTTGGCGGCAAGATCGCGCTGAGCGCGATCGCCTTTCCGGTCACCCGCGATACGACTGCGCAGACCTTCAACCACGGGCTCACAAAGGCGACCACTGATTCCGCGATCGATGCGGCAACTGCTTTTGACGATGACGATGGCAAGCGGCTCGACGAGATCCCCAATTTGCTGACCGCCGGCGTGACCACCGCATCCGATCTCGGCGCGCTGCTCTCCTGGGTCAACACGATCGCACTCGAATGTGCGACCGCGACCACCGACTTCAGCGATGAAGCGCTCGATGCACTGGCAGTGCTGTGGACCACCGCGGTGACCGCACGAGAAGCGGCGCAGCTCGCGGCGGGCGCCCTGTTCGACGATGATCCGCTAGACGGTGTCGGAAGTCCGACATGGCGCGTGCTGTGGCAGGCCGCGCGCGACTATTCGGTGACCGAGGCCTATCCAGAGCAGGCCTTCCCAGTCGTGGCCACCGATGCCGGCGAAGCGGCCTGCGTGCTATGTCAGCAGCCACTGCAAGCAGGCGCGGTCGACCGTATGCAGCGTTTCCAGGCCTATATGGACGATGCGCTCGATACGGCCGCGACCAATGCCGAGACCGCCGTATCGGATGCGCTCGCGAAAATCCCCACGCTCCCGCATTTCGTCGGCGAGGATTTTGCCGAGCGTCTCGCGCAGGTCCGCGCGCGAGACAGCGGGCTCGCCGATGCTCTGGCGAGGTTCCAAGCGGCTATCGCCGGGCGCCATGTCAATGCCAAAGCCCGCCTCCACGGCAGCGAACTGGCAGGCATTGAGCCGCTCGTCTCGCCAGTCGAAGCCATCACTGCGCTGTCCAGCAAGCTCGGCGAGGAAAAGTCCGCGCTCGTCGAGGCGAGCCTGGTCGAAGGGCGCCAGAAGCTTGAGACGGAAAAGGCGGAGCTGGAGGATCTCAAAATCCTCAACACCAACAAGGCCAAGCTCACTACCCGGCGCGATCTGATGGTCACCGACGCTGCTTATGCCAAGGCGTTGACCCTGGTCGCCACGACAGGGATCACCAAGCGCGCCAACGAGCTCATCGACACGCATCTGACGGCGGCGGTGACCAAGCGCTTCGATGCCGAGCGTACCAATTTCGACATCCTGCATCTCAAGGTCGGGTTGGCGCGCAAGAGTGGACAGACCAAAGCCGAGTTCGAAGTCGACCCGCAGACAAAGCTGACCAAGGTAACCTCGCAGATCCTCAGCGAGGGTGAACAGCGCGCGCTCGCGCTGGCCGGGTTTCTGACAGAAGTCGCGCTGACTGACGGGTCGGGACCGATCGTGATCGACGATCCGGTCTCGTCGCTCGACCGTGACCGCAGCGCGAGGGTCGCCGACCGTATCGCCGAGGAGGCAAAGGGCCGCCAAGTGGTGGTGTTTACCCACGACATCATCTTCTTCAATGAGCTGTGTCGTGCCGCGGATGGTGTCGACATTGAGCCAGTGACGATCGCCTTGTTCAGCGATAAGGATGCGGCAGGCAAGATCGATGCCGCGGGCATGGTCTGGAAAGGCCTCAACGTTGCCAAGCGCATCGGCACGATCAAACAAAGCTTCGCGCCGTTGCCCAAGCTCCACACGACCAGTCCGGCCGATTATGAATATGCGCTCAAAAACCTCTACGGACGGCTGCGCGATACCTATGAGCGTGTGGTCGAGGAGATCATCTTCAGCGAGATCGTCCGGCGCGGTGTCGATGTCATTCAGACCCAGATGCTACGCTACGTGACCTTGCCCGACGATCTGGCGATACGCTTCCATGATGGGATGACACGAGCTAATACACATAGCCACGATAACCCCGCCGCAGACACCGTGCCCGTACCCAAACCCGACGAATTCACGGTACATCTGACCGAGCTCGAGCAACTGGTTGCAGATTTCAAAACGGCCAAGGCCGATGCGGAAGCGGCCCGGCCGCAGATGAAGCCCAAAAAGTAAACTGCCTTCGCGCAGATGACTGCCAAATCAGGCTATCAAGCAACGACTCATTCTATAGAATTGGAGCGCTCGTTTTACAGATTTTGAGTTAACCTAGTTGCATTAGACTAATCATCTGCGTTGTCGAAAACTCTAGCCGCTGATTTCAGTAATATTGATGGAGCGTGACGTGCCTTTCAGCGCCTCGACCATGCTGCGCATCTTCGTCTCCTCGCGCGTGCCAGAGTAGAACAGCATGTAGGTCGCCTTGCGATTGTGGATCGTGCTACGGATGCCCGGATCGACGGCGACAGCTATCGCACGCCCTATGCGCTGTTCGACACGGTGCGCCGCGATGTCGGCCGGGTCCATGAAAAGGCACTCGGTGCGGCACGGATCGAGAAAGCTGCTCGGCTGCATGACAAGCTGCTTACGCCGATCGACGCCGACACCTACCCGCTGATCGGTCGGCCCTACCGGCCCGATGCGGTGGTGCAGGCGGTCGGGGACGGGATCAAGCACGGTCTGACGCTCTCGCCGTCTGACGCCGAGATCCTCGTCCAGGCGACGGCGGGCAGGCCTTACTCCCCAAAATAGTGAGCGTGCGGGTCGTCTTCCTCTTCGTCGTCGAGCGATATCCTCGCCCGCGCAGCAGGCGAAAAGCCAAGCTCCGACATGAGCGACCGCATGACGATGGCCTGCTTGTTGAGAACGGCAACCCATGGGGATTGGATTGGGGTGCCGTTACCGGTCTTGATAATCATAGGCGTGGAATTGACCATCTCGGTTGCCTTCCGATGCAGGCAGAGGGCAACGCACCACGTCTCAAGCACGGGACCATCGCTCGCTTTCAGAAGGCCCCTGGGAGCGTGCTGTAGTGCGTAAGCCCAAATAGCCCGCTGCTGATCGTTGAAGTGGCCGGGGGCATCACTCAACTCCCCCATAGCGATCGGTTCGTTTTTTCGCTCGGTAAGACGGTAGTGTTGGCCGTCGACGAGCTTCAACTGGGTAGGCTTGCGTTTGCGGCCCGAGTTTCCGTTTCCTGCCATTATCGGTTGCTCGCCCCAATGCGCGCATCCGCAATTTCTGAGAACGTTCGGCCGTCCTCAGCGAGCGTTGCGCCGCCGCCCGTAAAGTCCTGCCAACGACGCACGATGACATCAACGAAGCGCGGATCCAGCTCACAGAGCCTGGCCTCGCGACCCAACGTCTCACAGCAGATCAACGTCGATCCCGAGCCGCCAAACAGATCAAGCACGACGTCGCCGGGCTTGGTCGAGTTACGCAGCATGCGGGTGATCAGCTCAACCGGCTTCATCGTTGGATGCTCAGCCGAGCGCGTTGGTCGATCGATCCACAAGACCGTTGGTTCAAGTGGACGGACCTTTAAGTCGGTCCCAGAAACAATAAGGGACTCGTCGCCTACCCGGACCAGGACGGTGCCGTCAGCATTTTGCGAGAACACTGACCCTCCGAGCTCACGGATGGTCGTTGCCTTGCGGCTACCATACCACCGATGCCGTGCTCCTGGTTTCCATCCGTACAGAATTGGCTCATGCTGCCACTGATAATCGGACCGGCCGAGCACCAGCGCATTTTTGCGCCAGATCAAGCAGCCTGATAGTTTGAAGCCGGCTGACCGAAAGGCGGAGCGAAATGCCAGCCCTTCGGTATCGGCATGCGCGACGTAGCACGCGGCACCTGGCTGAAGAACGTCGAACGCAACGGTCATGGCTTGGGTCAAGAACGTTTGGAAGAGCTCCCCTTCCATGCTGTCATTTGCGATCTTGCCGGCTTTCCCGCGATAATCGACATTGTAAGGGGGGTCGGTCCAGCATGCGTCCGCCAGGTGTCCTGCCATGAGCTCGGCAACATGCGCCGCTGACGTGCTATCGCCGCATATCACTCGATGGGCGCCGAGCTGCCAGACATCACCAAGCCTAGATACCAGAATGGGCGCAAGGTCAGGTGCGTCATCAGGCTCCGTCAGGTACTTCGACGCGATGGGATTGAGCGCCTCGAGCTCATCGTCGGTGAATCCTGTCAGATCCATGTCGAACCCAAGCTCAACAAGGTCCTTCAGCTCGGCAGCTAACAATTCCTCATTCCAGCCGGCGTTTAATGCAACCTTGTTGTCAGCCAGCACATAGGCTCGGACCTGGGCCTCACTCCATCCGACCGCCTCGAGGGTTGGAACCTCAGTCAGGCCTAACTGCTCTGCCGCTAGCAAACGCCCGTGACCGGCGATGACACCGTCGGTCTCTGAGCGGACCAGAACCGGCGTGGTCCAGCCGAACTCGCGAATGAGCCGTGCAATCTGGTCAACCTGCTCTCCGGAATGGGTGCGGGCGTTTCGCGCGTACGGCACTAGATCGGCTGTTAAGCGCATCCGAGGCCTCGATGACGGCCAGCGATCAGTGCTTGTGATGTTGACCTTGCATGCGGACGGGGCGGCATTCGAGACCCGCTTATTCGACTGACGTATTGTCTTGGGCTTGGTCATTTGACCCCCCTTCCATTTTTCGCTTTCAGACAAAATTATGCCCAGCGCCGGTGTCCCGCGGGCACTGCCGAGGTTTTGACGCCCCCCCGTTTCAGCTATCGCCCGCCCCCTCGATCTGCGGACGATATACTTTCCACGACTCCAACGACGATACGCCATCCTGGAAAGACGGTGCGCGCCGCTGCGGCTCAACCGAGCTGCGGCGCGGATTCAAGTTTTGATTCTTAAGATTCTGGGTGTCAGAACCGATAGGGGTAGACGAAGCTTTCGATAGGGGGTGAAGACCGCTATCGATCATGCCGGGAAACACGACAAAGCAACGTGTCTGACGACCGCTTCCACCAATAATTTCCAGCAAAAGCCCATCTTTTTGAAATTTAGTAAGCCAAGTCCGAACGGCAGGTTCGTGGCACCCGGCTTCTTTCGCGATCCGTGGGATCGAGGCGTAACATTTGCCTGAGTTGTTCGCGCGACGTGCCATGACGACGAGGATCATCTTACCCGTAGCCCCACGGATGGGCTCGTCCAAAGCTATGTCGAGTAGGCGCGCTACTGCATGAAAGCGTGCAGCTGGCTGATGCTTATCGGGCTGTGTCATGATCAGCGCCGCGTTGCAGTTTCATAGGCTTCTATGTCCGCTAAGGCGTACCGAATTGCCCCATGTGAATTGCCGCCGAAACGGTGAAATCTCGGGCCAATCTGACGCCAGCGCCATCCCTCAAGTGTACGCTCGTTAACCCGAAGTCGAGAGGCTACTTCTCGTTGTGTTAAGTATTTGCAATCACCGCTCACCGTCTATACTCCATACAACCCTGTGGACAGACGGCTTTCTCTAATACACACCCTCCATCGAAGGTCCATATTGCCGATTTATAGCTGATCCGATAGCCTTGCCCAGCGGTCCCATTCGTGGGACCGCTGGGTATTATTTGATGTACCCAGCGGTCCCATTTGTCTCGTTGATAGCTTATCTACAAATTTATTTTTCGAGCCAGGTTTTTGGTGCTCGTAAATCGTTTTCAGAGCACTGATTGCACTCCCAACACAGGTGCGGCATTGCGGGCACAGTTGACGAGGCGGCTAAGAACGAATCAGCAGCGCTTCGGTTTTTGTACTATCGAGCCCTTACCGTCGGCACCTCAGCGATGCTCGTCGTCCAGGACGGCGACCGCATCTCGGATGGCAGCTTCCACTCCCGCTTGAAGCCCTGCGACGCCGTCACAGCCGTCCACTTGCCGAACCGCCCGTTGATCTCATCCAGCGCCCCCATCAATCGGGCCCGCTTGTCGGCATCCTCCTCGAACAGCGTCCGGGGGCGTATGTCAGCGGCCACGAGATCGTCGAGCATGATCCCGGCCTTGGTAGAAGCGTAGCCATCCCACCACGCCCGCTCCGCGGCCCGCCGCGCCGCTGCGATCAATTCCAGACTGTCGTTGGTCATCGGATGCAGCGTCACCATTCGTGACCCGGCATATTGGGGCCGATCAGGCTTGTGCCGGTTGGTGTGGAAGAACGCCGTCAGCCGGGCGGCAACCAGCCCATGATGCCGCAGCTTCTCGCCGGCGCGCATCGCGTATTCCGTCAGCGCGCCCATCAGCCGGTCGAACGTCGTCACCGGCGTCCCGAACGAGCGCGTCACCGCCATGCCCTTGCGCTGTGGGGCAACCATCTCGACTGCTGCCGATGGCAGCCCACGCAGCTCGGCGACCAGCCGCTCCAGCACAACCGTCCCGACCGCCCTCGCCTGCTTCATCGGCATGTCGTGCAGCGTCCCGGCGGTCATGATACCCAAATCGGTCAGCTTGCGCGCAGTGGCGCCGCCGACGCCCCAGACATCACCGACCGAAAAAGCGTGCATGACGTCGTCGCGCAAAGCGTCGTCACGCAGATCAGCCACCCCGCCCATGCTGGGGTTCTTCTTGGCCGCGGCGTTCGCCAGCTTTGCCAGTGTCTTTGTTTCGGCAATGCCCACGCAGGTCGGGATCGTAGTCCACTGGCGCACCTGATCCTGCATGGCATGGGCATGGGCGACGAGGTCGCGATCCTCGAACCCGGCCAGGTCGAGGAATGTCTCGTCGATCGAATATATCTCGAAATCTCGGGCGAAGGCTTCGCAGGTGGCGATCACCCGGCGCTGCATGTCGCCGTAGAGCGTGTAGATGGACGACAGCACGCGGATACCGTGTGCCCGTACCTTGTCGCGCAGGTGGTGGATGGGATCGCCCATCTTGATGTCCAGCGCTTGGCCTCGGCCGACCGGGCTATCGCGCAGCCGTCGTTGTTCGACAGGACGATCACCGGCACGCCGACGAGGCTGGCATCGAACGCCCGCTCGCACGAGACGTAGTGATTGTTGCAATCTATGAGGGCGATCGGCGGGCTCATGCCATCTTGCGGGCGACGCCGACGACGACGCCCCATATCTCGACATGCTCGTCCACCAGAATCTTGGCGAACCCGTCAGCCTCCGGCACCAGCCAATGCCTGCCATCGACATAGCGCAGGCGCTTCAGCGTCCGGTCGCCGAACACCAGCGCCACGACGATGGCGCCCGACTGCGGCTTCTTGGCCCGGTTCACGACGATCAAATCACCGTCGTTGATGCCGGCGCCTGCCATCGACTGGCCATCGACGCGCATGATGTAACTGGCGGCCGGGTGCTCGACGAGCCAGGCACCAAGATCGATCGGCTCCTGCATGTCGTCCTGCGCCGGCGACGGGAACCCGGCCGGCGTATTGCAGAGGAAGAACGGCACTTCTTGCGGCACCAGCTCGAACGGGATGTCATGAAGGGTCAAGGCGGCCATGGGCCGGGCCGGCACCACGATCGACAGGCGGGGCCGAGTGGGGCGTGTCACCTACAGAATCGCAGGCAGCGGCAGCTGGTGAGGGACGGCCAGCACGGCTCGCGCGTCCTGTGCCGCACCTACCGCCTGCCGGTAGTGGACCGTGCCGTACCGCTCGGCCTCCTCGAAGCCGATCGGCACCCACTCGTCGGACGGATACACGTTCTCGTAAATGGCGCGGGCAGCCGCGCGCAGTTGCAGATCATGCTGCATTTCGTCCTCCGGCAGTGGCGATCACCGCGGGTGCGGCGTGGCCATAGCTAGGCGCATGATGGGTTGATTCGCAAGAACATTGCGTGAACATCGGTTTGATGCGATACCGCCGGCTGACATCCGAAGGGCCTGATCATGACCGATTACGATGACGACCAACCCGCCGAAAAGATGCCGTTCGGGAAGTGGCTGCTGACCCAGCGCGACCGCGGCGACTGGGTAGATGGTATTGCCGATGCCGCCCGCGCTGACCGGACGTTTCCAAAGAACGGCGACCCGGAAGCGGTGCGCGGCCACCTCCGCAAGCAACAAGCTGACGGCGATGCCTTTGCCGCGGTTGATGACGCCGAGTGCGACTGGATGGCGGCGTAACGGATGCTTATCGTCACGTTGATTGCCGCCGCCGCCCTGCCCTCCTTCACCTGCGACGTGATCAAAGTTCACGACGGCGATGGACCACTGTGGTGCCGATCAGGTGAGAAGATCCGCGTCGCCGGCATTCAGGCACCCGATTTCGAAAGCGCCGAGCCGTGCCGCCGGCCGGATGCCCGGCGGGCGAACTACACCTGCGATGATCAGGCGGCTGAACGAGCGCAGCGCATCATGTCCGGCCTGACCATGGGCAAGCGCCTGTCCTGCCAGCCGACCGGCAAGAGCTACAGCCGCATCGTGGCCCGATGCGCCCTACCGGACGGACGGTCACTATCCTGTGCCGCCATTGCCGGTGGGGCGGCTGTCAGATGGGATCGCTATTGGCGGCAGTACCGTATGGGCGAGTGCAAATAGCGACAATGGTGCCCGGATATCGCGGGCAGTCCACGCCCACCGCCGCCGGATTGACCAGGTGCATCATCAGCCCCGTCGGTGCGCATACGCTGGCGGGCCGTGCGCAACGTCCGCCCCAAATATAGCTGTCGGTCCTGCGACAAGATCATCCAGGCACCCGCGCCGGTGAGCGCCATCGCGCGGGGCAAGGCGACCTTCGCGACGCTGGCGCATGTCGTCGTCTCCAAGTTCGACCACCATTTGCCGCTCTATCGCCAGGCCGAGATGATGGCCGCGCAAGGGCTCGACATCGACCGCTCGACGCTGGCGGGTTGGGCCGGACAAGCCGCGGCACTCCTCGACCCCATCGTCAGCCGCATCCGCGACGAGGCGCTCAAGGCCGATAAGATCCATGCCGATGACACGCCCGCGCCGGTGCTCGACCCCGGTCGGGGCAAGACCGCCACCGGGCGTCTATGGGTGTACGCGGCCGACGACCAGGCATCCGGCAGCACGGCACCTCGTGCGACCTGGTATCGCTTCACGCCAGACCGCACCGCTGCGCACCCGCTGGCCCATCTCGCTGGCTTTCGCAGTTTTCTCCAGGCCGATGCCTATGCCGGCTATGACGGGCTCTACCGCAGCGGCGTGACCGAAGTCGCGTGTTGGGCACATTTCCGGCACAAGGTCTTCGATCTGCACGAGCGGTCGCCCACGCCGCTGACGACCGACATCCTCGAGCGGATCGGCACGCTTTACGCTGTCGAGGCCGAGGTCCGCGGTCAACCGCCGGGTATGCGATGCCGAACCCGTCAGGACAAAAGCCGGTTGCCGGTCGATGACCTGCGCGCCGTGCTCGACGCCGCCCTGCGCCGTCTGTCGCCCAGGTCGGATATGGCGAAGGCCATCGCCTATGGCACCAAACGCTGGCTGGCGCTGGGCCGGTTCCTGGATGATGGTCGCCTGGAGATCGACAACAATATCGCGGAACGTGCGCTGCGCGGTGTCGCCGTCGGACGCCGCAACTGGCTCTTCGCCGGTTCGCGCGCAGGCGGCGAGCGCGCTGCAGCCATCTACACCGTCATCCAGACCTGCAAGGCGAACGGCGTCGACCCGCACGCCTATATCGCCGATGTCGTCGCCAAAGTCGCAGGCGACTGGCCTGCCAGCCGCTGGAACGAACTGATGCCGTGGAACTGGTTTCCCGAACCTGCCAGACTGGCGGCATGAGCGCCGAGACCATCGCCCGCCTGCATATCGTCCTGGACGACATAGAGCCCGCCATCTGGCGCCGGGTCGACGTGCCGGTCACCGCCAGCCTCAAGATGCTCCACGACATCGTCCAGGCCGCGATGGGCTGGGAGGACTACCATCTGTGGCATTTCGAGGCCGGCGACCGGCGCTACGGCATCCCCGACCCGATGTGGCCAGAGAGCGGCATGACCGCTGCAAAGAACCTGAAGCTCGCGACGCTCATCGACCGGGGCGTGCGGGAACTCGCCTACACCTACGACATGGGCGACGACTGGCGGCACACCATCACCATCGAGACGGTCGGCCCCGGCGAACCCGACGCCAAATATCCGCGCTTCGTCGATGGCGCCCGGCGCTGCCCGCCCGAGGATGTCGGCGGCCTGCCTGGGTTCGAGATGTTCCTTGACGCCATGGCCGACCCCAAACACGAGGAACATGACCGCTTACGTGAATGGTATGGCGGCCCCTACAACGCCGACGACATCGACGAACGCCTCACTCGCCGCGCCGTCGTCGCCATCGCCATCCGCCGCCACGCAGGCAAACTCGCCTACCAGAAGAGCCGCGCTCAATAACAAGGCTGTCTGCCGGCCACGCTTACATCCGTGCCTTGTCATCGTCGCTGAACCGTCGCCGCGGTTCGGTACCAACCATCTCGATAATTCGCGTCGCCATGATGCCGCACCGGTGTCTGCCACAGTGCCGCACCTGTGGCTTGTCCATCACCTCGCCTGCAAGGCGGGGAAGACCGGACGCTTACCGACACGCAAGGTTTTGGCCCCCTGATGCGCATGATCGTTGACCGGATCGACGCTTTGCTTGCAGACAAAGGCTATCACAGCGATGCGGTTCGCGACACCCTGAACAGCATGGACGTCGAGGCCGTGATCCCGGCCCGGCGCAACCGTCGCGACCCGGCTGCGCATGATCGGGTCAAGTACCGCTGGCGCAACCAGATCGAGCGCATGTTCAACAAACTCAAGAACTGGCGGCGGGTCGCCACCCGGTACGACAAAACCGCCGAGTCCTACATCGGCTTCGTCAGCCTCGCATCAGTCCTGCTCTGGCTGCCCTTTGTCCACGATGCCTAGGTTCGTTCAACGGGGCTAAGATATTGGCGAATAAACTCAATTATGAAGCTTGAGCTCACATGGATTGCATAAGCCCGGTAGTCGTCATCCTTCGTGGTATCGGCAAAATCCGAAACTGATTTGGCGGAAAAGGCGATGGGCCGCGGTCGTGCGCAGGTTTCGGCCGCCATCATTAGACCATAAATTTCCATCTCAACGCCATGCAGCTTGCGGTTCTGCGCCTTGATCGCCTCGACCACCGCTTCGTCGCCGAGAACCGAGGCGCCGCTTGCAACAGCTTCAACATGGCACTGGACGGAATGTGAAGGACGCGTCCCGGCGAATGAGCTTCGGAGAGAGGCGAGCATCGCTTCATTTCCTGCTGCACTCATCAGCGCCGGGCGAATGTCAGGACTGAGCCGCAGTTGATCGGGGCTAGCGGCAAAGCGGGGCTCGCCGCTGACTACTTCATACTTGCCGGAGCCCCAATCCCAGCTTGGATCTGCGACTAGTACGTCCCCCAGTTGAACTCGCCCACGAATGCCGCCCGTGATCCCTGCCATACCGATCCAGTTCGGGCGGTAAAGATCGATGATCTTGGAGGCGAGCGAGGCGGTTGCCGCCATCCCCATCCGGCCTGCGCTAGCCGCGACCACCCGCATCGGGCCGCCCCTGCTCTCGATAATACCTTCGTGGTAAACGGTGCTATCGCCCTCGAAGGCGTGCTCCGACCAATTGAGCTCGCGTTGACGCAGAAGGCCCGTCAGCTCATCGCCTAGGGCGGTGACAATGGCGATGTCGCAAGCGCGGGTTTCACGCGGTCGCCCAAGCATCGAACGCCAGGCCGCCAAGGCATAACGCACGCGACTTGCAAGCTGCTCTCGCCATCTGCCATCGCTCGCATCGTAGCGAATTATACCCCATAAATCGCCGACATCTTGCCCGGGAAGTGCAAGCGCGTCGGGATTCCCGGTCATCGCAACTACATGCGGCGGCACAAAGAAGTTCGGCCGCGTGGAAATTGACCGCATGAAGTCGAGTCCGCCCGATGATTGCGGCGGGAGATCCATCCTGTCCGGCAAATGCAGATCAAGAACCACAAGATCAACATTGCTCTCGTGCAGAAAGCGCTTGGCTCCGGCGGCGTCGCCGACATGGCTAATATCCCGAAGACCGACACCTTCGATATCCACTAAGGTCGACACGATGTTGCGCAGCTTCGCGCCATCATCCTCGACTACAAGGATCCTCATGCGCCTGCCTCCAACTGTGGAACGGTACGGACAAGTTCGCGCAAGCGGTGGCGCCAGTCCTCAGTGGCCGCGTTGAAATAGACTGATCCGAGGTAAATCTCGCTGAACTCGCGCATGAGCTCGCCATCAAGCTGAGCGAGGGTGACGGGCGTGGCGCCGCTGCCGAAGGTGTCGAACCCGGTGACTACGATCGTGCAGCATCGCATGTCGCGGCGCTTGATCTGCCGCAGCAGATCCTTGCCGCCCAGGTTCAAAGGCCGGCCGCCGTCACTGCCCGGCTGGATATCAAAGCTCGGCAGCGTCATGTCTAGCAGCACCAGCTCTGGCTGCAGTCCGACAAGGGCAAGCAGGCCGGATTTGTAAGATCGGGCAACCTCGATCTGAACCGCTGGTGCCTCGTTGGCGAGGAAGCCCCGCAAGCGGTCCATCTTGAGGTCATCATCTTCGATAATGAGCGCGATCATTTCACGATTGCCCTTTCTTCGACTCCTATCTTCACCACGTACTCGGCGTCGCTGTGATACCCAAACTCGAGCACGAAACGAGTGAGCAGGTCATGCCGCAGGATGCGGATGATCTTCGCATAACCAGTTCCGCCTTCCGTGACGGTCAGATTTTCCCTGTTCTCCTCGGCATCGAGGCGCGCGCGCAATTCTGCAAGCGTGACATTGATCGCTTGAAAATCGGCTTCCGGTACGCAGCTGTTGGTCAGCGTCATCTCAAGCCACCCATCGCACAAGGTGGTCTCAAGCGCAATTTCAGGCGCCACGTCCACAAACCCGCTATGAGCTACCGCGTTGTCCATCGCCGTGAACAAGAGGTAGACGAGGCTTTCGAGGCTGCGACCGCGACATTCGAAAGCAACCTCATCTAGTCTCGTCAGCTGGACATTGAGGCTAGGGTGGCAGACGCGGATGCTTTCGGTTGCCACCTCAACAGCGACGCCGAACTCGTAATCTGGCCGCTCCATGTCACGTGCCAGAGTGAACCAATTGGCTACATTCGCAAGGGTGACACTCATTTGGGTACGCGCCGCCGCGATCGCGGCACGCAGCAGCGACGAGTTTGTCGTATTGAGCTCCTGCACTACGTCGCGCTCGAAATCATCGATTATTGTGTGAACGAGCTGGAGAAAATTCTCCTCGATGTAGGCGCGGACGGCGGATAGGCTGAGCTCTAGCACGCGCCAGAACTGGTCGATGACTCTGTCGAGAAAGGCATCAAAGCTTGTGTCAGGCGCGATCTCGGACTGCAGCCGTATTATATCGTAGTTGAAGCTCTGAAAAACAAAGAGACCGTTAGGACAAGCATCGGAGCGAACCTGCACCCGGCGACGGACTAAGTCTTCAATCGCGCCGTCGATCGCCTCGGAAAAGCGCGCGAGCCGCTCGGAGAGCCATCCCGCGAGCGGACTATAGCCCAAGTTGAGCGCTTCCGGCCAAAAGCGGTCCGGCTGATACGTGCCACCGTTGCGCTGCGTAATTAGCGAATTCACCTCGAAGGCGCTTCGCAGCTGGTTACCCATAGTCCCGTGCCGCACGCGCGTGCTCAGATACGCCTCAAGGCCATATTCTTGGCTTGAAATAAGCATGCGCATAAAATCGCGCACGAGCCGCTCGAACATCAACTCGCGCTCGTTTGCCGGGAGGTCGGAAAAGTGAATCCTAACACCGTCGGCGTCGATCTCAGACAGAATCTCCTGCACCTTACGCATCATCCGCATGCGCTCGCTCGCCTCGCCATCGTCCGCGAGAGCCGCCGCAAAGCGAGTATAGGTATCGCGTAGCGTTTTTTCGGCTTGCCGTTTGACGCCGTCAGTATCGACATAGATCTTGGTTCGCTCGACTTGCTCAAAGCGTTCGCGCACCACCCGACGACGGGTGATCTCGCGAATCTCGTCGAGATAGCGCTGCCGTCCGATCGGGTCGCGTTCCGACAGAATACGGCAAATCTCTAGTCGTTCAGTCTCAACCTGCCCAGCATTCTCGATCGCCATGAACTTATCAAGGATTGAGGGGGAGCAAACCTGATCAAGGTAAATATTGAAAAGCTCCACATCAACGCCGGTCGTATGGGGATCGATCTGCGAGGGAAGTGTTGCGCCTAGGCTAAGCGCGTATTCTTCGGCGGCGTCAGCTTCGGCACCGGCGCGCGCATCGCTCCCGAACTGATTAGCGACATGGTAGGCAATTGAGAGCGCGATCTCACCAAAGGGCGGCCTGTCCGTTCCCTGCTCGATCTCGTCCAGCAGCAAAGCGAGCCGGAACATCGCTTGGAGCTTGGGATTGCGCCGATGGGCGTCTGCGACAACGCGCAGTGCTTCCTCGCGGCGGCCCGCAGCCCTATAAGCTAAAAACAGCTCGCGCAGCGCATCGTTTGCGACCGCGCTGACTTCGTGCTCTAGAAGGGGCCGAAGCATGACTATGGCATCATCGTGACGCCCAAGTCGGGTGAAAGCGCGCGCCGTGTAAAGCGCTTGGCGATCCGCGGGCAGCTGTGCGCGCAGCGCGGTGTCGAGCTCGACCTCGCCAAACGCTAGCACTGCGCGTTGCAGGCGGAGCGAAAGCGAGTTCGGATGCCCAGCGATCGCCGCATCTAGCAATGCAACGGGATCGGCAACCGGCAAATTACGCAGCTGGAGCGGCGTCAATTTGGAGCTATTCAGCGCTTCGATCGCGGCATCAGCACTGATTTCACTCGGATCGGTTGATCTGCCGCTGAAAAGCGAGCGGATCGAGGCGGCGAGGGGCCTATGCGCCGCGACCAATGCCTCGCGCATGAGCGCTATGGTGGTCGTGGCGTCGTCATCGGCGAAGACGTGGACCGAGGCCATCTGGCGCACTAATTCGCCGATCGGCGGGGGGAAGTGGACCACGGTGTCAGTGCGCAGCGATGCTCGCGCCGCCAAGCTATAAAGGTTGGTACGCGAGCGATCGCGGACCAACTCCTCCGCAATGCGCTCAAGCGTTTGGGCGTAGGCGCCGCTCGTATAGGCATCGGCGGTTTCTGGTTCGAGCCGTGCGATAAGTCGTAATGACCCGCTTGGGTCCAGCACGGCATCGAGTAATGCGAGGCGATCATCGGGTACGGCATCGCTTAGCCGGCGGATTATCAGTGTCAATTCGTCGCGCATACCGGGCGGCAGTTCGCGGTCACAGGCGAGAGCTTGTGCAACGTCGAGCAGTGCGATGTAACGATCAACGATGGGCAGGTTTTCGCACGCGCCGAGTAGAACGGCGCTCGCCTCGCGACCCAAGGGCGGGCTCGAGAGCGCATAGTAGCGCAGCTGCGTTCGAGACGGTGCCGTGAGCTGACTGCTCGCGATCGTCTCTTCCACCCGCCGCACATAGGCGGCCGGTGAGACGTTGTGATCGGCGCGGTAGCTCATCATATAGACCAGCCAGCCATGAAGAGTGCCAGCACTGTTTTCGGCGATTAGCGTACTCACATAGTCAGCGGATTGGCTAGTTCCTTGGGCGCGGAGCAGAGAAATGCGCCGGCCAATGAGCCAAAGTGACAGTCCCAGATCCGCCTCTAGCCGATCGAGGGCCTCGCCCGCCGCCGCGAAATCGCCAGCGAGCCACGCTGTCTCGTATGCAGCTTCATGAACAATGAATTGTCCGATTATGCCCCGAAAGATCGCAATCACTTCTCCTGTCCAAACAAGGTCTGAGGCAAGATCGTGCGGCAACATGCGCGCGCCAGCGCCCAGATCGGCAAAACGGCGCGGCGTGCTCTTCGGCGCAATCGCAGCGATGAACATTCCGTTGCGGCTGAGTTCGGCGAAGAAGGGGCGAGTTTGCTCAGGGGCTAGGTCGGCTCGTATAGCTTGGAGCGCCGCCCGCGGGTTTCGCCGGATGCCGACCTGCTGCCGAAAAAGCTTGGACCAGTTGAGCTGAGACCGTCTGGTCGTCTTGAGCGGGCTTAAACGATGCGATTTCATTGCGTTGACATGTGCAGTCGGGAGATCGCCGAGAGCAAGCCATTCTGACGTATCGAACGATGAATAGGCGATATGACGTCAGCCTCGGCTTACTAAGGCTAAGTTTTTTTTTGCTGATGGAGGGGGCGTAGCTGCCGGCCAATCTAGGCTGAATGAGAGGCCGTTAAGGGATTTTTGTCGCCCCGAACCCGACGGGCCGTTTTCCACCCGCGCTGCCGTGGTGGGGCAGGGGCATACGCAGGATTTCGCTCCAGCTTGCTACCTGTTGGATACCTAGCGCAGTATGCAGCGCTGGCTTAGAACGCAACAAAGCCCGCTAAGGTATGGTTGCGGGGACAGGATTTGAACCTGTGACCTTCAGGTTATGAGCCTGACGAGCTACCGGGCTGCTCCACCCCGCGACACCTTGGTCGCCCGAGTGGGCGGAAGGGGTGTGTTTGAGATTGTGAATGGTTTGTGTGCACCGGCTTCAATGCCTGGCGACGACCTACTCTTCCATCGCTTGAGCGATAGTACCATTGGCGCAGGCTGGTTTCACGGCCGAGTTCGGGATGGGATCGGGTGGTTCACAGACGCTATAGCCACCAGGCAATGAAGGCGGTGCACGGTTTTTCAAATCGATGTAAGGCTGGGGGTTTCAACCACGCCGCCCGTCGGCATCCAGTGCTGACGTTGGGGGTGTGAACTCTCGTAGCGTGAATAGGACAATTAGTATCGGTTAGCTTCACGCGTTACCGCGCTTCCACATCCGATCTATCGAGGTCGTGGTCTCCGACCGTCCTAAGAAATCTTATCTTGAGGGAGGCTTCCCGCTTAGATGCTTTCAGCGGTTATCCCGTCCATACATAGCTACCCTGCTGCGCCGTTGGCACGACGACAGGTACACCAGAGGTATGTTCACCCCGGTCCTCTCGTACTAGGGGCAACTCCTCTCAAATTTCGACGCCCACGGCAGATAGGGACCAAACTGTCTCGCGACGTTCTGAACCCAGCTCACGTACCACTTTAATTGGCGAACAGCCAAACCCTTGGGACCTGCTCCAGCCCCAGGATGTGATGAGCCGACATCGAGGTGCCAAACAACCCCGTCGATATGAGCTCTTGGGGGTTATCAGCCTGTTATCCCCGGCGTACCTTTTATCCGTTGAGCGATGGCCCTTCCACGAGGGACCACCGGATCACTATGACCGACTTTCGTCTCTGCTCGACTTGTCAGTCTCGCAGTCAGGCTGGCTTATGCCATTGCACTCTAACAGACGGTTTCCAACCGTCCTGAGCCAACCTTCGCGCGCCTCCGTTACTCTTTAGGAGGCGACCGCCCCAGTCAAACTACCCGCCACAGAGGGTCCCTCGCCCAGTTTCATGGGCGCAGGTTAGACATCAGAAAACAACAGGGTGGTATTTCACCTATGGCTCCACGTCAGCTGGCGCCGACGCTTCAAAGCCTCCCACCTATGCTACACAGTTCTTTCCTAATGCCACTCTGAAGCTGCAGTAAAGGTGCACGGGGTCTTTCCGTCTAACCGCGGGTACTCCGCATCTTCACGGAGAATTCAATTTCGCTGAGCATGTCCTGGAGACAGTGGGGAAGTCGTTACGCCATTCGTGCAGGTCGGAACTTACCCGACAAGGAATTTCGCTACCTTAGGACCGTTATAGTTACGGCCGCCGTTTACCTGGGCTTCATTTCAGAGCTTGCACCCCTCCACTTAACCTTCAGGCACCGGGCAGGCGTCAGGCCCTATACGTCGTCTTGAAGCCGACTTAGCAGAGCCCTGTGTTTTTGCTAAACAGTCGCTACCCCCTGGCCTGTGCCCCCCAACAGAGCTTGCGCTTAGTTGGGGCCTCCTTCTTCCGAAGGTACGGAGGCAATTTGCCGAGTTCCTTCAGGACACTTCTCTCAAGCGCCTTGGTATACTCTACCTGACCACCTGTGTCGGTTTCGGGTACGGTCTATACGGTGGGGCTATTTCCCGGGACAGCTTCGAAGCCGGATCAATCCGATAAGATCCGACAACACACGCCATCCGTCACACACCACCAGGCCCACGAATATTAACGTGGTTCCCATCGACTACCCCCTTCGGGCTCGTCTTAGGGGCCGGCTCACCCTGCGCGGATTAGCCTTGCGCAGGAACCCTTGGTCTTTCGGCGAGAGGGCATCTCACCCTCTTTATCGCTACTCATGTCTGCATTCGCACTTCCGATACCTCCACGACCCATTACCAGATCGCTTCACAGGCGTACGGAACGCTCCGCTACCGCGTGGAGTTAAATCCACACCCTAAGCTTCGGTGCGTGTCTTGAGCCCCGTTACATCTTCGCCGCAGGAACCCTTGTTTAGACCAGTGAGCTGTTACGCTTTCTTTAAAGGATGGCTGCTTCTAAGCCAACCTCCTGGTTGT
>NZ_LMKP01000012.1:42500-438946 GCF_001421715.1 Sphingomonas sp. Leaf22
GTTCTTCCTAGGGCTGACCGTGACCGCCGCGCCGGTCGTTACGCTGGCGCTGGGCGATCAGTGGCGGGAAGCGGCACCGCTCGTCGCGCTGCTGGGCATCGCGATGCCGTTCATGACGCTCCAGACGCTGTTCCCGCCGGTGGTGGATGCGATGGGCCGGCCGGGGATTACCGCGCGGACGACGGCGATCGGCGCGGTGCTGTTGCCGGTCGCGTTCCTGATCGGCGTGCGCTTCGGCATTGCCGGGCTGGCAGCGGCGTGGATCATCGCCCATCCGATCCTGCTCGGCATCGTGCTGCACCGGGCATTGCCGGTGATCGGACTGTCGCTGGCGACATTCGCCGCCGCCGTCCGCCCGGCGTTCGCGGCGGGGGTAGCGATGGTCGGTGCGGTCGTGCTGGCGCGGACGATCGTTGCGCCGGGATCGCCGGTCGCGACGCTGGCGCTGTCGGTCGTGGTCGGCGGGAGCGTTTATACGGCGATGTTGCTGCTGTTCGCCCGGCCCGCACTGACCGATGCGATCGCGATGCTCCGGCGGCGTTAGTCCGCGCTGCGAAGCTGACGAATCGCGTCGCGGGTCGCGCGCAGATAGGCGTTGCCGTGAAAGCGATAGGTGCCGATGAAGTGCGCGAACGCCGCACCGCCCGGAATGCCCGCATTCCAGAAGTTGAAATAGCGTGCATAGGGCAGCAGCACCGGATCGGGATCGTTGGCGACAACGAAATTGGCAGCGACCTGCTCGCTGCCCCAGCGGCGCCATTGCCGTTGCCCGAGCACCTCGTCCATCGCAAGCGACAGCGTTTCGGCAACGCCCCGCCCGTCGCCGCTTCGTGCGAAGCCGGCGAAACCGGCACAGCCGCGGACATAGCGGAGCGGCGCATGGCCGGGCAGGTCGACCCGGTCCAGCACCGCTTCCGACGCATCCTGCACATGGGTGGCCGGCAACAACGGATCGACCGGGCGGCGCGTCGCGACAAAGGCGTCGATCGGCAGCAACCGGGCGTCCGCTTCGCCCAACAAGGTGAAGCTGCGTCCCGCCGCGATCGCGGCCGCGACCTCGGGCACCGGCCCCAGCGTCACCGTGTCCGAATCGAGCTGGATCACATAGTCGTTGGCGCGCAGGTCGAGGATCGCCAGCAACCGCTCCCACACATCGCGGCGGGGGCACGGATCGGTCGCGACCGAATCGATCGGAATGATCCGCGGGTCGCCGAGCTGCGCGGCCAGCACCGCCCTGTCCGCCGCCGTCAGCGTGCCGTCGTCGAGGATCACGACGCGCCCGCGCCGCAGATGATGCAGCAACGATTTGACCGCGACCAGATAGGGCAACAGCACCGCGCTGCCGATCATCGAAAAGACGATCACCCCGTCGTCGCGCACCATCGCCGGCGGCGTGGCAAGGATGCCGCGCGCCAGCCGGCGGTGCCGCCATTGCTTCCAGTGCCAGTTGAGATGTTCGCCGAGCGAGGCCATGACGCCGTTCTTATCGACCGCCGGTTAAACCCGCGTCAACCGGCGCGCCCGGGTTCGCTATCCCTGCTGGATATAGTCGCGCATCGCCTTCGCCTCTGCCTCGATGCCGTCGATTCGATATTTGACGAGGTCGCCGATCGACACGAACCCGACCAGCCGGTCGCCATCGACCACCGGCAAATGCCGGATGCGCCGCTGCGTCATCAGCGACAGCGCCCCCAGCACCGACGCCGCCGGATCGACGGTGATCGCCGGGCTGGTCATCCGTTCGGAAACGGGCAGGTCGAGCGCGTCGACACCGCGTTCGACCAGCGCGTGGATCATGTCGCGTTCGGAAAAGATGCCGACGACCGCGGCCCCCTCCAGCACCGGCACCGCGCCGATGCGATGCTCGGCCAGCAGCGCCACAACCTCGCGGACCGTTCGATCGGCCCCGACCGATACGACCGCACGCTTGCCCAACAGTTTCGCGATGGTCATCGCCCTCTCCTCCACCGGTGCGCCGGTCCGATCCGCCGGCGCATCCATGGGTTGAGAATTCCACGCTTCGCGGCCATTGGAAAGCCATGGCGAACGATCTCGACGACCCCGAATATGCCGCGTTCGCCTGGCGACGATTTCGCTGGCTGCTCCGGGTGATGGCAGCGATCTCGGCGGTCGCCGCGCTGCTGGCACTGGCCGGCATCTGGTGGTGGATCGGATCGATGAACTGGGTGATCGCCGCCGCGACGCTGGCCGGTGTCGGATTCTCGGTGATGCTGGGCGGCGCGCTGATGGCGCTGGTGTTCCTGAGCAACGGATCGGGCCATGACGCCGCCGTCGACGCGTTCAACGCCGATCGCGATCCGGGGCGGGACAGGCGGGGGTAAGGCCGCACGGTTCGCATTCGACCGCCTCCCTAATTTCTGAGTCACCCCGGACTTGATCGAGACCTCTGCGGAAGTCGCGAACCGCTCCCCCTGGCGGTACCCCCGCGCAGGCGGGGGTCCAGGATTCCAAGCGCAAGCCGTTGTTATACCTGGCTCTGGACCCCCGCCTGCGCGGGGGTACGACGAGTTTTTGGCCGAGCTCGCTACTTTGCGCAGAAGTCTGACTTGATCCGGGGTCGCGCTTCTTTGCTACGGCCAAGAGGTGGCGGCACCTCGGATCAGATCCGGGGCAGCCGACTGGTCCCGGCAAGCATTGCCGTCTGATCCGCATCAGCACCCCGCATAGACCGCGTTACGCCTGCCCAACACAGCAAAACCCGCCGATCGTCCATCGACGTCCGGCGGGTTTTGCGGAAAGCGGCAAGCGACACGCCCGGTCCCTCGGGACCGGAGCGGCTTACTTGATCTTCGCTTCCTTGAACTCGACATGCTTGCGCACGACCGGGTCATACTTGCGGAAGGTCAGCTTTTCGGTCTGGTTGCGCGGGTTCTTCTTGGTGACATAGAAGAAGCCGGTATCGGCCGAGCTGACGAGCTTGATCTTGACGGTGGTCGGCTTTGCCATGACCCAAAAACCCCTTGGGCCTGACGCCCGCGAATTGACAATGAATAGCGGCCCGCCACACGGGGGCTGCTGCAAGACGTGGGCGCATGAGCCAATCGCCGGCCAAAGTCAAGACGAGCGGCCTTCATCGGAACGTAACGATCGCATCCTAGCTTGGGATTCAAAGCGTTGGAGGTGAAGATGCGGATCGAGTCAGTGCACATCGATGCGGAACGGGCACTACGCGTCGGCCACCGCCTCTGCCCGCTGGCGGAGATCGAGGCGATTCGCGCCATCGCCACCGCCGAATCGAGCCTGCCCGCGCTCAGCATCCTTGCCGTGCTCGACGCCGCGATCGCCCGGGGCGAACGCCGGTCGATCGGCGAATGGACCGCGCTCGCCCGCGAAGCGATGCATTGCGGCCGCAGCGACATCGCCACGGCGCGGGCCTATGCCGCCGCCTGCACGGTGCGGTTCGCCGACTGATCCGGCCACGGCATGGACCCGCTCGTCCCCGCGTTCGTCGCGGTCCTGCTGGCCGGCGCGACCGACCGCCCGCCGCTGCTCGCCGCGATCCTGTCCGACCGGTCGGGACGCGGCGCACTATGGGGCGCGATCGTCGGGCAGGCGGCGGGGTTCGGGCTGGCGGCGATCGGCGGCATGCTGGTCGCGCCGGCCCTGACTCCCAATGCCCGCGACCTGATGCTCGCCGTCGCGCTGATCGCTGCCGCGACGTCGGTGCCGTTGCCCGCGCGAATCAAGGACCGCCTCGGCGACTGGCGACTGCCGCCCTTCCTGACCGGGTTGCTCGGCATGGCGGTGCTGGCCCTTGGCGACCGCAGCCAGTTCCTCGTCTTCGCGCTCGTGGCGCGCACCCCCGACCCGGTGACCGGCGCGATCGGCGGTGCGCTGGCCGGCGCGATCCTCCTGCTCGCGTCGGCGACGCTCGGCGAGCGCGACTGGCTGAAGCTGCCGCTGGCCGCTGTCCGGGCGGTTGCGACGCTGTTGCTCGGTCTGACCGGTGCGATCCTCGGCCTTGGCGCGCTGCGCCTGCTGTGATCTGCCCGGGCGATCACCACGACCGGATTTTTTGAGCGGCGCGGCCGGGAAAGATTCGCCAGCGCGATCGTTGCTGAACCGAACCATATCCCGCCGGAGATTTTCGCCGTGACCAACCCCGCGCTCGACACCCCGACCGACCTGCCCAACAACAAGACGGTGACCGTCGCCGACGGGCTGAACGCCGCGCTTGCCGATTGCTTCACGCTGTATCTGAAGACGAAGAACTTCCACTGGCACGTCTCCGGCCCGCATTTCCGCGACTATCACCTGATGCTCGACGATCAGGCATCGCAGATCCTCGCCGTGACCGACGTCATCGCCGAACGCGTGCGCAAGACCGGCAACACCACGCTGCGCTCGATCGGCGACATCGCGCGCCGCGCCGCGATCAAGGACAATGACAAGGATTTCGTGAAGCCCGACGACATGCTCGCCGAGCTGCGCGACGACAATCTGAAGCTGGTCGAACGACTACGCGAGGCTCGCGAAGCCGCCGAGGATGCCGGCGATACCGCGACCAGCAGCCTTGCCGACGACTGGATCGATCAGGCCGAGGAACGCGCCTGGTTCCTGTTCGAAGCCGCTCGCAAGGGCTGATCGGGTGCGCGGGGCGGTCTTGCCGCCCCGCCCGTCCGGCATGAACCGATGCGCGCCTTTGCCGATCTGCTCGACCGCCTGATCTACACCCGGTCGCGCAATGCCAAGCTGGCGCTGATCGGCACCTATCTGCGCGATACGCCTGATCCCGATCGCGGCTGGGCGATCTCGGCACTAACCGGCGATCTCGACCTGCCCGCCGTCAAATCGGCGACGATCCGCGCGCTGATTACCGAACGCACCGATCCCGTCCTGTTCGCGATGAGCCGCGATTTCGTTGGCGACACTGCCGAGACCGTGGCGTTGCTCTGGCCCGAACCGCCACCCGGCACGATCCACGACGCCGATCCGCTGACGCTCGACACCGTCGTCAGCCGCCTCGCCAGCCTGTCGCGATCCGACGCGCCGCGCGCGCTCGCCGACATGCTCGACCGGCTCGAATCCGACGAACGCTATGCGCTGCTGAAACTCGCCACCGGGGCGCTGCGCGTCGGCGTCTCCGCCCGGCTTGCCAAGACCGCGCTGGCGCAGGCGTTCGGGCTCGATGTCGATGCGGTCGAGGAAGTGTGGCACGGCCTCGCCCCGCCCTATGCCGAACTCTTCGCGTGGGCGGAGGGGCGCGGCGAGCAGCCGCATGCCGCCGACCTGCCGGTGTTCCGGTCGTTCATGCTCGCCCACCCGCTCGACGACGGCGTGGTCGAGCTTGCCGACTATGCCGCCGAATGGAAATGGGACGGCATCCGGGTACAACTGGTCCATGTCGGGGCCGAGACCCGCCTCTACAGCCGCGCCGGCGACGACATCACCGCCGCCTTCCCCGAAGTCGCCGCCGCCTTCCGCACACCCGGCGTGCTCGACGGCGAATTGCTGGTGCGCGGCGATGGACAGGGCGCGAGCGTCCATGCCGATGCCGGTGCCGCCAGCTTCAACGCCCTGCAACAGCGGCTGGGGCGGAAAATCGTGTCGAAGGCGATGCTGGCCGACTATCCCGCCTTCGTTCGCCTCTACGACATTTTGTTCGACGGCGCCGAGGATCTGCGCGACCAGCCATGGACCGCCCGCCGCGCCCGGCTCGAAACCTTCGTGCCGCGGCTCGACCCCACCGTCTTCGACCTGTCGCGCCTGATCGACGCCGCCGATTTCGACGCGCTCGCCGATATCCGCAGTGGCGCGCGCGACGCCGCGATCGAGGGCGTCATGCTCAAGCGGCGCGACTCGCCCTATGTCGCCGGGCGGCGCGTCGGGCTGTGGTACAAATGGAAACGCGACCCGCTCGTCGCCGACTGCGTGATGATGTACGCCCAGCGCGGCAGCGGCAAGCGATCGTCCTTCTATTCCGACTACACCTTCGGCTGCTGGACCGGCGACCCGGCCGAGGGCGGCGAATTGCTACCGGTAGGCAAGGCCTATTCGGGCTTCACCGATGCCGAATTGAAGGATCTCGACCGCTTCGTCCGCCAGCATACCGTGCAGCGCTTCGGTCCGGTTCGCGAGGTGGAGAAGACCCTGGTCCTCGAAGTCGCGTTCGATTCGATCCACGCATCGAAACGCCATAAATCGGGGGTCGCGATGCGCTTCCCCCGCATCAACCGCATTCGCACCGACAAGCCCGCGGCCGAGGCCGACCATGTCGCGACGCTGCTGAAACTGGTGAGCTGAGCCCCGCACGTTGTCGTACCCCCGCGTAGGCGGGCGTACGATCACCCCGCCACTGGCTCCAACGCGATCTCGAATAGCATCGGCCACCATTTGCCGGTAACGAACAGGCGCTTGGTCCCCGCATCCCACGCGATCCCGTTCAACACCGCCTCTGGATCGAGCGCGCCCAACTCCGCGCGCAGCGGTGCCAAATCGACCAGCCCGTCGACCGCCCCCGTCGCCGGATCGATCCGTACAATATAGTCGCGGTGCCAGATATTGCCCCACAGCTTGCCGTCGATCATCTCCAACTCGTTCAGGTTATGCACCAGCCGGCCATTGGCGGTGATCGTCACCCGTCGCCGCTCCCTGAACGTTTTGGGGTCGAGGAAGCGCAGCGTCGGCGTCCCGTCCGACAGGATCAGCGACTGGCCGTCGCTCGCCAGTCCCCAGCCCTCCCCGGCATAGCGCGCGGTGCCGACCGCCTTCAGCGTCTTGGCGTTCCAGCGATGGGCGATGCCGTCCATCCACGTCAGGCTGACCAGCTGCTGCCCGTCGACTGCAAGCCCTTCGCCGAACTGCTCCCCCGGCAGCCGGGCGCGCGCCAGCACCTTGCCGTCGGCCAGATTGACCCGCCGCACATCGGACACGCCGGGCTGCCCGGTACTTTCGAACAGCGCCCCGTCATGCCACACCAGCCCCTGCGTGAAAGCGGTGCGATCATGCGGATAGCGCGCCACGATCCGCGCCGAAATCCCCTCGACCGGGACCGGCTGCACCGGCGCAAGCGGGGGCGCGCCGGTCTGCGCGGACGCGGCGGTGGCGAGCGCCAGGCTCAGGGGCATCAACCAGCGGATCATCGTCGTCGTCATCCTCGCATCCGCCTTGCCCGTTGCTGAACCGTCAGAAGGGTACCGCCGGGCCGGCGGGTACGATCCCGGTCGGATTGATATCCTTGTGGCTGCGATAATAGTGCGTCTTGATCTGGTCGAGATCGATCGTGTCCATGACGCCCGGCAATACCGCGATCCGTTCGGTCAGCGCGCGCAGCCGGGGATAGTCGAGCAGGCGGCGGACATTGCATTTGAAATGCCCATGATAGACCGGGTCGAACCGCACCAGCGTGGTGAACAACCGGAGATCCGCCTCGGTCAGCCGATCGCCGACCAGCCATTCGCCCGTCAGCCGTTGCTCCAGCCAGTCGAGCGAGTCGAACAGCGCGGCGACCGCGTCGTCATACGCCGCCTGCGTCGTCGCGAAGCCCGCGCGATAGACGCCGTTGTTAACGCTCGCATAGACACGGTCGTTGACCGCATCGATCTCGCCGCGCAGCGCCGCCGGATAATAATCGCCCGGCGTCGCGCCCAGATCGTCGAACGCGGTATTCAGCATCCGCAGGATATCCGACGATTCGTTGTTCACGATCCGGCGTTCGGCCTTGTCCCACAGCACCGGCACGGTGACCTTGCCGGTCATGTCGGGATCGGCGAGCGTATAGAGCTGGTGCAGATGATCGACGCCGTTGACCGGATCGCCGCTGCCGCCGAACGCCTCCGCAAAGCTCCATCCCTGCGCACCCATCAACGGCCCGACCACCGTCACCGGCAGCAATGCCTCCAATCCTTTGAGTGCGCGCACCACCAGCGTCCGATGCGCCCATGGGCAGGCGAGGCTGACATACAGATGATAGCGCCCCGCTTCCGCCGGACTGCCGCGCTGTCCCGCCGGCCCCGCATGGCCATCGCGGGTCAGCCAGTCGCGAAACCCGCTCTCCGCCCGCTGGAAATTGCCCGATTCGTCGGTCGGTGCGACCGGCGTGTCGTTGGTCCAAACCCCGTGCTGCAACATGCCCATCGACGATCCTTTCGCTATCCGGCCATGCAACGCAGGGCGGCCGTTTTCCGATCAGCCTCGATTCACCGAACGGCGCGATTTCGATCGATAGGATGTGAAGCGCCGCGCGACGGGCGCGCGTCCGTTCGTCAGCTCGCTCCCGATCCGCAGCGAGAATCGGATGCGGCCGTCGATCCGATCAAACCTCGTCGGTGTTCGCATCCTGCTTCCGGGCAGCGCTTTCCCGCTTCAGCGGCCGGGAAACCGGGCAAACTTCCTGCACGAACCCGTTCAGCGTGTTCGTCAGATTGTCGGGCACCAGCCGGTAATAGACATATTGCCCGCGCTTCTCGCTGCTGACCAGGCCCGCCGCTTCGAGGATCGACAGATGCTGCGAGATCGACGGCTTCGACATGTCGAATCGCGCCGCGATCTCGCCCGCGCTCAGTTCGGCATGGGCGAGATAGGCCAGGATCTTGCGCCTCGGGACCGACGCCAGCGCTTCGAACACACGTTGCATACCCGATGCCATAGGTCCCTCTCCATCGCTTGACAAACATCTTTCGCTATTTAGGAATATACCTAATTACCGAAGGAGGGGTTATGTCCGATTGTTCGACGCTCCGTATGAAGGTTACCGATGCCACGTCCGCCGTTCGGGGCCGGGTGCGATGGGCACCCGCCAAATCGCTTTGGATCGGCGGCATGACCATCGCCTCGCTGGCGCTGGCACCGCTTCACGTCACGATCGGCAGTGTGCTGCTGTTCCTCGGCACCAGTGCGGTGACGCTGTGCGCCGGCCACTCGATCGGGTTGCACCGCCTGCTGATCCATCGAAGCTTCATCGCGCCGCACTGGCTCGAACGCATCCTCGTCTATCTGGGCACGTTGGTCGGCATGGCGGGACCGCTCGGCATGGTTCGGTTGCACGACATGCGCGACTGGGCGCAACGCCAGCCCGACTGCCACCCCCTCCACGCCCACCGCACCACGATGCTGCACGACGCATGGTGGCAGATGCATTGCCGCCTCGACCTCGACCATCCGCCACGGTTCGAACCCGAATCCGGTTTGTGCGACGACCCGTTCCTGCGCTGGCTGGAAGCGAGCTGGATGGCGCAGCAATTGCCATGGGCCTTGCTGTTCTTCGCGATCGGCGGTCTGCCATGGCTCGTCTGGGGCGTGCCGGTCCGCGTAGCGGTCAGCGTTACCGGTCATTGGCTGGTAGGCCATATCACCCATCGCCGCGGACCGCAGAACTGGGTCGTCGACGGCATGGGCGTGCAGGGTCACGACCTGCCCGCCGCCGCCCTCCTCACCTTTGGCGAGGCATGGCACGGCAACCACCACGCCTTCCCCGAATCGGCACGACTGGGAATATTGCCGGGGCAGCATGATCCGGGCTGGTGGATGCTGCTGGCGTTGCGGCGGGTCGGGCTGGTCCGCGACCTGAACGAACCGGCGCATCTGCCGCCAAGGCCCGGGTTGCGGCGGGTGCATGACGCGGCAACGGTGGAGACGGTCGCGTGAGCGTCGTCGCACCGCCGGTCTGCCGGCGCATCGCATCGGTCACTGTCGCGGCCGTGGCGGGGGTTGCCGTCCTGATCGCATCATGGTCGCTGCGCGAAGTGATCGGCCATGAGCCGGCCAGCGCCTACCCTCTCACCGCTTTGGTGCAAATCTCGCTGTTCAGCATCGTCGTCGGGTCGATCATCGCCGTGCCGATCTGCCTGCTGCTCGGGCTGCCGCTATGGCATTTCGCGATACGATCGGGACGACAGCGCCGCGGCGACGCGCTGCGCCTCGGGTTGATCGCCGGTGGCCTGATCGGGGCGGTGATGGCGATCGTCGGCGACCCCGGCACCCGCTGGTTCGACGAACCGCTCGACGTTCTTGGCTATTGTCTCGCCGGTCTCTGCGCAGGCGGGGTAGCCTATCGGCTAGGCTATTCCCGGCGCTGACCCTCCGACGCCGTCATGCCGTTCGGTCGGAGCAGCTTCGAGCGTGCCGAGAACGCCGGGCCCGAACGCCGACCGCCCGCTCAGGGATTCTGGATCAGCCGCAGCAGCGACCCATCGGGATCAAGCAATGCGCCGATCCGCAGGCCGTTCTGCTCGCGTGCCGGTTGCAATCGCGGAAAGCCGGTCGATTGCTCCACGATCCCCGCCGCCTGCGCGACCGCGTAAAATGCGTCGAGATCGTCGAGCCGCAGGCAACTGCCATAGCCGCTCGTCGCCGGATCGAAATCGGGCCACGGAAAGAATTCGAGCGTCAGCGATCCGCGTTCGAGGATCATCCAGGTCGGGTCGCGCCATGCCTCGTCAAATCCGAGCTCGGCGAAAAAGGCCGATGTCACCGCGAAGTCGCGCGACGGCAAATTGGGTGTCGCCAGATCCATCGGATGCCCGATCCCGTACGGGGTTCCTCGAAACGAAAAAGGCCGGCCACCCTTGCGAGTGACCGGCCGCTTTCCTGTCGCCGAAGCGCGAACCTCAGAGCTTGTTGAGGTTCACCGCGGCATGCTTGCCGCGACGATCGACCTCGAGTTCGAACTCGAGACGATCGCCTTCGTTGAGCGTCGGGAGACCCGCGCGCTCGACGGCCGAGATGTGGACGAATGCGTCCGGCTGTCCATCGTCGCGCTGAATGAAGCCGAAGCCCTTCATCGCGTTGAAGAACTTCACGACGCCGCTGGCGCGTTCGCCGGTCAGCTGACGCTGCGGGCCGCCCATGCCGCCGCCTGCGCCGCCACGGGGGCCGGCATCACGAGGTTCACGTGCTTCGCGCGGTGCGCCACCGCCGGTCACGGCCATCGGTTCGCCGTCGATCTTCAGATCGGTCGCCGAGATGCGGCCGCCGCGATCGACGAGCGTGAAGCCCATCGGCTGCCCTTCGGCCAGCGCGCTCAGCCCGGCCTGTTCGACGGCCGAGATGTGCACGAACACGTCTTCGCCGCCATCATCACGGACGACGAAACCGAAGCCCTTCTGCGCGTTGAAGAACTTTACGACACCGGTCGCTTCGCCGACGACCTGCGGGGGCATGCCGCGGCCACCGCCGCCGCCGCCACCACCGAAGCCGCCACCGCCGCCGCCGAAGCCGCCGCCACCGCCGCCACGGAAACCGCCGCCGCCGCCACCGAAGCCGCCACCGCCGCCACGATCACCGTAGCTGCTGCCGCCGCCGCCGAAGCCGCCGCCGCCAAATCCACCGCCGCCGAAGCCACCGCGATCGCCGCCGAAGCCGCCGCCGCCGTAGCTGCTGCCGCCGCCTTCGTCACCAAAACCGTCGCGCTTGTCCCTGCCGCGCCCACCGCGCTCGCCGCGCCGTCCTCGATCGAAACTCATTGCCCTGTTCGTCTTCCTGGTTCGCCCAACTTCATTCTAAACCCAAGCGCCGAGCGAAAAACGCAGGTGTCCGGGCACCGCCAAGCCGGGTGCCACATCTCTGCATAGCGTAAAAGCGCGCGGTCCCAAACGAATTTCGCCGCTGCAATCGTTCCTGTCGCCGCGATCATGGCGATTATCTTGCGATTATGTGGCGAAGACGGCACAGAATCGCCCGATGGACACCATCATGGCGCTGATCGCCGACCCGACGGCGTGGGCCGCATTCTTCACGCTGGTCGTACTGGAAGTCGTGCTCGGCATCGACAACCTGATCTTCATTTCGATTCTGTCGAACAAGTTGCCGGCCCATCAGCAACAACTGGCGCGGCGAATCGGGATCGGCCTCGCGCTGGTCATGCGGCTACTGCTGTTGTCGATGATCGCGTTCATCGTCTCGCTGACGACTCCGGTGTTCGACCTCGGCATTCAGGGGTCGCCCGACGGCTATGGCCGGCCGAGCTTCGAAACCGCCTTTTCGTGGCGCGACCTTATCCTGATCGTCGGCGGGCTGTTCCTGGTGTGGAAGGCGACGAAGGAAATCCATCACACGATGGACGACGAACCCACCGGCGACGCGCTCGACAAGAAGGGCAAGGCCGCCCTGGGGCTCGGTTCGGCGATCGCGCAGATCGTCGCGCTCGATATGGTGTTCTCGATCGATTCGATCCTGACCGCGGTCGGCATGACCGACGAGGTGCCGATCATGATGGCCGCGGTGATCGTCACCGTCGGCATCATGCTGGTCGCCGCCGATCCGCTGGCGCGCTTCATCAACGCCAACCCGACCGTCGTCATGCTCGCGCTCGGTTTTCTGCTGATGATCGGCGCGGTGCTGATCGCCGATGGCTTCGGCGTGCACGTGCCCAAGGGCTATATCTATGCCGCGATGGCATTCTCCGCCGGGGTCGAGACGCTCAACATCGTCTCGCGCCGATCGAAGACGAAGAAGCGCATGGCCAGGGAAGCCATTGAGCGCGAGGCTTCCAACCGCTAGGCGCAACCGATGAGCGTTTATTTCCACGAAGAAGATCTGCCGGCCGACGTGTTCGCCCCCGGTGCCGACATCGCCGTCGATACCGAGACGATGGGCCTGATCACCCCGCGCGACCGGCTGTGCGTCGTGCAGCTGTCCGATGGCGGCGAGAACCAGCATCTGGTCCGCTTCAATCCCGGCAGCGACTATGCCGCGCCGAACCTGAAGGCGGTGCTGGCCGATCCGGCCCGGGTGAAGCTCTATCATTTCGGGCGGTTCGACCTTGCCGCGATCCAGCATTATCTGGGCGTCACCGCCGGCCCGGTATTCTGCACCAAGATCGCGTCGCGACTGGTCCGCACCTACACCGATCGCCACGGCCTGAAAGAACTGGTCCGCGAACTGCTGGGGCAGGATTTGTCCAAGCAGCAGCAATCGTCCGACTGGGGCGGGCCGGTGCTGTCCGATGCGCAGCGCGATTATGCCGCCTCCGACGTCCGCTTCCTCCACGCGCTGCGCGAGGAACTGGCGAAGCGGCTGGCCCGCGAAGGGCGCACCGATCTGGCGCAGGCGTGTTTCGATTTCCTGCCGCACCGTGCCGCCCTCGATCTCGCCGGCTGGCCCGAGACCGATATCTTCGCGCACATGTAGGGGTAGAGGATGTCGGAAATCGCCCGCCAGGAACGCTCGCGCCGGCAACGCCGTGCAGCGCCGGGCAGCGCGCATGACCGGCTGATCGGATTCCTGATGGTCGTGCTGCCGATCGGCATCGGCGTGCTGGCCGCGTTTCTGGTGATGGCCCCGCTGTTCATGCGCGGCGATACCAGCTTCGTCCTCGACAAGAACAAGGTCGCCGTCGCGCAGGAACGGATGCGCCTGCGCGCCGCCGAATATCGCGGACAGGATGCCAAGGGTCAGCCCTTCGTCATCGATGCCGGATCGGCGGTGCAGAAAAGCTCGGCCGAACCGGTGGTGCAGCTGCAGGAACTGGCCGCCGCCATCCGCCTGCCGGATGGTCCCGCACGGCTGACGGCACCGCGGGGCCGCTATGACATGCAGACCGAACAGGTCGCGGTGAACGGCCCGATCCGCTTCCGCGCGGCCGACGGCTATGCGCTCGACACCAACGACGCGACCGTCGATCTCAAGACCCGCCGCCTGCAAAGCGGCAGCGCGGTTACCGGCACCACATCGATGGGGACGTTCAGCGGCGACAGGCTCGATGCCGATCTCGAATCGCGCACCGTGCGGCTGACCGGCAATGCCCGCTTGCGTATCGACCCGGCACGCACGAAATAGCCGCGATGATTCGCCACGCGCTCCCGGGCCTCGCCGCCACCTTCGGCCTCCTCGCCATCGCGGGGTCGGCCCCGGCGCAGACGCGGCACGACTCGAACGCGCCGATCGATTTCTCGGCGAACGCCATCGAACTGCAGGATCGCGCCAACCGCGCCGTCCTGACCGGCGGCGTGACCATTCGCCAGTCGACCATGACGCTCACCGCCGACCGTGTCGTCGTCGCCTATGTCGGGCAGGTCACCGAAGGCGCATCGCCGCAGGCATCGCGCATGGACGCGACCGGCAACGTCACCGTTACCCGCCCCGATCAGACCGCCAAGTCGCGTTTTGCCGTCTATGACGTCAATCGCCGCGTGGTGACGATGATCGGCGGCGTGCAGCTGACGCAGGGGGCCAACACGCTGACCGGCGGGCGGCTGTCGATCGACCTCGACACCGGTCGCGCGACGATCGATGGGTCGGGCGTCGGCACCACCGCCGCGCCGGGCGGGGCGGTCCAGCAGAGCGGCGGTCGCGTGACGGGGCGGTTCTCGGTTCCCAAGCGGAATTAAGCGTCCGGCGCGTTTGCCCCGCCGGTGACGATTAAGCCTGCATTCATCGCATAACCTGCGCCGGCCGGCGATCGGACCTTCCGCCACCGCCGCTTTCATGCAATATTCCTGCCAGTCGTTCCGTCCTAACGGTACGGTAACCACTGCCATGCGATCAGGACGCTGCCGATGACCGACACCACCCTGTTGTCCCGCAGCGCCGACGCTGTCCCCGTGCACGAACGCCCCTCCGACCGGGGGCTGTCGGTCGTGTCGATCGCCAAATCCTATGACAAGCGCGTCGTGCTGTCCGACGTGTCGATGTCGGTGGGGCGTGGCGAGGTCGTCGGCCTGCTCGGCCCCAACGGCGCGGGCAAGACGACCAGCTTCTATTCGGCGATGGGCCTCGTAAAGCCCGATGCCGGCCGCATCCTGCTGGACGGCGAGGATATCACGGCGCTGCCCATGTATCGCCGCGCGATCCTCGGCCTTGGCTATCTGCCGCAGGAAACGTCGATCTTTCGCGGGCTGTCGGTGGAAAAGAACATCCTCGCCGTGCTCGAACTGGCCGAACCGGACAAGGTGACGCGCGCGGCGCGACTCGAACAGCTGCTCGACGAATTCGGCCTCACCCGGCTGCGCACCGCATCCGCCATGGCCCTGTCGGGCGGCGAGCGGCGGCGCGCGGAAATCGCGCGCGCGCTGGCGGCCAATCCGACGATCATCCTGCTCGACGAACCCTTTGCCGGCATCGATCCGATTTCGATCGCCGACATTCGCGATCTGGTGATCCAGCTCAAATCGCGCGGCATTGGCGTGCTCATCACCGACCACAATGTCCGCGAGACGCTCGAAATCGTCGACCGCGCCTATATCATCTATGACGGGCGGGTGTTGTTCGCCGGTTCGCCGTCCGAACTGGTCGCCGACGCCAATGTCCGCCGCCTGTATCTCGGCGAAGGGTTCGAACTCTAACCACGATGAGCCTCGCGCCTCGCCTCGACCTGCGCCAGTCGCAATCGCTGGTGATGACGCCACAGTTGCAGCAGGCGATCCGCCTGCTCGCGCTGTCGAATCTCGAAATCGAAGGGTTCCTTGCCGAGGAGATCGAAAAGAACCCGCTGCTCGAATCGGGCGGCAGTGACGATGACGGCCCGGCGACCGAAGCGGCCGATCCGGTCGCGGCCGGCGACCCTGCTGGGTCCGACGAACTGCTGGGGCTGGGCGCGGCGAGCGGCGAATCGCTCGACCTCGATCTCGGCGAAACCTTCCATCATGACAGCGCGTCGGACGGGGTCGGCTCGCTCGACGGCGGTCTCGGCCTTGCCGCGACCGGTGCCGGCGGGTTCGAGGATGCCCCCGATCTCGACGCGCTGGCCAGCGCCGACATCTCGCTGATCGACCATCTGCTGCAACAGGCCGGGGCCTGCGTCGCCGGGGCCGACCTGTTCATCGCCAGCGCGATCATCGATCAGATCGACGATTGCGGTTATCTGTCGGGATCGCTGCTCGACATCGCCAACCGCCTCGGCGTACCGCTCGCCCGCGTCGAAGCGGTGCTGGGCATCGTCCAGACCTTCGACCCCAGCGGCGTCGGCGCGCGCAGCCTTGCCGAATGTCTCGCGATTCAGGCGCGCGAGGTCGACCGCTACGATCCGTGCATGGCGCGGCTGCTCGATCATCTCGACCTGCTCGCGCGCGGCGCGCTGCCGCAGTTGCGCCGAATCTGCGAGGTCGACGACGAAGACCTGACCGACATGATCCGCGAGTTGCGCGGCTATGATCCCAAACCCGGCTGCCGCTTCGGCGGCGAACGCGCCCAGTCGGTCGTCCCCGACCTGTTCGTGGCCCCGCGCGGCGATGGCTGGGCGGTCGAGATCAACGGCGCGACCCTGCCGCGCGTACTGGTCAATCGTGACTATTTCGCCGAACTCAATGCAAACGGCACCAAATCGTCCAAGGCATGGCTGTCCGACTGTCTCGCCAGCGCCAACTGGCTGGTGAAGGCGCTCGACCAGCGGCAGCGCACCATCCTGAAGGTCGCGACCGAGATCGTGAAGCAGCAGGAGGCGTTCTTTCGCCAGGGCGTCGCCCATCTCCGTCCGCTGACGCTCGCGCGGATCGCCGAGGCGATCGAGATGCACGAATCGACGGTCAGCCGGGTGACCTCGAACAAATATCTGTCCTGCCCGCGCGGGCTGTTCGAGATGAAGTATTTCTTCACCTCCGCCATCCAGTCGGCCGATGGCGGCGAGGCGGTGTCGGCGCTCGCGGTCAAGGAAGCGATCCGCAGCCTGATCGCCGCCGAAGACCCGAAAAAGATCCTGTCCGACGATACGCTGGTCGAACTGCTGAATGCGAAGGGCTTCGACATCGCACGGCGGACGGTGGCGAAATATCGCGAGGCGATCGGGCTGGGCTCCTCGGTCCAGCGCCGCCGGCAAAAGGCGCTTGGCCGCTAGCGCTTTCCTACAGGCGGCAACGGGTGGCAGGGTCGCGGGCGCTCTTTCCTACCGTGCATCCCGCTGTCCCGCGACCGGGCTAGGTCACGCCGATCGCGAAACGCGTACGAGTGTGACCTTTGTGACCTTTGGCCGGCGCGAAACCATTAAGCCGCTGTAATCCCACGGCCCGACCCCGCTCCCACCCGTTCGGTTCGAGCAGCTTCGAGCCTGTCGAGAAGCGTCCGTCGAGAACGCGCTTGCGAACGATAAGTCACCCTCACCCTTCCCACCCGGCTACTCCGGGCGGGCCCCTTCCCTCTCCCGGCGGGAGAGGGAAGGAGGCGCGAAGCGCCGGAAGGGTGAGGGCGATCGCACGGTAATTGTTAAAGGTCGCACTCGCGGAACCTCGTTCTCGATACGCGCTCTCGACAGGCTCGATCGCTACTCGAACCCAACGGAGCCGGAACAAGGACGAAGGCTGGCCCTAAACGTCCAGCTTCTCATAATCGGCCGGCGGCGGCACGCCTTCCATCCGCTCGGCGAGCAGCGGCCGGAAACTCGGTCGGCTCTTCATGCCGACATACCAACGCTTCGCCAGGTCGTGCGTCTTGAAGTCGATCCCGCCCAGATAGTCCGCGATCGAAATCTGCGCCGCCGCCGCCAGATCGGCGAGACTCATCGTCGCCCCGCCGATCCATTGCCGATGGTCGAGCAGATAATCGATGTAATCGAGATGCTCGACCGCCGCCTTCATCGCCTCGCGCAGGACGCGCGTGTCGGGCGTCTGGCGATGGACGATGCGCTTTTCCATCCGCTCCATCAGCAGCGGTCCGGTGATCTCGCGATAGAATTGCGTGTCGAACCACGTCACCAGCCGCCGCTGTTCGGCGCGGTCGGCGGCGCTGCCGTTCAGCATCGCCGGCTTGTCGCCCGTTTCCTCGATATATTCGCAGATCGCCATCGAATCGATCAGGCGGATACCGGCCTGCTCGTCGATCATCACCGGCGTCTGTCCGGCCGGGTTCAGGTGCAGGAACTCGTCCCGCCGCGTCCATGGCGATTCGCGCACCGGCTGATAGCCGATGCTCTTCTCCGCCAGCAGCAGACGGACCTTGCGCGAGAAGGGACATAACGGGAATTGCAGAAGCTGCCACATCCCGTCGTGTTAGGCGGCACGGCGACGGCGCGGAAGGGGATTCGTGTGGGATTGCTGATTGCTCTGGTCTGGCTGACGGCCGCGATCCTGCTGGCGCGCGCCTCGCCCCGGCCGATCGTCCACGCCGCGGCGGCGATGTGTGCCGGGATCGCGGGCACCACCCTGCCCGATCTCGACCTGTGGCTGCCGATCGGCCATCGCAGCGGCCTGACCCATTCGCTGCTGCCCCTCGCACTGGCGCTGATCACGCGCCGCTGGCGACCGGTGATGGCCGGTCTCGCGATCGGCATCGGCCTGCATCTCGCCGCCGACGCCTTTCCCAATGCGATGCGCGGCTTCGCGACGGTCAAGCTGCCGGCGATCGGATCGCTGGGCGTGTCCGGTTCCTATGCGTGGCTCGGGGTTCAGGCGGTGGTGGCGACGGTCACGGGCGCGGTGCTGCTGGCGGCCGCGCTGCCGACCGGGCTCGCGCTGCTCACCGCCTTGGCGCTGGCGGCGATCGGCATCGCCTATCTGTTCGTCACCGATGGCGGCTGGTGGGCGCTGACGGTCTACACCGCGTTCGGCTGGATCGCCGTACGCCGCCGGACCGGTCGGCATCTGTCCTGACGGCGGACGCGACCCGACGATAGCGCGACGCCGCGACGATCGACCAACCGTCGCGGCGCGCTGGTTCAGGCGGCGGCGACCGCCTGTCCCGGTTCCCCCGCCGCATCGTCGAGCAACTGGTGCGGCAGCCGCGTCAGCATTTCCTTCGGCACCACCTGCCAGAACCGACCCTTGCACCGGTCCCAATCCTCGAGGATCGCGCCCGACCATTTGCTGTCGGTGGCGGCATGATGCTGGGCGATCAGATCCTTCAGCACCCCTTCCCAATGCGCCGATCCCAGCCGGTGGAGCGTGATGTTCTCCGGATTGTGGTTGCGTTCGAAGCTGGCGTCATGGTCGTAGATGAACGCCATGCCGCCGGTCATGCCCGCCCCGAAATTCGTGCCGGTCCGCCCCAGCACCACCGCGACACCGCCGGTCATATATTCGCAGCCATTGGCGCCACAGCCCTCGACCACCACGGTCGCGCCCGAATTGCGGACCGCGAAACGCTCGCCCGCCTGCCCCGCCGCGAACAGCTTGCCGCTGGTCGCGCCGTACAGCACGGTATTGCCGACGATCGTATTCTCGTGGCTGCGCAGCGGCGACGACACCATCGGCCGCACGATGATCGTGCCGCCCGACAACCCCTTGCCGACATAGTCGTTGGCGTCGCCGAACACTTCCAGCTTGATGCCCTTGCACAGGAACGCGCCGAGGCTCTGCCCGGCACTGCCGCGCAGCCGCACCGTGACATGGCCATCGGCCAGCTTCGACATGCCGAACGTGCGGGTGATCTCCGACGACAGCCGGGTGCCGACCGCGCGGTGGGTGTTGCGCACCGAATAGGTCAGCTGCATCTTCTCCCCGCGGGAGAAGACCGCCGCCGCATCCTTGATCATCTGCGCATCGAGGCTGTCGGGCACTTCGTTGCGGAAGGTCGACAGGCTGAACCGCCGCTCGCTCTCGTCGGCATCGACCTTCGCGAGGATCGGGTTCAGGTCGAGATCGTCGAGATGCTCGGCCCCGCGGCTGACCTGCCGCAGGAACTCGGTCCGCCCGACCACGTCGTTCAGGCTGCGGACGCCCAGACGCGACAGGATCTCGCGCACTTCCTCGGCGATGAAGGTCATCAGGTTGATGACCTTTTCCGGGGTCCCCGTGAACTTGGCGCGCAGCCGCTCGTCCTGCACGCACACGCCGACCGGGCAGGTGTTGCTGTGGCACTGGCGCACCATGATGCAGCCCATCGCCACCAGCGACAGCGTGCCGATGCCGAACTCTTCGGCCCCCAGAATCGCGGCGGCGACGATGTCGCGCCCGGTCTTGAGGCCGCCGTCGGTGCGCAGCACTACCCGACCACGCAGGCCGTTCAGCGTCAGCGTCTGGTTGACCTCCGACAGCCCCATTTCCCACGGCGTGCCGGCATATTTGATCGACGTCTGTGGGGACGCCCCGGTCCCGCCGACATGGCCCGACACCAGAATGACGTCGGCATGCGCCTTCGCCACGCCCGCCGCCACCGTGCCGATCCCGGCCGACGACACGAGCTTCACGCACACCCGCGCCTTCGGGTTGATCTGCTTCAGATCATAGATCAGCTGCGCCAGATCCTCGATCGAATAGATGTCGTGGTGCGGCGGTGGGCTGATGAGGGTCACCCCCGGCGTCGCATGGCGCAGCTTGGCGATGAACTCGGTCACCTTGAAGCCGGGCAACTGTCCGCCCTCGCCGGGCTTGGCCCCCTGCGCGACCTTGATCTCGATCTCGTCGCAGGCGTTGAGATATTCGGCGGTGACGCCGAACCGGCCCGACGCCACCTGCTTGATGACCGAATTGCCGTTGTCGCCATTCTCATATGGCTGATAGCGGATCGAATCCTCGCCGCCCTCACCCGACACCGCCTTCGCGCCGATCCGGTTCATCGCGATCGCCAGCGTCTCATGCGCTTCGGGGCTCAACGCGCCGAGCGACATGCCCGGCGTCACGAACCGCTTGCGGATCTCGGTGATCGCCTCGACCTGATCGATCGCCACGCCGGTTTCCGGGAAGTTGAACTCCAGCACGTCGCGCAGATAGACCGGCGGCAGGTCGCGGACCCCGCGCGAGAACTGCATGTAGGTCGAATAGCTGTCGGTCGCGACCGCCGTCTGCAACAGGTGCATCAGCTGCGCCGAATAGGCATGCGCCTCGCCGCCGCCACGCTGGCGATAGAAGCCGCCGATCGGCAGCGTCGCCACCGCCGTGTCGAATGCCGCTTCATGCCGTTCGGTCGCGTTGACGTGCAGCGAATGATAGCCCTCGCCCGAAATCTTGGCGGGCATGCCGGGGAAGAAGTCGTTGACCAGCGCGCGGCTCAATCCCACCGCCTCGAAATTATAGCCGCCGCGATAGCTGGAGATCACCGCGATCCCCATCTTCGACAGGATTTTCAGCAGCCCTTCGTCGATCGCGGTACGATGGCGCTTCAGCGCCTCGTCCATGCCGATCTCCCCGAACAGCCCGCGCGCATGGCGATCGGCGATGGCGGCTTCGGCCAGATAGGCGTTCACCGTCGTCGCGCCGACCCCGATCAGCACCGCATAATAATGGGTGTCGAGGCATTCGGACGACCGCACGTTGATCGATGCGTAGGAGCGCAGCCCCTTGCGGACCAGATGCGTATGCACCGCCGCCGCCGCCAGCACGCCGGCGATCGGCACCTTGGTCGCGTCGAGATGCTCGTCGGTCAGGAACAGCTCGCTGCGCCCTTCGCGCACCGCCTGTTCGGCCTGTGCCCGGATGCGGGCGATGGCGGCGCGCAGCGCCTCCGGCCCCTCACCCGCCGGGAAGGTGCAGTCGATCTCCGCCGCCTGCGTGCCGAAATGGCCTTTAAGCCGCAGCCAGTCGGTGTTGGTCAGCACCGGGCTGTCGAGCACCAGCACCGCATTTCCGCGGTCGGCCGCGTCGAGGATGTTGGCAAGATTGCCGAACCGCGTCTTGAGCGACATGACGTACCGCTCCCGCAGCGGATCGATCGGCGGGTTGGTGACCTGGCTGAAATTCTGGCGGAAGAAATGGCTGATGAGGCGCGGCTTGTCGGAGATGACCGCCAGCGGCGTATCGTCGCCCATCGATCCGATCGCTTCCTTGGCCCCTTCGACCATCGGCGACAGGATCAGCTCCATGTCCTCCAGCGTCTGTCCGGCGCACACCTGCCGCCGCGCCAGTTCGGCCCGGTCGTAGCGGAGCGGTTCGGCGCTGGCGGCGGGCAGGTCGTCGATCGTCAGGAACTTGCCGGTCATCGCGGCATAGTCCGCCTCACCCGCGATCTTGTCCTTGATCGCGCGATCCTTGTAGAGCTTGCCCTCGCTCAGATCGACGGCGAGCATCTCGCCTGGCCCCAGTCGCCCCTTCTCGACCACCGTCGCCTCGGCGACCGGGACCATGCCCGCTTCCGACCCGACGATCAGCAACCCGTCACCGGTGATCGTGTAACGCAGCGGCCGCAGCGCGTTGCGGTCCAGCCCCGCGACCGCCCAGCGGCCATCGGTCATCGCCAGCGCCGCCGGGCCGTCCCATGGCTCCATCACGCTCGCCAGATAGTCATACATCGCGGTATGCGCTTCGGGCATGTCCGCCGCGCCCTGCCACGCCTCGGGTACCAGCATCAGCTTGGCGGTCGGCGCGTCACGACCCGAACGACAGATCGTCTCGAACACCGCGTCCAGCGCCGCCGTGTCCGACGCGCCGGCCGGGATCACCGGCTTGATGTCCTCCGACCGTTCGCCGAACGCGATGCTCGCCATCTTGATCTCGTGGCTGAGCATCCAGTTCTTGTTGCCGCGGATCGTGTTGACCTCGCCATTATGGGCAAGGCAGCGGAACGGCTGCGCCAGCCACCATTGCGGGAAGGTGTTGGTCGAATAACGCTGGTGAAAGATCGCGACGCGCGATTCGAAGCGTTCGTCGGTCAGGTCGGGATAGAAATCCGACAGGCTCTCGGCAAGGAACAGCCCCTTGTAGATGATCGAGCGGCACGACAGCGAACAGAAATAGAAACCGGTGATCTGTGCGGCGATGATCCGCTTTTCGATACGCCTGCGGACCAGATACAGGTTCTTCTCGAACTCGGCCTCGTCCATGTCCTCGGGCGCGGGGCCGGCGATCATGATCTGCTCGATCTCGGGGCGGGTCGCCTGCGCCTTCATGCCGATGACCGACACGTCGACCGGCACCTGCCGCCAGCCATAGATCGACCAGCCCGCCTCGATGATCTCCGATTCGACCAGCGTGCGGCAGGTTTCCTGCGCACCCAGATCGGTGCGCGGCATGAACACCATGCCGACCGCGAGCCGCGCATGCAGCGGCTTGTGCCCCGACGCGGCGATCGCATCATCGAAGAAGCGATGCGGCAGGTCGACATGGATGCCGGCACCGTCGCCGGTCTTGCCATCGGCATCGACCGCGCCCCGGTGCCACACGGCGCGCAGCGCATCGATCGCCGACTGGACGACCCGGCGCGACGGCTTGCCATCGGTCGCGGCGACCATGCCGACACCACAGGCGTCGCCCTCATATTCGGGGCGGTACATGCCTTCGTTGGCGAGGCGGAGGCGTTCGGAGGTCATGTCGGTCATTGCTTTGCCTCCTTGGCTGGCGCGAGCGCCATCAGTTCCTGAACAAATTCTTTCGCGTCGGTGCCAAGTGTCGCGATGCTTTCGCTCTGCACCTTCGCTTGCCATGCCGCGACATCCGGGTCGGACATGATCGTCATCGACTGCGCGACATAGACGCGCCCCGTCGGCGTTTCGAAGAAGGTCTGCATTTCCTTGAGCTGCGCTTCCGTGAAGCGACGCGCATAGGCGTTCGACATGGCATCGACCATGCCGGGCAGGTTTGCCTTTATCGTTGCCGCGGTCTTCGCCTGCTGTCGTGCGATGAACCGTTCGAATACCGGCCGGGAGCGCGGTTCCGTTTTAATCATTCGGGCAATATCGGGCTGTTGCTGGAAGCTTCCGAGCATCGCGTTGCTGATGCTCCCGACCAGCGCCTCCATCATCTGCGCTCGCTGCGCTGCCGGAAACACCGCGTCCACGACCCGTTTGGCCGCTGCAAGTCGTGCAGGTTCAATGGCGGTAGCGGCAGCAGGCGTTGCAGGGGCTTGAGCCGTCGCAATCGCCGGCATCAGAAAAACTGCAGCTGCGAGGAGCGCCTTCACGCCGCCACCTTCGCCACCTTGGCCTTCGCCTTGAGATACGCATGCATCCGGTCGGTCACATCGCGCCCATCGCGGATCGCCCATACGACCAACGATGCGCCACGCACGATATCGCCCGCCGCGAACACGCCGTCGAGCGACGTCATCATCGACTTGCCATCGACGCGCACCGTGCCCCAGCGGGTCACCCCCAGCTCCGGCGCATCGAACAGCGTCGGCAGATCCTCGGCATCGAAGCCCAGCGCCTTCACCACCAGATCGGCGTCGAGGACGAACTCGTTGCCCGGGTCGGTTTCCGGCGCGCGGCGGCCCGATGCGTCGGGCGCGCCGAGGCGCATCCCCGTCGCGCGCACCTGCACGACCTGTCCGTCGCGATCGTCGAACGCGGCGGGGGCGGAGAGCCAGACGAACTCGACGCCCTCTTCCTCGGCATTGGCGACTTCGCGCTGCGATCCCGGCATGTTGGCACGGTCGCGGCGATAGAGGCACTTCACCGACTTCGCGCCCTGGCGGATCGCGGTGCGGACGCAGTCCATCGCGGTATCGCCGCCGCCGACGACGACGACATTCTTGCCGGCCGCATTGAGCGAGCCGTCGTCATAGGCCGGCACGCTGTCGCCGAAGCCGACCTTGTTCGACGTCGTCAGATAATCGAGCGCATCGACCACCCCGCCGCTGCCGACGCCGGGTGCCTTGATCGCACGCGGCTTGTAGACGCCGGTCGCGATCAGGATCGCGTCGTGTTTTGCCCGCAGCTCGTCGAGCTTGGCATCGCGGCCGACCTCGAACCCTTCGTGGAAGACGATGCCGCCTTCCTTCAACCGCTCGACCCGGCGCATCACCACCGGCTTTTCCAGCTTGAAGCCGGGAATGCCATAGGTCAGCAGCCCGCCCGCGCGGTCGTACCGGTCATAGACGTGGACCTCATAGCCGAGGTTGCGCAGCCATTCGGCCGCTGCCAGCCCCGCCGGCCCCGCACCGATGATCCCGACCGATGCGCCACGCGCCGGCCCGACCGCAACCGGCTCGACCCAGCCATTTTCCCATGCGGTGTCGGTGATGAATTTCTCGACCGACCCGATCGTGACCGCGCCATGGCCCGAAAATTCGATGACGCAATTGCCCTCGCACAGCCGGTCCTGCGGACAGATGCGGCCGCAGATTTCGGGCATGGTCGAGGTGCTGTTCGACAGCTGATACGCTTCCTGCAACCGCCCTTCGGCGGTCAGGCGCAGCCAGTCGGGAATATGATTGTGCAGCGGACAATGGACCGAGCAATAGGGGACGCCGCATTGCGAGCAGCGTCCCGCCTGATCCTCGGCGGTCGGCGGAGCGTAGCGCTCCGCGATCTCGCGGAAGTCTTCCGCACGCAATTCGGCTTCCCGCTTTGCCGGATAGGCCTGGGGACGCGAAACGAACTTCAGCATTGCTTGATCGGCCATGATGCCCTCCGATGGTTTGGAAAGCATATTTGGCGAGCCAAGTCACGCAATAAACGATCATTAGGTAAGCATAGCTGACCCAATAAGGCGGTATAACTCCAGTTACTACTGCGATCAATTCTTAACTAGGCTAATTATGGCCGTACCGGTCCTATCCCAGCGGCATTAGTCGTCCTTGAGATAGGAGGATAATCAACGCGCTACCCAGCAACACGCGATACACGACGAACGCCATATACCCCCGCGTCGATACGAGCTTCAGGAATCCGACGATCGATGCATATCCCACGACGAACGAAATACCGGTCGCCAGCAACGTCGGCCCGGGACCATAGGGACCGAACTGCCCCCAGGTCTTGAGCAACTGGTACAGCCCCGATGCCAGCACGGCAGGAATCGCGAGCAGGAACGAATACCGCGCCGCCGCTTCGCGGGTGAACCCCATGAACAACCCGGCGGTGATCGTACCGCCCGACCGCGATACGCCCGGCAGCAACGCCATCGCCTGCGCGAAACCGAACGCGATGCCGCTGCCCCAGCCCAGCCGGTCGATCCCCCAGCGCCGCCGCCCGACCCGGTCGGCGATGCCGAGCAGGATGCCGAACCCGATCAGGCTGAACGCCGTGAACCATAAATTGCGCAATGACGTCTCAATCGCGTCCTTGAACAACAACCCGAGCACCACGATCGGCAGCGTGCCGATGATGACCAGCCAGCCGATCCGGGCATTGTCGGCGTCGTGCGCCGACCGCTTCCCGAAGAACTGGCCCAGCCACGCCGTCGCGATCCGCCAGATGTCCTTGCGGAAATACAGCAGTACCGCCGCCTCGGTCCCGATCTGGATGATCGCGGTGAAGGCGGCACCCGGATCGGTGCCCGACGGCAGGAACGCGCCGGCGATGCGCAGATGCGCGCTGGAGGAGACCGGCAAAAACTCGGTCAGCCCCTGAATCACCCCCAGGATCGCGGCTTCGAACCACGATTGCGCGCTGCTCATACCCGGGCGACTTTGTTGAAGCGGCCATTCTTGCGATACGCGACCAGCCATTCGGGCGCGACCGTCGACAACGGCACCGGGCGGATATCGAACGCGTCGATCCCGGCCACGTCGCCGGTGACGACATTGTCGCGCGACAGCATCGACCACTGATCCTTGCTGATCGGGGTGAACGGCAGCGCGGCGATCAGGCCGCCGAGCTCGTTGGCAATCTCGACGAAGCGCACGTCGCGGCCGATCGCGCGGGCGATCCAGTGGTTGAGTTCGCCCATCGAGATGACGTCCGGGCCACCGATCGCATAGGTCTGGCCACCGAACCGGTCGGGATCGGCCAGCGCCTTTGCCACCACCTGCGCCAGATCGACGACATAGATCGGCTGGAACCGGGTCGCCGCTGCCATCACCGGGACGATCGGCCGTCCGATCAGCGCCGGCGCACCCGCGATCATGCCGGCGAAGCGATTGACGAAGCCGTCCTCGCGCCCGAACACGATCGATGGGCGCAGGATCGTGGCATGCGGGAACGCAGCGCGCACCGCATCCTCGCCCGCCGCCTTCGACCGGCCATAGGCGGATGGCGACGCCGGATCGGCCCCGATCGCCGAAATCTGGACGAACGCCTTCGCCCCGGCCGCTGCCGCCGCCTCGGCGACGTTGCGCGCGCCGGTGACATGGACCTTGTCGAAATCGCCGTCGAGAATGCCGACGAGGTTCACGACCGCATCCGAACCCGCAACCGCCCGCGCCAGCGTGTCGGGACGCGACAGGTCGGCTGCGACGAACTGGGTTTGGCCAAGGCCGCCCTGCGTCCGCAGGTGCAGCGCCTGGCGCGGATCGCGCTGCGCGATGCGGACGCGGGCGCCCGCCTTCAACAATTCCTGTACGACATAGCGGCCGACGAAACCGCCACCGCCGAACAGCGTCACCAACTGGTTCTTCATCGTGCCCGCCTTTGCTTGGCCTGTATGCCACGCCCCATGCCGTTCCCGCATCCAAACGGCAAGGACAACGTAAAATCGCGAAACAAGTTGTTGACACCCCCCCGACGCCCCCGTAGAGGCCCCCTCCTACCCCGTGCCCAGATGGCGGAATTGGTAGACGCACCAGCTTCAGGTGCTGGCGATCGCAAGGTCGTGGAGGTTCGAGTCCTCTTCTGGGCACCATTTCTCACAGCATGAACATGCGCGGGGATCGTCCAGCACGATCCCCGGAGAACCTTGCCCCAACCGATCTTTCAGGCTGCACGTCGGCTACGCCTCGATACCGTACGAATCGAACCGTCGCGCTCGCGGCGGACGCGACTGGACACCCCCGTCACGATACGATCGAGGTGGATCACGGTGATAATGCGTATCTGGGAAGCCCGTGCGGCAGGCCAAGCGATCGTACCCGAAGGCCATGCGGGTTAGGGTCGAAAGCGCCTCGCTGCACAACAATTGCCGTACCGTCCTTGGCAGCACCTAACCCCCGGGTCCGCAACCGCACGGGGTGGCGACTACGCATCCCGCCCGGCGGTCGGCGCGAATGTTGCGACATCGTTGCCCGCGTCAGGGATCGAGACCCAGTGCCCCACGATCGGCGGTGGCGGCGGCGAGTTCGGCGCGGGCGGCGGCGATTCGTGCCTGCGCCTCGATCACGCGGACGCGCGCGTCGTTCGCCGTTTCCTCGCGCTGGTTGACGAGGAAAAAGTCGCTCGACCCCAGTTCGAACCGTCGTCGCTCGGCTGCGGCCAGTCGCTCGGCGAGCTGGCGTTCCTGTTCGGCGATCACCGCCAGCTGCTCGGCCGCGCCGACGCCGATCGCGATGCCCTCCACTTCGACCGTGATCTGGTCGCGCAGGAAGCGGCTGCGCGCCGACAACGCGTCCAGTTCGGCCTGCGCTTCGACGATGCGCCCCTTGGCCACACGATTCTGCAACGGCATCGAGAAACGGAAGCCGACCGCCGTCTCCAGCGGGGTCCGCGACGCTCCGCCCAGCCCCACCGGGCCGACATCCTTGCCGACCTCGCCGCGCAGGTCGAGCCGGGGGCGCAGGTCGTTCTCCGCCAGCGCCAGCCGCGCCGTCCCCTGATCGATCCGGGTCAGCAGCATCTGCAGATCGGGGCGGCGCTGTGCGAAGTCGGCACGGGCGACAGCGGCTACGCCGGCCAGCGCGCCGAGATCGTTCGGCAGACGCTCGGGACCGACCAGCACCGGTTCCCCCGCACCATCGCGGAAATAGAGCGACAGGGCATTCGCCGCCGCCGCGAAATCGCCCTCCGCGCGGACCACCAGCGCGCGCCGGCGGACGAGATTCTGATCGTTCTCCGCCAGCAGGATTTCGGGCCGGGCACCCAGCTGGACCTGCCGCGCAAGGCCGCCGCGACGGCTTTCCGACAGGGCGAGCAGGTCGCGATAGGCGCGCAGGCGCAACCCGGCCGCGACCCAGTTCTGATAGGCGTCGATCGCACGCCGCTGCACGCCGATCGCCACCGCACCGCGCTCGAACTGCGCGATGTCGATGTCCCCCGACGCCAGCGTCCGCTTCGTCCGGCGCTCGTCGATCAGCCGGTCGCGCAACAACGCATAGAGAGCGCCGACCTTCGCCTCGCCCAGCCGGTTGGTATAGTGTTCATCCTCATACACGGGGAAATCGCCGCGGCTGACGCGGTAATTGCCATAGACATAGCCGCCATTGCCGGTCAGCGGACGGGTCGCCCGCCCGGTGACATAGGTCCCGTCATAATAGCCGAGCGCGCGCGAGCGGCCCTCGGCGTCGAACACGGTATCGAACGCCCCGTCGGCGGTGACGGCACGCCCCTGCGCCGCGCGAACCTTCGCCAGCGCCTCGACGATCTGCGGCGCGGCGCGGGCCGAGGCGCGCAACACCTCGTCGAGGGTCAGCGGTGCCGTGGCGGGCACGGGGGCCGGAGGAACCTGTCGTGCGACGGCGGGCGCGACCGACAGTTGAGCGGCGACCAGCGCGGACAGGAGGCCGGACCGGATCATTTCGGCTTGCCCGCTTTCGTCGCGATCGTCCTCTCTTCCTCCTTCTCGCCGGCCGACCCCGCAGTCTTGTCGGTCGCAGTCTGGCCGAATTCGAGGGGGAAGTCGTTCAACTGCCGCCAGAGTTCATACCCGACGGTCACCGTCTCGCCCTGAACCCAGCCCTGCACCTTGCCGCCCAGCCGGACGAAGCGTCGTTCGGGCCATGCCGGCTTGCCGGGGGCCGGTTCGACGAGGATGCGGAACAGCCCCTGCATATTGGCATTCGGATCGATCGTGCGGACGCGCCCGTCGAAAAAGCCGTGCGCGATCGACGGCCAGCCGCTGAACTGGATCGCCGGCCAGCCTTCGAACTCCAGCCGTACCGGACGCCCCGGCCGCAGCAGCGGCACGTCGCGGCCGTCGATCAGCAATTCGACCGCGCGCTCGACCCGTTCGGGCGCGACGACGGCAAGGACGGTCCCCGCCGTCAGCAGCGCACCGCCCGTCGCCGCGTTCAGATTCTGGATACGGCCATCGCGCGGTGCCCGCACCAGCTGCGCCGACTGCCGGTTGAGCTGCACGTCGATGCGGTTCAGCTTGGCGCGCGATTCGGCCAGCTTCGCCCCTGACTCGGCGACCTTGATCTGCGCCTGTTCGTAATCGCGCCGCGACGCCAGCCCTTCGGAATAGAGCTGCCGCATCCGCCCGACATCGATCTGCGCGACGGCCTGCGCCTGTTGCACCGATGCGATCTCGGCCAGCACCTGCGCGCGTTCGGCCGCCAGCCGCGACAGCAGATTGGGGTCAAGGTCGACGATGCGCGCGATCGGGTCGCCGCGTCCGACATGCTGCCCGTCCTGCACATACCAGCGCTCGACCCGCCCCGGCACCAGCGCCGTCACCTCCTGCGCACGGTCGTCGGGGTCGAGCGACACGATCTGCCCGCGTCCCTGCGCGGTTTGTACCCACGGCACCACGAACAGCACGACCGCCGCCGCCGCGATGCCGACGACCAGCATCCACGCGATCGCCACCGCCACGCGCGGCGGACGCAGCGCCGCCAGCGTGCGGAAATGCGCCAGTTGTTCAGGCCGATGCGTCATCTGCACCCTCCCGGTTGGCTACGGCCTGCAGATCGGCAAGCCGGTCGAATCGGCGTTGTTCGGTCATGCCGAGATGGAGATAGCCGTCGAGTTCCAGATCCTCGGGCCGTCCGGTACACAGCAGCACGGTCGTGCCATGCGCCTTCAGCAGCCGCAGCGCCGCGGCCAGCCGTTCGGGCGGCAACAGGTCGTACAGCTGGCCGAGCAGCAACAGCTTCGGCCGGACCAGCAGCGCATTGGCGAGCTTCAGCGCCATCGTCTCGCCGACGCTGAGCGGATAGCCGGTCGATCCTAGCTGCGTGTCGAGCCCCTTGGGCAGGCTGGCGAGGCGGCGTTCGAGACCGACCGTCGCCAGCGCCTCCATCGCCACCTCGTCAAGGTCTTCGGACGCGAGGCGAAGATACTGGCGGATCGTCGCCTCGACGATGGTCGAGCGGTCGAGCACCGTCACGTCCGATCGCAACCGGTAGATGTCGAACGAGCCGGGATCGGCCCCTCCGATGCGAAGCAGCCCCCGTTCGGGGAGCGCATGGCGTTTCAGCAGCATCGCCAGCCGCCGCTCGGCTCCCGGTTCGGCGACGGTGACCAGTTGTTCGCCCGCCCCCAGCGCCAGCGTATAGCGCGCACCGTCGAGCACCACGTCGGTCAGCTTCACCGCACCGTCGCGCGGACCATGGTCACCGCGCACGGTGGTTTCCTGCGGAATAGCGAACAGCAGCGACAATTCCTCCGAACTCGCGACCAGTTCGTAGAACGTGTCGAGATACCAGCCGAACTGCGAAATGCCGTAAAAGACGCCCGACAGGATCAGCTCGGCGGCGACCAACTGCCCCAGCGACAATTGCCCGTGCAGGATCAACATGCCGCCCAGCAGGAGCAGCCCGGCACTGGCAAAGGCATAGATCAGCAGGAACGCGACCGTTTGCGCGAACTGATACCAGAAATAGCGCCGATGCGTGTCGACATAGCTGGCGGTCACCGCTTCCGAACGCTGCATCGCGAAATCCAGATGGCGCGACGATTTATAGAAGCCGTTCGATCCGCCGACACTTTCCAGCCAGTGGGCGGCCTTGTGCTTGGCGTGGCTCAGCGCGACCGCCCCGCCGATCGCGCCCCGCCGCCAGATCAGCCACACGATGAAGATGGCCGCGACCAGCACGACGTTGAACGCGAGAAAGACCGGATGATAGAAGCTGGTGATGGTCAGCCCGATCGCCGCCTGCAACACGATGGTGAAGGCACCGATCACCAGGCTCGGCACCGATTTCTGGACGACGACCAGATCGAAAAAACGGTTGAACAGGTCGCCGCGATTGCCATCGGTGAAGAACGGGTCCTGCGCATGCACCGCGCGCAACGTGACTTCGGCGACGATGCGCGAGAACAGGCGACGTTCGAACCCCGCCATGATCCAGACGCGGAGCGCACTCAGCGCCACCACCATCAACAGCAGCAGCAGCAGGACCCCCGACAGCGCCCATAGCGGCGCGGGCATCGCCGTATTGGCGACGCTGTTGATCAACAACTGCACCGAGATCGGCGTCGCGAGCGCCAGCAGGCTGATCGCGACGGTATAGACGATGCCGAGCCGCACATAGGCCGAGTCGGGACCGATGATCTGCGACAGCCAGCCGATCGCATCCCGGAACCCCAGTCGTTGCGTCGCCAAAGCACACCCCTATTCCTGCGTCCGGAACCGGTCGCCATCGCCCCATGCTACCGACGCCAGACCGCCCTGCCGCGCCTTACGTCGAAAATCCCGTCTGTGTATCGGGCGCGATGTTAAAAATTGTTGCTGTGCACCATTTGCCGACGGATGGGCGCGAGCTTCGGCCTCTTACGACCGTCGACGATCGCTATCGTGCGAACCGGCGTAAGACGCGGAGGGGTTGCCGGGCCAGCACATGGCCAGTGCCGGCCGATATCCGGAGGTCGTTGGAGATGATAGCAGTCGGTGGCGTTCTAGAGCCGATCGACATTCACTAAGGTTTCGACTTCTCCCCTCCCTGACAAGGGAGGGGTCGGGGGTGGGTTGGCCCGCGAAGGAGCGTCTCGCCAGACCCGAACCTACCCACCCCCAGCCCCTCCCTTGTCAGGGAGGGGAGCAGATCGCTGGCTTGGCAGCTGAATGTCGATCGGTCCTAGTTCGCCGCAACGCAGCAATGCGATCATCGAGACCGCTGCGAAACTCGCAAGCGTCGCCACAACCTCGCCGTACCCCCGCGCAGGCGGGGGTCCAGAGCCAAGCAGAACAACGGCTTGTGCCTGGAACCCTGGACCCCCGCCTGCGCGGGGGGTACGCGAGCCGATATTGCTCGCCTACAGCGGCAACGGTCTGGCCCCCCGCATGCGCGAGGGTACGGCAGGGGGCAGGACTCAGCACCTTCGCGGCAGTCTCGCCGGTCCGAACCTACCCGCCCGATCCGACGCCAAATCAGAAGCTGTAGGCGACCCCGACCGCACCGAGCCACTGGTTGCTCGACCCGTTGCGCGCGACGATCGGGCTGTCGGCGAAATCGTTCAGCAGCTTGCGATAGACGACGGTGCCGAACAGCTGCCAGCCCGAGCGCAGGTCACCGCTGATCGACCGGCCACCGAGCAGGCCGAGCGTCCAGTTCTTCCACCCGCCCCGCGCGTTGTAGACCGGCAGGCCGCTTGCCAGCGACTGCGCCGGCGTGACCGAGAAATAGCTGTCGGCATAGCCTTCGCCGACCCGTTCGGCCGACACGATCACCCCGACGATGGCGCGCGTGCTGAGCGGCGTCACATAGTTGATCGTCGGTGCCAGCACCGTCGACTTGTGGCCGCCGCCCACGTCCTTGCGATAGCTGACCGATGCCGACAGCCGGTCGAATTGCGAGGTGATGACCCCGGTCTTGCCCAACCCGACATAGCCGCCCAGTTCGATCGCGGTATCGACCGTGCCCAGTGCACGGACCTGGGCATCGTCGATGCCCTTGGTCGAATTGCGGTTGAGGTTCACGACCGCGATCGGCCCGGCCTGGAAATCCCAGGTCGGGCCGATGCCGTCGGGGATCAGGTCGACGCTGACGCGGTTGCCGGCGAGCAGGAAGTTGAACCCCGACACGCGGCCGGTCGCGGCCGGCACCGGGCTGAACGAATAATCGTCCGACCCTTCGTAATCGGGCAGCACCGCCGCGCCGAGGCCGACGACGTAGAAATCGGCACCGGTATCGGTGTTGGGCAGCGACGATGCCGGCACCGCCGGGGTCGCCGCTTCCTGTGCGAAGGCGGGGCCGGCAACGGCGGCGGCGGTCAGGACGGCGGCAAGAAAGGCGCGCAAGGGCGTAGCTCCGAGAAAATGTTACCCGGCCGTAACGCTACGCCGCGCGCTTCGGTCCGTCGCGACTACTATAGCAGATAGCGAATCCGCACCTGTTGCATGGTTACATCACTCGCGACCGGGAACTCCGCCGCGCTGAAGGCGGGCGGGCCGAACCGGATCGCCGGATTGCGCGAGAATCCGAAGCCCTCGCGCGGGATGCCGGCAAAGGTGTCGAGCTTCGAATTGTTGTTCTCGTCGTGGATCACCGATACGGCATAATCGCCACGCCCCAGCCCGGCGATGCGTACGCCGCGCTCCGCCGCGGCAAAGGTGCGGGTGACGGCATTGCGGTCGTCGGTGCAACCGGGAAAATTCTTCGGATCGGCGGTCAGGCACAGGCGGATGACGCCCTTGGCCGACCGCAGGTCGGCGATACGGACGTCAAGCGTGCCGGTCGGCATGGCCCCCGGCAGCGTCGCCAGCGCCAGCGCCGCCAGCGCGATTCGCCCGCCGCGCGACGCGCGCACGTTCCTTTTCGAAGTCGCCCAGCCCGCCATCGGTGCCGCACAACCGGTCCCAGAAGCGGAAATAGAGCCCGAAATTGCAGCCATAGCGCTCATGATGCCTCTGATGATGGCTGGCGGTAATCAGCCAGCCGCCCAATCGCCCCGACCACATGAATCGCGGGAACATTTCCCACCCCATATGGTTGGTTACCCCCATAACCGTCATGATCGTCAGCACCAACGCCAGTGCGCCGGTGTGAATCGGAATGACGAATACCAGTAACGGAATTACCACAGCGCCGGTTAACGCTTCGATCGGGTGGAACGCCATTGCCGCCCACGCCGTCGGCGGTCGGCTGGCATGGTGGACGGCATGGGCGATGCGAAACCATTTCGGCCGGTGCATCCAGCGATGCGTCCAGTAGAACCAGGTGTCGTGCGCAAAGAGGTACAGCAGCACCGATACCGGCAGATACCATAAGGGATAGGCGTGGACGTCGCGGTAGATTGCCGTCCAGCCGCGATGCTCCCAGCCCCACGCCACGATGCCCGCCGGCACGCCGTAGATCGCGGCGGACAACAGCGACCAGCGGATTTCCTTCGCGATCTGTGCGTCGAGTCCGCGGTACAGCCCCGGATGCTTGCTACGCGTCGCAAAGGCAAACCCGGCCGACGCCAGCAGATAGCGGACGCCGACGATCGCCGTCATCGCCACGGCGGACAGGAAGATAGCCAACGGGATCGACATGCAGCCGCTGTAGCGGATTGCAGGACCGGATGACACCCCAGATCCTCCCGGGGAAGGGCACCCAAAATCCTCCCCGGCACGGGGAGGGGGACCGTCGCCGAAGGCGGTGGTGGAGGGGGGCATCCACGAAAACAACGGCTTCGTATGCGGCGCTCCCCCTCCACTATGCCACGCATGGTCCCCCTTCCCGCTCGCGGGGAGGATTTTGTACGCGCCGTTGCTACTGTTGCCGCCCTCCCCTAGGGCCATCCCATGCCAACCATCCATCACTGCGACCTCGCCATCGTCGGCGGAGGGCTTGCCGGTGCGTTGATCGCGCTGGCGGCGGCGAAGCGGCGGCCCGATGCGCGCATCCGCCTGATCGAGGGCGCATCGCATTTCGGCGGCAACCATGTCTGGTCGTTCTTCGGCAGCGACGTGTCGGACGACCATCGCGCGCTGGTCGCCCCGCTCATCGCCCATGCGTGGCGCGGCTACGACATCGTTTTCCCCGCCCATGCCCGTACGCTCGACACCGCTTATTATTCGATCACCTCCGAACGGCTCGATACGGTGTTGCGCCAGACGCTGTCGCGCGAGACGCTGATGCCATCGGTCCGCGTGCTGGGGGCCAGCCCGACCGCGGTCGTCCTCGCCGATGGCGACCGGGTCGAGGCGCAGGGCGTGATCGACTGTCGCGGTCCCGGCGATACGTCGCTGCTCGACCTCGGCTGGCAGAAATTCATGGGGATGGAGCTGGTCACCGACGACCTGCACGGCGTCGAGCGGCCGATCGTCATGGACGGTTCGGTCGAACAGCTCGACGGCTATCGCTTCGTCTATACCCTGCCGTTCGATGCCTCGACGCTGTTCGTCGAGGACACTTATTACAGCGACACCCCCGATATCGACACGCAGCTGCTGGCCGGGCGCATCGCCGGCTATGCGCAGGCGCAGGGCTGGAACATCGCCCGCGTCGGCCGCAGCGAGACCGGCGTGCTACCGGTCGCGATGGGCGGCGATTTCGAGGAATATTGGCGCTCGGGCGGCAATCGCGTCGCGAAGGGCGGGATGCGCGCCGGGCTGTTCCATCCGCTTACCGGCTATTCGCTGCCCGATGCGGTGCGCCTCGCGCATCTGGTCGCCGACAGCGGCGACTGGTCGGGCGGTGCGCTGCACACGCTGACCCATGATTATGCCGCGACTTTGTGGCGGCAGCGGCGATTCTACCGGATGCTGGCGACGATGTTGTTCCGGGCGGCGGAACCGGCGGAACGCTACCGCGTGCTCGAACGCTTCTACCGTCTGGATGCGGGACTGGTCGGGCGTTTCTATGCCGGCGGGTCGACGCTGTTCGACAAATTGCGCGTGCTGACAGGCAAACCGCCGGTACCGATCGGACGTGCGGTACAGGCTTTGGTGGGGAGACAGGGGTGAAGACGGCAGTCGTAATCGGTGCGGGGTTCGGCGGCCTCGCGCTCGCCATCCGCCTGCAATCCGCCGGCGTACAGACGACGCTGGTCGAAGGGCGGGACAAGCCCGGCGGCCGTGCCTATTACTGGGAACGCGACGGCTTCGTCTTCGACGCCGGCCCGACCGTCATCACCGCCCCCGAAGCGTTGCAGGAACTGTGGCAGCTGACCGGCCGCGACATGGCAGAGGACGTGACGCTGCAGGCGGTGTCGCCCTTCTACCGGCTCAACTGGCCCGACGGCACCAATTTCGACTATACCAACGACGACACGCTGCTGCGCTCCGAAATCGCCAAGCTCGATCCCGGCGACATCGCCGGCTATGCCCGTTTCCTCGAATATTCGGCGGGCGTGTACGAGGAAGGCTATGTGAAGCTGGGCCATGTGCCGTTCCTCGACTTCGCCTCGATGATCAAGGCCGCGCCGGCGCTGGCGAAGTACCAGGCATGGCGATCGGTCTATTCGATCGTGTCGTCGTTCGTGAAGAACGAGAAGCTGCGTCAGGCATTGTCATTCCACACCCTGCTGGTCGGCGGCGATCCGATGAAGACCAGCAGCATCTATGCGCTGATCCACAAGCTGGAGCGCGACGGCGGCGTCTGGTTCGCGCTGGGCGGCACCAACAAGCTGGTCGCCGGCATGGTCCGCCTGTTCGAAAAGCTGGGCGGCACGCTGATCCTGAACGATCCCGTAGCCAGCATCGACACATTGGGCGACCGCGCGACCGGCGTCACCACGAAGAGCGGCACGGTGATCGCCGCCGACATGGTGGCGACCAACGCCGATCTGATGCACAGCTACAAGGATCTGCTGGCCGGATCGCGCAGCGCGCAGCGCAAGGTCAAGCGCCTCGAAAAGAAGCGTTTTTCGCCGTCGCTGTTCGTCGTCCATTTCGGCATCAAGGGCACGTGGCCGGGCATCCCGCACCACATGATCCTGTTCGGCCCGCGCTATAAGGGGCTGCTCGCCGACATTTACGACCATGGCGTCCTCAGCGAGGATTTCTCGCTCTACCTCCACCACCCGACCGTCACCGACCCGTCGATGGCGCCCGAGGGGCATTCGACCTTCTACGCGCTGTGCCCGGTGCCGCACACCGGCAAGTTCCCGGTCGACTGGGACAAGATCGGCCCGATCCTCGAAAAGCGGATTCTGGACGAGGTCGGTCGCCGCCTGATCCCCGACATCCACGACCGGATCGTGACGAAGTTCAGCTATATGCCGAGCGACTTCACCCACGATCTGAACGCGTATCACGGCTCGGCCTTCTCGCTGGAGCCAATCCTGACGCAGAGCGCCTATTTCCGCGCGCACAACCGCGACGACGACATCCCGAACCTGTATGTCGTGGGCGCGGGCACCCATCCGGGCGCGGGGATTCCGGGCGTGGTCGGCAGTGCCAAGGCGACGGCGGCGCTGATGCTGGGCGGGGAGGACTAACGCATCCTGCTCCCCTCCCCGACAAGGGAGGGGGTGGGTAGGCCCGTTATCGCGCGCGAACCTTCCCTTGCCGGCCGACCCACCCCCGGCCCCTCCCTTGCCAGGGAGGGGAGGGAAGTCCGCCCGTCGCACCGCGATCTTGCCCCCCTCCCGCCGATCGCCTACCGCTCACGCCCATGAAGCGTCTGGCCATTTACTGCGGGTCCGCGACCCCCGCCGATCCGATCTACATCGACTCCGCCCGCGCCGTGGGTCGTGCCCTTGCGGAACGCGGCATCGGCGTCGTCTATGGCGGCGGGCGGCTCGGCCTGATGGGCGCGGTCGCCGATGGCGCGATCGAGGCGGGCGGCGACGTCATCGGCGTCATCCCGACCGCGCTGGTCAAGGCGGAGGCCGCGCACAAGGGCCTCACCGAACTCCACGTCGTCGACACCATGCATCAGCGCAAACAGGCATTTACCGACCTGTCCGACGGCTTCGTCACCATCCCCGGCGGCACCGGCACGATGGACGAATTGTGGGAGGCGATGAGCTGGGCCCAGCTTGGCTATCATGCCAAGCCGGTCGGCCTGCTCAACACCGCCGGCTATTACGATCACCTGATCGCCTTCGTCGACAAAATGGCCGAGGTCGGCTTCATGCGCCCCATGCACCGAGACATCCTGCTGGTCGCCGACACGCTCGACGTCCTGCTCGACAGGATGGCCGCGCATACCCCGGTACAGGCGATCATCCACATGAGCAGCAAAGACCTTTGATCCCGCCCCGCGCCGAGCTCGTCGCGCACGCCCGCGACACCATCGCGCGCGGTTCGAAAAGTTTCGCGGCGGCGAGCAAGCTGTTCGACCGCCAAACCCGCGAACGCGCCTGGCTGCTCTATGCCTGGTGTCGCGCCTGCGACGATCTGGCGGACGGGCAGGACATGGGGCACGGGATGCAGCGGCTCGACGATGCCCCCGCGCGCCTGCTGCTGATCCGCGAGCGCACGGCGCAGGCGCTGGCCGGGCAGCCGACCGGCGATCCGGCCTTCGACGCGCTGGGCGTCGTCGCGGCCGAGGTCGGTTTGCCGCACCGGCTGATCCACGACGTGATCGACGGATTCCAGCTCGACGCCGATGGCTGGCAACCGGTGACCGAGAACGATCTGTACCAATATTGCTATCACGTCGCGGGCGCGGTCGGCGGGCTGATGGCGGTGGTGATGGGCGTGCCCGCACAGGACCACGACACGCTCGACCGCGCCTGCGATCTCGGCCTCGCTTTCCAGCTCGCCAATATCGCCCGTGACGTGGCGGAGGATGCCGCCGCCGGGCGCTGCTATTTGCCGCGCGACTGGCTGGCCGAACAGCGCATCGACCCGGCCGATCCGATGGCGACGCCCGATCGGGTTGCGGTGCTCGCCCGGCGGATGGCGGCGCGCGCGGCGCTCCACGAGGACAGCGCCCGGGTCGGCGCGGCGCGCCTGCCATGGCGATCGGCATGGGCGGTACTGGCTGCCGCCGACATCTATGGCGGCATCGCCCGCAAGGTTGCGGCGGCTGGCCCCGCGGCGTGGGACCAGCGCCAGACGACGTCGAAGGGCAAGAAGATCGCGGCGATCGCCCGCGCGTTCATCGCCGCCCGCTGGCGCCCGGCCCCCGATACGCCCCGCGACCCGTCGCTCTGGACGCGCCCGAACTAGGACGGAGCGACGTTCAACGATCCTTAAGAATGTTCGTCATTCCCGCGCAGGCGGGAATCCATAGCCGCTGAGGTTTGTGCTGAAGTAGTGACCTCGGCGCATATGGACTCCCGCCTGCGCGGGAGTGACGACAGAGCATGGGCTGGGGACCGGAAGGAGGAGAGCAGAAACATCCGCTTCCTCACTGGTCCTCCCCCTTCACCTTGTCGGTTGCCACCGTAATCTCCCGCCCCAGCAACGCCTGCACGTAAATCCGCTGCACCAGCACGAACACGACGATGGTCAGCGGCGCGGCCAGCACCACGCCGATGAACCCGAACATCAGCCCCATGCCGATGACCGAGAACAGCAGCACGGCGGGCGGCACGTCGACGGCGTGCTTCTGGACGATGGGTTGCAGGATATTGCCCTGAATCTGCTGGACGATCAGGAACAGCACGATCGTCCACAGCGCGGTCGACGGCGAATGGGTGAAGGCCAGCATCACCGCGGGCAGTCCGGCGATGATCGGCCCGACATAGGGCACGATATCCATCAACCCGGCGATCAGGCCCAGCCCGATCGCGGCGGGCACGCCCAGCAGCCACAGCCCGGTGCCGGTCAGCACCGCGACGACGACGATCGCCACCGCTTCACCCTTCATCCATCCGCGCAGGCCCGCGGCGGCATCGTCCACCGCCTTGCGCGCGACCGGTTCGGCCGCCGGCGGCACCAGCTTCACCAGACCGCGGCGATACAGTTCGGGATCGGCCGCGAGGAAGATCGCCCCGACCAGCACCAGCACCGCATCCGACAGTCCCGACCCGATCGACAGGACATAGCTGCCCGCGCGCGACATGATCGTCGACAGGTCGCTGCTGCCCTGCGACAGCAGGTCGCGCGCCGGCTCGCCCAGCCCCCATGCGTCCAGTTGCCGCTGGATCGCCTGCAACGCCGACGGGATCTGTTCGCGGATCGTATCGAACTGCTGCACCAGCTGCGCGCCGAAGCCATAGAAGATGCCGATCACGATCCCCAGCAACAGGATGATCGCCGCCGCCAGCGCCAGCCCGCGCGGCAGGTGGGTCCATTTCTGAATGCGGCGCGCGACCGCGCTGAACAACACCGCGATGACCGTCGCGGCAAAGACCAGCAGCACCAGCCGCATCATCGAGAGGATGAGATACCCGGTGCCGATGATCGCCAGCACCATCACCGTCATCGCCGCGACCCGTGCATAGCCCGGTCCCGCCTGTTCCGTGTCACCCCGCATCGCCATCCCCTTCGGTGCGTCAACGGGCGGAACCCGCCGCCGTTCCGTGTTGGTGGCGGGCATCGTTCGAACGATCGTATCCGAAACGATTGCACCGCGTCGTGACTGTCGCTAATGCGAGCAAATCGCAATAGGGGGAACGACGTGAAACTGTGGTGGATGCCGGCGATGACGGCGGCGATGATGGCAACCCCGGTGGCGGCGCAGGAACGCCCCGCCGGCGACGACGCCGACATCGTGGTCGAGGGACGCGCCCGGCAACTTTATCGCACCACCATCACCACCGTCGGCAAATCGGCGCAGGACCCGCTCGACATTCCGCAGGCGTTGCAGGTCATCAACCACGAACTGTTCACCGATCAGGGCGCGCGCGACGCGACCGACCTGTATCGCAATATCTCGGGCGTCAGCGCGTACAGCTATGCCGGCGTCACCTTCCGTGGGTTTCGCCAGGACGAATCTTTCTATGACGGGATGCGCGGCAATCCGTTCGTCGGCTTTACCGTGCCGCAATTGTTCAACATCGACCGGGTCGAGGTGCTGAAGGGACCGGCGGGGCTGTTCTTCGGCCCCGGTGCGCCGGGCGGGATCATCAACTATGTGTCGAAAACGCCGTCGGACCGCTCGGCGCTGCGCACCGTCGTCACCGCCGGCAATTACGACCGGTTCGGCATCTCGGCGGAGGCGATCGACCGCATCGATGCCGATGGTGTCGTGTCCTATCGCATCGGCGGCTTTTACGAAGCGATGCAGCCGTACCGCTTCAACACCCTGCACAAGGCGCTGATCGGCGATGCCGGGCTGTCGATCCGCACCAATCCCGGCGGGCTGCTGACGCTGCAGGTCACCACCTACGACAATGATCTGCGCGCCAACCGGCTGCGCGGGGTGCTGGTCGACGACAGCGGCCGTTTCCGCACCTCGATCGGCTGGAATGCGAACGAAAAGAGCGATGATCTCCACCTCGCATCGACCGCATGGGCCGCGCGCTATGCGACCGCGATCGGCGATGCGGTGACGCTCGATGCCGGCGTCCGCAGCTTCCGCTCGACCGAACGCCAGCAATATCACGAGCCGCGCGGGTTGAGTGCGGCCAACCCCGATCTGGTCCTGCGCGAATTTCGCGATCAGGTCCGCCCGGTCGATGGCCTGTCGTTCATGGCCAATGCCACCGCGCGCACGACCTTGCTCGGCCTGTCGCACCGCGTTCAGATCGGCGGCGACTGGTATCGCGAATCGAACGCGCTGGAGTCGCGGATCCTGCGCGCTGGCGTGTTGCCGCTCAGCCTGTCCAACCCGGTCTATGGCCGTTCCGATGGTGATGCGTTGCGGGCGACGGCTCTGCCCTTCACCGTCACCGATACCGATTCGCGCCGCTTCGGCGTCTATGCGCAGGATCAGATCGACCTGACCGCGCATCTCCTGCTGGTCGCGGGCGTCCGCTACGACCGGTTCGAGGATAGCACCCATGTTGCCACCGCCGGCCGGGTGACGGCGAACGCGCGGTACGAGGACGGCGATATCACCTTCCGCACCGGCGCAATCTACCGGCCGCAGGACGATCTGTCGCTCTATGTCAGCTGGTCGCAGGGCTTCGATCCGCAGGCCCCGGCCAGCCAGCTGCCCGCCGCCGGCGGTCCCTTCGCCCCGATCACCGGCAACCAGATCGAAACCGGCTTCAAATCGCGGCTGCTCGACGGTCGGGTACAGGCCAATGCCGCGCTCTATCGCATCGTTCGCCGCAATCTGTTGCAGGTCGATCCCAGCCTGCCGCCGGTCGGCGGTGTCGATCAGCTCCGCCCGATCGGCGAGGTGACCAGCAAGGGGGTCGAGATCGATCTGACCACCGATCTGACGCCGGACTGGGTGCTGCTCGCCAATTACGCTTATAACGATACGCGCATCACCGGCAGCGTCGCCGGCCAGTCGCTGGCCGATGCGATCGGCAATCGCTTCGCCAATGCGCCCGCGCACAAGCTGGGGTTCTGGACCCGCTATCAGGTCGCACCGCTCCGCACCGCCTTCGCGTTCGGCGGCGAGCATGTGTCGCGCCGGGTCAGCCGCTCGGGACAGCCGGTGCTGCCCTACACCATCTTCGACGCGTCGATCACGCGCCAACTGGGCTTCGCCGAACTGATGCTGCGCGTCGATAACCTGTTCGACAAAGTCTATGCCGCGTCGGGCTTTACCGCGCAGACCGGCCATTTCCCCGGCGAACCGCGCACCGCCTTCGTCGAACTACGCACGAAATTCTGAGCGTCGTTTGGAAACGCGCGGAAGGGCGCGTTTTCAAACAGCCTCCAACCACGCATCGATCGCGGCCCAACCGGCGATGCCCGGCAGCGTGCGGGCGCGCTGCTCGGTCATCCCGCCCAGGGCGATGACCGGCAGGCGCGCGCCGCGGCTCAGCAGCGCGAAGCGGACACGGCCAAGCGGCCTTGCGCCCGGATGCGAGCGGGTGGCGAAGACGGGCGAGACGAAGGTTGCATCGACCCCCGCCCGCTCGGCGGCGATGCGTTCGGGCACCGAATGCACCGGTCGTGTCGCCAACCCCCTGTTCTTGCGCGCTTTGCGGCCATGCACCCCGTCGCCCCCCGGCAGGAACGGTCCGGCGACCAGCAGCACCAGCCGCCGCGCCCGCGCGATTCGCCGCACCTGTGCAAACATCCGCCGCCTTTTCCCTTCGGGCGTAGCATATTGGCGAAAGACGACCCCGCTGCCGCGTGGCAACTTCGCTACCTTCGCCGCCAGGTCGTCGCCCAGACGCTCGTCGGTCATCAGCCAGCGGCTCGGCAAAGGGTGGCGGCGACGCATGACCGCCTCTATAGCGCGCGCGATGACCGAAACCGCAACCTCGCTTGGCCACCTTCGCGACCGGATCGCCCATGCCGAATCGATCGCGCGCCGGGACCGTGGCGCGACGACGCTGATCGCGGTCAGCAAGACCCGCGACGCCGCCGCCATCCAGCCGCTGATCGACGCCGGACAGCGCGTCTTCGGCGAAAACCGGGTGCAGGAGGCGCAGGCGAAATGGCCGGCGTTGCAGGCGGTTACCCCCGGCATCGAACTGCATCTGGTCGGGCAGCTGCAATCGAACAAGGCCGAGGACGCGGTCCGCCTGTTCGACGCGATCCATTCGGTCGACCGCCCGTCGCTGGTCGCGGCACTGGCGAAGGCGATCGACAAGACCGGCCGCGCACCCGCCTGTTTCCTCCAGGTCGATATCGGCGACGAACCGCAAAAGGGCGGCTGCCCCCTTGCCGATCTGCCCGCGCTGCTGGCCGAGGCGAAGGCGGCGGGCCTGCCCATCGCGGGCCTGATGTGCGTGCCCCCCGCCGGCCTCGACGCCGCCCCCTATTTCGCGCTGACCGCCAAGCTCGCTCGTGACCACGGCCTGACCGCCTTGAGCATGGGCATGTCCGACGATTTCGAGACCGCCGTCACCCTCGGCGCGACCCATGTCCGCGTCGGATCGGCGCTGTTCGGCCCGCGCGGCTGACCCTACGGAGCGTATCATGACCCGTCCGCAAGCCTTGTTGTTCGATTTCGACGGTGTGCTGCTGGAGAGCGAATTCGCCGGCAACCGCCAGATCGCCGAATTCCTCACGCAAGCCGGCTACCCGACCAGCGCCGCCGATTCGATGGCCAATTTCATGGGGCTGTCGGGCACCCACTTCACCCAGGCGATCGAACGCTGGGTCGGCGGACCGATCCCCGCCGGCTTTTTCGAAGCCCGCGCGATCGAAGACGCCCGGGTACTGGAAGACGGCGTCGAGGCAGTGGCCGGCGCGATCGCCTTCGTCCGCTCGCTCCCCGCCGACCTGCCGCGCGCGATCGTCTCGTCGAGTACGACCCACTGGATCTCGACCCATCTGCGCCATCTGGGGCTGGCCGACGCGTTCGGCGATCACATCTACAGTGGCAAGGAGCATGTCGCGAACGGCAAGCCCGCGCCCGACCTGTATCTCTACGGCGCGAAGCAGCTCGGCGTGCCGATCGAACAATGCGCTATCCTCGAGGACTCACCGGTCGGCGTCACCGGCGCGGTCGCATCGGGCGCGCGCGTGATCGGCCTGTGCGCGGGCACGCATTGCGGCGTCGGCCACGACGCCCGCCTGCGCGAACTGGGCGTCACCGACATCGCCCATGGCTTCGATGAGGTTGCGAAGCTGCTGGGGCTGGAGCCGGTGAACGCCTGAATCGGTTCACGCGACGGCGTGGAATAGAAGAAATTGGTTCGCGCAGAGCCGCCGAGGCGCGGAGAGGTTGTTCTTGACGCAACCTCACCCGCGACCGCGGCCTTTCTTGCAGGTTGCAGCGGGCGCATTCGTCTGCCGAACGCACGCGAAGACGCAGCAAACGCAACCCACCTGCGCCTCCGCGCCTCTGCGCGAAATCTGACCTTCTTCGCGCCTTCGCGCGAACCGATCCCGGCTCGCCGCGAAGACAGAACCGAAGCGTTACTCGCCCTTCTTCGCCGCCTGTTCCGCCGCCGCCGGATCGACCGACGGCGCGCCCGAAGCGGGTGTGGCCGCGTTCACGATGTCGGCGGTATTGGCGGTCGCGCCCTCCTCGACATTCTTCACGCCTTCCTCGGCCGGCGCGGCTCCGGCGGCGGGGGCGGCCGGCAACGGCAGGTTCGACCCCTGCGTGTTGAGATAGGCGATGACGTTCGCCCGGTCCTCGGCACTGCCCAGACCGGCAAAGGTCATCTTGGTCCCCGGCGCATATTTGCGCGGCGACGTCAGCCACGCGTTCATCGCGTCGAAGTCCCAATTGCCCGCAACGCCGGTCAACGCACTCGAATAGGCGAAACCGGCCAGATGGCCATGTTTCTTGCCGATCACGCCCCACAGGTTCGGGCCGATACCATTGGCCCCGCCCTGATTGACGGTATGACAGGCCGCGCATTTCTTGAAGACTTCGGCCCCCTTGGCGACGTCGGCGGAGGCCAGCAACGTCGCGATCGGCACCGCCGCCGCACCGCCGCCGCCACCCGCCTCGGCAGCGCCCTCCACCGGATAGCCCGACTTTTCCGGCGGACCGGAATGGAAGATCATGCCACTGGCAATGGACAGTCCGAGGGCCGCGGCGCATCCCGCCAATACCCAACCCGCGATCGTGTTCGTCCGGTCGTCCATGCGCTGAGCCGTCTCGCCTAAGATGGTTTTGTTTGGAGCCATGCTTAGAGGTGGCTTTGATTACTGGCAAGACGGGCTTGCCGGTTGCCGCCGCGAGCGATATCCGCCGCCCCCCATGCAGAAATACGCCGCACCGGCGCGCCCCCTTGTCGCGCAGATGACCGAAGCCGCCGCCCGCGAACCGCATCGCGCCGTGGCGTTTCAGGGCGCGCCCGGCGCCAATTCGCACGTCGCGCTGGTACAGGCGTTTCCCGACGCGCTGCCCCTGCCCTGTTTCGGCTTTGCCGATGCAATCGACGCGGTGCGTTCGGGCCAGGCCGACTGCGCGATCATTCCGATCGAAAATTCGCTGCACGGTCGCGTCGCCGACATTCATTTCCTGCTGCCCGAATCGGGGCTGGTCATCACCGGCGAACATTTCCTGCCGATCCGACACGCGCTGCTGGGCCTCGGTCCGATCGAGGCGGTGCGCCAGGCGATGAGCCACGAACAGGCGCTCGGCCAATGCCGCCACTGGCTCGGCGCGCGCGGCATCGAACCGGTGGCGCACCCCGATACGGCGGGCGCGGCAGCGTCGGCGGCGGCGATGGCCGACCCGTCCGTCGCCGCCCTCGCGCCGCCCGCCGCCGCGACGCTGTACGGATTGCAGGTGCTGGCCGACGACATCGCTGACGCCGATCACAATACGACCCGCTTCGTCGTGCTCGCCCGCGCCGCCGCATCGGAATTGCCCGCCGGGCCATGCATGACGACGCTGGTGTTCGAGGTGAAGAACGTGCCCGCCGCCCTGTACAAGGCGATGGGCGGTTTTGCGACCAACGGCGTCAACATGACCAAGCTGGAAAGCTATCAGCGCGGCGGCACCTTCGCCGCGACCGAATTCTTCTGCGATATCGAAGGGCGACCGGGCGAACCCCATGTCGACCGCGCGCTTGAGGAATTGGCGTTCCATACCAAGAGCATGCGGCTGCTGGGCAGCTACGGACGCGCGCGCGAGCGGGGTTAGAAGCCGGCCCACGCCGCCAGCAAACTATGCGCGATCGCATAGGTCGGCGGCGCGATGAACCGCCCGGTCTCCCCGGCCAGCACCGCCCGAACCTCCTGCCGCGTCGCCCAGAACGCGTCCTCCAGCTCGGCGGTGTCTACCCGCAACAAATCGTCCTCGGCGACGGCGATACACCCGATCATCAGCTGCGACGGGAACGGCCACGGCTGGCTGGCGAAATAGCGTACCGCGCCAACGCGCACGCCCGCTTCCTCCAGCACCTCGCGCGCGACCGCTTCCTCGATCGATTCGCCGACCTCGACGAACCCGGCGAGCGTCGAATAGCGCCCCGGCGGCCAGCTCGGTTGCCGCCCCAGCAGCACCCGGTCGCCATGTTCGACCGCCATGATGACGACCGGATCGGTGCGCGGAAAATGCTGTGTGGCGCAGGTGCCGCACGCACGCGCCCACCCCGCCCGCGACACCGCCGTCGCCTGCCCGCAATTCGCGCAAAAGCCATGCCGGACGTGCCAGTCGATCAGGCTGCGGGCAATGCCGTACAGCGCCGCCTCGCCCACCGGCATGGCGGCCAGCGTCGTCATCAGCGTCGGCGATCGCATCGCCGGCGCGGTCGCGATGCCGTCGCCGATCGCGAACAACGGCGCGCCGTCCAGATTGCCGAGCAGCAACGCGTCGCCCCGCGCCGGGTCCATCGGCGCCAACGCCAGCCGGTCGCCGTCGACCGGCGGCGCAAGCCCGTCCAGCACCAGCAACCGTGCGCCCGGATGCGCCAGCGCCCGCGCCAACGCCGCCGGATCGTCGCGCTCGTGATCGACCCGTTCCAGCGTCGCGCCGGTAAAACCGATCATCGTGCGCCCGCAAGATCGCTCGCCAGCGCCTTCACCAGATCCTCGCGCAGCGGGAAACGATCGGCCGGGAAATAATTGACCATTACCGTTCCCCGGAGTTGCCGCACCGGATCGACGAACGCGACGGTGCCCGCCGCGCCGCCCCAGCCATAGGTGCCCTTGCCCGGCCGTCCCGGCAACGTTTCCAGATAGACCGAACCGCCGGCACCGAAGCCCATTTTCGGCCCCGCCTGCCCACCGGTCGCGCCATCGACCCCGCCGAAGGTGACGCCGTCGGGCAGCAGGTTCGACATCGCCAGCGCGACCGTTTCCGCCTTCATCACCCGCTTGCCGTCCAGCGTCCCGCCATTCTGCAACATGTGCAGGAACCGGTCGTAATCCCGCGCCGACATCGCCAGCCCAGCGCCGCCATAGGGAAAGCTCGGCTTCTGCAACCAGACCGACGTCGCCGCCGGATCGACCGGGGCCAGCGTGTCGCCGGCCCACGCATAGTTGGTCGCCAGCCGCGCTTTCTCGCGCTCCGGCACCTGCCAAAAGGTCGACGTCATGCCGAGCGGGCCGAACATCCGCGTTTGCAGGAAACGCTCGAACGACATGCGGCTCGCGACCTCGATCACCCGGCCCATCACGTCGAGACCGATCGAATAGCTCCATTTCGTCCCCGGCTCGGCTATCAGCGGCAGCGAGGCGACCCGGTCGGCGAATTCTTCGAGCGATTTGGGCCGCGCCTGTGCCATCGCGACCTCGGTCTGGGCGTTGATCGTTGCCGGCACGATGCCCAACCGCTCATATTCCTTGAGCAGCGGCCCCTTGGTCACGATGGTATAGCCAAGCCCGGCGGTATGGGTCAGCAGGTTGCGGACCGTGATCGGTTTGGTCGCCGCACGGCTGGCAAGGCTGTTGTCGGGATCGGTCAGCACCTTCATCGACTTGAACGCGGGGATGAAGTCGCTGATCGGCTGATCGAGCTTCAGCTTGCCGTCCTCGACCAGCATCATCGCCGCAATGCCGGTGATCGGCTTGGTCATCGAATAGACGCGCCACAGCGTATCGACAGTGGCCGCAGGGGCGCTCGAATCGGCGGCGGTGCGTCCGGCGGCGTGGGCGCTGGTCCACGTCGGACCGCCGACGACCACGACCATGCCCGGAACCTTCTTGTCCGTGACATAGGTTTTGACCATCGCCCCGGTCGCTGGCAGCGAGCGCGTCGCGGGAGCGGCCGGTGCGCGGGGCGGTGCCGCCTGCGCAAAGGCCGCCACCGGTTGCGCCAGCAGCACCGCCAGCGCCATCGATCCGTGCGCCCATCGTCCGATCGTCATCGCATTCCCTCCACCACCGCTATCGCCCGCGCGAACAGCGTCGGCAGCCCGGCATCGGCGATCTCCGCCACCGGCCACCATTCGCCCTGCACGGGTTCGTCGCCTGCATCCGCCACCATGACCGTGCAGGCAAGATCGAAATGGGTGAAACCGTGGCGAACCAACCCGATGCTGCGCCAGTCGGCAGCAAAGGGCGCACCCGCCGTCCCCGGATCGCTGTCGACCCATGGCCCGGTCGGCAACGCGCGCATCCCGCCCAACAGCCCCTTGTCCGGCCGCCGGACCAGCAACACCCGCCCGTCGCGTTCCGCCCAGAACAGCGTGCCATAACGTTGCGGCTTGGCCTTCTTCGCCGCCTTGACCGGAAAGGCTTCGGGCGTGCCCGCTTGGAATGCGGCACAATCGTCGCGCAGCGGGCAAAGCAGGCAGCGCGGCCCCCGCACCGTGCATACCATCGACCCCAGATCCATCATCGCCTGCGCGAAATCGCCCGCGCGGTCGTCGGGCGTGATCGTATCGGTCGCGGCGCGGATCGCCGGCCGGGCGGCGGGCAAAGCCTGAGCAATCGCGAACAGCCGCGAGACGACGCGCTCGACATTGGCATCGACCACCACCGCCCGCCGCCCGAACGCGATCGCCGCGATCGCGGCGGCGGTATAATCGCCGATCCCCGGCAGCGCGCGCAAGCCAGCCTCGGTATCGGGCAGCGCGCCCCGCTCCGCGACGACCCGCGCGCACGCCAGTAGATTGCGTGCCCGCGCATAATAACCAAGTCCCGCCCATGCCGCCATGACATCGGCATCCGCCGCCGCCGCCAGCGCCGCGAACGACGGCCAGCGCGCCGTCCAGCTGAGGAAATACGGACGGACGGTCGCGACCTGCGTCTGTTGCAGCATCACCTCCGACATCCACACGCGATACGGATCGGGCGGCGGCGCGCCGGGCGGGCTGCGCCATGGCAGGCTGCGATGATTGCGGTCGTACCAGTCGAGCAATCGTTCGGCGACAGAGAGATGCTTGGCGTCCACCGCGGCTCTATGGCATGGGGTGGCGACAATGACGACGCGTCCCCGCCCCCATGCGACGATTCCCGAACCCCGCCGCCGTGGCGGCGCACGCGCCGTGGCCGAATTGCTGCCCGATATCGGCGGCGCGGCCTTCCGCAAATTCGGGTTCGTGCAGTCGGCGGTGGTCAGCCGCTGGGGAGAAATCGTGGGCGAACGCTTCGCCCGCGTATCCGCGCCCGAATCGATCCGCTTCCCGCCGGGCAAGCGCGCCGATGGTACGCTGACGCTGACCGTATCGGGCGCGCACGGCACGATGATGCAGCATATTGCGCCGGAGATCGTCGAACGGGTCAACCGGTTCTTCGGTTATCCCGCCGTCGCGCGGTTGCAGTTCCGGCATGGCGAGGTCCGACCGCGCCGCGCGATCCCGGTTCGGCGCGATCCGCTGCCGATCCCGGCCGATATGGGCGAATCGATCCGCGACATCGCCGATCCCGAACTGCGCGCGGTGCTTGCCGCGCTGGCCGGTGCCGTCGCCGCCCCGCCGCCCCCCGCCATTCCGATTCTTGGCAAGGTCCGCTGATGCGCATCCTCATTCTCGTCTGTTCGTTCCTGCTGGCGCTGTTCGGCATGCCCCCGGCCAAGGCGCAGGCACCGGCCCGCGCCACCGCCGGCCGCGACTGGTCGACCAACGTCACGATGCTGCCGACCGGCGGAATCGTCGTCGGCAACCCGATGGCGCGCGTGCAGCTGGTCGAATGGGCCAGCTATACCTGCCCGCACTGCGCCGCCTTCGCCAAGGATGCGCGGGCCGAGCTGCCGGCGTTGCTGCGGTCGGGAAAGGTGCGGGTCGAATATCGCACGCTGCCGCGCGACGCGCTCGACCTCGCGGCGGCGTTGCTGGTGCGCTGCGGCGGTCCGAACCGCTTCATCGCCGCGCACGACGCGATCATGGCGCAGCAGGCGGCGATGCTCGACAAGGCCGATGCCTTTGCCCAGACGCCCGCCGCGCAGACCCGCGCCGCGACGATCGCGATCCGCCTGCAACAGCTGGCCGAGGCGACCGGTCTGCGCGCCTTGATGCGTGGCCACGGCCTCGACGATGCAAAGATCACCGCCTGCCTGAACGACGAAGTCGCGCAGAAGCGGGTCATCGCCATCGCCGAAGCAGCGCAGGCCGCCGGTATCGCCGGCACGCCCAGCTTCGAGGTCAACGGACAGAAGGCCGACGTCCATGACTGGGCGACCCTGAAGCCGCTGCTCACCGCCAAATAACCCCCGTTCGCAAGAGAGTATTCCCCATGCGTTTCGCACTCCCCCTGATCGCGCTTGCTTCGCTGTCGGCCTGTGGCGGCGGCGGTGATACCGGCGGCAATGGCGGTGCCGCCGCGCCGGTCGCCAATGTCGCCGCGCCCGCCGGACAGAAATGGACCGACATGGTCGCGGTCACGCCCGAGGGCGGCTATCGCATCGGCAATCCCGACGCGGCGGTGAAGCTGCTCGAATATGGCTCGCGTACCTGCCCGACCTGCGGCGCATTCGGTCGCGAAGGCAACGAACCGCTCATCAACAACTATGTATCGACCGGCAAGGTCAGCTTCGAATTCCGCGACTTCGCGGTTCATGGCGCGCCTGATCTCGCCGCGGCGGTCCTCGGCCGGTGCAACGGAACGGCGACCTTCTTCCCGCTGCTCGAAGCGATGTATCAGGATCAGGCCGCCACGCTCGACCGGATGCAGGCACTGCCGCAGGCCGAACAGGCGCGGCTCCAGTCGATCCCGCCATTGCAGGCGGTGTCGGCATGGGCGGATGCCGCCGGCTTCGTCGATTTCGTCAAGCAGCGCGGCGTACCGGAAGCAAAGGCACGCCAGTGCCTCGCCGACCAGACGCTGCTGCAACAGGTCGTCAAGATCACCGAAGAGGGCGGTTCGGTCGTCACCGGCACCCCGACCTTCCTGATCAACGGCGAAAAGGTCGAGAATGCGGTCAGCTGGCCACAGATCGAAGCGGCGCTGAAGGCCGCCGGCGCCTGACCCCATGGCCGCGCCGGATGATGCGGCCATCCCCCGCGCGCCGGGGCTGACGCTCCGGCGGCTGCGGCTCGGCGGGTTCAAGAGTTTCGTCGATCCCGCCGATCTGGTGATCGAGGCCGGGCTGACCGGCGTGGTCGGCCCCAATGGCTGCGGCAAGTCGAACCTGCTGGAAGCGTTGCGCTGGACCATGGGCGAGAACAGCGCGAAATCGCTGCGCGGTGCCGGCATGGACGACGTAATCTTCGCCGGCACCGCCACCCGCCCGCAACGCGACTTCGCTGAGGTCGCGATCCTCGCCGAAGACGCGAATGGCGACGAGGTCGAGATCGTCCGCCGGATCGAACGCGGTGCCGGTTCCGCCTATCGCATCAACGGGCGCGACGTGCGGGCCAAGGACGTGTCGCTGCTGTTCGCCGATGCCGCGACCGGCGCGCATTCGCCCGCGCTGGTCAGCCAGAACCGCATCGGCGCGGTCATCGCCGCCCGCCCCGCCGAACGCCGCGCGATGCTGGAGGAAGCGGCCGGCATCGCCGGGCTGCACGTTCGGCGCAGGGATGCCGAGGGCAAGCTGCGCGCGACCGAAGCCAATCTCGACCGGCTGGGCGAGATGGCGCACGAACAGGATGCCCGCGCCACAACGCTCCGGCGGCAGGCGCGGGTCGCCGCGCGCTACCGCGAACTGACCGATGCGATCCGGGTGGCGGAGGCGCGGGCGCTCTATGCCCGTTGGCGCGACGCGGTGGCGGCGGCCGATGCAGCGACGGCGGAAGCGAAGGCCGCCGAGGCGCTGGTCGCCGGTCAGGCCGGGGCGCAGGGGCAGGCCGCCGGCGAACTGTCCGCCGCCACGCAGACGCTCGCCACCGCTCGCGCCGATGCCGAACGCCTGCGCCAGCAGGTCGGCGATGTCGGCCATGCCCGCGAACGGGTGCAGGCACAGGCCAATGCCGCGACCCGGCGACTGGCCGACCTCACCGCACAGGCGGCGCGCCTGACCGAGGACCGGGCGCGCGAGGCGGCGCTGGCCGGCGACGCCGAAACGGCCGTCGCACGACTCGAAGCCGAACGTACGCGACTGGCCGACACGCTGGCCGGAGCCACCGCCCGCCTGCCCGAACTCGATACCGCGCTCGATGCAGCGACCCACGCCGCCGCAATGGCCGACAGCGCGCATGCCGAAGCACTTGCGGCACAGGCCGCCGAACTGGCCGAAGCGCGCGTCGCCACCGCCGCGCACGATGCCGCCCGCGCCCGGCTCGACCGCGTCCGGCGCGACGAAGCGCGGCTGCTTGCCGAACAGGGGGCGCTGTCGGCGGTCGCCCCGTTGTTCGCGGAACGCACGGCGGCGGCCGAACGTCGGGCGGCGGCGCTGACCGACGCAGACACTGCCCGCGCGGCGATCACCCATGCCGAAGCCGCCGACCGGTCCGCGCAGGAAGCACGGGATCGCGCCCAGTCGGACCGTGCCGCCGCTGCCGCCGAACTCGCCGCGATCGACAGCGAGATTGCGGCACTCGACCGTGCGCTCCGCCGGGGCGGGCGCGCCCGGATCATCGATTCGGTCGTGGTCGAACCGGGCTTCGAAGCGGCATTGGCGGCGGCGCTGGGCGACGATCTCGACGCCGGCAGCGATCCGGCCGACGATCGCCATTGGCAGGGCGACGATGGCCCAACCGATGGGCCGGCGATACCGATCGGGGTCGGCCGGCTGTCGGCGCATGTCACCGCCCCGCTCCTCGCCCGGCGACTGGCGCAAATCCTGGTCGTCGAACGTGACGAGGGTACGCCCCTGGCGGTCGGGCAGCGGCTGGTGACGCTCGACGGGGCGCTGCGCCGCTGGGACGGTTTGCGCAGCCGCGCCGGATCGGGGGCGGCGGCGGCGGAACGACTGGCACGAACCAACCGGCTGCGCCTGTTGCGCGAGGGGCGACGGGCGCTGGTCGATCGACGCGACGTCGCCGATGCCGCGCTCCATTCGGCCGATGTCGCAATCGCCGAAGCGCGCGCGGCCCTGACCGCTGCCCGCCGGGCGCTCGACGCTGCCGAGACCGTCGCCCGCGATGCCGCCCGTGCCGAAGACCGCGCTGCCGCCGTGATCGAACGGGCACAGGCGCGCGCCGACGATGTCGCGGCCCGCCTGCACCGTCTGCGCGGCGACCTTGCCGAAACGCTGGCCGATGCGGACCGCGCCGCCGCTGCGGTCGCGCAACTGCCCGACCGGACCATGGCCGCCGCAAGGGTCGCCGGTTCGCTGGCGCAAGCCGATGCCGCCCGCGTGCGCGTCGCCGACGCCCGCGCCGACCGGTCGACCCTCGACGCCGCGCTGGTCCGCGACCGTGAGCGTGCCGGGGCGGCTGCCAGCGAGATCGCGTCGTGGCATGCCCGCGCCGCCGACGCCGCCGGTCGGATCGCCGAGATCGACGACCGCATGACGACCATCGCCGCCGACCGCGATGCCCTGCGCGATCGGCCCGCCGCGCTCGCCGCCGAACTGGCGCGGATCGAAAGCGACTTCACCCGGTTGCGCGCGGCGGCTGCCGAGGCCGCTGCCGCCGAACAGGCCGCCGACGCGCGCCTGCGTGCCGCCGAGCGCATCGTGAGCGGCATTGCCGAAACGCTCGCCGCCGCCCGCGAAACCCGCGCCGGCGCATCGGCGCGTGCCGAGGGGCATGAACAACGCCGCTTGGAAACGGGCCGGCTTTCGGGCGAGCGTTTCCAATGCCCCCCGCCGCTCTTGCCACGCATCGGCTTCGTCGGGGCCGAGGTCGGCGACGCGGCGGCCGAGACCGCAGCGCATGACCGGTTGCTCGCCGATCGCGACCGGATCGGCCCGGTCAACCTGATCGCCGAGACCGAATTGGCAGAGCTGGAGGCCGCACAGGGCGAAACCGCCGCCGAACGCGCCGATCTGGCCGAGGCGGTCCAGCGGCTGCGCGGATCGATCGGCACGCTGAACCGCGAAGGACGACAACGCCTGCTGGCAGCGTTCGACGCAGTGGACGCACATTTCCGCCGGCTGTTCGGTGCGCTGTTCGATGGCGGGCAGGCCCGGCTCGAACTGATCGATTCGGACGATCCCCTGGAAGCAGGCCTCGAAATCCTCGCCCAGCCGCCGGGCAAGCGTCTGCAATCGCTGACCTTGCTGTCAGGCGGCGAACAGGCGCTGACCGCCGTCGCGCTGATCTTCGCATTGTTTCTGACCAATCCCGCGCCGATCTGCGTCCTCGACGAAGTCGACGCACCGCTCGACGATGCCAATATCGACCGCTTCTGCGACCTGCTCGACCGGATGGCCGCCGATACCGACACCCGCTACCTGATCGTCACCCACAATGCCGCGACGATGAGCCGCATGCACCGCCTGTTCGGCGTGACGATGATCGAACGCGGAATCAGCCGGCTGGTATCGGTCGATCTCGGCGGCGCGACCAGTTTGCTGGCGGCGGAATAGGGTTTCTCACTTAGGCTTAATGCCGTTTGGTTCGAGCAGCTTCGAGCCTGTCGAGAAGCGTCCGTCGAGAACTGGGTCGTTTGGGGCGCCACCTTCTCGACTACGGTTCTCGACAAGCTCGAACCTGCGCTCGAAGCGAACGGTGGTGGAGGCAAGGAGAGACATCCGCCCACGCATCCTTGCGCCCTGTCCCCTTGTCGCCTAGTCGCGCGCCAACATCAAATCGCGAGCCTCAAGGAGCCTGCCCATGGCCGAGTCCATCAACCGCGTCGTACTCGCCTATTCGGGCGGCCTCGATACCAGCGTAATCCTGAAATGGCTGCAACAGGAATATAAGTGCGAGGTCGTGACCTTCACCGCCGACCTCGGCCAGGGCGAAGAGCTGGAGCCGGCGCGCAAAAAGGCCGAGCTGATGGGCATCAAGCCCGAGCATATCTTCATCGACGACCTGCGCGAGGAATTCGTCCGCGACTTCGTGTTCCCGATGATGCGCTCGAACGCGCTGTATGAGGGGCTGTACCTGCTCGGCACCTCGATCGCGCGCCCGCTGATCGCCAAGCGCCAGATCGAGATCGCGCGTCAGGTGAACGCCGACGCGGTCAGCCACGGCGCGACCGGCAAGGGCAACGACCAGGTCCGCTTCGAACTCGGCTATTACGCGCTGCAACCCGATATCAAGGTCATCGCGCCGTGGCGCGAATGGGATCTGACCAGCCGCACCGCGCTGATCGCCTTCGCCGAACAGCACCAGATCCCGGTGCCCAAGGACAAGCGCGGCGAATCGCCCTTCTCGACCGATGCCAACCTGCTGCACACCTCGTCCGAGGGGAAGGTGCTGGAGGACCCGTGGGACGAGGTTCCAGAATATGTCTTCTCGCGGACGGTCAGCCCCGAGGACGCGCCCGATACGCCACAGGTCGTCACCATCGCGTTCGAACGCGGCGATGCGGTGGCGGTCGATGGCGAAGGAATGAGCCCTGCGACGCTGCTCGCCAAGCTGAACGACCTCGGCCGGGCGCACGGCATCGGCCGGCTCGATCTCGTGGAAAACCGCTTCGTCGGCATGAAGTCGCGGGGCATGTACGAAACGCCCGGCGGCACGATCCTGCACGCCGCGCACCGCGCGATCGAACAGATCACGCTCGACCGCGGTGCCGCGCATCTGAAGGACGAACTGGCCCCGCGCTATGCCGAGCTGGTCTATAACGGTTTCTGGTTCTCGCCGGAGCGCGAGATGCTGCAGGCCGCGATCGACCACAGCCAGCACAAGGTGTCGGGCGAAGTCCGGCTGAAGCTGTACAAGGGCGGCGTCCATGTTACCGGCCGCCGTTCGCCCAATTCGCTGTACAGCGAAAAGGTCGTGACGTTCGAGGACGATCAGGGTGCCTATGACCAGCGCGACGCCGCCGGCTTCATCAAGCTGAACGCGCTGCGCCTGCGCCTGCTGGGCCGGCGCGACCGGTAAGTCTGCGCGCTTGCTCGATCAGGCCGTGGGGCGGATGCCCTGCGGCTGGTCGAGCAAGCCGGCGAAGAACGACGTCGCCGCCACCTGCACGCCCAGACAGCCGAGCAGCATCGACGGGATCGTCAACCGCATCAGTTCGCCGGGCACCAGCGGCCCGAACCCGGCCTGCGCCCAGACCAGCGTCGCAGCGACCCCGCCGCCAAGTCCGGCGAGCAGCGACAGGCCGCCCAGGATGCAGCCGCGCTCGACGGTGAACCAGCCGCGCACGCGCGCCATGGCGCGGCTTTCCGGCCACATGCCGGTACGGATACCGAACAGCCGCGCCAGCACCGCCAGCCCGACCATCTGTGCCCCGATCAGCGCCGCCATCGTCGCAAAGATCATGGTGTGCGCGCCGAATTCGACGCCATTCACCGACACGTCGCCGGTGGCGAGCTGCGCGGTTACGGCAAGTCCGGTCAGCAACAGCGCCATCCCGGGATAGAAGAACAGAAAACGCGGCGCATAGAGCAGCAGGAAGCGCAGATGCCGCCACCCGTCGCGCCACGTGCGCAGATGCGGCGGACGCGACCGCCCGTCGGGGACCAGCGTCGTCGGCACCTCGGCGATGACGAGGCGCGCGATCGATGCCTTGACGACCATCTCGCTGGCGAACTCCATGCCCGGCGCGGTCAGGCCCAGTGCCAGCGCACGATCGCGGCGGAACGCCCGCAGCCCGCAATGAAAATCGCCGACCGGCGTCCCGAAGAACGCGCGACCGAGCAGGCTCAGCACCGGATTGCCTAGGAAACGGTGCAGCACCGGCATCGCCCCTGGCGCGATCCCGCCCTGGAACCGGTTGCCCATCACCAGATCGGCACCCTCGCGCAGCCGCTCGACGAACGGCAACAAACTGCCGAAGTCATAACTGTCATCGGCATCGCCCATGGCAACATATTGCCCCCGCGCCGCTTCAATGCCACCGGCCAGCGCCGCGCCATAGCCGCGTACCGGAATGGCGACGATGCGAGCGCCCAGCGCGTTGGCGATTTGCTGCGACCCGTCGGTCGACCCGTTGTCGGCGACGATCACTTCGCCGGCAATGCCGTGCCGGTCGAGGAACGCCCGCGCCTTCTTGATGCAGATGCCGAGCGTTTCCGCCTCGTTGAGACAGGGCATGACGATCGACAGTTCGACGCGCCCGGCGGGCGGTTCCGGTTCGTGATCGAATTGGGCAAGGCGGACGGCGGACATCGGGCGCTCCATGCGGCGAGTTGCCCGACGATGCGCCGGCAGGAACGAAGAGTCCGTTAACGCTACACGCTAAATTAAGCATGTTCGGGGCATTGGCGGGACATGACGTCCGTCGCCTCACCATCGTTACGCCCTGCGCCGGCGTGGCTGCCGACCCTGCTGGCCGCTGGCCTTGCCGTGATCCTGACCGCGGTCTGGACGGTGAACGATTGGGCGGCGTTGCGGCTGCTGCGCCTGCCCGACAATGACGACATGATGCGGCTGGCTGAGATACGCGACTGGATCGGTGGGCAGTCGCTCAACGACCTGATGCAATATCGGCTGGGTCCGCCGGGCGGCGCGCCGATGCACTGGTCGCGGCTGGCCGATGCGGTACCAGCGGGCATCGTCCTCATGCTGACGCCTCGGCTGGGAACCCATGCCGCCGAACTGGCGGCGGTCGTGGCGTCGCCGGCGCTGCTGTTCTTCCTCTACCTGCTGCTCGCCGGGCGGATCGCCGACATTGTCGGCGGCGGCCGGGTGACACCCGTCGCGATCATTCTTGCCGCGCTCGCCTTTCCGACGATCAGCCTGTTCATACCGGGCCGGATCGATCACCATGCGTTGCAGATCGTGCTGCTGTTCGCACTGGTCGCCGGACTGGTACGCGCGCCGTCCGGGGCGGTCGGCGCGGCGATGGGGGTGCTGGCGGCACTGAGCCTCGCGATCGGTCTCGAAGCGGCCCCCGAACTCATCGCGGTCATGGTCGCGCTCGGCTGGTGCTGGATGGGCGGCGAGCGACGCGAGAATGCGCGGGCGGCGGGGTTTGGCGTCGGCCTGCTGGCAACGACGGGGTTCATGCTCTCCTTCCTGCATCCCGACGCTTGGCCGCGGGCGTGGTGCGACGGCTTCACCGCCGCCTCGACCAGCGCGACCCTTGCGTTGGGCGCGGGCTGGGTCGCGCTGGGAGTGATGGGAGCGCGCCTGCAATCGTACCGGTCGCGCCTGATCGCGGCAGCGGCGGTCGGTGGGGCCATCGCCTTGTCGGCCTCCCAGACCTCGCTGGTCTGCATCGCCGGCCCCTATGACGCGCTCCACCCGTTCCTGAAACAGGCATGGATGGCGAATGTCGCTGAGGCGCGCGGGCTGTTCTTCGACCAGAATTCGCCCGGCATCGTCGTCGCGTTCGGCATGCTGTCGGCCATCGGGACCGTCGTCGCCGCGATCGACGCGGTCCGCACGCGCGATCGATCACGCATCGCGCTGGCGATGGTCCTCGGCATCAGCCTCGTCGCGGCAGTCGCACAGGTTCGCGTCACTTATATTCTCGCCGGCATGGCGACGGTGCCGATCGCGCTACGCATCGCCGCCCTCGATCCTGCGACACAGGCGCTGCGGCGGCTGCGATGGTGGGCGCTGGGTGCCGGCATGGTCTGGTATCTCGTCGGCAGCGTGGTCGATACCGGCCTTGGCCAGTCGGAGAAGGCGGCACGGCGCGTCTATGCCGATTGCATCCGCGCGGCACCGTTCATGGCGGTCGGCCGACAACCAACCGGGACGCTCATGGCACCGATCAACGACGGTGCCTATTTCATCGGATTGACGCCGCACCACGTCGTGGCCGCGCCCTATCACCGCAACAACGCCGGCAATCTGGCCTCCTATCGCTTCTTCCTCGCGACGCCCGAACGGGCACAGGCGATCGCGCGGCAATGGGCGGTCGATTACGTCGCGGTCTGCCCAGGCGACCTGCGCGAGCGCAATATCGAGGCGCTCCGCACCGGCAGCCTGATCGACGCATTGCAGCGCGGCGGCACGCCCGACTGGCTGGTCCCAATCGCGACCGGCGGGTCGCTGCGCGCCTTTCGCGTGCGGCCACCGCAACGCTTGTCGAAAGGGGCCGGCCACGCCTAAAAGCGGGCGATGCAGGGGGATCGACTTTACTGGTGGCAGACGCGGTGGTTCGTCGCGCTCATGGCGGTGCTGGCGGCGGTGCCGCTGCTGTGGCCCGATGTTCCGCCGATGGTCGACCTGCCCGGTCATATGGGGCGATATCGCGTCCAGCAACTGTGGGACACCGGACAGGCACCCTGGTTTCACGACTGGTATAATTTCGACTGGAGCCTGATCGGCAATCTCGGCGTCGACCTGCTCGTCTGGCTGTTCGAACCGCTGCTCGGCCTCGAACCGACCGTCAAGCTCATCATCCTCGCCATCCCGCCACTGACCGCCATCGGGCTGTTGTGGATCGCGCGCGAGGTGCATGGCCGCATTCCGGCCACCGCGCTGTTCGCGCTGCCGATCGTCTACAGCTTTCCGCTGCATTTCGGATTCGCCAATTTCGCGCTGTCAATGGCGCTGGCGCTCAACGCCTTCGCACTGTGGCTGCGGCTGGGGCGGCAGGGGCGGCTGCTGCTGCGCGGGATCGTGTTCGTGCCGATCGCCGGACTGGTCTGGCTGACCCATACGTTCGGCTGGGGGACATTGGGCGTGCTCGCCGCATCGGCCGAACTGATCCGCGAGCATGACAAGCGGCGCAACTGGTTCGCCGCCGCCTTCCATGCCGGACTCCACTGCCTCGTCCTCGCGCCCCCGGCGCTGCTGATGCTGTTGTGGCGGTCGGGCGGGCATGTCGGCGGGCAGACCGCCGACTGGTTCAACTGGCGCGCGAAGATGTTGTGGCTGACCATGACGTTGCGCGACCGGTGGCAGCTCTACGACCTTGCCTCGGTCGCGGTCTTCTATCTCGTGCTGTTCAAGGGGGTGCGCGATCCCAATATCGGCTATTCGCGCAATCTGGGCCTGTCGGCGCTGTTCCTGATCGCGGTCTATGTCCTGTTGCCGCGCATCGTGTTCGGGTCGGCCTATGCCGACATGCGGCTGGTCCCGTATCTGTTCGGTATCTGCCTGATCGCGCTCCGGCCCAAGCCGGGCCTGTCGATCCGCCGTGCCGGGGTGCTGGCGGCGATCGGGCTGGCCATCTTCGTCGCCCGGATCGGCGCGACCACCGCGAGCTTCTGGCTGTACGACCGCGCGTACGACCGCGAACTGGCCGCGCTCGACCATGTGCCGATCGGTGCGCGGCTGGTCACTTTCGTCGGGGAGACCTGCTACAACGAATGGCGCATGACCCGGCTGCAACATCTCCCTGGCATGGCGCTGACCCGGCGGCTGGCCTATGCCAACGATCAATGGTCGATGGCCGGCGGGCAGTTGCTGACGGTGCGCTATTTCCCGGCGCGCGGCTTTTCGCACGATCCGTCCGAACTGGTCACCGACGTCAAATGCCCGCGCGAATATTGGCGGCCGATCGCCGGCGCGCTCTACAAATTCCCGCGCGACGCGTTCGACTATGTCTGGCTGATCCGCCCGCCCACCTATGACCGGCGGCTGGAACAGGGCTTGATCCCGGTCTGGCGCAATGGCAGCAGCGCGCTGTTCCGGATCGACCACCGCATCCCGCCGCCGGTGCTGACATGGAGCGATCTGGGCAATCGGCCGTTTGCCAAACCCCGCCGCCGCCCGTCGCGCCAGATGGCGGCGCGCGACACCATCGTCCGGTAAAGGAGACGCTTCATGGACTTTCTCAACAACGCGCTGAACCTTGCCGGTCGCTTCGACCTGCCCGCCATTGCCGAAAAGGCCGGCATCACCCCCGAACAGGTGCAGACGGTCATCGGCCTGCTCGGCAAGTTCGCCGGCCATGTCGACCCGGCACAGGACGCCGCCGACCATAGCGGCGTATCGCGTCATCAGATCGAGGCGATCCTGTCCGAAATCGGCGGAGCCGACGCGCTGGGACAGGTCGCGCAGGCATTCGGGTTCGACATCGATGCAAAGGGCGGTGCCGGTGATGTGCTCGGCAATCTCGGCGGGATGTTCGGGCGGAAGTAAACTCAAAGCCCGATTCATCCGACTGAACACGTTGCCCCAGCGCAGGCCGGGGCCTCTTGCGGCTCCTGCCGCGTGCCGTCACCGGGAGATCCCAGCCTGCGCTGGGATGACGTCCGATCCAATGTTGGTAGATCAGGCTTACCCCCGCTTGAACGGGGTCATCTCGCCCAGATATTCCTGTTCCTGCCCGATCGCCGCGCGCTCGCGCTCGACGAATTCGGCGACCGCGCGGTGGAAACCGGGGTCGGGCAGGAAATGCGCCGACCACGTCGTAACCGGAACATAGCCACGCGCCAGCTTGTGCTCGCCCTGCGCCCCCGCCTCGACCCGCTGCAACCGCCGCGCGATCGCGGCGTCGATCGCCTGATAATAGCATAGCTCGAAATGGAGGAACGGCACCTCCTCCACCGCGCCCCAATAGCGCCCGTACAGCGCATCGCCGCCGATCAGGTTCAGCGCGCCCGCGATCGGCCGTCCGTCGCGTTCGGCGAGGATCAGCAGGACGTCGTCGCCCATTACCTCCGACAACAGTGGAAAGAAGCTGCGCGTCAGGTACGGCCGTCCCCATTTGCGGTTCCCGGTGTCCTGATAGAACGCCCAGAACGCATCCCAATGCTCCGGCCGGATGTCACGCCCGGTCAGGTGCCGCACGGTCAGCCCGTCGAGCGCCGCCGCGCGTTCCTTGCGGATCGCCTTGCGCTTGCGGCTGGCAAGGTCGTTCAGGAAATCGTCGAAGCCGTCATAGCCGCGGTTGGCCCAGTGAAACTGCGTGCCCGCCCGCGTCAGCCAGCCCGCTGCCTGAAACGCCGGCAATTGCGCTTCGTCGACGAACGTCGCGTGCGCCGACGACAGCCCGTTCTGCCGCACCACCGCCTCAACCGCGGCGATCAGCGCCGATGCCTGCGCCGGATCGCGCAGCAGCAGCCGGGGGCCGGGCACCGGGGTGAAGGGCACCGCAATCTGCAGCTTGGGATAATAATCGCCGCCGGCCCGCTCCCACGCATCGGCCCATGCGTGATCGAACACATATTCGCCCTGGCTGTGCGACTTGGCATAGGCCGGCGCGATCGCGACCGGCACGCCGTCGGCATCGTCGACGATGATCGGCAGCGGCTGCCACCCCGACCGTCCGCCGACGCTGCCCGATTGTTCGAGCGCCGACAGAAAGGCGTGGGACAGGAACGGATTGCCCTTGCCCGCGCAGGCGTCCCACTGGTCGGCGGGAACGGCGCGGACGCCCTCGGCGATGCGGGCGGTGATGGTCGTCACATGGGCAAAGATAGGGGGCGGGACGTTGCAGCGAAAGGTCGAACGTCTTCGCCCGCAATCGTCATTCCCGCGCAGGCGGGAATCCATAGCCGCAATCTGTCGGATCGATCGACACGACAGCGTATCTGGACCCCCGCCTGCGCGGGAACGACGAACAAGGCCTACGCCTTCGTCACCTTCAATCCATCCCGGAACAGCAACTCGCGGCGCGGGACCGGAATTTCGATTCCGTTCTCCTTGAACAGATCCCACAACCGGTTGAGCACATCCGACCGGACATTGCCCACCCCCTGTTCGGGGTCGCTGATCCACGCCAGTATCTCATGCTCGACCGCATAGTCGCCGTAGGAGATCAGCCAGACATTGGGCTTGGGGCTGCGCAATACGCGCGGGCTTTCGGTCGCGGCCTGCAACATCAGCTTTTGCGCCAGCCGCAAGTCGGTCTCGTATCCCACGCCCACCGGAATGCGGACCCGGACGTTGCGGTCGGAAAAGGACCAGTTCTCGACCTCCTGCGTCATCAGGTTTTCGTTGGGGATCAAATGCTCCTTGCCGTCGCGGGTGATGACCGACACCGCGCGCACGCCGATCTTGTTGACCCAGCCGAAGCTGTCGCCGACGACGATCACGTCGCCCGGCTTGATCGAGCGGTCCATCAACAGGATGATGCCCGCGATCAGATTGCCGACCGTCTTCTGCAACCCGAATCCGACCGCCAGGCCAAGGCCGCCGGAAAAGATCGCAAAGGTCGTCAGGTCGATGCCGAGCAGATCGATCCCGAAGAAGAACGCGGTGATGACCACCGCGATCGATGCCAGCTTCTGCGCCAGCAATTTCTGCGCCGGGTCCAGCCCCTTGGCCTGCGCCACGCCATGCGCGACGACCTTGTTGACGATCCGCACGACCGCATACAGCACCACCGCGGTCAGCAGGGTACTGACCAGCGCCAGCAGCGACAGCCGCCGTCGCCCGATCGAGAAACCGATCGCGTCGAGCGTGTCGGTGATCGGCTCCAGCCCGCCGATCGCGCCCGACAGCGCGGCGACGAACAGGATGAACCCGACCGTCCACGCCATCCACCGTGCCAGATGGACGCCGCGCAACAGCTGCACCGCCAGCCGCGCGACCGCCGCGCCCAGCGCCAGTCCGACGACGATGTCGGCCAACGCACCCCAGTAGTGCACCTGCCCGACCACCGCCAGCGCCAGTACCGCGACCAGGTGGCGGAGGATGTCGCACAGCCGCCCGACGATGCCGGTGGCATGGTCGCCCACCCGCTCACGCCACAGGCCGGTCAGCCCCGGCCCGGCCCAGCGCCCGACAAACCAGCCGAGCGCAAGCGACAACAGCACGAAACCGAGTGCCACCCCCGCCTCGGCCAATTGCGCGCCATCCCCGACCGGCAGGCCGCGCGCCGTCAGCCAGCCGGCGATCCCGTTCACCGCGTCGCCCGGAACCGCGCCAGACCGGCGTCGAGATCGGCGATCAGGTCGTCCACGTCCTCCAGCCCGATCTGCAACCGGATCATCGGCCCCTCCGCCGGCGTGCGGGTGACGCTGCGATAGCGGTGCGGATCGATCGGCAGCGCGAGGCTTTCGAACCCGCCCCAGCTATAGCCGATGCCGAACAGCGCGAGGCCGTCGATCAGCGCCGCCCGCGCATCGTCGCTGCCGCCGTCGAGGACGAACGCGAACAGCCCGGCGCTTCCCCGGAAATCGCGGACGAACAGGTCGTGCCCCGGACAGCCGGGCAGCGCCGGGTGCAGTACCCGCGCGACGCCGGGCTGCTGCGCCAACCATTTCGCGATGCGGATCGACGATTCGCCATGCTGTTTCAGCCGCACCGCCATCGTCCGCAGGCCACGTGCGCCGAGCGCGGCATCGTCCGGCCCGACATGCTGGCCCAGTTGATAGGTCGCGTCGCGCAGTGCCTGCCAGTGCGATGCCACCGCCGTCGCCGATCCCAGCATCGCATCCGAATGGCCGACGACATATTTGGTGCAGGCCATGATCGTCACGTCGACCCCGTGCGCCATTGCCGGGAACAACAGCGGCGTCGCCCAGGTATTGTCGAGAATGGTGGTGATGCCGCGCGCGCGCGCGAGGGCGGTCATCGCCGGCACGTCCTGTACCTCGAACGTCAGGCTGCCGGGACTTTCGAGGAACAGAACCTTCGTCCGCGACGTCATCAGGTCGGCGATGCCCGCCCCGATCATCGGATCGTACAGCGTCGTCTCGACCCCGATCGTCCGCAGCATTCCCAGCGCGAAGGCGCGCGTCGGATCATAGGCACTGTCGGGCAGCAACAGGTGATCGCCGGGCTTGAGATAGGCAAGCAGCGCCGTCGTGATCGCCGCGACCCCCGATGGATAGAGCAACGTGCCCTCCGCCCCCGGCTCCAGTCCTGTCAACGCCTCGGCCAGCGACCATTGGGTCGGGGTGCCGCGCCGGCCGTAGAACAGGCGATGATGGGTATCGCTGCCCGCCGCTGCGCGCAGGCCGGCGACATCGTCGTACAGGATCGTCGATGCACGCCAGACGGGGACGTTGACCACGCCGCCGGTCCATTCGTCGCGCCGCCCGCCGGTGACGACGTGCGTCGCGGGCGATTGCGGGGTGTCGTGCTTGCTCATGCGGTCACCTTCGGCGTCTGCGGATCGGCGGCCCATTCGGTCCAGCTGCCGTCATATAAAGCGGCGCTGCGCCCTAGCAGATGCAGTGCAAAGGCAGGGATCGCGGCGGTGATGCCCGACCCGCAGGTGGTCGTCACCGGCCGGTCGAGATCGACGCCCTCGCTCGCGAACAGTGCCGCCAGTTCCTTGGGGGACCGCCACGTCCCGTCGTCCCGAAAGAAGCGCGCATAATGCAGGTTGCGGCTGCCCGGAATATGCCCCGACGGCAGCCCGCGCGGATCGGCCTCGCTCCCGTCGAACCGCGCCGGCGAGCGGGCATCAATGAGTTGTCCCCCGTCGCCAGCGAGCATCATCGCCTTGGTCCGTACCGCCGCCAGGTCGGGATCGGCGACGAAGCGGGTCGGTTCGGACGCTGCGATGCCGCTCTCGACCGGGCGTCCTTCGCTGCGCCATTTCGGCAGGCCGCCATCGAGGATAGCGACCGGCAGCGTCGGCGCGAACCGCCGGAACAGCCACCACGCCCGCGCCGCCGTATGGTGCGGCGAATGGTCGTACAGCACGACCTGTGCATCCTGCCCTACGCCCAGCGCACCCAGCCGCCCGGCGAATCTGTCCGCCGTCGGCAGCGACGTCGCCTGGCCCGTCGACAGGCTACGCAGATCGAGAAAGCGCGCGCCGGGCACATGCGCGGCGGCATATTCGGCGGCTTCGTCGCGCGGCGGATCGGGCTGAACGGCCAAGAACGTCGCGTCGAGGACGATCAGGCCGGGGGTACCGATCCGGTCGGCCAGCCCTGCGGTGGAAAGGAGCGATTGCATAAGGGAGAGGCTTAGGCGAGCGGTCCCGCCGGTCAATCCCCGTACCGCGGAAGCGTGTCGAGCGCCTTCAAAAACCCCGCCGCCTGGTTACGGAGCGCCTGCTGCGTTTCGTCGGCCATCTTGTCCCAGCTGCGATACGGCATCGCCATCCGGGGATTGTTGCCGAACTTGTCGCGGTTGCGGACGACGAAGTCCCAATACAGTGCGTTGAATGGGCACGCATCTGGCCCGGTGCGCTGCTTCACGTCATAGCGGCACGACCTGCAATAATCGGACATCCGGTCGATATAGGCACCCGACGATGCATAGGGCTTCGACCCCAGCAGCCCGCCATCGCCGAACTGGCTCATCCCCAGCGTGTTGGGCAGCTCGACCCATTCATAGGCGTCGGCATAGACCTCCAGATACCAGCGATGCACCTGTTGCGGCTCGGCCCCGATCAGCAGCGCGAAGTTGCCGGTGATCATCAATCGCTGGATATGATGCGCATAGGCATTCGACAGCGTCTGCCCGATGGCCTGCGAAAGGCAGTGCATGTTGGTCTCGCCGGTCCAGTAGAAGCCGGGCAAGTCGCGCTTCGCGTTCAGGAAATTGCGCGTCACATAGTCCGGTCCCTCGCGCCAATAGATGCCGCGGACATATTCGCGCCAGCCGATGACCTGCCGGATAAAGCCCTCGGCGGCGTTGATCGGCACCTTGCCGGCCACGAACTGCTTCTCGACCGCCTTGCACAGGTCGAGCGGATCGAGCAGCCCGGCATTGAGATAGGGCGACAGCACCGCGTGCCACAGATACGGTTCGTCGGTCAGCATCGCATCCTGATTGTCGCCGAACCCCGGCAACGCATGGGTCAGGAAGGCGCGTTGCTGGCGCAGGGCGTCCTTGCGGGTGACGGCGAAATCGAACCCGTCGAGCGTCCCGGCATGATCGCCGAAGCGTTCGCCGACCAACGCCAGCACCGTTCGCGTCATATCGTCCGGTGCGAACGACAGCGGTCGCGGCATCAGCATGTCGCGCTGGGCGGGCTTGCGATTGTCGTGGTCGAAATTCCATTTGCCGCCGACCGGCTTGTCACCGTCCATCAGCAGACCGGTCTCACGGCGCATGTCGCGATAGAAATATTCCATGCGCAATTCGCGCCGACCCGCGGCCCATGCGGCGAACCGGTCGTGCGAACACAGGAACCGCGTGTCGGCGCGGACATCGACGGGTATGCCGAAGACCGTCTCCCACGCCTCCAGCATCGCCTGCACCCGCCATTCGCCGGCTTCGGTAACGACGATCCGCGTCGGATCATGCCGTTCGACCGCCCGCGCGACCTCGCCGGTGAAGCTGCCGGCATTGTCGGGATCGTCGAGCGTCACATAGTCGACGCGCCAACCCGCCTCCCGCAGCGCGGCGGCATGATGCCGCATCGCAGCGAACAGGAACGCGATCTTCTTGGGGTGATGGCGGACATAGGTCGCTTCCTCGACCACCTCCATCATCAGGATCGTGGTGCAGCCGGGATCGGCGTCGCGCAACGACGACAGGCCCATCGACAACTGGTCGCCCAGCACCGGGATCAGCACCCGTTCCATTCGCGCCCGCCTTTTCCTACATGTGCGGCCATGGACCCGAAATTCCTTGGCCAGGCCAGCCCGCTTCCCGCCAACCCGGAAGCCGCCGAACTCGATTATGTTCCGAACCCGCGCGGCACGCCGTATCTGGTGCGCTTCACCTCGCCCGAATTCACCTCGCTGTGCCCGGTCACCGGACAGCCCGATTTCGCGCATCTGGTGATCGATTATGTGCCGGGCGAGACGATCGTCGAATCGAAATCGCTGAAACTGTTCCTCGGCGCGTTTCGCAACCATGCGGCGTTTCACGAGGATTGCACCGTCGGTATCGGCGAGCGCCTGTTCCATGAAATGAACCCGGTGTGGCTGCGCATCGGCGGCTATTGGTATCCGCGCGGCGGCATTCCGATCGACGTGTTCTGGCAATCGGGGGAAAAACCCGCCGGCGTGTGGATTCCTGAACAGGACGTGCCCGGATATCGCGGACGCGGATGATTCGTCGCATTGCGGCAACGTTTCGACGGTCGAATCCTGCCGCAACGCACAAATCATGCAACTTTTATACGTATCGGAATGTTTCTGTTTGTGGACACCGCCCCTTTGGGGAGTGGCTCACCGCATCGCAAAGAGGAACGCAGATGGACCGAATGGTCGCCACGAAGCCGCTCGATCGTATCGCGCTGATCGGTAACTTCCTGCCGCGCAAATGCGGGCTCGCGACCTTTACGACCGACACCTACAATGCGTTGCGCGATCGGTTTCCCGATCTGGCGGTCGATGTCTATGCGATGGACGACCGGCCCGGTGCCTATGACTATCCCCCCGAAGTAACCCATGCGATCGATCAGAACGACCGTATCGCCTATTTCGATGCCGCCCGCCGGATCGAGGCGAGCGGGGCACAGGCGGTGTGGGTCCAGCACGAATACGGCATCTATGGGGGTTCGGCCGGCGAATATATCGTCGGCCTGCTCGACCGGGTGAACGTACCCGTCGTCATCACGCTGCACACCATTCTCGAAACGCCCAATGCCGATGAGCGCCGCGTGCTCGAAGCACTGCTGCGCCGCGCTGCCAAGGTGGTGGTGATGGCCGACAAGGGTCGCGAGATCCTGATGCGCGTCCATGGCACCGATGCGCGCAAGATCGTGACGATCCCGCACGGTGTTCATGACCGTCCGTTCGTCGTGCCCGACACGATGAAGGGCCGCTTCGGCTGGACCGGGCGTCCCGTGATCCTGACTTTCGGCCTGCTGGCGCCCAACAAGGGCATCGAAACGATGATCGATGCGATGCCGCAGGTCGCGGCGAAGCATCCCGATGCGCTGTACGTCGTGCTGGGCGCGACCCATCCGCATCTGGTGGCGCATGAGGGCGAGGCCTATCGCGACCGGCTGAAGGCGCAGGCCGCCCGGCTGGGCGTGTCCGACAATGTCTGCTTCCTCGACGGCTTCGTCGAACAGGACGAACTGCTCGACTATCTCCAGGCGGCCGACCTGTACGTCACCCCGTACAGTAATCCGGCGCAGATCACGTCGGGCACGCTGTCCTATGCGGTGGGCGTCGGCAAGGTCGTGGTGTCGACCCCCTATGTCCATGCCACCGAGATCCTTGCCGACGAACACGGCGTGATCGTCGATTTCGGCGACGCCGATGCGTTCGCGCGTGAAATCAACGACCTGCTCGACAACGACCTGCGCCGCGACACGCTGGCGCTGCGGGCCTATGCCCGCGGTCGGACGATGCTGTTCCCGTGCCTTGCCGAAGCGGCGATGGTCGAGATCGAGCGCGCCGTCGCCGCCCGTCCCAGTCGGGTGCGGCCCAGCACCGATCTGACCGCGCTGACGCCCGACTTCGCCGCGGTCGAGCGGATGAGCGATGCGACCGGCATGTTGCAGCATTCGATCTATTCGGTGCCCGATCGCCGCCACGGCTATTGCATCGACGACAATGCGCGCGCGCTGATCCTGATGTCGCAGATCGACGATCTCGATCCGGTGCAGCGCGACAAATGGACTACGATCTACGCATCGTTCGTCCAATATGCGTGGAACCCCGACAAGCGTCGCTTCCGCAACTTCATGAATTTCGACCGGACCTGGTGCGAGGATGAAGGGTCGGAGGATTCGAACGGTCGCGCTTTGTGGGCATTGGCAATCACCGCCCGTGATGCGCATTCGCGCAAGCATCGCGACTGGGCAACCGCGCTGTACGAACAGACCACCTCGATCGCGCTCGACCTCGGCTCGCCCCGCGCGCGGGCCTTCGCGATGCTCGCGGCGGTCGCGATGCTGGAGGTGACCCCCGGCCATGCGCTCGCGACCGAGATCGCGACCCGCTTCGGTGCCGAACTGGTCACCCTGCTCGACGCGTCGCGCCGGCCCGAATGGCAGTGGTTCGAAATCGTGCTGGCCTATGACAATGCCCGCCTGCCCGAAGCGATGATCCGCGCCGGCAAGGCATTGCAGCGCGACGATTACCTGAAGGTCGGGCTGGAAACGCTCGACTGGATCGTCGGCCAGCAAACCTCGCCCGAAGGTCGCTTCCGGGCGATCGGAACCGAGAGTTTCAGCCGGGCCTATGCTGATCCGCTCCCCTTCGACCAGCAGCCGCTGGAAGCGCAGGCGACGGTCGAGGCCTGCGCCGCCGCCTTCGAAGCCACCGGCGACCAGCGCTGGATGAACGAAGCGGTCAAGGCGTATAACTGGTATCTCGGGGCCAACGACCTCGACCTGCCGCTGGCGACCGTCGCCGATGGCGGCTGTTTCGACGGGCTGATGCCGACCGGATTGAACCGCAACCAGGGGGCGGAGTCGATTCTCGCGCTGCAATTGGCGTCCTGTGCCATTTCTGCCCTTTCAAAGGGCCGCGCATCCGTGGCAGACCCGCGCCGCGCCGTAGCCTGACCGGCTACGGTTTCGGCCGGGACTATTGGACGCGCGAATGCTGGATATCTACAACCACCCCATGCGGCTGTACGCCGATCCCTCGCGCGTGGTGGTGCGCCCGTTTCATATTGCGTGGCAGCGCAATGGCTCCGCCCCCAGCCGGACCGAACGGTTGGTCGGCGAAGTGCTGGCGATGTCGGCGCAGGAAACGCGCGCGCAACTCGAAACCGTGCTCAAGGATTTCGAGGCGCGGCATTGGCAGACGCGCCGCGTGTTCATGACCCGCTATGACGAGATCGAGACGGTGCTGGGCCTGAACGGCGCAGAGATCGGCGATGAAAAGCGTCAGTTGATCGGTGCCTATTTCTGTCACGAATATAGCTACGCCGCCGCCGCGCTGATGAACCCGAGCGCGGTGCCGCATTTCGACCAGACCGGAATGCCCGACGGGTCGCTGCGCATCCTGATGTCGCTGCGTGCGGTCGGCGAAGGCCATATTTCGTCGGTCGCGTTTCGCGAAGGCATCATCACCGACGAAAACGAACTGACCCTCGCGCCCGAGCCGCCCTTCGCCACCGCCGCCGACGCGATCGGTGAAGAGGACGAAGCGCCCGAGGGTGAGGTCACGGTGTTCCGCCACCGCGATTCGACGCTGTCGGGCACGGTCATCTTCCCGATCACGCAGGCCCAGTCGAAGGGGCTGGAGGACATGCGCCTCGTCCGCTTCCAGCATGACGACGGCAGCTTCGAATGGCTCGGCACCTACACCGCCTATAACGGATCGATGATCCAGTCCGAATTGCTGCGCACCCGCGATTTCCGCGCGTTCGATCTTGTGCCGATGACCGGCAGCGCCGCCCGGAACAAGGGCATGGGCCTGTTCCCGCGCAAGATCGGCGGGCAATATATGATGATCGGCCGGCAGGACGGCGAGAACCTGTTCCTCATCAAATCCGACGAGCTGACCCATTGGGACGAGGGCGAGCTGCTGCTCAAGCCCGTCTATCCATGGGAACTGGTGCAGATCGGCAATTGTGGTCCGCCGATCGAGATCGACGAAGGCTGGCTGCTGCTGACCCACGGCGTCGGGGCGATGCGCAAATATGCGATCGGTGCGGTCCTGCTCGATAAGGACGATCCGTCGAAGGTCATCGGCCGCACCCGCGACCCGATCCTTGCAGCGGCGAACGAGGACCGCGAGGGCTATGTCCCCAACGTCGTCTATTCGTGTGGCGCGATCCGCCATGGCGACCGGATCTTCATTCCATATGGCGTCGCCGACAGCTCGGTCGCCTTCGCGTTCGTGACGATCGAGGCGCTGCTCGGCGCGATGTAACGCGCCGTCGGTAGCGTAGTGAACCCGTTCGGCCCGCCAATCCCTTCGACCGCCCTTGGCGGCCGTCGAAGGGCTTGGCGATCCGTCTCACCGAACGGCGTGCCCGCCGCTACGTCGAGACCGGTTCACAACCGGTGCAGCGCCTGTGTCGCGGTCCCCAGCACCGCCGCCCGTGCGCGCAGGCTGGCGACCAGAAAATCGATCTGTTCGTGCAGGAACCGGCGCGGCGTGGTGCCGAGCACCGCGTGCGAATCGCGCAGGAAATGCGACGCGCTGAAATAGGCCGGATCGATGCTCGAATAATCGATCTCGCCGCGCGACTCGATCAACGGGATCAACGACCGCAGGAAACGCGACCGGATCAGCAGCGTCTTGGGCAGGAAACCGAAATGCCGCCGGCATATCCGCCGCAGCACTTCGGGCGAGATATCCCATTCGCGCGCCGCCTGCGCCAGCCCGCCCGGCGCATCGTCGACGACCAGCCGGGCGATCCGCCGGATCAGTTCCTCGTCGGGACTGGGCGGCCCGATCTCGGCGAGCAGGAACCGGTCGAGGGCGGCCTTCACGCCATGTTCGTCCTCGACCGCCGACAGCGTCGCGACCAGCCGATCGGCGAACCCCGGCGACGCGGCATCGTCCAGCGGCACGATCCGGTCGGCATAGCGGTCGGCTCCTTCCACAAAGAACCGCGACCAGCCGAGCGCACTGACCCCGAAGCCGATCATGATTCCGCCATTGGTCAGCGTATGCAGCGCATGGCTGCTCGGCCCGCACAGGCTGGCCTGCGGCATCGGGTTGAATATCCGCCGCCCGATCGACACCGCAATCGGCCCCGCCTTCAACGTCACCCGGACATTGGCGGTGCCGGGCAGGAACCAGTTCTCCATCCCGATCGATGCCGGCCCGCTGGCGGCATAGAGGTGATAACCGGTCGTATAATCGGCCAGGGCCGGATCGGGCCGTTCGTAGCGGATCGCCATGCCGGGCGGCATCGCGAACAGTGCGGGAGGAATGTCGGGCGTCTCGGTCCCGCCGACGACCGGCCGCATCCCGGTCAACCGCGGAACAACCCGCCCAGAACACCGCGCAGCAAACCGCCGACGACGCCGCCGCTTTTCGCACGCCCGCCGCGGGTCGTGCCGAACACCTGCTTGCCGATTTCGTTGACGACGATCCGCCCCACCGCCGACCCGGCCGACCGGGTCGCCGATTGCGTGGCGCGGCTCCATGGATTGTTCGCCGCCTCGCGCTCGACCGTACGCGCCGCCTTCTCTTCCGCACGCGCCGCGCGGTCCGCCGCACGCTGTTCGGCGATGCGCCGGCGTTCGGCCTCTTTCGCCGCGCGCGCGTCTTCCTTTGCCTGCAACGCTGTTTCCTTGTCGGCGGCGACCTGTGCCTTTGCGGCGGCAGCGGCGGCGGCAGCTTCGCCGGCCTTGGCTCCCAACAGTTCTGCTGCCGATTCGCGGTCGATCGCGGTGTCGTAGCGGTCGCCGATGATATCGGTTTCCATCAGCACGCCGCGTTCGACCGGGGTCACCGGCCCGACCCGCGATCGCGGCGGCCGGATCAGCGTTCGCTCGACCGGGCTGGGCGATCCATCCGCCTGCAACACCGACACCAGCGCCTCGCCGGTCTTCAGTTCGGTGATCGCCCGCGCCACGTCGACGCCGGGATTGGCACGGAACGTTTCCGCCGCGGCCCGGATCGCCCGTGCTTCCTTGGGCGTGAACGCCCGCAGCGCATGTTGCACCCGGTTGCCCAACTGGGCCGCCACCGCATCGGGAATATCGACCGGGTTCTGCGTCACGAAATAGATGCCGACGCCCTTCGACCGGATCAGCCGCACGACCTGTTCGACCTTGTCGACCAGCGCGTCGGACGCATCGTCGAACAACAGATGCGCTTCGTCGAAGAAGAACACGAGCACCGGTTTGTCGGGGTCGCCGATCTCGGGAAGCGTCTCGAACAATTCGGACAACAGCCACCGCAGGAACGTCGCATACAGACGCGGCGATGCCATCAGTTTGTCGGCGGCCAGCACCGATACGATGCCGCGCCCATCGTCGCTCATTCGCCGGAAGTCAGCGAGGTCGAGTGCGGGTTCGCCGAAGAACCGGTCGCCGCCCTGGGTCCGCAATTGCAGCAGTGCACGCTGGATCGCGCCGACCGATTGCTTGCCGACATTGCCATAGCGGGTGGTCAGTTCGTCGGCGCGTCCGGCGACATGCACCAGCATCGCCTGGAGATCGTCGAGGTCGAGCAGCAGCAAGCCGTCCTCGTCGGCGACGTGGAAGGCGATGGTCAGCACCCCTTCCTGCACGTCGTTCAGGTTCAGCATCCGGCCGAGCAGCAGCGGCCCCATCTCCGACACCGTCGCGCGGATCGGATGGCCGGCCTCACCGAACAGGTCCCAGAACACGACCGGCGTGTCGCGATATTGCCAGTCGCTGTCGCCGATCGCGGCGGCGCGTTCGGCAAAGGCGGCGTGCGGCCTGGCGGTCGCGCTGCCCGCCATGGCGATACCCGACAGGTCGCCCTTCACATCGGCAACGAAGACCGGAACGCCGGCGGCGGAAAAGTTTTCGGCCAGACCCTGCAACGTCACCGTCTTGCCGGTGCCGGTTGCGCCTGCGATCAGCCCATGGCGATTGGCGCGTTTCAGGACGAGCGATTGGCGGACACCGGCCGCGGTCGCGCCTATGAAGAGTTCGGTGGTGTCGGTCATGCCCTGCCCCCTGTCGTGGCAGGATATTTACCCAGTTTGACGTCCACGTAAATCACGTGTTTTCCAAGAAAAAAGGGGCGGCGATCCCCATGACCGCCGCCCCCTTATCTTGAGAGTCCGTTGAAAGTGCGCCGTGGCGCATTTCTACGACACTCGCCTTACCGCGAGTTTTCAACCGGCCTCTTACCGGTTGTCCACCGCGATCGCGACGAAGGCCGGCGGGACCGATCCGCCGGGTCCGATCGGCTGGATCTGCAGCAACAGCTTGCGCTTCGCCACACGTGCCGCCGCGACCGCGCGGGCGAGTTCTGCCGACGACGTCACCGGCTGGCGATCGGCCGACAGGATGACGAAGCCGCGCCGCAACTGTTTGGCCGCCGCATCGCTGTTCGGATCGACCGCAACGATCACGACACCACGCGTCGATGCTTCCAGCCCGAGCTGCCGTGCGATCGACGGGTTGAGCGGTTGCACCGCCATGCCCGCGGTCGCCGACAGGCTGTCGTTCGCCGGCGGATTGTTCGGTGCCTCGTTCGGGTCGAAACGTTCGTCCTGCGCCTGCAACTGCTCTTCCGACGGACGCGTGCCCAGCGTCACCGGGATCTGCTGGCGACGGCCATCGCGCAGGACGTCGAGCGTGACGCGGCTGCCCGGCGCTTCCAGCCCGACCAGGTAGGTCAGCGACTGTTGCGGCGTGATTTCCTTGCCGTTGATCGCAAGCACCACGTCGCCGACGCGGATGCCGGCCCGTGCCGCCGGCTCGCCCGGCGAAACGCTGCGCACCAATGCGCCACGATCCTTGCTGATGCCCAGCGCGTTGGCGATATCCTCGCTCACGTCCTGCGGCCCGAGGCCCAGATAGCCGCGCGCGACCGACTGGCCCTTCATCAGCTTGTCGACGATCGGCTTGGCCTGCTCGGCGGGAATCGCGAAGCCGATGCCGATATTGCCGCCGGTCGGCGACAGGATCTGCGAATTGATGCCGATGACATTGCCCTGCATGTCGAACATCGGTCCGCCCGAATTGCCGCGGTTGATCGCGGCATCGGTCTGGATGAAGCGATCATAGGGTCCCTGACCCACGCGGTTCAGTGCCGAGATGATGCCGGCGGTCACCGTGCCCGACTGGCCGAGCGGGTTGCCGATCGTCAGTACCCAGTCGCCGACCCGCGCCTGTCGCGAATCACCGAAGCGGACGAACGGGAAATTCGGACCGTCGATCTTCAGCACTGCCAGGTCGGACAGCGCATCGCGACCGATCAGCTTCGCCTTATATTCCTTCTGATCGGCCAGCGTCACGGTGATCGATTCGACCGTCGCGCCTTCCGCTCCGGCCGAGACGACATGGTTGTTGGTGACGATATAGCCGTCGTTCGAAATCAGGAAGCCCGAGCCGAGCGACTGCGCCTCCTGCGTCCGGCCGCCACCGCCGCCGCCGCGCCCACCGAAGAACTGCTCCAGCGGCGTACCCTGGAACGGGTTCGCCTGCTGCTGCACGGTGATACGCTGCGTGGTCGAGATGTTGACGACCGCGGGCGAAAGCCGGGTCACCATGTCGGCAAAGCTCATCGGCGCACCGGGGCGCGGTGCGGACATGGCGTTGATCGCACCGGGTTCATTCTGCGCGGTCTGCGCCCCCGACGGGTTGAGCGTCAGGGTCGCGGCGGCACCGCCCAGCAACAGAGCGGAAGTAATGGCGTAGGCGTAACGCACGTTTGGATGGTCCTCTCGAATTTGGCTCACGATCCCTTTGGGGATGAACCTGCCATTGCCTTGCTGAACGCGGTTTGAATGTTCGGCGGGGTTCTAGCGTTCCCGACCACCGAATTCGCGAAGATACCCGTTTTCGGGCGACAGGATGATCGACGTGCTGCCGCTCTGATTCGGTGCCCCGGCAAAGGTGGTGCGATAGGACTGCATCGCCCGCCAGAACGCGTAGAAATCGGCGTCCTTGCCAAAGCTTGCCGCATAGATGCGCGCGGCCTCCGCCTCGGCATTGGCGCGGACGACCTGCGCATCACGCTGTCCCTGTGCCGCGATCGTCGCCGCTTCCTGTTCCCGGGCCGAGCGCATCCGCGCCAGCGCCGATTCGAGCGGGCTGCCATCGGGCAGGTCGGCGTGCTTGATCCGAACGTCGACGATCTCCGCGCCGTACTGGCGCGCGGTGCGTTGCAGCGCGTTCTGGATATTGTCCATCACCGCGCCGCGCTCCGGGCTGAGCAGCGATGCGAACGGACGACGCCCCAGTTCGGCTCGCAACGCGGATGACAGCAACGGTTCCAGCTGGTTGGCGACCCGCTCTTCGGTGTTGGCGGTCGACCCGGTCGAAATCACCGCCTGCAACGGATCGACGATGCGGAACCGGGCAAAGGCATCGACCTCCAGCCGCAGCTGATCGGTCGACAGCACCGGCTGGTTGTTCAGCTCGATGTCCAGCACCCGCTTGTCGATCCACACCACCCGGTCGAAAAACGGGATCTTGGCGACCAGCCCGGCCCCGGTCCGCCCGAACGGCTGATCGGCGCGATACGGATTGAGCGTGCCGACCGGCTGCTGGAAGCGCAGGATCACTGCCTGCCGCGTCTCCGGCACGATTACGATCGTGCTGAAGAACAGGATGACCAGCACCAGCAGCGCGATGCCCGCCGCCATCGGATTGCGCAGCATACGGCTCATCGTGCGGCTCCCGTCGGCTGCGCCTGCGGCGTCGCGGGTGCCTGCGGTTCGGGCGTCGCCTGTTGCTGGCGGCGCACTTCGGGCAGCGGCAGATAGGCCTGCACGCCCGGCTGGACGATCGTCTTGTCGGCGCGGTTCAACACCTGCTCCATGGTCTCGTAATAGAGCCGCCGCCGGGTCACGTCGGGCGACAGCCGATATTGTTCGTAGATCTTGTCGAACTCGGTCGCATCACCCTGCGCCCGCGCGATCACCTGCTGCGCATAGGCGCGCGAGCGGTTGAGGTTCGACTGCGCTTCCTGTTGCGCCGCCGTCACCGCCTTGAACGCGTCGTCGACTTCGGCGGGGGCGGCCGCCTTCTGGATGCTGATGCCCAGCACGCGCACGCCCGACTGATATTCGTCGAGCAGACCCTGCATCCGCGTCTGCACCTCGGCCTCGATCTCGCCGCGGCCCGAACCGATCGCCTGCGTCAGGTTCTTGCCCGCTACCGCGGCACGCATCGCGCTCTCGGCGACGGCACGCACCGTTTCCTTCGGATTCTTGATCTCGAAGACGTAATCTTCGGGCGACTTGATGTTCCAGCGCACCGAATAGGCCAGATCGACGATATTCTGGTCACCGGTCAGCATCAGATTGGGCTGGCTGCCTTCGGGGAAAGATTCGGTGCGGGTATTCTGCACATCCTCGACCTGCACGCGCATGATCGGCGCGGGCAGGGTGAACTGGATGCCGGGGTTGAGCGTGCTGGTATATTTGCCGAACATGGTCACGACGCCACGTTCCTGCGGCCCGATCGAATGGAAGCTGGTGAAACCGATCCACACCAGCACCAGCGCCGCCACCGCCGCCAGCCACAGCCGCCCGGCATTGGCCGGAAAGGACGGTCCGCCACCCGGCCCGCCGCTGCGCGCGCGCTTCAGAAATTCGTCGAGCGAGGTCGATCCGCCGATCCGGCTGCGCTTGCCCGTGGGCGGCAGCGACCAGGGATTGCGCGGACCGTCATCGCCGCCGCCGCCCGATCCGTTGCCGGAATCGCCGCCGCCGCCCCATGGGCCCTTGTCGCTCATCCCCAGCACCTGCGCGCGTCGGCGCCACCCCATGATCCATCGCATCCTTCCTTTATAGGGGGCCGCCCTCCCTTTTACAGTGGTAACGCGCTTGGGCGACGCTACATCGCGCCCATGACCGTATCTTCGACCCCCGCCGCCGCGCTCGACGCGTTGCTCGCCCCCGTCGCCGCCGGGCGGGCGACCGTGCGAGTGACCGGCGATCAGGCGAGCATCATCCTCGACGTGACCGGCCTGCCCCCGGCGGCGCGCGACGCGCTGGAGGCGGATGTCCGCACAGTGGCGCTGACCGCGCCCGGCATCGCCGGCGTCCGCGTGGCGCAGACCAGCGAGCGCGTCGCGCAGCGCATCGTCGCGGTGGCCAGCGGCAAGGGCGGGGTCGGCAAATCGACCCTCGCCGCCAATCTCGCCATCGCGCTCGCCCGTTCGGGGCGCAAGGTGGGCATGGTCGACGCCGACATCTATGGCCCGTCGCAGCCGCGCCTGCTCGGCGTCGACGGGATCAAGGCCGAGGCGCACGACAAGAAACTGGTGCCGGTCGCGACGAAGCTGGGCGTACCGCTGCTGTCGATGGGACAGTTGGTGCCGGCCGGACAGGCGATCGCATGGCGCGGGCCGATGGCGGCCGGCGCGTTGACCCAGCTGGTCGACGCGCACTGGGACATGGCCGACACGCTGGTCGTCGACATGCCGCCGGGTACCGGCGACGTGCAACTGACCATGATCCAGAAGCACAAGCCGGCGGGCGCGGTCATCGTCTCGACGCCGCAGGACCTCGCGCTGATCGACGCCACGCGCGCGATCGACCTGTTCGTCAAGGCCGGCGTGCCGATCATCGGCCTCGTTGAAAACATGGCCGGCTATGTCTGTCCGCATTGCGGCGAGACATCGGACCCGTTCGGCAACGGTGGTGCGGAGGCGCAGGCAAAGGCGCTCGGCATCCCGTTCCTCGGCCGCATCCCATTGACGCTCGCGATTCGCAGTGCGTCCGACGCCGGCACGCCGCCTGCGGCCGGGAACGGTGCCGAAGCCGATCCGTTCAGGGATATCGCCGCACGGGTCGGCGACTGGCTGACGAGAAACTGACATGCTCGACGACAACGGCATCCGCACCCTGCTGACCGAAGCACGAACCATCGCGCTCGTCGGTGCGTCCGACCGGCCCGATCGGGCGTCCTACGGCGTGATGGCGTATCTCCAGCGGCAGGGATATCGCGTGATCCCGGTCAATCCGCAAATCACCGGCGAACATCTCCACGGCGAATTCGTGTTCCGCGATCTCGACCAGATCGGGGAGCCGATCGATATCGTCGACATCTTCCGCAACTCGGCCGCGGCTGGGGAGGTGGTCGACGCGGCGATCGCAGGCGGCGCGAAGGCGGTGTGGATGCAACTGGGGGTCGTCAACGAAGCTGCCGCCGAACGTGCGGAGGCGGCGGGCTTGCAGGTCGTCATGGATCGCTGTCCGAAGATCGAGATTCCTCGGTTGGGGGTCGCGGCGGTCGGGTAGGCTATCTCACCCTCAATCCGTTCGGTTCGAGCAGCTTCGAGCGTGTCGAGAAGCGTCTGTCGAGAACAGGTCGCTTGGGGCACACCTTGCTCGACTACGGTTCTCGACAACCTCGAACCTCCGCTCGAAGCAAACGGGTGGAGGAAGAGATCAGGGCAATCTCAAACCCGCCCGCCCAAAACCCGCGCGAACAGCCCCAGCATCCACCCCGTCGCCGTCACGAACAATGCCGGATCATAGCGCGGCCCCTCATCGCGCAGGAACGCATGCTGCGCATTCACCTCATGCCATTCATAGGCCGGGCCTGCCGCTTCCAGCGCCTCGCGGATCGCCTGCCGCCCGGCATAGGGCACATGCGGGTCCTGCCGCCCCCACACGAACAGCATCTCGCCCGCGATCTCGCCGATCCGCGACAGACTGTCGTCGCAGCGCCCCGCGCCCAGCGTCGCGGAATGGATATCGGTCGGATAGAAACACGCCGCCGCCGCCACGCGGGCGTCGAGCGCGGCGCGATAGGCGAGATGCCCGCCAAGGCACACGCCCGCCACCCCGATCCGCCCCGAACACGCCGGATGGCTGCCGAGAAAATCGAGGACCCGCGTCGCATCGGCATCGAAGCCGCCAACCGGCTTGGCGAACTTCAGGTCGTTGCCGCGATCGGTGCCCGGCTTGTCATACGCCAGCACCGTGCCGGGCGCCTCATATTCATGATATACCTCCGGCACCGCGACCACATAGCCGTGCCCGGCGATGAACGCCGCCAGCCGCCGGATCGGCGCAGTCACCTGATAGATTTCGGAATAGAGTATCACGCCCGGAAACCGTCCTTCCGCCACTGGGCGAAAGACATGGGTCCGCATCACCCCGCCATCGGCGGTGGGAAGGTCGGCAAATTCGTCGCTGCGCAGGATCATGACCGCGCCGTGCCGCCGGCGGGATCGGCTGGCAAGGGGGGAATAGGATCGCCCGGCGAGGCCGCCACCAGTTCCAGCCGCTGCGGCACCGTGCCCATCTCGATCCCCTCCGCACGGAAGCGGGTGAGCAGGTCGAGCAGGATGTTGCTGCGCGCCCGATACGCGGCCCGCGGCGATTCAACATGCCCGAAACAGTTGAACGCGATCCGGTCGTTGACGATCGCATCGATGAACGCGGCGGGAGCCGGATCGGTCAGCACCGCCGCTTCCCGGGCGAACGCGTCCATCACCAGTTGCTGGACCGCCGCCGCATCGACGGTGATCGGGACCGAAAACTGCACCTGTATCCGCCCCAGCGGGCTGGCCAGCGTCTTGTTGAGCACCGATTTGGTGATGAGTTCGGAATTGGGCACGATCAGCGTCGAATGATCGGCGAGCGTGATTTCGGTCGACCGCACGCTGATCCGCTTCACATCGCCTTCGTCGGTACCGACGCGGATCAGGTCACCGATCTTGATCGGTCGTTCGGCGAGCAGGATCAGGCCCGACACGAAATTCTGGGTGATCGCCTGCAAGCCGAACCCGATGCCGACCGACAGCGCCGATAGCAGCAGCGCGATCCGTTCGACCCCGATGCCCAGCGACGCCAGCGCCCAGATCACCGCCAGCGCAATGCCGACATAGCGTGCGACGAGGCTGACCGAATTGCGTCCGCTGCCATCCAGCTCGGTGGCGGGCAGGTATCGCCCCTCCAGCCAGCGCATGAAGGCGCGCACCAGCGTCAGCCCGATCGCGAGTACCAGCACCGATCGCAGGATCGCGCCGGGGGAGATCGTCACCCCGCCGACCTGCACCCCGCGCGCCAGATCGCCCAGCCGCGTCAGGATATCGGCTACCCCGCTGCCGCCGAACGGCAACAGCCAGAGCGCCAGCGCCAGCACCGCCAGCAGCACCCGCAGCACCCCCGACAGCAACACCCCGAACTGATCGACCGTGCCGCCGCGCAGGCCCAGTCCGCGGGTCAGCGCAAGGCCGAGCGGGCTCGATCGTTCGAACACCGTCGTCGCGACATCGTCGATCGCGGCCAGCGCCAGATAGACCGCCGCACCCAGCACCAGCGTCCACGCCGCCATCTGTCCGACCGACAGGCCGAACCCGATATACCCCGCCGCCAGCGCCAGCAGCGCGACGCCGGCGACGCACCATGCGAACAACGTGACGGCGGCCAGCCCGGTGCGCGCCGGCGCATCCTCGCCCGCGCTCGCCTCCGCCCGCAACCGGCCGATCGCGAACAATGCCCCCGCGATCAGCAGGATATGCACCAGCGCCAGCACGGCGGCGGTCGCGGTCCGCGCGGCGGCAGTGGTCCCGATCGCGCTGTGCCCGGCATCGATCGCGATCGCGAAGCCGGCGAGCAGCGCCAGCAGAAACGAATAGGGTCGCAGCCGCGCCGCGACCGCATCGCCGATCGGTGCGATCCGCCAGCTCGGGCTGCCCCGCATCAGCACCGCGCCCAGCACCGAACTGGTGAAGCCGGTAAAGCCGATCGCGACCAGCCACTGGTCGAGCATCGTGCTCCAGCCCGGCGCGACCAGCCCGGCCCAGCGCAGCCCCGTCAGCACCGCAACGGCGGCGAGCAGGGGCGCGAGCGTCCCGACAAATACCCGGCCCAGCGCATTGGCCGATCGCCGCACCCGCCGCCCCGGCGCACCCTCGATCAGCAGTCGCTGCCCGACCCGCCCGGCCGCCAGCCGCGCCGGTCCCAACAACAGGATGGCGATGGCCAGCCCCAGCAACGCCAGCCACATCCGCCCCGGCGCGGCGGCGGCGACGGTGCCGACCTCGGCAGCGACGAACCGCTCGATCCGGTGCGCATCGCGCGGCACCGCCCGGAATATCGCGCTCCAGAAGGCCGGGGTCAGCGGCGAAGCACCGCGACCGAACCATTTCTGGCTGATCTCCGCCGCCTGTCCTTCCTGGATCTCGTCGATCAACTGCTGTGCCTCGACCGACAACAGTTTGGCGCGCTTCGTCGCCGAATCGATCGTGGTCCGCTGCCGTGCCAGTGCGGTCCGCTCGCTGCGGATCGCCGGGTCCTCGCCCGATGCCGCCGGACCCAGCTGCGCCAGCCGTGCGTCGATCCGCGCCAGATCGCCGGTCAGTTGCTGCGCGGCGTCGAGGGTCGTCGCCCGCACGACCTGCGCCCGCGCCCGCAGCGCGGTACGGTCGCCCTGTTCCAGCTTCGTGTCGAGCGCCCCGTCGACCAGCCCCAATTCGCTGGCCGCACCGTCGAGCCGGGTGGTCACATCGCCGGCCGCCTGCGCCAGCGCCGGGATCGCCGTCACCATCAGCAGCAACGACAGCAGGGTTCGTAACATTGCCATCATGCCCCCGGCCTATCGCCATCGCGCCGCCGGGACAATCGCGACGCTTCCCCCGTTCGCGGACAGGCGGTAGATGGCCGGATGCTCCGCATCACCGAACTCAAACTGCCCCTCAATCACCCGGAAGAGGCGCTGACGGCCGCGATCCGCGACCGGTTGCGGATCACCCCGCGCGACCTGATCCGGTACACCGTCGCGCGCAAGGCGCATGATGCGCGCGACAAGGACGATATCCAGCTCGTCTATTCGGTCGACGTGACGGTCCGCAACGAAGCGCCGGTGCTGGCGCGCGTTCGCCGCGACCGCAATATCGGCCCCACGCCTGATACCGGCTACCGCTTCGTCGCGAAGGCACCCGCCGACTATGCCGGCCCCCGCCCGATCGTCGTCGGCGCCGGGCCGTGCGGGCTGTTCGCCGGGCTGATCCTTGCGCAGATGGGGTTCCGTCCGATCATCCTCGAACGCGGCAAGGTCGTTCGGCAGCGGACGCAGGATACCTGGGGCCTGTGGCGGCGCAGCGAACTGAACCCCGAATCGAACGTGCAGTTCGGCGAAGGGGGTGCCGGCACCTTTTCCGACGGCAAATTGTGGAGCCAGATCAAGGACCCGCGCCATCTGGGTCGCAAGGTGCTGATCGAATTCGTCAAGGCTGGCGCGCCCGAGGAAATCCTGACCGAGGCGCATCCGCATATCGGCACCTTCCGCCTCGTGCAGATGGTCGAATCGATGCGCGCGACCGTCGAGGAACTGGGCGGCGAATATCGATTCTCGCACCGGGTCGACGATATCGAAGTGGAGGAAGCGGCCGACGGCACCCGGCGGCTGACCGGCCTGACGCTGTCGACCGGCGAGACGCTGTCGACCGACGCCCCCGTCGTGTTCGCCCTCGGCCACAGTGCCCGCGACACCTTTCACATGCTGTACGATCGCGGCGTGTTCCTCGAACCCAAGCCGTTTTCGATCGGCGTACGCGTGGAACATCCGCAAAGCTGGATCGATCAGGCGCGCTTCGGTGCCTGCGCCGGCCATCCCGATCTGGGTGCCGCCGCCTATACGCTGTCGCACCACTGCACCAATGCGCGCACCGTCTACAGTTTCTGCATGTGTCCGGGCGGCACCGTCGTCGCCGCGACCTCCGAACCCGGGCGCGTCGCGACCAACGGCATGAGCCAATATTCGCGCAACGAACGCAACGCCAATTCGGGCATCGTCGTCGGCATCGATCCGGCGCGCGATTATCCGGGTCATCCGCTGGCGGGAATCGCGCTGCAACGCCATTGGGAGGAACGCGCCTATGCGGCGGGCGGCGGCGACTATCGCGCGCCGGCACAGCTGATCGGCGACTTCCTCGCGGGCCGGCCGTCGACCGAGTTGCGCAGCGTCGTTCCGTCCTATCGTCCGGGGGTGCAGCTGACCGATCTGGCCGAATGCCTGCCCGATTTCGTCGTGGCGGCGATGCGCGAGGCGCTGGTCGCGTTCGGCCGCACGATTCCGGGATATGACCATCCCGATGCGGTGATGACGGGGGTGGAGACCCGGACCTCGTCGCCGGTGCGGATCACGCGGGGTGATGACTTTCAAAGCCTCAACACCGCCAACCTGTTCCCTGCCGGCGAAGGGGCCGGCTATGCCGGTGGCATCCTGTCGGCGGCGGTCGATGGCATCAAGGTCGCGGAGGCGGTCGGCCGCGCCCTGACCGGTAAATAGATCAGGCGATCGGCACGACCGGCGCGGCGGCCGACAGCAACAGGGCGGAGACGAAGAACGCGGCGAAGGCGGCGGCGAACTGCTGGCGAAGGTCGAGGCGGATCATGGTGGTAACTCCCTGCTTGCCGTGCGAACCATCTCGCCGGCGATGCCAACAGCTTTGCAGGGGCCGTGCCAATTCTTTAACGTATTGTTTTATATAGATTTTACTGGAAACTGTCGGAGTTGCGTCGCGATATTGGCGCAATTTCCGCCAGCAGTTAGCCGGTTTCGCCAACCATTTGGTCCCGGCCACCACGCTTCGCCGCATAGAGCAGCTGGTCCGCCCGGCCGACGCCGTCGACGATCGTCTCGCCGGGCCGCAACGTCACCAGACCGGCCGACATGGTGACGCCCTCGATCACCGTATCGGTCTCGCGCAGGCGGTAGCGGCGCGCACCGACCGCACGGCGCGCCCGTTCGAGCATGTCGAATGCCGTCGCCCGGTCGACGCCGCCGATCAGCAATGCGAATTCCTCGCCGCCATAGCGCGCGACCAGATGCCCGGCACATTCGCGGTCCAGCGTCGCCGCAATCGCCTTCAGCACGCGGTCGCCGACCGGATGGCCGTATTGATCGTTGACCGACTTGAAGTGATCGACGTCGCACAGCGCGACATGGAACGGGCCGTCGTCGCGATCGGTCGACGCCGATTCGAACGCACGACGATTGGGCAGTTCGGTCAGCGGATCGCGCCGGGCATCCTCGTGCGCGACGGCCAGTTCCTGCCGCAACGCGCTCGCCTCGCGCGTCGCCTGTGCCAGCCGCGTTTCGGCGATATCGACCCGTGCCCGCATCGACGCGGTGATTCGCGCGAGTTCGGCGATCGCCGAGACGACGTCGGTCCCCGGCACGGCGCTCAGCGCATCGGCACTGGCCGCCAGATCGCGACCGAAATCGCGGGTTTCGTTGTGGATCGCCGACACCATCGATTCGAACCCGGCGACCTGCCGCTGGGTTTCGGCGGCCCGTTCGGCGTCGGGGGCAGCGGCAGGGGCCGATCCGGACGGCGGCGGAACCGGGTCGGCGGGACCGGGCGACCGAATACCGGCCTCGATGGCGTTGCCGAGCATCTCGACCTCGCCGCTGCTCAGACGAAAGCCGCCATCGGTCCGCCGCGCGACTTCGCGGGCAAGCGCGCCCGCCGGATCGCTCATGACCCGGTAGGCAAAGGTGTAGTTGACGGGCGTGGGTTCGAGCCGCTGGTCTTCGAGGAAAGTGAGGATCGCACGAACCAGGCCGTTGCCGGCCGGGGTCACGCTACCGATTCTTTCCATATACACCGCGCATGTCCCTCCGCCCACCAAACCGTGAGCAGGAGGGATAGGCTGGCTTTGCTAAGATCGGGTTGCCCGGCGATTCACGATTGATGCACGATTACCGCACCGGTCACGGTTCGCCTCAGCGCGGCGCGGCGAGGCCGCGTACCGCCGCCAGCGTGGTGCGGACATGGTCGGCGGGGTTCATGTCCGAATGGACGAAGGCGATCCGGCCATCGCGTCCAATGACATAGCTGGTGCGCGTGGTCATCGTACGCGCCTTGCCATCGGCGGCGGCGGGGCGGTTGAGCGCGACGTCGAACCCCTGGATCACGCGCGGACCGGCGCTGGCGACGGCGAAACGCCCTGCGCAATGTTCGTTCGAAAATGCCTGCAGCTTGTCGATCGGGTCGGCCGACATGCCGATCACGGTCGCGCCCGCCGCCTTGAACTGGTCGACCGAATCGGCAAACGCCTTCGCCTCGGCATTGCAGCCACCGGTGAATGCCGCGGGGAAGAAGTACAGAACCACCGGCCCCTTGCGCAGCTGCGACCGCAGGTTGAGCGTGAACGCCTTGCCCGCGATCGCCGCCTGTGTGGTGAAATCGGGTGCCTTCGCACCGGGCGCGAGCGCGGCGGACAGCGGCGCGGCGAAGGGCAGGGTCAGGGCGGCGGCAAGCAGGGCGATACGCATCGGGCGGTTCCTTGGTCGAAAGGTCGTCGTGAGAACGGAGTATGCTAACGCGTGAAGGCGATGCCCAGACGCGCGCTCGAACTGCGCAGACGATAATCGTCGATCGCCTCGCCGTAACCGCTGAACGCCTGTCCGAAAACGTACAGTCCGGTGCCGCCACCGATCCGGGTGAGCGGGTAGGAAGCGAACACCTCGCCCGCGCGCCGGCTGCCCGCCGGATTGCGCAGTGAGGCGGCGATGCGCAAGCCATCGGTCTGCCCGATCGCGGCCCCCAGCGACCAATTGCCCCAATAGCGGTCGAGATCGCGATAGCCGGTACCGACATAGGTCCACAGCTTCGGCGTCACCTCGCCGCGCCAGTCGCCGCCGATCGGCACCGTATAGCCGGCCGAGACGAACAGGCGGTTCACGTCGATCGATCCGGCATCGCGCCCGTTCGAATCATGGGCATAGCCGACCGCACCGACGACATCGTCGCGCAGCGCGCGCTGATAATAGACTTCGGGGCTGTAGGTGGTGGACCGGAACGGCCCGGACGGCTGGTCGATCGCCCAGAACATCGTCTGCGTCCATGCAACGCGCACCCCGTCGAGCGCGCCGGCACCGTCGAACGGGCGGACCGCGAGGCTGAATTGCAGCTTCGCTCCGTCCGATCCGAGGCCGAACACGCCGTAGATCGGCGCATGCGGTTCGAACCGGTCGAGAAAGCCCGATGTGGCACCTGCCGCCGTTGCGACGGTCGATTCGCCGCCCGGCACGGTCACCGGCGCGGCTGGCGCGACCTGCGCGACCGCCGACGGGGCGACCCGGTAACGCAGCGCCCGAAACCCGCCCGGCGCGACGGTGGCCGCCATCGGTTCGGCCGGCACGATCCGCAACCGCGCACCGTCGCCGGTAACGACCGTCATCTCGGCCGGTACCACTTTGACCGCTTCGCCGCCTTCGTTGAGCGCGAATACCTGTACCCCCGCCTCCGCCGCGGCGACCGAAGCGGGCGGTTCGGCGACGATCCGAACTTGTGGCGGGGCGGCGAGCAGCAGGGCGAGCGCGATCATGGCCCCATCTGTGCCAGCCATTTGCGACAACCGCGAGCATCGTTTGCGCTTTGCCCGCTCCACCGCCTATCTGACGGTTCGCAATGCAAAGGCCCATCATGCCCGTCACCGCCGCCGACCTGACCCTTGCCGCGCACCTGGCCGACGCCGCCGGTGCCGCGATCCGCCCGCGCTTCCGCAGCGACTATGGCCTCGAAATCAAGGACGACGCCTCGCCGGTGACGCTCGCCGATCGCGAGGCGGAGGCGGCGATGCGGGTTCTGATCGAGCGCGAACGACCCTCGGACGGTATTCAGGGCGAGGAATATGGTGTCCGCGACGGGACCAGCGGGCGGATATGGGTGCTCGACCCGATCGACGGCACCCGGTCGTTCATCGCCGGACGGCCGATCTTCGGTACGCTGATCGCGCTGGTCGAGGATGGCTGGCCGGTGCTGGGGGTCATCGACCAGCCGATCATCGGCGAACGCTGGGTCGGGGCGATCGGGCGCGGCACGACCTTCAACGGGCAACCGGCCCGGACCCGTCGCTGCCGCGATCTGGCCGACGCATTGCTGGCGACGACCAGTCCGGCCCTGTTCGACGACGGGCAGTTGCACGGCTTCGAACATGTCGAGGCAAAGGTGCGCTCGACCGTGCTGGGCGGCGATTGCTATTCCTATGGCACGCTGGCGTCGGGGCATATCGACGTGGTGGTCGAAGCGGGGCTGAAGCTGCACGATTTCGCCGCGCTGGTACCGGTGGTCGAGGGCGCGGGCGGCACGATGAGCGACTGGTCGGGCGATCCGCTCCATGCCGGCAGCATCGGCGAGGTGATCGCGCTGGGCGATGCTGCGCGGCTGGAGGATGTCGTCGAACTGCTCGCCTGTCGCGGCAGGTAACGCGCTTTCCACGCAACCCGCGGCGGACCGCATCGTTGAAGGTGGCATCACCCCGCCAGCGAAGGAAATTGTCATGGGTCTGTTTTCAAAGGATATCGCGACGCTCGACGACCTGTTCGTCCACCAGCTTCAGGACATTTTCTACGCCGAGAACCAGATTACCAAGGCGCTGCCGAAGATGATCGCCAAGGCGACCGATCCCGAACTGAAGGCCGGATTCGAACGCCATTTGGCCGAAACCGAAGGGCAGATCCGCCGGCTGGAACAGGTGTTCGAGCTGCACGGCGCAACCAAGAAGGCGGTGACCTGCCCGGCGATCGACGGCATCATCAAGGAAGCGAACGAGGTCGCCGGCGAGATTGCCGACAAAAAGGTGCTCGACGCCGCCCTTATCGCATCGGCACAGGCGGTCGAGCATTATGAGATCACCCGCTATGGCACGCTGATCGCATGGGCACGGCAGCTGGGACGAGAGGATATCGCCGCGCTGCTCGCCGAAACGCTGGCGGAAGAACGCGCTACCGACGAGAAGCTGACGTCGATGGCCGAGCACAAGGTCAACGCGCAGGCCGAACTCGCCGAGGCATGATGCGCGCGGGGCGGCATCGTGCCGCCCCGATCGTTGAAGACCCGTTTGGAACGCGCGGAAGGGCGCGTTTCGAAGCGGAGTGTCAGTTGGTCGGTGCCGACAGGATGGTGCGCGGCTTGCGGGTGCAATATTGCTGCGATCCCAGCAGCCCGCATTGCCGCCCATCCTGCTTCAATCCATCGGCCTTGCGGTCGAACGCCGGTTCGTCGCTGTCGCCCAGCCGGAAGCGCTCGTTGCGCCGTTCCGGACAGCCCAGCGCGCGCGGCGTGACCGCACAATCGACGGGTTCGGCCACGTTCAGTTTCGTCACCACCGGCGCCGATTGCAGGACCAGCGCGAACAACAGCGTCATCGACATGGCACGCTCCCCGAAAAACCTACGCTTCCGAACCCGTTGTCAGCGCTTTGGTTGCCTATTTCGCCAGCGGCCGGGGCGCGGCGATACTGCCGCCGCGCCGGGTGGACGCAGTTACGCCGACGAACCCGCAGCCCTGCAGAAACGCAGCCGTCCCGCAGGACGGTTGCGGTACCGCCAGCAACCGTTCGCGCTCGCCCAGCGCATCGACCGCACGGGGGTCGCCGTCGGCCGGCGGCGTCGACAGCGGTACGCGGAACCGGTCGGCGTTGCGCCGCGCACACACCACGATTTCGTCGGCATCGGCATCGGCGTGGCACGCCTGCGCGACCTGCGTCAGGCTGCGCGCCCGCGCGATCATCGCCGCCGCCCGGCCTTCGTCCTGCACCATCGCCAGCAACGCCACCCATGCCGTCATGCCCATGCCTCCCCGAAGCGAACGACACAGGTATCGAACGATGCGGCTTGCCGGGCAAGGGTCGGTCGCCTATCGCTTGTTTAATATGTTTAACAGCCCGGAGCCTCACCATATGCAGCCTGTCAGCAACACGCTCGACCGCGTCCTCGTTCTCGAAATGGTGCGCGTCACCGAAGCTGCGGCGATCGCCGCGTCGACGCTGGTCGGGCGGGGCGATGAAAAGGCTGCCGACGCCGCCGCCGTCGAAGCGATGCGCGCCGCGCTGAACGAACTCGACATGGACGGCACCGTCGTGATCGGCGAGGGCGAGCGCGACGAAGCGCCGATGCTGTTCATCGGCGAGAAGGTCGGCACCGGCAACGGCCCCGAAATCGACATCGCGCTCGACCCGCTGGAAGGGACCACGATCTGCGCCACCGCCGGTCCGAACAGCCTGGCCGTGCTGGCGATCGCGGAAAAGGGTGGGCTGCTGAACGCGCCCGACGTCTATATGGACAAGATCGCGTGCGGTCCGGGCTATCCCGACGGCGTCATCGACCTCGACCGGTCGCCGACCGAGAATGTGACGGCGGTGGCCACGGCCAAGGGCGTCGATCCGCGCGACATCATCGTCTGCGTCCTCGACCGCCCGCGTCATGGCGCGCTGATCGCCGAATTGCGGTCGGTCGGCTGCGGCGTGATGCTGATCGGCGATGGCGACGTGGCGGGCGTGATCGCGACCAGCGATCCCGACACCACCATCGACCTGTATATGGGGTCGGGCGGCGCACCGGAGGGCGTGCTGGCGGCAGCGGCGCTGCGCTGCGTCGGCGGGCAGTTCAAGGGCCGGCTGCTGTTCCGCAACGACGACGAACGCGCGCGTGCCGCCAAATGGGGCGTCACCGACCTCGACAAGCAGTACGACCTGACCGAACTGGCGCGCGGCGACTGCATCTTCGCGGCGACCGGCGTGACCGACGGTTCGCTGCTCGCCGGGGTGAAGCGGCTGAAGGGCAAGATGACCACCGAAAGCGTCGTGATGCGCGCCAGTTCGGGCACGGTCCGCTGGGTGAAGGGCGAACACCGGCTGTAAGCGGGCGGGCGGCACCCGCTTTCTACTCCCCTCCCTGACAAGGGAGGGGCTGGGGGTGGGTCGGTTCGTTGCGGCGCGCTGACCGTTCCTCGCTGGCCGACCCACCCCCGCCCCCTCCCTTGTCAGGGAGGGGAGTTATCTCGCAACCCATGGGTTCACGCCGCGTTCAATGCGCCGATCCTACCCCGGCACCATGATACGGAGATTCCCCATCCGCCCGCTCGCTTTCGCCGTCGCCCTTGCCGCCCCGGTCGCGCTATCTGCGCAGGCACCGCGGAACGATCTCGCCTCGGTTCAGCGGCATCTGTCGGCGACGCAGACGATGACCGCCGATTTCAGCCAGACCGATCGCAACGGCCGCGTGCTGACCGGGCAACTGACGCTCAAGAAGCCGGGCAAGATCCGCTTCCAGTATCAAAAGGGCGTGCCGATCCTGCTCGTGTCGGATGGCAAATCACTCTACTTCCTCGACTATCAGGTCGGGCAGAAGCAACGCTGGCCGATCGGCAACTCGCCGCTCGGTATCCTGCTGAACCCCGAACGCGACGCATCGAAATTCGCGCGGGTCGTGCCGTCGAACGATCCGCGTATCGTCAGCGTCGAGGCCTATGACCCGAAACGTCCCGAATATGGCCGGATCACGATGGTGTTCGCGCGCCAGCCCTCCGCCCCCGCCGGGCTGATGCTGCAGGGTTGGGTCGCGCTCGATGCGCAGGCGAACCGGACCACGGTCCGCCTGACCAACCAGAAGTTCAACGTCCCGGTCGCCGACAATGCGTTCCGGTTCAACGAACCCAGCCGTCCGCGGCGATAGGCGCACCGTCGCGGCCGACCTGTTTCAGCGCAAACCGATTCGCGAGTGGCCGGCGATGCCGATACCGGCGAATGACACGCGGCCCGCTGCATTTGTCGCGGTTCAACGCATATGTCCGGTATTTTTAGAAAATTACAGAAAGCGTTCATGTTGGCGACAGGTTCGCAGCCCTAAGGCTGATCTCGCGGTGTTGGAGCGCGTCCGGGATTTTCCCCCCTGTTGCCCGGGTCTTCAACGCCCGCCTGCGTAACGAACGCCAGGTCGGCCCTCGCTCCATGCCCCCGGAGCGGGGGCCTTTCCATGTCTGGCGCAGGCGCTGCTCCGACGATACAGGCGCTGCATGGACACGCTTTCGGTCGCTTCGTGGAACATCAACTCGGTCCGCTTCCGCATGGACATCGTCGAACAATTCCTGCGCGAGGCGCAGCCCGATGTGCTCTGCCTTCAGGAAACGAAGGTCGAAAATCGCGATTTCCCGTACGAACCGCTGCGGCGGCTGGGCTATACCCATATCGCGATCAACGGGCAGCGGATGCACCACGGCGTCGCGGTGATCTCGAAAGTGCCGCTGGCCGAGGATGACCGGCTCGACTGGCAGGCCAATGGCGAGGCGCGGCATCTGGGCGTGCGGCTGGCCAACGGCCTCAGGATCGAGAACGTCTATATCCCCGCCGGCGGCGACGTGCCCGACCGGGAGGTGAACCCGAAATTCGGGCAGAAGCTCGATTTCCTCGAACGCATGATCGAATGGTCGCACGGCCTGTCGAGCATTCCGACGCTGCTGGTCGGCGATTTCAACGTCGCCCCGCTCGAAAGCGATGTGTGGAGCCACAAGCAATTGCTCGACGTGGTCAGCCATACGCCGATCGAGGTCGCGACGCTGGCGCGGTTGCAGGCGGCGAACGACTGGGTCGATCTGGGCCGTCATTTCGTGCCGGCACCGCAGCGGCTCTATACGTGGTGGAGCTACCGCGCGAAGGATTGGGCGGTGTCGGATCGCGGACGGCGGCTCGACCATATGTGGGCCAGCCGCGACGTCGCGGCAAAGGCGGTCGCGCACCGCGTCCATGAACCGTGCCGCAGCTGGCTGAAGCCGAGCGACCATATCCCGATCGTCACCGAGTTCGCGTTTTGAGCGAGACCCGCGACGTCGCCCGCGCGATCGATGCGCTGCGCCGCGGCTGGCCGATCGCCATCGCCGCGCCGGGCGAGCCGGTGCTGACGCTGCTGCCGATCGAGACCGCCGATCCCGAACGGCTGGCGCGGTTCGATCCCGATGGTACCGGCCATATCCTGTTGTCGTTCGGCCGGGCCGAAACGCTGCGGATCGTCAACCAGCGCGCCGCCGCCCAACCCGATCATCCGGTGGCGATCCGGCGCGAGGCATGGACCGACTTCGCCGCCGCGACGGCGCTGGCCGACCCGCAACTCGACCTCGCCACGCCGATGAAGGGGCCGTTTCGCAGCATCGACGTGGCAGCTCCGGTCGCCGCGACCGCCGCGCTGCGCCTCGCCCGGGTGGCCGGCCTGCTGCCCGCCTTCGTCGCGGACGGCACCGATGCGGAGGTGACGATCACCCCGCAAGCGATCGATGCGCATGAGGATGCCAATCGGCTCGCGATCGTCACCCGCGCGCGACTGCCGGTGGCGGGGGCCGAGGACAGCGAGATCGTCGCGTTCCGCACGCCCGATGCGGCGGGCGAGCATGTCGCACTGGTCATCGGTCAGCCCGACGGGCACCCGCCGCTGGTCCGGCTGCACAGCGAATGCCTGACCGGGGATGTGCTCGGCAGCCTGAAATGCGATTGCGGGCCGCAGCTCCATGCCGCGATCCACGCCATCGCCGATGCGAACTGGGGCATCCTGCTGTATCTGCGGCAGGAAGGACGCGGGATCGGGCTGGTCAACAAGCTGCGCGCCTATGCGCTGCAGGATCAGGGGTTCGACACGGTCGACGCCAATACCCGGCTCGGCTTCGCCATCGATGCGCGCGATTTCGGCGTCGCCGGGCGGATGCTGGCGCTGCTCGGCCAGCGGCAGATCCGGTTGCTGACCAACAACCCGGCCAAGGTCGCCGGGCTGGAAGCAACGGGTATTACTGTCATCGAACGGGTCGCGCATCACCTGCCGGCTAATCCGCATAACGAACGCTATCTGGCAACGAAGCGCGATCGTACCGGGCATCAGCTATAGGGCGCGACAGCTCCCCGCCCTGGAAGGGAGGGGTTGGGGGTGGGTTGGCCGGTTGTCGCACGGTCACCGTCCCACGCAGGCCAACCCACCCCCGCCCCTCCCTTGCCAGGGAGGGGAGAATCACCGGCTTTCCTCGGTCAGATAGGCGATCAGGTCGGCGCGCTCCATCGGGTCGCGGACGCCGGCAAACGCCATCTGCGTCCCCGGCACCACCCGCGACGGCGCGGCGAGCCACGCGTCCATGCGCGCCGCGTCCCAGCTACCGCCATGGTCGATCAGCGCCTGGGTATAGCCGAAGCGCGCGTCGCCGGCGACCTTGCGCCCCATGATGCCATGGAGATTGGGTCCGGCCAGCGCCTGCCGCCCCGCCCCGATCGTATGGCAGGCGGCGCATCGGCCAAAGGCGCGACGCCCCGCACCGGCATCGGCATGGGCCAGCAACCCCGCCAGCCCGGCGTTCGGCCCTGCCGCGCGCAGCCGCCCGGCACGGTCGGCATCGCCGCCGCCGCATGCCGTCAGAAACGTGGTGAGGGACAGGGCAAGGAACCGCCAGCGCATCAACGATTCCGACGCAAGGTCCGCCACGCGACCCGCTGCAACGCCTTGGCAATGGCGGGCGTCAGGCCGAGATCGCGGGCGGCGCGCTCGTCGGGGCCCAGCCGGCGCACGTCAAAGCCGGTGACCCGGCCGAAGATGGTCAGCGCCTCCAGATAATAGCCGGCGGTGCTGCCATGATAGTGATCGTCGGCCCATAGTCCGATCCTGCCCGGATCGATTCCGTCATAGGGGTTGGCGTCGGCCAGCCCGGTGGCGATCGCGTCGTTCCACGCGCTGCCGACCGGGATCGTGCCGGCGATGCCCGGCACCGTCCTTGCCACCTGCCGGTTCGCCGCCGCCAGATCGTTCGCCATCGCCGCGATCGGCTTGCCCGACCAGCGGCTGCCGGGGCGATAGGTCAGGTCGGCGCGCGACCAGGTTTCGACCAGCGTCACCTGCGCCTGGCGGTTGCGGGCGTGGACCAACGCCGCCAGCTTGCCCGCCGCCTCGCCATGACGGGTGGCGTCCCCCGGCCGCCGGGCGTCGAGCGTCGAATAGCCCTGCAGGATCACCACGTCCCAGCGCCGGTCGATCGCACCCCGCCGGTTGGCATAGTGATAGGCCAGATCCTTGCCCGGCGAGGTTTCGAGCGAGACGCTCCAGTCCAGCCCCGCCTGTTCGGCAAAGGCACGGAACAGCGCGGGCACGCCGCCGATCCCGTCGTCGTTCAGGTCGGTGACGCTGTCGGGGCGATAGCGTTCGACCGGCGATCCGGCACCGAAGGTAAAGCTGTTGCCGATGAACAGGATGTCGCGGGCGGATGCCGGGGCAGCCGCCAGCGACACGGCGGTCAGGGTCAGGAGCAGACGGAGCATACCGCTTCCTACCCCAGCCGCCGGCCCCGGCCCACCCCGCGTCAGGCCAGCGCGACCGCTGCGGCGAATTCGGTCCGCAAATCCTCGATCGTCGCTTCGAGATGGCGGGTGAGCACATTGCGCACCGCCACCCCGTCGCGCGCCAGCCATGCGTCGAGCAGCGAACGATGCTCGACATAGGCGCGGTCGCCACGCCCGGCGGGACGCAGATGGGCGACGACATAGCGTTCGGCCAACACCGACAAACGCTGCACCAGATCGATGGTCAGGTCGCGCCCGTTCGCCGCCACCAGCGCGGCGTGAAACGCGCGGTTGCGCGCCGCCGCTTCCAGCAGGTCGCGGGCCGGCGCGCCGTCCAGCCGCTCGAACGCGTCGATCACCGCCGCGCGCCGCAGTTCGTCGGCATGGATCGCGGCATAGGCGGCGGCACCCGGCTCCACCGCCAGACGCAGTTCGTAGATTTCCTCCGCCTGCAACGCCGACATCGGCCGCACAGTATAGCCGCGATTGGCCTGTCCGGCGACCAGCCCTTCCTGTTCCAGCCGGGCGAGTGCCTCACGCAGCGGGATCTTGCTGACGCCCAGTTCGCTGGCCAGCGCATCCTGGCGAATCGCAAAGGTTTCGGGCAGCGCACCGCTGACGATCCGTTCGCGGACGATTTCGAACACGCGATCGGACAGGGTTCGGACGACGATAGTCACGCTGCATTCCTTTGCAATGCGGTCCGTTGCCGGAGGGCGGGTGGACTTCCCGTCATCCGGGCAGCCAAAAGTCGTACATATTCAAAAATGTGCCCGGTAATCAATCTTTTCGTGACAACGGTTACCGTTCGATCCGATTCCCGACCGGGCGGCACGGCCGGTCGCATCGCCGCTTGTGAAGCCGCCGGCGACGTGGAACCACGATGGCGATGGCCCCTTCGCGTTTCACCCTGTTGCTTGCGATCCTGTTCCTGTCGGCCTGTATCGGTGGCGACCGTCCCGAACCCGCGCCGCCGGCACGACCGATCGCGCCGCGCCCGTCGGGCCCGATCACCTTGTCGGGGCAGACGCCGCGCGACACGCAGCAATGCTTCGCTGACCTGTCGCGTGCCGAGGTCCGGTTCAGCCCGCTGCCCGATCGCGACTATGGATCGGGCTGCGTCGTGCTGGGTGCGGTGCAGTTGCTCGACATCGGTACGCCGGTGAACGGGCTGAAGGCGATACGCTGTCCGGCGGCGCGGGCGCTGACCGGCTGGGTCCGCCACGGCGTCCGCCCGGCCGCCCGGCACCTGCTGGGCAGCGACGTGACGCGGATCGACAGCTATGGCACCTATGTCTGTCGGGGTATCGTCGGTGGCGGCAGTCGCGCGGCGGGGCGCGTGTCCGAACACGGCCTTGCCAACGCGGTCGATATCGGCAGTTTCGTGCTGGCGGACGGCCGCCGCATTTCGATCGAGCGCGACTGGAACAGCCCCGACCCACAGATCCGCGAATTCCTGCGCATCGTCCATCGCTCGGCCTGCAAGCGTTTCGTCACCACGCTCGGCCCCGAGTATAACGCGGCGCATACCAACCATTTTCATTTCGACATGGGCGGGCGACCGCTGTGCCGGTGACGCAACCCGCTTGCCGCTGTTTGCCGACGTGCCTAAATTCACTCCCCTATGACTGATACCAAAGTACCGTCCCGCGTGTTCCGCGGGGCCAAGCAGGAGGCCGAGGCGGCCCGCGCCCAGCTTTCCACCCCGCAGACCGAGCATCCCGCCTATCGACTGGCGTTTCAGGACATGGAGTTCCTGTTGCGCGACGATCTGCGGCCGGTGCGATTCCAGCTGGAACTGCTGAAACCATCGCTGCTGCTCGATGAAGCGAACATCGCCTCGACCTTCGTCATCTACGGCTCGGCCCGCATTCCCGAACCGGACAAGGCCGAAATGCTGCTCGACCTCGCGCAGGACGACAAGGCGCGCGCGATTGCCGAGCGGATCGTGGCCAAGGCGCACTATTACGACGTGGCGCGCGAACTGGCGTTGAACGCCAGCCAGTTTCCCAACGACGTCAACGGCAAGCGGCACTTCGTCGTCTGTTCGGGCGGCGGCCCGTCGATCATGGAGGCGGCCAATCGCGGCGCGAACGAAGCGGGGGCCGAATCGATCGGCCTCAACATCGTCCTGCCGCACGAACAGGCTCCGAATCCCTACGTCACCCCGGCGCTGTCGATGCAGTTCCACTATTTCGCGCTGCGCAAGATGCACTTCCTGCTGCGCGCCCGCGCGGTCGCGGTGTTCCCCGGCGGCTTCGGCACGTTCGACGAGAGCTTCGAGCTGCTGACGCTGATCCAGACCGGCAAGATCGAGCCGATCCCGGTGCTGTTCTACGGTCGCGAATTCTGGAACCGGGTCGTCAACTGGGACGCGCTGGTCGAGGAAGGCGTGATCTCGGAACGCGATCTCGACCTCATCACCTTCGTCGAAACGGCGGAGGAAGGGTGGAATGTCGTGAAGAAGTTCTACGAGGACCGGAAATAGGAGGTCCTCTTCCTGCTCTAGTCGTCACCCCAGCGAAGGCTGGGGTCTCGTGGTGAAAGCAGGACCTTTCCCAGACTTCCACGTCACCCCGGACTTGATCCGGGGTCCCGCTCTCCAATCGCCGTGGAAGAAGAAGCGGGACCCCGGTCAAGCTCGGGGTGACGTCGGAAATGTCCTACCTCGCCAGCGCGTCGGCGATCAGCTTGCGCGTATTGCCAATGCCGTACAGCGCGATGAAGCTGCCCATGCGCGGCCCCTGCGCCGTACCGAGCAGCGTTTCGTAACAGGCCCTGAACCAGTCGCGCAGCGATTCGAACCCGGCGGTCTTGCCGATTTCGTACACCGCGTTCTGGATCTGCTCCGCCCCGGCATCGGCGGGCATCGCCGCCAATTCGGCATCGAGCCGTTCGAGCGCGGCGCGTTCGATGTCGGTCGGGGCGCGGCGTTCGGGTTTTTCCGCCACGTCGCGGGTGAACGCCAGCGCATGGTCGATCAGCGCGTCGAGCGCCGGATAGCGCTCCGCCGACGCATCCTCGACATAGTTCGCCAGATACCCCCACACCTGCGGCTTGGTCGCATCGCCCATCACGCCGACCAGGTTGAGCAGCAACCCGAAGGTCACCGGCAGCGTCTCGGCCGGCGGCGGACCGCCATGGATGTGGTGGACCGGATTACCCAGCCGCTGTTCGACCGGCTGATCGGCATAGTTGGCGCGAAACTGCCAATATTCGTCGATCGCGCGCGGGATCACGCCCAGATGCAGTTGCTTGGCCTTTTTCGGCTCGCGATAGGCGTAGAAGGCGACGCTTTCGGGCGGGCCATAGGTCAGCCATTGTTCGAGGCTGAGGCCATTGCCCTTCGACTTCGAAATCTTCTGGCCATGTTCGTCGAGGAACATCTCGTAATTGAAGCCCTCGGGCGGACGGGCACCCAGCACGCGCGCGATCTTCGACGACTGGGTCACCGAATCGATCAGGTCCTTGCCCGCCATCTCGTAATCGACGCCCAGTGCGACCCAGCGCATCGCCCAGTCGACCTTCCACTGCAGCTTCGCGCCGCCCGACAGGATCGATTGTTCGACGCGGGTGTCGCCGTCCAGGAACGCGACCATGCCGGTCTCCGCGTCGAGCACCTCGACCGGGACCTGCAACACGATGCCGCTGGTCGGTGAGATCGGCAGCACCGGCGAATAGGTCGCACGACGTTCGGCCCCCAGCGTCGGCAGCATGATGTCGAGGATCGCCTGATAGTGGCGCAGAATGCCCTTCAGCGCCGCGTCGAACCTGCCACCGCGATAATAATCGGTCGACGACGCGAATTCATAATCGAACCCATATTGGTCGAGGAAGCTGCGCAGCCGGGCGTTGTTGTGCGCGGCGAAGCTGGCATGCGTCCCGAACGGATCGGGAATTTCGCTCAGCGGCTTGCCCAGATGCTCGCGCAGCAGGTCGCCATTGGGCACATTGTCCGGCACCTTGCGCAGGCCGTCCATGTCGTCCGAAAACGCGATCAGGCGGGTCGGCTGATCCGACAATTCCATGAATGCCTTGCGGACCATCGTCGTGCGCAGCACTTCGTTGAACGTACCGATATGCGGCAACCCCGACGGACCATAGCCGGTTTCGAACAGGACCGGTTCGCCACCCGGCTTTCCGTCCGGATAGCGCTTCAACAGCTTGCGTGCCTCTTCATACGGCCAAGCTTTTGAAACCAATGCTGCATTGCGGATGTCTGGGTTGGTCATCCGATCCCGATACGCGCTCGGCCGCAATATTTCCACCTGTTGCGATGCAACCATGCCGCCGGTTGGGCGTAGCGTGGAGCGATGATCGTTTCCGACGCACCCCGCCTGCCCCGTATCGTCGCCGAAGTGTGGAAACCGGCGCTCGCCCTGTTCGTCTGGGACGTGATCGTCACCGTCGTGTACTTCGTGTTGCCGTTCAAGGCCCCGTCGCTGCCGCTGACGATCTTCGGTTCGGCGCTGGCGCTGTTTCTCGGCTTCCGGGTGAACTCGGCCTATGCCCGGTGGTGGGAGGCGCGATCGCTCTGGGGGTTGATGATCAACGCGTCGCGCAACCTCGCGCGCGGCGCGATCTCGTATATCGGGCCGGAAAACGAAGGGCAGAAGCGCGATCTGAAACGGTCGATCGTGCTGCGGCATATCGCCTATGTTCACGCGCTGCGCTGCCAGTTGCGCAAGCTGGATTCGAAGGACGAGGTGCATCGCCTGCTGTCGCGTGACGAGGCGGGCGAGCCGCTGGGGCGCACCAACGTTGCCAACGGGCTGCTCGACGGTACCGGTTCACGCATCGCCGAGGCGCAGCGCCGCGGATGGATCGACAGTATCCAGCAGACCGGCCTCGAAAGCGTGCTGATCGACATCGCCAACGCGCAGGGCGGCATGGAGCGGATCAAGAACACGCCGCTGCCGGTGCAATACCGGTTCCTGCCGTCGCTGTTTACGAAGCTGTTCTGCATCGTGCTGCCGATCGGGCTGGTCGAGACGCTGGGCGTCGCCACGCCGCTGGGGTCGGGTCTGGCCGGGCTGATGTTCCTTGCGGTGTTGCAGATCGGCGAGGATCTGGCCGATCCGTTCGCCAACACCATCCACGACCTGCCGCTGACCGCGATGTGCCGGACGATCGAGATCGACCTGTTGCAGGCGATCGGCGATCCGGCCCCGCAACCGCTGACCCCGGACAAGGGTGTGTTGTGGTGACGGAACGCGCCGCCGGCTGAACGGGTTGGGCCATCGACGGAGGATGACGATGGCCGACGAGCACAAACCGACGAAGAAGATGGCGGCGAACGCCGAAAAGGGCCTGAAGCTGCACGAGACCTTCGATCGCGGCGGGACCGAGGTCGGGGTGAAGCGGGCGAAGCAGATCGTCGACGGCGGCCCGATGTCCGACGACGACGTCAAATCGATGCACAGCTATTTCGCGCGCCACGGCGTCGACAAGGATACCGGGGCGCATCGCTGGGGCGACGATGACGATCCGTCGGCGGGCTATATCGCGTGGCTGCTATGGGGCGGTGACGAAGGCAAGGAATGGGCCGACCGCCAGCGCGAGAAGATCGACACCTGACATCCTCCCCGGCACGGGGAGGGGGACCATGCGCAGCATGGTAGAGAGGGGTGTCCTCGTACGGAGCGGTTGCATTGCGCGGCGATCCCCCTCCACCGCCCTGCGGACGGTCACCCTCCCCGTGCCGGCGAGGATTTGCGCGTTCGACTTCCGTTCTCCGCCCATCGCGCTATGTAGAGCAGAATGCTCCCCTACCCCGCCCTGCACGCCAGCCATTCGGGCGTCTGGATCGCCGATGCCACGGGCACGCGCGAGGTCAGCCGGGGGGAGGCGATCGCGCTGGTCGCCGATACCCCGACCATCGTCCTCAACGCACCGTTGATCGGCCAGCGGCTGAGCTATGCCGAACTGTCGGGGCTCGACCTGCTCGAACTGTTCGCGTTCGTGCATCCGGCGCGGTTCGCGGTGCCGACGCCGAAGGGGATCGCGCAGGCGCTGAAGCTGACGCTGCCGGCCGACGAAGCGGGCGTCGCGGCGCTGCTGCGCGATGCGGCGGCGGAACTGATCTCGACGGCGTCTGCGCCATGGCCCGAACAGGAAGGGGCGTGGACCGCCGCGCAATCGCTGTTCCGCCTGCGCTGGCCATGGGCACCGGCCCTGGGACAGGTGCTGCCGAAACCCGCCACCGCCGAACGCTGGCTGTTTTCGAAGCTGCCCGAATGGGAGGAAGCGCCGCCGCGGGGTGCGCCGCGGACGGTGACGCTGTCCCCCGATGCCGTCGCCGAACGGCTGGCTAGGCTGACCGGTCAGGGTGCCGAGCCGCGCCCCGGCCAGCGCGCCTTCGCAGCAGCCGCCGCCGACGCTTTCGCCCCGCGCGTCGCCCGCGACACGCCCAATCTGGTACTGGCGGAAGCTGGGACCGGCATCGGCAAGACGCTCGGCTATCTCTCGCCCGCGTCGCTGTGGTCGGAGGCCGCCGATGGCGCGGTGTGGGTATCAACCTTTACCAAGGCGTTACAACGCCAGCTCGCACAGGAAAGCGAACGCGTCTTTCCCGATCCCGCCGAACGCCGCGCCCGCGTCGTGACGCGCAAGGGGCGTGAGAATTATCTGTGCCTGCTCAATCTCGAAGACGCGTTGCAGGGCGGGTTTCAGGGGCGGGCGGCGGTGCTGGCGCATCTCGTCGCGCGCTGGGCGGCATACAGCGCCGATGGCGACATGGTCGGCGGCGACCTGCCCGGCTGGCTGCCGACGCTGTTCCGGCGCAACGGATCGACTGCGCTGACCGACCGGCGCGGTGAATGCATCTATGCCGGTTGCCCTCATTACCGGAAATGCTTCATCGAACGTGCGGCGCGGGCGTCAGCACAGGCCGATATCGTCATCGCCAACCATGCGCTGGTGATGGTCAACGCCGCGCGCGGGCGTGAGACCGGCACGCGCCCGACCCGCTATGTCTTCGACGAAGGCCATCACCTGTTCGATGCCGCCGATGCGATGTTCTCCGCCGCGCTCACCGGCATGGAGGCGATCGAGATCCGCCGCTGGGTATTGGGGCCGGAGGGCGGCGGGCGCGGACGGCGGCGGGGTCTGGCGGCGCGGCTGTCCGATGTCGCCAGCTATGACGCGGCGGGCGGCGAGGCAGTGGCGGCGGCGGTCGATGCCGCGCGGCTGCTGCCCGCCGATGGCTGGCTGGCGCGCGTGCAGGAGGGCGATCCGTCCGGCCCAGTCGAGGAATTGCTGGCCTGTGCGCGCGGCGCGGTGTTCGCGCGCGCCAGGGATGGCGAGGCGGGCTATGGCCTGGAAACCGAACTGACCGAACCGCCGCCCGAACTGGTCGATGCCGCAGGGCCGGCCGCGCAGGCACTGGATGCGCTGCTGCGCCCGCTGATTGCGCTTGGCAAGCGGCTGGAAGCGGTGCTGACCGAGGGGCCGGACTGGATGGACGGCCCGGCGCGCGCCCGGATCGAGGGGGCGATCGCCTCGCTCGGCTGGCGCGCGGAAACGGTCGCGGCATGGGGGCGGCTGCTGGCGCGGGTCGGCGGTCCGGTCGATCCCGATTTCGTCGACTGGCTGACGGTCGACCGGGTCGAGGGGCGCGAGTACGACATGGGGCTGCACCGCCACTGGCTCGACCCCAGCCGGCCGTTCGCCGAAACGGTGCTGAAACCCGCGCATGGCGTGTTGGTGACGTCGGCGACGCTGCGTGCGGGCGGCGACTGGGACGTGGCCGATGCGCGGGTCGGCGCACCGCACCTGATGCGACAGTCGACCCATTTCGCCGCGACCAGCCCGTTTGCCTATGCGACCCAAGCCGAGGTGCTGATCGTCACCGATGTGAAGCGTGGCGACCTGCCCGCGCTCGCCAATGCCTACGGCCGGTTAATCGTCGCGGCGGGGGGCGGCACGCTGGGGCTGTTCACCGCGATCCGGCGGCTGCGCGGCGTCCATGCGCGCATCGCCGACCGCCTCGCGCGCGACGGATTGCCGCTCTACGCGCAGCATGTCGACCCGATCGACACCGGTACGTTGGTCGACATCTTCCGCGACGATCCGCGCGCCTCGCTGATCGGCACCGACGCGCTGCGCGACGGGGTCGACGTCCCCGGCCATTCGCTGCGGATGGTAGTGATGGAGGGGGTGCCGTGGGTGAAGCCGGGCGTGCTTCACGCCGCGCGGCGACTGGCGGGCGGTGGCAGCGCCTATGACGACCGGATGGTGCGCGCCCGGCTGGCGCAGGCGTTCGGGCGGCTGATCCGTCGGGCGGACGATCGCGGGCTGTTCGTACTGCTGTCGGCGGCGATGCCGTCGCGGCTGTTGGGGGCGTTCCCCGATGGGACACCGGTCACGCGCTGCACGCTGGACGAAGCGGTCGCGCGTGCCCTTTCCTTGAGCGCCGAAGTGGGGCATGGGGCGCATGCCCTGCCGATGGAGCCCTTGCTATGAAGACGCTGACGCTGCTGCGCCACGCCAAGTCGAGCTCGGACGATGCCATCCTGCGCGATTTCGACCGGCCGCTGAACGCCAAGGGCGCACGGGCCGCGACGGCGATGGGGGCGCATGTGCGGCAACTGGGCCTCAAATTCGATCATCTGGTCGCCAGCCCCGCGACCCGCGTCGTCGAGACGCTCGATCATTTCCGGCGCGGCTATGGCACGTTGCCCGACGAACAGAGCAATCGCACGCTGTATCTGGCTTCGGAAGGGACGTTGCTCGACACCGTCCGAGCGTTGCCCGCCACTGTCGATCGCGCGCTGCTGGTCGGGCATAATCCGGGGCTGGAGGATCTGGTCCTGCTGCTGTCGGCCGAGAGCAACCCGCTGCGCGGCACGGTCGAGGAGAAGTTTCCGACCGCCAGCGTCGCGGTGCTGGAGCTGGACGGCGATTGGGCCAGCGCCGGTGATGGCTGCGGGCATCTGGTGACGTTCGTGCGGCCCCGCGATCTGGACCCGAGTCTGGGACCGGGGCACGATTGAGGCGTTCGCGTCGGTCGGTCGACAGCGTCACCCCAGCGAAGGCTGGGGTCTCAAGCGGCTCCTGCCGCGTGCTGTCATCGGGAGATCCCAGCCTTCGCTGGGATGACGCCCGGTTCGATGTGGCTGGATGAGACGCCAGCCTTTGCTGGGGCGACGCCAGTAACAAAGGTTCAGCGCGCCGCCATTCGCCGGGCGAAGTGGATTTCCACCGCCTGCGTTACGCTCTTCGCGATCGCCTTGCGCCCTTCGACCGAATCGAGCCGCTTCGCATCCCCCTCGTTCGACAGATAGCCGGTTTCGAACAGGATCGAGGGCAGGTCGGGTGCCTTGAGCACCATCAGCGACGCCATGCGGTGGTAATTAGATTTGAGCGGGATCACGCCCTTCGCTTCACGCCCGAGCAACCGCGCGAAGCCCGCCGATTCATTCATCGTCTCGCGCTGCGTCAGGTCGATCAGGATCGACGAGATGTCGGCCGGTTGCCGGCCGAGATCGACCCCGGCGAGGATATCGGCCTTGTTCTCGCGCGCGGCCAGCCGGGCGGCTTCGCGGTCCGATGCGACTTCGGACAGGGTGTAGATGCTGGCTCCGCTGGCGTCGGGGTTATCCGCGCTGTCGCAATGGACCGAGATGAACAGGCTGCCGCCCAGTCGACGGGCGATGGCATAGCGTTCCTGCAACACCAGAAACTGGTCGCGGTCGCGCGTCATCGCGATACGGACGCGCCCCCCGGCGAGCAGCGCGTCGCGAATCGCCCGCGCGGTTTTGAGCGTCAGATCCTTTTCCCGCAGGCCGCCATGCGGCGAGATCGCGCCGGGATCATGGCCGCCATGGCCGGCGTCGATCACGACCAGCGGCCGATCGGCGTCGCCCTCTACCCGTGGCAATGGCAGGCCACGGCGCGGGCGTGCGACGGGTACGGCGACACTGGCGGTCGCTCGTTGCCGCCGGTCGACGACCATCGCCGCCGACGATGCCACCGGCACGATCGCGCCGACCACCGGCTGCGGCGCGAACCGCATCCGCCCGCCCCCCGCCGCCCGCGCGAAACGCTGTACGGTCACCGGCCGCAGGTCCAGCGTCAGGCGACGTCCGCCGTCGGAAAAACTGCCGCCGGTAACCATCGCCGATTCGGTCAGGTCGAGCACGATCCGGCTGCCGCCATCGCCGCGCACGCCCTGCCGGATCGCGCGTACCGATCCACCGGCATTGCTGCGGCCACCGGGGCGGATACCGTCGAGGTCGACGACGATACGATCGGGACCGGCCATGGTGAAGCTGCTGGCACCATGCGCCGGGGCGTCGAAGCGCAGGACGATGCGGTCGTTCGCCACCTCGACCGCATCGACGCGCTGCGCGGCGGCAGGCGATGCGAGCGTCGCGCACGACAGGATCAGCGCGGCCGCATGCAGCGCGCCTGCCCGTCCAATCCCGAAGATGGTCCAGCGCAAAGCCATGACGAAGCGCCTCTTCCCCCTGTTCGCGAACCATGCCGTATCGGCACGTGGTTCAAACGGCCCCTAATAACCCTGGTAAAACTTAATTTAACCTAAATCACCGGCAAAGATAACCGTGTAAGGAAGCATGCCCGCGCTGTTGCCGTTCACGATGACGAATGCTACGCCTGTGGCCACGTCGGTCCCGGGCCTGTCCCAGCGGAACCGATGCGACATCCCGCGCGCAACCGCCTGCGGGATTTATTCAGGTTGATGTTCGCATGTGGCAATTTCCGTCCCGTACCGCCTGTGCCGCTGTCGCGGTCGGCGTCGGGGCGACGGTTGTCCGCCCGGAAATTCCCGGACTGCCCGTGCGAGCAGACGCATATCCCAGCAATCGCGCGCAGGCACCGGGCTTGAACCCCGCCGCGCGTTTAGGCGCGCCGACTGGCACAGCCGTCCCGCGCGCCCGGAGACACTATCATGACCACGCGGATGTTGATCGACGCTCGCCACCGGGAGGAAACCCGGGTCGCCGTCGTCAAGGGTAACCGGATCGAGGAATTCGATTTCGAATCGGCCGAGCGCAAGCAGCTCAAGGGCAATATCTATCTTGCCAAGGTGACGCGTGTCGAACCGTCGTTGCAGGCGGCGTTCGTCGATTACGGCGGCAACCGTCACGGCTTCCTCGCTTTTTCCGAAATCCACCCGGATTATTACCAGATTCCGAAGGAAGACCGCGACGCGCTGCTGGCCGAGGAAGCCGAGCACGCCGCCGAGGAAGCTGCGCTGCGTGCCGGCGATCATGACGACGACGTCGATTACGACGATCACGACCATGACGACGATGTCGAGGGCGGCGTCGAGGTCGTCGAGCGTGACGAGGACGACGACATCCACGACGACGAGGACGGCGAGAACGCCCCCGCGCCGCGCCCGCGCAAGAGCGGTGGCGACGATGCCGCGGTCGAGGCGCTGCGCCAGCGCCGGCTGAACCTGCGTCGCCGCTACAAGATCCAGGACGTGATCCGTAGGCGACAGGTGCTGCTGGTGCAGGTCGTGAAGGAAGAGCGCGGCAACAAGGGTGCGGCGCTGACCACCTATCTGTCGCTCGCCGGCCGCTATTGCGTGCTGATGCCCAACACCGCGCATGGCGGCGGTATTTCGCGCAAGATCAATTCGGCCGCCGATCGCAAGCGGTTGAAGTCGATCATGGCCGAACTGACGCTGCCGGCGTCGATGGGCTGCATCGTCCGCACCGCCGGCCTTCAGCGGTCGCGGCAGGAGATCAAGCGCGACTTCGATTACCTCGCCCGGCTGTGGGACGGGATTCGCGACCAGACGCTGACGTCGTCGGCCCCGGCGCTCGTCTATGGCGACAGCGACCTGATCAAGCGTGCGATCCGCGATATCTACAACAAGGATATCGACGAGGTGATCGTCGAGGGTGAGGACGGATTCCGCCACGCCAAGGAATATATGCGGTTGCTGATGCCCGCGCATGCCCGCCGGGTGAAGCAATATGCCGACGCCGTGCCGCTGTTCCAGCGCGCGCATGTCGAGGATCAGCTGGCCGCGATGTACAATCCGGTCGTGCAGCTGAAATCGGGTGGCTATCTGGTCATCAACCCGACCGAGGCACTGGTGTCGATCGACATCAACTCAGGCCGGTCGACCCGCGAACACAATATCGAACAGACCGCGACCGCGACCAACCTCGAAGCGGCGCAGGAAATCGCGCGCCAGCTCCGCCTGCGCGACATGGCCGGTCTGGTCGTCATCGACTTCATCGACATGGATCACGGATCGAACGTCCGTAAGGTCGAGAAGGCGATGAAGGAGGCGCTGAAGAACGATCGCGCCCGCATCCAGGTCGGCCGCATCTCTGCCTTTGGCCTCATGGAAATGAGCCGCCAGCGGCTGCGCACCGGCGTGCTGGAGGCATCGACCCGCCAGTGCCCGCATTGCGATGGCACCGGGCTGGTCCGGACCGCATCGTCGGCCGGCCTGTCGGCGCTGCGTCTGATCGAGGACGAGGCCGCCCGCGGTCGCGGTTCGCTGATCGCGTTGCGCGCCAGCCAGGAAGCGGCCTTCTATGTCCTCAACAAGAAGCGTGCCGACATCGCAGAGGTCGAGGACCGGTACGGCGTGACGGTCGAGATCGTGCCCGATGCCGAAATCGAGGGCGCACGGATGGCTGTCGAAGCCTCTGGCCCGCCGCCAGCGCACCCGCCCAAGATCGAACCGCTGGTCATCGTCGACGACGAAGACGATGCCTATGAGGATATCGAGGACGAGATCGACGAGGAGATCGAGGAGGACGCGGTCGAGGAAACCGCCCGTCCGCCGCGCAGCGATGACGAGGGCGAAGGTCGTGGCAAGCGCCGCCGCCGCCGTCGCGGCCGTCGCGGTCGCAACCGTGAGGAAGGCGACGTCGAGGGCGAAGCCGGCGACGATGCCGACATCGAATCGTATGGTGACGACGCGGTCGACGCCGAAGACGAGACGGTCGATGCCGCTGTCGTCGACGCCGAGACGGATGAAGGCGACGTCGCCGACGATGCCGCGCCCGAAACCGAAACCGCCGATGACGGTAGCCGGCGCAAGCGTCGCCGGCGTGGTCGCCGCGGTGGTCGTCGTGGCGATGGTGCGTTCGATGCCGCCGACGGTGCGGGGGCGGTCGCCGACCTCCCGGTCGAGGACGATGTTGCCGAACCGGCCGTGGTTGCCGAACCCGCCGCAGCGGAACCGGTCGTCGAACCCGACCTGGTCGAAGCCGAACCGACGCCCGCGCCCAAGCGGACACGTCGCCGCCCGAGCGCACGTGCCAAGGTCGAGACCAATGCCGAGCCGACGCCGGCCGAACCGGTGACCATCGAGGCAGGCGATGCCGCGCCGTTCGTGGTGCCCGCACCGGTCGAGCCCCCGGTCGCCGAGGTCGAGCCGGCCGCCGAAGCCCCCAAGCCGAAGCGGACGCGTCGTCGCAAGGCCGATGCCGAGCCGGCCGTGGTCGAGGAAGCACCAGCTCCGGTCGAGGCCGAAGCGGAAGCAACCCCTGCCCCCAAGAAGCGCCGTGCACCGCGTCGCAAGCCTGCCGAAACGGCGGACGTGACCGAAGCGGCTGCTACGGCGGAACCCGAAACAGTCGCTGCCGAACCGGAACCCGAAGAAACGCCTGCGAACGAGGAAGCGGCCGCCGATGGCGAAAACCCGTCGCCCCGTCGTGGCTGGTGGCAGCGCACCTTCGGCAACTGATCGCGACGATCCTTGCCAGTGACGAAAGGGCGGCCTCAACGGGCCGCCCTTTTTTTTACGCCTGAAGCGGTTTCCGGTCAGGTTGGAGGATTGGCCCGCCGCGTCACCGGTAGCGTATCGGGCAGAGACGGCGATGCGACAGGATCGACAACTGCGCTACCGCTTGGCCAACGGCGCGCGAACCAGCGCGTCACATCGCACGTCGATGCGTACCGACAGCCCGTCCCGCCGCCAGTCGCGCGTGATCGTCCCTGCCAATTGCTGTTCGATGCTGAGCGTCGCCAACCGCGTGCCGAAACCGGCAGTGTCCGGCACGTGATCGATCGCCGGCCCACCCGTTTCGCGCCAGTCTATCGTCACCTGTTCCCCGTCGCGCCGGGTCTCGATCGTCACCGCACCCTCGGGTGTCGACAATGCGCCATATTTGGCGGCGTTGGTCGCCAGTTCGTGGAACATCAGCGCGATCGGCGTCGCCCCGCGATCATCGAGCGGGACGTCATCGCCGCTCACCCGCCACTGGCGGTCGGCATAGGGCGACAGGAGTTCGCGCAGCACATGATGCAGGGTCGCGTCGCCGACAGTCGGCCGCGAAACATCGCTGTGCGGCCGGGCCAAATTATGCGCCGCGCCCAGTGCCGCGATCCGCTTGGCAAGATCGTCGGCAAACCCGCGCATCGCCGGCATCTGCCGCGCCGACATGCGGATCAGTCCGCTGATGATCGCGAAGATGTTCCTGATGCGGTGGCTGAGTTCACGGCTGAGGATATCATTCTGTTCGGCGGCGCGCTTGGCCGAATCGATGTCGGTACAGGTTCCGATCCAGCGCACGATCCGTCCATCGCCGTCCCGCACCGGCAAGGCACGGCCCAGCACCCAGCGAAAGGTGCCGCTGCGGTGGCGCAGCCGATATTCGATCTCATAGGCTTCGCCGGTCCGCAGGCTGTGCCGCCACCGTTCCCATGCCCGTTCCTGGTCATCAGGATGGAACATGCCGTTCCATTCCTCGCCATCGGTCGAGCCGGCGGGCATGCCGGTGAAGCGATACCATTGGGCGTTGTAGAAATCGTGAAAGCCGTCCGGCCGGGTCGCCCACACCATCTGCGGCATGGCATTGGTCAGCGTATCCAGTTCGGCCTGCGCCGCGACCTGCGCGCTGTCCGCATGGCGTTGCCGAACGGCGTCGCCGGCCGTGACGAACCAGCGGGGGCGGCCTTGTGGGTCAGGCGTGGTGGGCGTGACCATGAAGTCGATAGTGCCGTTACCGGTCCGATCGCAGCAGCCGATAATCAGCGGAAACGCTCCCCCGGCGGCCGTGCCGGCGGCCCATGCCGTCATGGCCGCGTCGCGCGTCTCCGGTGGCAAGGATCCGGTCCAAAGATCACCGATCGATACCGTATCGATCTCCGCATGCCAGCGACGATTGCCCCATAGGAGCCGTCCATCGCGATCGGCGATCCACGCCAGTACCGGCATTCTTTCCACGATGTCTTGCCAGACAGGATCGTTCGCGTCCGATACCGGCAACTCCATTACCTATTTGCCTCTCTGTTTTTGCGGCGCACCATCGTCGTTCGAACATTGTCCGGTCCGGCATAATCCACTGCGAATATTCGTGTTCCGGTTGTTCGATCCCCGATGCGACCGGCGGTTTCAGATCAACCTGGGTTAAACAATTGACGACGACGGGTTGAAAGCGGCAGAATATTTCTCATACTCTGGCTAAATCTTCCTTTGATCCAGATCGGACCTATTGACCCGAAGGTTCAGGCAACGCAAAGGCCAGTCCAGAAAAGGAGAACTCCATGTCCGAAGACGGTTCCGAACTGAACGCGATCGAACTAGCCACCGAACTGACCATCGCCTGGTTGAACAACGGCAATAACCGTGTCGCCGCCGAGGATGTTCCGGCGTTCCTGCAAACCATGCACGCGACGGTTCTGGGCCTGGCTTCGGGCAATGTCGAACCGGAAGAGGCCGCGCCGCAGCAGGACCATGTTGCCGCCGTCTCGGTGCGCAAGTCGCTGGCGTCGAAAGACCACATCATTTCGATGATCGACGGCAAGCCGTACAAGACGCTGCGCCGTCATCTGGCCGGACACGGTCTGACCCCGGAAACCTATCGCGAACGCTATGGCCTGCGTCCCGACTATCCGATGGTCGCCGAAACCTATTCGCAGAGCCGCCGCGACATGGCCAAGCGCATCGGGCTGGGTCGCAAGGCGCGCAATGCCGACACCGGTGAAGCCGCCGCCGAGGGTGATGCCGGCGACGCGCCGCGCCGTCGTGGTCGCAAGCCCAAGGCTGCCGAATAAACAGGAACGGGGCGGCCATCGTGCCGCCCCGTCCCTTATGTGCGCGGCACGATCGCGCCGTCGGACCAGCGATGGGTGCACAGTTGTGCCTCGGGCGTGTCGTCGGCGTCGAGCGCCGAGACCGTCACCCAGCCTTCGCTGCGCAGGCGCGCCGCCGCCGCCGGATCGATACCGATCGGCAGGAACAGCCGCCGCCGATCCTTTGCAGCCAAACCGGCATCGAGCAGCGCATCGGCGTAGAGCGAGAAGCCGACCGCCGGTTCCTCGCGGCCGTCGGCATGGCACACCATATAGCTGCCGCCCCGGCCGATCTCGCCCAGCACCCCCTGCGCGAACAGCGAGAAGCCGAGCCAGCTCTGGTATTCGAAGCCGTGCCGCTCGGTCGGATCGAGCGTCACCGCGACGCGGCCGGCCAGCGTCGCCGCCACCGCCTCGATCGCGTCGAGCCGGGACGCCAGCCGTCCGGCCTGATCGGTCGCGCGCAACCGGGCGAGCGCGGTGTTGAACGGCCCCGCTGCCTCGACCAGCGGCAGATAGGCCGGATCGATCGCGGCGACGCGACCGGCATCCTTCGCATCCAGCGCCGCGATCAGCGCGGCATGCTGTGGCCCCGGCGGATCGCCGGCCAAGGTCGCGACCAGATCGGGCAGCGTGAAGTCGATCGAGATGCCGGTGACGCCCGCCGCCGCCAGCGCCTCGACCGCGACGGTCACGATCTCGGTCGCTGCCGCCACGCTGTCGCGGCCGATCAGTTCGGCCCCCATCTGTCGCGATGCCCGCCGGGGAGCCAGTTCGCCCGCGCGCAATTTCAGCACCGGACCGGCATAGGACAGCCGCACCGGGCGTGGGTGGTGGCCCATCCGCGTCGCGGCGATCCGTGCGACCTGTGCGGTGATGTCGGGACGGATCGCCAGCGTCCGCTGGCTGACCGGATCGACGAAGCGCACCGCATCGGTCGCCGCCGTGCCCTTCAACCGCCCGGCCAGCCCCGCCTCGAACTCGGCGAGCGGCGGATCGACCTGTTCATAGCCATAGCCATGCGCGACGCCGAGCACCGCCCCTTCGAACCGGCGCAGGCCGTCGGCGGCGGGGGGCAGGCGGTCGTGAAACCCTTCGGGCAGGAGGCCGGTATCGTTCATGGAGTTTCCCCTAGCGCGAGTCGGCGAGCGGTGGAACCGGGGACTACATCCGCCCAGCCAACCACGTCACCTCGGGGGCATAATGTGGTCGTGCCAACGCAAACGGGCTGCCGGATCGCTCCGACAGCCCGTCCGCTCACAACAACGAACCGATCAGAACGTCAGCGGCATCACCGTCTTGACGCCCGGAAGCGCGCGGACCTTCGCCACCAGTTCCGGCGCCACCGCTTCGTCGACCGACAACAGCACCACCGCTTCGCCACCGGCATCGCGGCGGCCGAGGTGGAAGGTACCGATGTTCACGCCCGCTTCGCCCAGCGTCGTGCCGATGCGGCCGATGAAACCGGGCGCGTCTTCGTTGACGACATAGAGCATATGGCCGGCCAGATCGGCCTCGACCTTGATGCCGAACAGTTCGACCAGCCGCGGCTGGGCGTTGCCGAACAACGTGCCGGCGACCGAACGCTCGCCTGCTTCGGTCTTGAGGCTGACGCGGATCAGCGTGTGGTAATCACCCTCGCGGTCGTTGCGGACTTCGCGCACCTCGATGCCGCGTTCCTTGGCGAGGAACGGGGCGTTGACCATGTTCACCGTGTCCGACTGGACGCGCAGGAACCCGGCCAGCACCGCGCCGACGATCGGCTTCTGGTTCAGTTCGGCGGCGGCACCTTCGCTGTGCACCGATACGCGGGCGATCGCGCCAGTGGTCAGCTGCCCGACGAGGCTGCCCAGCTTTTCGGCAAGCGCCATATAGGGTTTCAGGCGCGGTGCCTCTTCGGCCGACAGCGACGGCATGTTCAGCGCGTTGGTGACGCCGCCCGATACCAGGAAATCGGCCATCTGTTCGGCGACCTGAATCGCGACGTTGACCTGCGCTTCGCTGGTAGACGCGCCCAGATGCGGGGTCGAGACGAAGTTCGGCGTGTTGAACAACGGCGACTCCTTCGCCGGTTCCTGCACGAACACATCCAGCGCCGCACCCCCGACATGACCGCTGTCGAGTGCCGCCTTCAACGCGACCTCGTCGACCAGACCGCCGCGCGCGCAGTTGATGATGCGCACGCCCTTCTTGGTCTTGGCGATGTTCTCCGCCGACAGGATGTTGCGGGTCTGGTCGGTCAGCGGCGTGTGCAGCGTGATGAAGTCGGCACGCGCCAGCAGCTGGTCCAACTCGACCTTCTCCACGCCGATCTCGATCGCGCGTTCGGGCGACAGGAACGGGTCGAAGGCGATGACCTTCATCTTCAGCCCCTGCGCGCGATCGGCGACGATCGACCCGATATTGCCGGCTCCGATCAGACCCAGCGTCTTGGCCGTCAGCTCGACGCCCATGAAGCGGTTCTTTTCCCACTTGCCGGCCTGCGTCGAGGCATCGGCCTCGGGCAGCTGACGCGCGAGCGCGAACATCAGCGCGATGGCGTGTTCGGCGGTGGTGATCGAGTTGCCGAACGGCGTGTTCATCACGACGACACCGGCAGCCGAGGCGGCGGGGATATCGACGTTATCGACACCGATACCGGCGCGGCCGACGACTTTCAGGTTCTTGGCCGCGTCGAGGATCGCCTTGGTCACCTTGGTCGAGCTGCGAATGGCGAGACCGTCATAGTCGCCGATGATCGCGATCAGTTCTTCGGGCGTCTTGCCGGTGATCTCGTCCACCTCGACCCCGCGTTCGCGGAAGATCTGGGCGGCTTTCGGGTCCATCTTGTCGGAAATCAGTACCTTGGGCATGGTCGGTTCCTTACCTCCCTCTCCCCTTCAGGGGAGAGGGCCGGGGAGAGGGGAAGTCGGGGAACGGATCGAGAGGACGGCATGACTGCCCCTCTCCCAACCCTCTCCCCTGAAGGGGAGAGGGCTTTAGCCCGCCTTGGCGGTGGCATAGGCCCAGTCGAGCCACGGCCCGAGCGCCTCGATATCCGCCGTATCGACGGTCGCGCCGCACCAGATGCGCAGGCCGGCCGGCGCATCGCGATATCCCGCGACGTCATAAGCCGCATTTTCGGCTTCGAGCAGCGACGCCATCTTCTTGATGAGCGCCTCGTCGGCCCCCTCGACGGTCAAGCAGACGCTGGTCTTCGACCGGGTCGCCGGATCGGCGGCGAGATGGCCGAGCCAGTCACGCTCGGCGACGATCTTGTCGAGCGCGGAGGCATTGGCATCGCTGCGTGCGATCAAGCCATCGGTGCCCAGCGACTTCGCCCATTCGAGGCTGAAGATCGCATCCTCGACCGCCAGCATCGACGGCGTGTTGATCGTCTCGCCCTTGAACACGCCTTCGGTCAGCTTGCCCTTCGACACGAGGCGAAAAACCTTCGGCAGCGGCCAGGCGGGGGTATAGGTTTCGAGCCGTTCGACGGCGCGCGGGCCGAGGATCAGGACGCCATGCGCGCCCTCGCCGCCCAGTACCTTCTGCCAGGAGAAGGTCGCGACGTCGATCTTCGCCCAGTCGATGTCATAGGCGAACACGCCCGACGTCGCATCGGCGAACGACAGACCTTCGCGGTCGGCCGGAATGAAATCGGCGTTCGGCACGCGCACGCCGCTGGTGGTGCCGTTCCACGTGAACAGGACGTCGCTGGTCCAGTCGATCGCGGCCAGATCGGGCAGCTGGCCATAGTCGGCGCGCACGACGGTCGGATCGATCTTCAACTGCTTGACCGCGTCGGTCACCCAGCCTTCGCCGAAGCTTTCCCATGCGAGCGCGGTGACCGGACGTGCGCCGAGCATCGTCCACATCGCCATTTCGAACGCGCCGGTGTCGGAACCGGGGACGATGCCGATGCGATGGGTGTCGGGCAGCTTGAGCAGTTCGCGCATCAGGTCGATGCAAACTTGCAGACGCTGCTTGCCGATCTTCGAACGGTGCGACCGGCCGAGGCTGACGGGGTTGAGGCGGTCGGCGGACCAGCCCGGCGGCTTGGCACAAGGCCCGGACGAGAAATACGGGCGAGCGGGAGTCGTAGCCGGCTTAGGCGGAAGATCAGTCATGTCAGTCTCTCCTCACAGAGAGCACGCGCTGCGTTGGGACAGCGTGGCCCGCCGCGGCCATTACCGGCGTGTCTTGTCCGATACAACCCATGTTGTTGCGCCGATGCGACCAAAGACGCACGATCTTTGCGGGAACCGTCCGCGACTCGCCGCGTTGCGTTCTGTTGATATGTCCATAGCGTACCCATCCTCGGCCACCGTTCTCATCGTCGAGGATGAAATGCTGGTCGCGATCGATCTGGAAGCGTCGCTGGAAGAGCATGGCTATCGGCCGGTCGGCATCGCCGCCGATATGATCGGGGCGATGGAATTGGCCGTGGCACGGCCCGACGTCGCTCTGGTCGACTGCAATCTGCGCGACGGACCGACCGGCCCGATGATCGGACGATTGCTGGGCTGCAATTATGGCACGACGGTCATCTTCCTGACCGCCAACCCGAATTTGCTGAACGACGATATCGAAGGCGCGTTGGGCGTCGTCTCCAAGCCATGCGGTTACGAATCAGTCGGTCGGATCGTCGATTTCGCGGTGCGTGCGCGTGCCGGCGACCTTTCCGCGCCGCCGACGGGGATCAAGCTGTTCGGCAATCATCGTGAGATGGTGGCGAGCGCTTAACCTCCAGTTCAGCGCGCCGCGCCCACACGCGGCGTTGACCCGCGTCCGGCCCTTCGCCGATAAGGACATCCATGAAGCGCGCGCTGGGCGGCATCGCTGCCGCCATTCTCCTGTTCGTACAGCCGGCCGCCGCGCAATCAGTGCTGCGCGATGCCGAGACCGAGGCGTTGCTGAACGATATGTCGCGGCCGATCGCGGTGGCGGCGGGACTCGATCCGCGCAATTTCAACGTCGTGTTGCTGCAGGACAAGTCGATCAACGCCTTCGTCGCGGGTGGTCAGACGGTCTATGTCCATTCGGGACTGATCGACGCGGCCGACGACGCGAACGAGGTACAGGGCGTAATCGCCCATGAAATCGGCCATATCGTCGGCGGGCACGTGCCGCTGGCCGGGCGCGGCATGGCACCTGCGACCGGCATCACCGTCTTGAGCCTGTTGCTGGGCGTCGCGGCGATGGCGGCGGGTGCGGGAGAGGCGGGTGCAGGCATCCTCGCCGCCGGCCAACAAGCGGCGATGGGCAGCTATCTGGCGTTCAGCCGGACGCAGGAAAGCTCGGCCGACGCCGCCGGCACGCGGTTCCTGCGGAGTGCGAACATTTCGGGCGAGGGGATGCTGGACTTCTTCAAGAAGCTCCAGAACCTCGAATATCGCCTCGCGATCCCGCAGGACAACAGCTACCAGCGCACCCATCCGCTGAGTGGGGAGCGGATCGCCAATCTGACGCAGGATGTTCAATCTTCGCCGTCGTTCAAGGTTAAGACCGACCCCGCGCTGGAAATCCGGTTCAAGCGGGTGCAGGCGAAGCTGCGCGGCTATGTCAGCGATCCCAAGGATACGCTGCGCCGCTATCCGGCCACCGACCAGAGCATCTATGCGCATTATGCCCGCGCCTATGCCTATCACAAATCGGGCTATCCCGAGCAGGCGGCGGACGAGACGCTGGCGCTGGTCAAATCGGCGCCCGACGACCCCTATTTCCTTGAACTCGAAGGGCAGATCCTGCTCGAATCGGGCAAACCCAAGGAAGCATTGTCGGCGCTGCGCGAGGCGACCGAGCGGACACGGTCGTCGCCGCTGATCGCCGCCAGTTTCGGCCATGCGCTGATCGCGGCGGAGGACCCGGCGCTGCTGGACGAAGCCGAACGGGTGCTGAAACAGGCGGTGGCGCGCGACAACCAGAACCCGTTCGCCTGGTACCAGCTGAGCATCCTGTACGAACGACGCGGCGATCCGGCGCGCGTCGCGCTGGCGATGGCGGAATATACGTCGCTGATCGGCGACACCGGCATGGCGCTGGCCAGTGCGCGGCGGGCGATGGCGCTGTTGCCGCAGGGGTCGCGCGACTGGATCAGGGCACAGGATATACAGATGACGTCGCAGACCGCGTTCGAGGAAGAGAAGCGCAATCGCAGGCGGCGGGGCTGACCATGGGCCGGTCGGGCAATATCGCGATGCTGGCGGCAGCAGCGCTGGCGGGTGCGGGCGGCGCGATCGTCGCGCAACGGGTCGCGACCGATCGCGCGGCGACCGAGACGGTGGTGCGCGACTATATCCTCGCCAATCCCGAAATTCTGCCCGAAGCACTGCGGCGGTTGCAGGCGAAGCAGGCCGGGCTGGCAGTCGCGGCCAACCGCGCGGCGATCGTCGAACCCTTTCCGGGGGCGGTCGCGGGCAATCCGAACGGCGATGTCAGCGTCGTCGCCTATCTCGATTATGCCTGCGGCTTCTGCCGCGCCAGCCTGCCCGCGATTACCGGCCTGATCGCGAGCGACCCGAACGTCCGGATCGTCTACCGCGAATTGCCGATCCTGTCGCAGGGCAGCCGCACCGCCGCCGAATGGGCATTGGCCGCGGCGTTGCAGGGCAAGTTCAAACCGTTCCACGACGCGCTCTACGCCGCCGGCCGGGTCGATGCCGAATCGATCGAGGCGGCGGCGGGGACCGCGAAGCTCGACATGAACGCCGCGCGCGCCGCGATCGCATCGCCGCAGATCGCGGGAGAAATCGAACGCAATATGAAGGTCATGAGCCTGCTCGGCTTCAGCGGTACGCCGTCGTGGGTGGTGGGTGACCAGGTGCTGGGCGGTGCGCAGACGCTTCCGGCGTTGCAGGCAGCGGTCGCGGAAGCGCGCAAGGCAAAATCGGCATCCGCCGTCTAGCACAGAACCGAACCCAGCCTTTTCTCCGTCATCAAACCATGGGACAAGCCGCTCCATGGACACCATTCTTTCGATCCGGGGCGTCGCCAAGACGTACAAGTCCGGCACGGTCGCGTTGCAGCCGACCGATCTCGACATCGGCAAGGGCGAAATCTTTGCGCTGCTGGGGCCGAACGGGGCGGGCAAGACGACGCTGATCAGCATCGTGTGCGGCATCGTCACGCCGAGCGCGGGGACGATCACCGCCGCCGGGTTCGACACGGTCCACGACTATCGCGAGACGCGGACCCGGATCGGGCTGGTGCCGCAGGAATTGCTGACCGACGCGTTCGAAACGGTGATGGCGACGGTCACCTTTTCACGGCGGCTGTTCGGACGGCACGGCGATCCGGCGTTCATCGAAAAGCTGCTGCGCGACCTGACGCTGTGGGACAAGCGCGATGCCAAGATGACCGAGTTGTCGGGCGGTATGAAACGCCGGGTGATGATCGCCAAGGCGCTGTCCCACGAACCAGATATCCTGTTCCTCGACGAACCGACCGCGGGCGTCGATGTCGAACTGCGCCGCGACATGTGGCGGCTGGTCCACGACCTGCGGTCGCGCGGCGTCACCATCATCCTGACCACCCATTATATCGAGGAGGCCGAGGAGATGGCTGACCGGGTGGGGGTGATCGCCAAGGGTCGGCTGATCCTGGTCGAGGAGAAGGCGGCGCTGATGCGCAAGCTGGGCAAGAAGACACTGACGCTGACGCTGCCCGAACCGATCGCCGACATACCCGCGGCACTGGCGCGCTGGCCGCTGACCCTGTCCGACGAAGGGCATGCGCTGACCTTCGCCTTCGACGCCAATGCCGAGGACAATGGCGTGCGCGCGCTGCTGCGTGCCGCCGATGAAGCCGGGATCGCTTGGAAGGATATCGCGACGAAACAATCGAGCCTTGAGGACATCTTCGTCGGGCTGGTGCATGAACAGGAGGGCCGGGCATGACCTTCAACTGGCATGGCGTACTGGCCATCTATCGCTTCGAACTGGCGCGGTTCGGACGGACGCTGTGGACGTCGCTGGCGACGCCAGTCATCACCACATCGCTGTATTTCGTGGTGTTCGGCACCGCGATCGGCAGCCGGATGAACGAGGTCGGCGGCGTGCCCTATGGCGCGTTCATCGTCCCCGGATTGATGATGCTGACGATGCTGACCGAAAGCATTTTCAACGCCAGTTTCGGCATCTTCATGCCGAAATGGTCGGGCACCATCTATGAATTGCTGTCGGCGCCGGTTTCCACGTTGGAAACGCTGGTCGGCTATGTCGGGGCGGCGGCGAGCAAGTCGGTGATCGTGGCGCTGGTGATCTTTGCCACCGCGCATCTGTTCGTCGACGTGCAGGTCGCGCACCCGTTCTGGGCGCTGTGCTATCTGTTGCTGGTCGCGATCACCTTTTGCCTGTTCGGCTTCATCCTCGGGCTATGGGCCAAAGGGTTCGAACAGTTGCAGGTCGTTCCGCTGCTGGTCGTCACGCCGCTGACGTTCCTTGGCGGGGCATTCTATTCGATCGACATGCTGCCCGGCATTTGGCGGACGATCAGCCTGTTCAACCCGATCGTCTATCTGATCAGCGGGTTTCGCTGGACCTTTTTCGGGGCGGGCGATGTTTCGGTGGCGGCGAGTCTCGGTGCGACCTTCGCGTTTCTCTGCATTTGCGTCACCGTCATCACGGTGATCTTTCGCACCGGGTGGCGACTGAAGAAGTAAGGGGCGAGCGATGGATCTGGGAATTGCCGGCCGCAAGGCGATCGTGTGTGCATCGAGCGCCGGACTGGGCCGTGCCTGCGCGCTGGAACTGGCGCGGGCGGGGGTCGATGTCGTCGTCAATGGGCGCGATGCGGCGAAACTGGCGGCGACGGCGGCGGCAATCCGCGAAGAGACCGGCGTGACGGTGATCGAGGTTGTTGGCGACCTGTCGACCGACAAAGGCCGCGCCGCGTTGCTCGCCGCCTGTCCCGAGCCCGATATTCTAGTCAACAATAATGGCGGGCCGCCGGTCAAACCTTATACCGAATTGGCGGCCGACGGCATCCGTGCCGGGCTGGAGAGCAATTTCGTGACCCCAGCGCTGCTGTTGCAGGCAGTGCTGCCCGGCATGGTCGCGCGTGGATTCGGACGGGTGGTCAACATCACCTCGGGATCGGTCAAGATGCCGCTGCCGGGACTCGACCTGTCGAGCGGCGCACGGGCGGGGCTGACCGGCTTCGTCGCGGGGATCGCGCGACAGGTGGCGGGATCGAACGTGACGATCAACGGCCTGTTGCCGGGATCGTTCGACACCGCGCGCATCGCATCAATGAGCGAGGCGGCGGCGCAGAAGAACGGCACCACCCTGGCCGAGGAAAAGGCGAAGCGGGCCGAGGCGATCCCGGCAAAGCGGATCGGTGACCCTGCCGAATTCGGTGCAGCGTGTGCGTTTCTTTGTTCGGACAAGGCCGGGTTTATTACCGGGCAGAGCCTGTTGATCGATGGCGGGGCGTTTCCGGGGATTTTGTGAGGTTCACGCGGAGGCGCGGAGACGCGGAGGAGAAGTAGAAGGGTTGTTCGCGCGAAGGCGCAAAGGACGCAAAGGGCTTACGTCCGGGACGACCGCTGCCGCTCCGGCGAAGCCCTTCGCTCGTCGCGGTCAAGTTGGAGAGCCGCTGTTGCGGCAGACACTCCCTCTCTGCGCCCTTTGCGCCTTCGCGCGAAAATCCATCTGCTACTTCTTCTCCGCGCCTCCGCGGCTCCGCGTGAACCCCATTCTTTTTTCTCAGAAAATCCCGAGAAACTTCTTCCGCTGTTCCTTGCGCTCGCCGCGGTTCGAGCGGCCGTCCTCGGCCTTGGCGGTCGTCCCCCGCCCCACGTCATCCCGCACCTCACCATCCTTGGTCCGCTGCGCCCGCGCCGTCGCGCCGGCGAGGATCGGGCCGCAGGCCGCGCCCTTCGCATCGCCCGGATCGACGAACGCCAGCACGCCGGCAAGCGGCGTCGCCACCAGTGCGAGGCCGAGGCCCGCACCGGCGCGTCCGAGCAATTCGGGGCTGATGACCGAATAGCGCGGCTGCGCGAAATAGCCGCCGATGCCGACCGGCGACTGGCCCGCCAGAAACGAGAAGCGTTTGGAATCGGCGCGGAAGGCCAGATCGATCGATTCGTTGCAGAAGCTGAAACCGCCGCGCCCGATCATCACGTTCTTCTGCGTATCGATCAGGATCGGGTCCGCCGCCGCGACGCCGCCGCGCACGGTAAAGCCGATCAGCCCACAATTGATCCGGACCGGCTCCTTTAACCGGCCCTCGAACATCTTCTGCGCGAAGGTGCCGAGGTCGAGTTCCGACAACTGCACGTTGCGCGTCCAGAAGCTGCCGCCGGGCAGGATGATCGCGATCCGCCCATTCGACGTAGCCAGCGACTCCTGCACGGTGTCTCCGGAGCCGGTCAGTTTCACCCGCGCCTTGACCGTGCCCGACGTTCCCGCCTCCTCGACGCCCCAGCCGGCCAGCAACCGGCCCATTGGCGTCGGCGACAGGCGTATGTCGTAATCGGTGACGGCCGGACGGCGGCGGGCGTCGATCACCACGTCCGACGCGACATTGCCGCGCGCCATCACAAAGGTCAGCGGTGACAGCTTCAGCAGGCGGTCGTTCAGATCGAGTGTCAGGTTGACGTCGGACACCGGCAGGCTGCGGGCGCGGACGGTGGCGACCTTGTAATGGACCTTCGCATCAAAATTACGCAGCGCCTCGACATTGAGCTTTGCATCGGGGAGCAGGCGCGGGGCCCCGCCCTCGCGCTGGATCACGCCCGCAGCGCCCTGTGCCTCGACGCGTTCGAGGTCGTAGCCGACGAACGCCGACATATCGACGATGTCGAGCGTGCGCGAGGTCAGGTCGGCGGTCAGCAGCAGGCGCGGTTCGCGCTGGGTGACGGTCAGGCTGCCGGCCAGATCGCTGTCGCCGAACCGCCCGCGCAGCCGCATGAACTTCCAGTCGGCACCGTCCTTGGTCATCCGCCCGGTCAGGCGATAGGTACGGGTATCGGGCGTGACGATGCCCAGCACCGCGAACACGTCCGACAGGTTGCGCCCGCGCAGACGGACGGCAAGGTTCGATCCGTCGAGCTCGGTCGGCCCCGGCAAGGTGCCAGCAAGGATCGTGACCGAACGCGCCACTTCGATCCGTGCGGTCAGTCGATTCTGTCCCCCACGGATCGTCGCGTCGGGCGACTGCAACTGGCCGGTCAGCCGGAACGGACGACCGCGCACCGTCCCCTGCCCCGCCGCACGGATCGCCCCGGCGAATTGCGCGTCGCTGGTTTCGACCGTGTCGAGCGTGAAATTGCCGTCGAGCAGGAATTGCGGGTCACGGTAGCGGATGCGCGTATCGCGGAACGTGCCCGCGCGGACGATCGGCAAATCGAGCTTCTTGCCCGGCTTGTCCGGATCGCCGAAGGTCCAGGTGTTGCGCTTGCGCGCGGCGTCCCAGTGCAGGTCGGCACGCGCGCCGTCGAGCTCGAGCCAGTTGACCCGCCGCCGCCCGAACAGGAAGGTCAGCGTTGCGGTCGAACTGTCGAGCTTCTTCGCCTCGAACAGATTGCCGCCGCCCGCCCAGTCGGGGTTCGATACCGACAATCCTTCGGCAAGGAACTTCAGGTCGACGGGGTTGAAATAGAACTGGAAATCGCCGGCGACCCGGACCGTGCGGCCGCTGCCTGACGTTGCGATCCGTTCGAACGTCCCCTTCAGGAACCGGCCCTTGGTCACGAACAGGATGAGCCAGGCGAGAAACAGCGCGCCGACGATCCCGACGACCGTCCGCAGCGCGATACGCCGCCAGTCGCGGCGGCGGCGGGGGGCGTCGGATGCGCCGGCAGTCGGGGAAACTTCGGCCATCGCTCCTCAACCGTTCGGGTGCGTAACGAGTTCCGGTGGTTGCGTTCGGCCCCTATCCGGGTTAGGGGCGCGCTCTTTCCACGACTCCGAAGGGATTCGCCCGGCCATCTGGGGCTGCCGCGGCAATCCGCACGTCGTGATTTTTGAGGAGACCAAAATGCCCAAGCTCAAGACCAAGAGCGGCGTCAAGAAGCGCTTCAAGCTCACCGCCACCGGCAAGATCAAGCACGGTGTCGCAGGCAAGCGCCACCGCCTGATCTCGCACAACGCGAAGTATATCCGCCAGAATCGCGGGACTTCGGTCCTGGCCGACGCCGACACCGCCCGTGTCAAGGCGTGGGCGCCCTACGGCCTTCGTTAAGGAGTACTGAGCAATGGCACGCATCAAACGCGGCACGACCACCAAGGCGAAGCACAAGCGGATTTTGGATCAGGCGAAGGGCTATTATGGCCGTCGCAAGAACACCATCCGCATCGCGCGCCAGGCCGTCGAAAAGGCCGGCCAGTACGCCTATCGCGACCGCAAGGTTAAGAAGCGCACGTTCCGCGGCCTGTGGATCCAGCGTATCAACGCCGGTGTCCGGGCGGAAGGCATCACCTATTCGCAGTTCATGCACGGCTGCAAACTGGCGGGGATCGAACTGGACCGAAAGGTCCTGGCCGATATCGCGATGCACGAGGAAGCCGCCTTCAAGGCGATTGTCGCGCAGGCGAAGGCCGCCCTGCCGGAACAGGCCGCCGCGTAACACGCTGCGGTTCCGGTTTGCGGGATGAAAGACGCCGGTGGGGTAACCCGCCGGCGTTTTTTTGTTTGGTGCAAACCTCGTCATCCCGGCGGAGGCCGGGATCCATGGATACGCGACGCCAGCGATGGCGCGATCCGTTAGCCGCACCCCGTCCATGGATCCCGACTTTCGTCGGGATGACGGTTGGGTTAGTGTAACGTTCGTGAAATCCGTCCGCGAACCCTGCGTCTATATCGTCGCCAGCGGACGGCACGGCACCCTCTACACCGGCGTTACCAGCGACCTGATCCAGCACGTCTATCAACACCGGGCCGGTACGTTCAACGGTTTCTCCCGGCGGAACAACTGCCACCGTCTCGTCTGGTTCGAACGGCACGAAACCATGGAAACCGCCATCCAGCGGGAAAAGCGGATCAAGGAATGGCAGCATAACTGGAAGCTCACGCTGATCGAAACTACCAACCCCCACTGGTCCGACCTCGCCACGGGGCTAGGCTTCGTCGCCGTTCCGCAATAAAGCCGGTCGCCTATCCCGACACCCGGAGCGACCGTGACCCCCGATCTCGACCAAATGCGTGCCGACCTGCTCGCCGCCATCGATGCTTCCGCAGGGATCGATGCGCTGGAGGCGGTGCGGGTGCATGCGCTGGGCAAGCAGGGGGCGATCACCGGCCTGCTCAAGACACTCGGTGCCCTGTCGCCCGAGGAACGCCAGACCGTGGCGCCCGGCATCCACGCCCTGCGCGAGGCGGTGACGCATGCGATCGGCGCGCGCAAGGCCGATCTGGAAGCGCGGGCGCTGGCCGCCAGGCTGGCGAGCGAGCGCGTCGACCTGACGCTTCCGGTCGACCGGCCTGCGGCGGGCGGGGTGCATCCGGTCGCGCAGGTCATGGACGAACTAGCCGAGATTTTTGCCGATCTGGGCTTCGCGGTCGCGACGGGTCCCGAGATCGAGGACGACTGGCACAACTTCACCGCGCTCAATATCCCGGAGACGCATCCGGCGCGAGCGATGCATGACACGTTCTACGCGCAGCGCCGAAGCCCGCAGGGCGAGGAAACCGCGAGCGCGGCCGGCGCTGCCCAAGCAGCGTCCGACGACGGTGGCTCCGCCACCGGCGCGCCCGAACGCTACGTTCTGAGAACGCATACGAGTCCGGTCCAGATCCGCACGATGATGGCACAGCAACCCCCGATCCGCATCATCGCGCCGGGCCGGGTCTATCGCAGCGATTCGGATGCCACCCACACGCCGATGTTCCACCAGATCGAAGGGCTGGTGATCGATCGCGGCATCCATATGGGGCATCTCAAATGGACGCTGGAGACGTTCCTGAAAGCCTATTTCGAGCGCGACGACATCGTGCTGCGGCTGCGGCCCAGCTATTTCCCGTTCACCGAACCGTCGGCGGAGGTCGATATCGGCTACACGCTGGAAAAGGGCCGGCGCGTCGTCGGTGGTGATCCGGCCAAGGGCAATGGTGGCTGGATGGAAGTGCTGGGCAGCGGCATGGTCCACCCGAAAGTCATTGAGGCGTGCGGGCTGGACCCGAACGAGTGGCAGGGTTTCGCGTTCGGCACCGGCGTCGACCGGCTGGCGATGCTGAAATACGGCATGGACGACCTGCGTCCGTTCTTTGACGGCGATCTGCGCTGGCTGAAACATTATGGATTCTCGGCGCTGGACGTGCCCACGCTGTCGGGGGGAGTGACGGCATGAAGTTCACCTTTGGCTGGCTGAAGCAGCATCTCGACACCGAAGCTTCGCTCGACACGATCCTCGATGGGCTGACCCGGATCGGGCTGGAGGTCGAGGGCGTCGAGAATCCGGGCGAGAAGCTCGCCGCGTTCCGCGTTGCGCGTGTGTTGAGTGCCGAGCGGCATCCGCAGGCGGACAAGTTGCAGGTGCTGTCGGTTGATGCCGGCGACGGCCCGTTGCAGGTCGTATGCGGCGCGCCCAATGCCCGCGCGGGACTGGTCGGCGTGTTCGGGATGCCGGGCGCGACGGTGCCGGCCAACGGCATGGTGCTGAAGGTCGCGGCGATCCGCGGCGTCGAATCGAACGGCATGATGTGTTCGACCCGCGAGTTGGAACTGGGCGAGGATCATGACGGGATCATCGAACTGCCGGACGATGCGCCGGTCGGCACCCCCTTCCCCGCCTATGCCGGACTGGACGACCCGGTCATCGACGTCAGCATCACCCCGAACCGACAGGATTGCATGGGGGTGCGCGGGATTGCACGCGATCTGGCGGCGGCGGGCTATGGCACGTTGAGGCCGCTGGCGGTGCCGGCGGTCGCGGGCGAGGGTAACGGCCCCGACGTGCGGGTCGAGGACGCCGATGGCTGTCCGGCTTTCTATGCGCAGGCGGTGCGCGGCCTCACCAATGGCGAATCGCCCGACTGGATGCGCAAGCGGCTGAACGCGATCGGGCAGAAGCCGATCTCGACGCTGGTCGACATTACCAATTATGTGATGTTCGATCTGGGGCGGCCGCTGCACGTCTATGATCTGACCAAGCTGAACGGCGGGCTGGTCGCGCGGCAGGCGGTTGCCGGCGAGAGCGTCGTGGCGCTCAACGGCAAGTCGTACACGCTGGCCGGCGGCGAGACGGTAATCGCCGACGATTCAGCGGTGCACGATATCGGCGGGATCATGGGCGGCGAGCATTCGGGCGTGTCGGCGACGACCACCGACGTGCTGATCGAATGCGCGTATTTCACCCCCGAGGCGATCGCGCGGACGGGGCAGAAACTGGCGCTGACCAGCGATGCGCGGACGCGGTTCGAACGCGGGGTCGATCCGGCGTTCCTCGACGACGGGCTGGCCATCGCGACCGATTATGTGCTGCAACTGTGCGGCGGGACCGCCAGCGGCGTGACGAAGGCGGGATCGCCGCCGGTCGCGCCGCGCACCATCACGCATCAACCGCAGCGGGTGGCGACGCTGGGCGGGCTGGATGTGGCCGAGGACCGGCAGCGCGAGATTCTCGAACGGCTGGGCTTCACGGTCGGTGACGGCTGGCAGGTGACCGTGCCGTCGTGGCGGCGCGATATCGACGGGACCGCCGATCTGGTCGAGGAAGTGATCCGGATCGAAGGGCTCGACAAGGTCCCCTCGACGCCGCTCGATCGGCCCGCAGGCGTGGCGGTGCCGACCGCGACCCCCGAGCAGAAGCTGGAGCGTCGCATCCGGCGTGCAGCCGCCGCGCGCGGGCTGGCCGAGGCGATTACGTGGAGCTTCATTGCCGAGGACGAGGCCGCACCGTTCGGCGGCGGCGCGTGGGAGGTCGTCAATCCGATCGCCAACGACATGCGGATCATGCGGCCGTCGCTGTTGCCCGGTCTGCTGAGTGCGGCGGGTCGCAACCTGAAGCGCGGCCAGTCGAGCGTGAAGCTGTTCGAGATCGGCCGGCGCTATCTGGCCGATGCCGAGCGGATGACGCTGGGCATCGTGTTCGCGGGCGAGCGTGCCCCGCGTGGCTGGCGCGGCGGCAAGGCGCAGGGTTTCGACGCGTTCGATGCCAAGGGTGAGTTGCTGGCGCTGCTGGAAGCGGCGGGTGCGCCGGTCGGCAATCTGCAGGTGATGGACGCGCCGGGCGACGTCTATCATCCCGGACAATCGGCGACGCTTCGGCTGGGGCCGAAGACGGTGCTAGCGAGCTTCGGCGTGCTGCATCCGACCATCGCCAAGGCGTTCGACCTGCCCGCGGGGACGGTCGCGGGCGAGCTGTATCTCGACGCGCTGCCGGCCAAGCGCGGTGGCGGCGCGATGCGCTCGGCCTATGCGCCACCGGCGTTGCAGGCGGTGACGCGCGACTTCGCGTTCGTGGTGGCCGACAGTGTGACCGGCGACCAGCTGGTGCGGGCGGTGCGCGGCGCGGACAAGGCGGCGATCGTCGATGCGCGGCTGTTCGACGTGTTCGCAGGCGCTGGCGTCGAGCCGGGGCACAAGAGCCTTGCCATCGAGGTGACGTTGCAGCCGGGGGCGAAGAGCTTCACCGATGCGGAGTTGAAGGCGATTTCGGACAAGATCGTCGCTGCGGCGACCAAGATCGGCGGGAGCCTGCGCGCATGACCGTGATTCTGACCAATGGCACGCTGACCGTGGCGGTCGAACCGCTGGGGGCCGAACTGCATTCGATCAAGGACCGGCAAGGCCGCGAGCTGATGACCAATGCCGATCCGGCGTACTGGACCGGCCATGCGCCTATTCTGTTCCCGATCATCGGCGCGGTGCAGGGCGATGAATATCGCGTCGACGGAACGACCTATCCGATGGCCAAGCACGGCTTTGCGCGGCGGCGGAAGTTTACGAAGGTTGCACATAGCGACACATTCGTGCGGTTCGAGCTGACCGACGATGAAGAGACGCGCGCCGTCTATCCGTTCGCGTTCATGCTCCACGTGGAACATCGGCTGGAGGGGGCGACGCTCCATACCGAGGTGACGGTGACCAATAGCGGCGACCGCGACCTGCCGGCGAGCATCGGCTTTCATCCGGCATTCGCATGGCCGCTGCCGTACGGGCGGCCCCGCGCGGACCATCGGATGGTATTTTCGAATGCCGAAGTTGGCACGGTCGCCGCGATTGCCGATAATGGCACGATCGCGGCGGAGCGGCGGCCCGATCCGGTCGTGGACCGGGTGTTGACGCTGACCGACGATCTGTTCGCGCGCGATGCGCTGGTTTTCGATCCGGTTCGAAGCAGTTGGGTGCGGTATGGGGCCGAGGACGGTCCGCAGTTGCGGGTCGATTTTCCGGGGATGCCGAAGCTGGGCATCTGGACGAAGCCGGGTGCCAGCTTCGTGTGTATCGAGCCGTGGGACGGGATTGCCGACCCGGAGGGGTTTGCGGGCGATATCTTCGACAAGCCGGGGATCAACCGGGTCTCGCCGGGGCAGTCGCATCGGGCGGCGATGTCGGTGACGTTGGAAGGTTGATTTTCACGCGAAGGCGCGAGGACGCTAGGAAGGTAGATTTCGCGCAGAGGCGCGGAGGCGCAGAGGGGTCGCGTCCGCGGTGAGGCTTCGCCGCGACAGCGGCTTTCTTGCCCGTTGCAGCGAATAAAGGGTCTGCCGGACGCACCCGGTCGCTGCAAACGCAACCTCTCTGCGCCTCTGCGCCTCTGCGCGAAATCTGCCTTGTTTCTTCCTTCGCGCCTTCGCGTGAACCCGCCTTCCTCTTCCCCCCTCGCACGAAGCCAAACTTGCCGCCTCCCCCGCCCCACACTAAAGGCCGGCGATGGACCATATTTCCGATCGCCGCACCTTTGCGATCATTTCCCACCCCGACGCCGGCAAGACCACGCTGACCGAAAAGCTGCTGCTGTTCGGCGGTGCGATCCATTTGGCGGGCGAGGTCAAGGCACGCGGGGCCGCGCGGCGGGCGCGGTCGGACTGGATGAAGATCGAGCAGCAGCGCGGGATTTCGGTCACGTCGTCGGTGATGACGTTCGAACGCAACGGCCTGACCTTCAACCTGCTCGACACGCCGGGCCATGAGGATTTCAGCGAAGACACCTATCGCACGCTGACCGCGGTCGATTCGGCGGTGATGGTGATCGACGCGGCGAAGGGCATCGAGCCGCAGACGCGCAAGCTGTTCGAAGTATGCCGGCTGCGCAGCGTGCCGATCATCACCTTCGTCAACAAGGTCGATCGCGAAGGGCGCGATCCGTTCGCGCTGCTCGATGAAGTCGCCGACATGCTGCAATTGGACGTGTGTCCCATGACATGGCCGGCGGGCATGGGCGGCCAGTTCGAGGGCATCTACGACCTGGTCGACAATCGGCTGTTGCAGCCCGAGGTCGGGACCAAGGATTTTCAGGGCAAGGTCGAACAGTTCACCGGGCTGGACGACGATCGCATCGATACGGTGCTGTCCCCGGAAGGGGCCGAGCGGCTGCGCGAAGAGGCCGAACTGGCGACCGGCGGCTATGCCAGCTTCGACGTCGGGGCGTATCGCGCGGGCGACCTGACCCCGGTCTATTTCGGGTCGGCATTGAAGGAGTTCGGCGTCGATTCGCTGATCGACGCGATCGCGCGCCACGCCCCCCCGCCCCGCCCGCAGCCCGCCGAACCCGCCCCGGTCGATCCGACCGACGACCGCGTGACGGGATTCGTGTTCAAGGTGCAGGCGAACATGGACCCCAATCACCGCGACCGGATCGCGTTCATGCGGCTGTGTTCGGGCATTTTCAAACGCGGCATGAAACTGACCCCGACCGGCCATGGCAAGCCGATCGCGATCCATTCGCCGATCCTGTTCTTCGCGCGCGAACGCGAACTGGCCGACGAGGCCTATCCGGGCGACATCATCGGTATCCCCAACCACGGGACGCTTCGGGTCGGCGATACGCTGTCGGAGCGGGCTGACGTGCGCTTCACCGGGCTGCCGAACTTCGCGCCGGAAATCCTGCGGCGCGTGGTGCTGAAGGACCCGACCAAGACCAAGCAGTTGCGCAAAGCCTTGGACGACATGGCCGAGGAAGGCGTCACGCAGGTCTTCTATCCCGATATCGGGTCGAACTGGGTCATCGGCGTGGTCGGGCAGTTGCAGTTGGAAGTGCTGCTGAGCCGGCTGGAGGTCGAATACAAGGTCGCGGCGGGGCTGGAAATGGCGCCGTTCGAGACGGCGCGCTGGATTTCGGCGGGCGATCCGGTGGATTTGAAAGCGTTCACCGATCTGCACCGGAGCGCGATGGCGAAGGATCGCGACGGGAACCCGGTGTTTCTGGCGAAGAGTGCGTGGGAGGTCGGGTATATCGCCGATCGCTATTCGAAGGTGACGTTCGCGGCGACGCGGGAGCGGTAGAGGGTTTCTCGCGAAGGCGCGAAGGGCGCGAAAAAGAAGGAATTGGTTCGCGCAGAGGCGCAGAGGCGCGGAGGACGTTGTGGTCGTGAGGACCGGCTGCGCTCCACAAGCCGAACGTTCGATACGCGCCGCTGGCGGAGCGAATCGTAAAGGCCTCCACCCCGACCACCCTCGTCGCCCCGGACTTGATCCGGGGCCCCGCTTCTTCCTTTGCCCGGACGAAGAAGAAAGAAGCGGGACCCCGGGTCGATCCCGGGGTGACGGGTGGGGAGGTGCTCTGCGCCTCTGCGCCTCTGCGCGAAATCTACCCTTCTTCCTGCGACCGGGTCACGCGACCCAGTCACGCTCCAAACGACGGCTCGCGAGCGCCATCAGCGCACCCGCGACCAGATACAGGCACAGCGCCGCAGCGATGGCGTAGCGCAGCGATTCGGTGCCGTAGGTCGGGGCCAGCCCCTTCGACAGCTGCCCCACGACCCAGCTGCCAAGGCCGATGCCGATCAGATTGTTGATGAGCAGGAAACTGGCCGATGCGGTCGCGCGCATATGCGAGGGCACGAGATGCTGGACGGCGGTCAGCACGGGCCCAAGCCAGACATAGACCAGCGCCTGCGGCACCACGAACAGGGCGAACGCCGCGAGCCAGCCGTTCGACAGCACCCCGGCGATGAACAGCGGCGTGCCGAGCGTGTAGCACAGCGCGGGCATCAGCGCGTACCAGCGCCTGTCCCGCGCCCCCAGCCGGTCGCCGAGCCAGCCGCCGATCAGGATGCCCGCCACCCCGCCGCTCAAAAGCAGCGCGCCGAAGAACTGGCCGGTCTGGACCAGATTGAGGCCGAAGCTGCGCATCATCAGGCTGGGCATCCAGAAGCCGACGCCATAGCCGCACATCGACCCCGCCGCCGCGCCGAAGGCGAGCAGCCAGAAACTGGGTTTGCGCGCGAGAATGCCGAAGACTCGGCCGACCGGCATGTGATCGACGGCGACGGCGGCGCGCGGCGGGTCCTTCACCAACAGGCGAAAGAACGGCGCGATGACGATGCCCGCCAGCCCGACCGCGTAGAAGGCGGTGCGCCATTCGACCGCCTGCGCGATATAGCCGCCGAGCAGGACGCCGCCCGCCGCGCCCAGCGGAATGCCGAGCGAATAGATGGCGAGCGCACGGGCACGGCGTTCGGGGGGAAAGGTGTCGGCGATCAGCGCATAGGACGGGGCGACGCCCCCCGCCTCCCCCACCCCGACGCCCAGCCGGAACAGGAACATCTGCGTGAAATTCTGCGCCGTGCCGCACAGGATGGTGAAGGCGCTCCACACGGTGAGGCTGATCGTGATGATCCATGTGCGGCTGGTGCGGTCGGCGATCAGCGCCAACGGAATCGCGAGCGTCGAATAGAGCGCGGCGAAGGCGAGGCCGCCGAGCATCCCCATCTGCCCGTCGTCGAGGCCGAGGTCGCGCTGCACCGGTTGGGCGAGAATCGCGAGAATCTGCCGGTCGAGGAAGTTGAAGCTGTAGACCAGCAGCAACATGGCGAGGGTGATGCGGGGATTTTTCATGCGGTTACTCAAATTCCTCCCCGGCACGGGGAGGGGGACCATGCGTAGCATGGTGGAGGGGGGTCGCCACCTCCACCAGCGTTGCGATTGGGGACAGCCCCCTCCACCAGCTTCGCTGGTCCCCCTCCCCGCGAAGCGGGGAGGAGTTAGAAGCGGACCTCGAACGTTGCGGTCGCCGTCCGTGGCGGGCCGTAATAGCCGATGATCGAATTGCCGAAGAGCGCGCCGGGAAAATTATACCCCCCGACCCGGTAACGCTGATCGGTCAGGTTGCGCAGCGCGACGCCGACCCGGTAGCTGCCCCCGCCCGAAATCCAGTTGGCAGAGGCGTTGACCAGCGCATAGCCGTCCTGATCGAGCGCGGGGGTCGGGATTTCGAACAGCGCGTAATCGCTGCGCAGCGTGACTTCGGGCGTCACCGACAGCGAACCACCGGCAAGGTCGGTCGAGGCGGTGAACGATGCGGCGGCGGTGAATTCGGGCGTATTCTGAAATACGCGCTGGTTCGACACATCGACCGGCGTGGTGCCGCCGCCGATAAAGGTCAGGAACTGCTTATAATCGGCATTGGTATAGCCGAACGACACCTGAGCCGAGAAATTGCGCGACGGGACCATCCGCCCCTCGATCTCCAGCCCATAGATATCCGCCTTGCCGGCATTGTCGACGAAGCTGGCGATGCCGCCATTCACATTGGGCACCTGAATCGTGACCTGCTGGTCGGTGTAGCGCGAATAATAGCCGGCCATGTTGAGGAACAGGGTGCGTTCGAGGAACGCGCCCTTCATGCCGACTTCGTAGCTGGTGATCTTTTCGGGGTCATAGCCATTGACGGTGGTCGGGGTGAACACCGCGTCGCCGCGCATGTCGAACCCGCCCGATTTGAACCCCCTGCCCCACGACGCATACAGGTTCAGGTCCTGCCGCGGTTCGTACGCGATCGAGACGCGCGGGGTGAACTGGTCGAAACTGCGGTCGTTGGTGTAATCGGTGCGGATCAGCCCCGGCACCGCGGCGGCATCGCCGAACGCCGGGCTGCGGATGCCGGTATAGTTGCGGCGGAAGACCGTGCCGGTCTTGTCGTCCCTGGTATAGCGCAGGCCCGCCGAGATTTTCAGCCGGTCGGTCAGGTCGTAGCTGACGTCGCCGAACGCGGCATAGCTCTTGGTCCTGACCTGCCCCGAGGTCAGCGTGGTCAGGTTGAGGCCGCCGAGCACGGTGTCGAACGCGCCCGACGCGTCGGCGTTCAGGTAATAGAGGCCGACCACGCCCTGCACCCGCTCCCCCTCGATCAGCAGTTGCAGTTCCTGGGTGAATTGCCAGTCGTCATATTCGGCGGGCACGTCGAGCGTCGGCAGCGCGGTATTGTCGAAATCGATGACGGTGTTGGTCGCCCCTTCGCGGTAGGCGCTGATCGATTTGAAGGTGAGCAGGTCGGACAGCCGGAACTCGCCGGTCAGCGACAGCCCCTGCGCCACCACCCGGTTGCGATCGCCGACCCCGGCACGGGTGTCGTACACGCTGGCGGTCGGCGCATAGCGCGGATCGGTGCCGTTCCCCAGCAGCCGGGTGCCGTGGCGCGGGTTCGACCAGTCGAGCGTCCGGTCGCCGGCGACGCGCACGAAGATGCTGTCGCTCGGCGTCCATTCGGCCGAGACGCGCGCGGCCAGCACATCCTTGTCATATTGGTCGGCACCGGTGGTCAGGTTGCGGCCGTACCCGTCGCGCTTGTACCGCGCGACCGCGCCACCGATCGACAGCGTATCGCCGATCGGCACCGTCACCTGCCCGACCAGGTCGAGCTGGTTGTACGCGCCATAGGAGGCGCGCGCGGTACCGGCGAAGTCGTGACCCAGCCGCCGGGTCACATATTTGATCGCACCGCCGATGGTGTTGCGGCCATAGAGCGTGCCCTGCGGCCCGCGCAGCACCTCGACCCGCTCCACGTCGAAGATGTCGAGCACCGCGCCCTGCGGCCGGGCGACATAGACATCGTCGAGATAGAGGCCGACGCCCGGTTCGAAGCCCCAGAGCGGGTCCTGCTGCCCGACGCCGCGGCTGAACGCGATCAGCGTCGAGTTCGACCCGCGCGCGATCTGCAGCGTCAGATTGGGCGTCTTGTCCTGCAACGCGGTGATGTCGACCGCGCCGCTGCGGGTCAGCTGGTCGCCGGTCACCACCGACATGGCGATGGGCACGTCGATGACGCTTTCGGCACGACGGCGGGCGGTGACGACGATGTCGCCATCGCCCTGATCCGCGACCACCGATGCCGATTCGGCAGGGGTTTCGGGTGGCGTTTCGGTGGTTTGCGCCAGTCCCGGCGATGCGACCAGCGCCGCCCCCAGCAACAAACCCGCGCGGATTCCGAACGTGCGACGCATCGACCTCTCCCTGTCATGGACGCCACCCGTTGGCCGGGTTGTACGTCGTTGTGCTTGGCTATACTGAAAGCTGAACCGGGTTTCAACTTTTCCCCGGACCGGGAGAGCATGTTTTATGGCCGACACGGGCGCGAGCAGCGGCGGCGACGACAAGACGCCGCGCACCGAACGCGGCCGCCGCACCCGCCGCGCGATCCTCGACGCCGCCGCCGCCGAATTCGGGGAAAAGGGATTTCACGAAGGATCGATCAGCGCGATCACGCGGCGGGCCGGCGTGGCGCTCGGCAGTTTCTACACCTATTTCGATTCGAAGGACGCGGTGTTCCGTGCGTTGGTCGCCGATATGTCGTCACAGGTGCGCGATCATGTCGCACCGGCGATCGCGCAGGCCGATGGGCAGATCGCGGCGGAGCGGGCCAGGTTGCTGGAATTCATCCGCTTCGTTCGCGCGCACAAGGAAATCTACCGCATCATCGACGAAGCCGAGTTCGTCGATCCGGCCAGCTTTCGGCTTCATTATTCGACGACGGCGGACCGGATCGCCGCCCGGCTGCGCGCGGCGGCGGGTCGGGGCGAGGTGTCGGCGGACGTGTCGGAGGTCCATGCCTGGGCGATCATGGGCATGAACGTGTTTCTGGGGCTACGCTACGGGGTGTGGGACGAGGATCGGACGCCGGAGGCGGTGGCGGACGCGATTGCTTCGTTGCTGGCGCGGGGGATGGTTGATTCGCGCGACGGCTCGAAGGGCGCGAAGGAAGATTAGGGGTTCGCGCGGAGGCGCGGAGGCGCGGAGGGTTTTGCTTTGGGTGGGCCGGGTGGCCTTGTTTCGCGATGTGGACGCTGGCGTGGCGGCTGTTTTCGAGCGCTTCGGGCGCAACGTCGTCGCCCCGGACCTGATCCGGGGCCCCGCTTCTTTCACTGCCCGCTGAAAGAAGAAGCGGGACCCCGGGTCGAGCCCGGGGTGACGGGAGGCTCGCTCTCTGCGGCTCCGCGTCTCTGCGCGAAATTTTTCCTTCGCGCCCTTCCCGCCCCTATTTCTTTAGCAGATCCTTCAGCGCACCCAGCGCCGGCAACGGCCCCGCCTCTTCCTCCTTCAGCACGCCGGCCGTGCGTAACACTTCCTCGGCACGGGGGCTGCGCGGGTACGGATCGAGCGCCAGTGCCAGCGTTTCGGCCGCCGCCTCGCCCAGATCGATCGACGCGCCGGCATAGAACATCGTGTCCATCGCTTCGTCGTCGAGCTCGAACTCACCGCCATCGACGCTGCCTTCGGGCAGGAAGCGCAGGGTAAAGGGTTCGTCGACCGATTCGGGGACCGGTTCGCCGCTGGCGACGCAGGGCTGCGCGACCTGCGCCTTCAGACGGCCGGTGGCGACGATGCCGGCGGCATCGCGGTGCAGGCTATAGTCTGCCTCCAGCGAATCGAGCGCGAGCAGGCCGAATCGCCCCATCAGCCGGCGACGTTCGTCGGCATCGGCGGTGATATGCTGGCGGGTTTCGCCCTCGCCGATCTGGTCGATGCGGACGGGGCGGTGGAATTCGGGGGTCATTCGGGCAGCTTTCCGGCAAGAAGATCGTCGACGGACACGGCGTCGAGCGCGGCGCGCAGCCGCCGCAGATGCGCGGCGACATATACGAGCGCATGGGCATCGGGTTCGACACCGCGATAGAGGTTGCGGACCAGCGCCGATTCGAACGTTCCGTCGACCAGCCCGTCGCGATACGCGCCGATCCGCCCGCCGAGCATCGCCATCATCCGCCCAATATGCTTGCCGACGACCATGTCGCCAAAGCCGATCTGGCGAAGCTGTCCATCCATGTCGTCGACGAAACATTCGGCGAGCGACGCGGCGGGTGCGGCCCCTGCCCCCTCGCCCTCCAGCCGGAGCATGACCATCGACAGGATGGCGGCGATCATGTCGAACCGCCCGTCGAGCGTGTCGGGCACCTGTCCGTCGAGATACCATGCAGGTTGCCGCCCGCGCGCGACGACCGCGTCGTACAGGGAGGCGGCGACCCGCGGGGGCGGCGCACGACGGAACAGGCGAGGCAGACGCATGGTTCTCCGGAAGGCAAGGGCGCGCTTGTGGATGGCGCGGGTCCGTCATATTGAACGCGTGGCCGCGCGATGCAATCGGGTGTGGCCCGGTCGCGCGTTCGCTGGACGGAGATTTTATGGTTCGCTTCCCCACCCGTGGCGCAGTGGCGCTGATGATCGCCTGTGCCGCGGCGGGCCTGGGAGGCTGCACGAAGCTGCGCAGCCATCAGGGCTATGTCATCGATCCCGATCTGGTCAACGCGGTGCAGCCGGGCGTCGATACCCGCCAGTCGGTGTTGCAGACGCTGGGCACGCCGACCTTCGTCGGGCAGTTTTCGGACCGCGAATGGTTCTATCTGTCGCGCGATAGCCGCAATCTGGCGTTCAACCGCCCGCGCGCCGTCGACCAGACGACGTTGAAGATCACCTTCGATCAGGCCGGCAACGTGTCCAAGATCGACCGGACCGGCGTCGATCAGGTCGTCGGCATCAGCCCGTCGGACAAGAAGACGCCGACGCTGGGCCGAGAATCGAACTTCTTCAGCGACCTGTTCGGCAATATCGGCACGGTCGGTGCGCCGGGCACGGGTGGGCCGGGACCGGGCCAGCAATAAGGGCTGAAGGCCGAGTTGCTCTCTTCCTGATCCCCGCGCAGGCGGGGATGACGGTACGGGGCGTGGACGATCGCTTCCGCCCAAGCCTTTCGGAACGCTGACAACCGCATTCGCCGATCGTTCAGCGCGAATCGCCCATCCCGTCGTCATCAACCGATGACGGGAGAGCGTATATGCGTAAGATGATTCTGGCCGTGCTGGCCGCGACGGTCGCCGTACCGACCATGGCAGCACCAGCCGCTGCACAATCGACGCGCGAATTGCGGCGCGACCGGGCCGACTATCAGGATGCCCGGCACGAATATCGACAGGCGTTGCGCCATGGCGACCGCCGCGACATTCGCGACGAGCGCCGCGATCTGGAACGCGCCCGTGCCGATTATCGCCAGACGCTGCGCGAGCGGCAATGGCGGCGCGACGCGGGGCACGGCGCACATCGCCGGTCATATGCGCGCGGCAACTGGAACGCGCCGTTCCGCTATCAGGCATTTCGCCCCGGCGCGGCGATCGGGCGTCCCTTTTATGGACAGCGTTATTGGGTGAACGATCCCGGCCGTTATCGCCTGCCGCCCGCGCGCGGGTATCAGCGCTGGGTCCGTCACTATGACGACGTCGTGCTGGTCGATGCCCGGCGTGGGCGGGTAATCGACGTAGTCCGTAATTTCTATCGGTAAAAACAACGGGCTGGGCCTTATGCCCGGCCCGCGGTTCGGCCGCGCCGTCGGTACGCTCGGCGCGGCCGGTGCGCAGGGGCACCAGTCCCGAAAGGGGATTTAGGACCGTTTTTGCGAACGTCCGGGACTCGCAAGGGTTCAATTGCAGTGCACAAATAGTTGACCATCCCACTCATGCCTTAGTCTGAGCCCGCTTGCCGATCCGCCACGCCGCCGACTAGCGTCGCGGCCGGGGCATATCGGGGGCTGTCATGGACGCGGCGATCGCGTGGATCGACGGGATCGCGCGCGAAACCATGTTGTTTGCCGCGATCGGATTTATGATCGGCGGGATCGACGATCTGGCGGTCGACCTCGCCTATATCGTGCGGGCGATCCGGATGCGGTGGCGTCGATCGGGTGTGCCGGTCATGGCCGATTTCCCGGTCGCGACCTGTTGCGGGCGGATCGCGGTGCTGGTGCCGGCATGGGACGAGGCGGCGGTCATCGGCGCGATGCTGCGCGCGACGCTCGGCCGATTCGAGCATCCCGACTGGCGGCTCTATGCCGGTGCCTATCCCAACGACCGGGCGACGATCGATGCGATCACGGCGGTGGCGGCACAGGACGCGCGCGTCCGGCTGGTCCTGAACCCGCATCCCGGCCCGACCACTAAGGCCGATTGCCTCAACGCGCTGTGGCGGGCGGTGCTGGCCGATAGCGCGGCGGAGGGCAGGGCGTTCACCGCGATCGTCCTGCACGATGCGGAGGATGTGGTGCATCCCGGCGAGCTGCGGCTGTACGATCATCTGCTGCGCCGCGCCGATGCGGTGCAGATCCCGGTGCTGCCGCTGCCCGATCCGGCATCGCGCTGGGTATCGGGCCATTATATCGACGAATTCGCCGAATCGCATGGCCGGCAATTGCCGGTGCGCGATGCGCTGGGCGCGGGATTGCCGTTCGCCGGGGTCGGCTGCGCGATCTCGATCGCGATGCTGGCGCGGATCGCCGAATCGCGCGGTGGGGTCCCGTTCGACGATGCCAGCCTGACCGAGGATTACGAGCTGGGCCTGACCGTGCGCGCACTGGGCGGGCGGGGGGTGTTCGTCCGCGCGCTCGAAACGCCGGACGGGCCACCGGTCGCGGTGCGGGCCTATTTTCCGGCGACGCTTGGCACCGCGATCCGGCAGAAGGCGCGCTGGATGACCGGGATCGCGCTGGCGGAATGGGACCGTACCGGCTGGCATCGCGGATGGCGCGATCACTGGATGCGGATGCGCGACCGGCGCACCATCCTCGCGATCCCGGTATTGGCGATCGCCTATATCGCGCTGGTGACATGGGGCATCGACAAAGCGCTGCATTGGTGGCGCGGCAGCGAACCGGCGTCGGTCGAAACGGGCATGTTGTGGGTGTTGTTCGCCAATGTCGCGCTGTTCGGGTGGCGGATGGCGGTCCGGTTCGAAATGGTGCGGCGCGCCTATGGCCGGGGCGAGGCGCTGCGGTCGATTCCGCGCGTCTTCGTCGGCAATTTCGTCGCGCTGTTCGCGGCGCGGCGGGCGATGGTCCGCTATGCCGCGCTGCTGCGCGGGCAGCCGGTCCGCTGGGACAAGACCGCGCATCATTTTCCAACCGATCTGGCCGCCCGATGACACCGGGGCGGGGGCGACCGGTGCGATTTCTGGCGGTCGTCACCGCCGGTTGGATCGGTATGCGGGTGGTGCTGTTGCTGCCCGATGCGGTGGAGTCGGTGACACGGGGAGCGGCGGTGCTGGGGGTGCCCCGCGTCGTGGCGGCACCGGTGACGACTGTGCAGGGGTTCCCCACGAGTTATCCACAGGTCTCCGAGTCCCTTTATCCCCGGTTTCATCCACAGCCGGGTCGCACCATGGTCGCCGCCGCGCCGCTCGGCCGGGTGGATTTCGCGTTGGTCTCGCCGGTCGCAGCAGCGGTCGCATTGCCCGGTAATGCGGTTTCGGACCCTCTTATCCTGCCGCGACCCGATCTGCCGCCGACAGTTGTCCGGCCGGGACTGACCGGTAGCGCGTGGCTGGCGGTGCGCGGCGGGTCGGCGACGGGCGGACCGGTGCAACTGGGCGGCGGACAGGCCGGGGTGCGGCTGCGGCTGCCGGTTGCCCCGAACGATCGGCTTGCGGTCGTCGGGCGTGTCGCCGCGCCGCTGGCAGGGCAGGGGAGCGAAGCGGTACTCGGCGTCGAATGGCGGCCGGGCGGGGGGCCGGTGGCGATCGTCGCCGAACGGCGGGTCGCGCTCGATCGCGGCGCGAGCGGCACCGGGCTGGGGGTGATCGCCGGACTCGACCGCATGATCGGCGAGCGGATCGTCATCGAAGGCTACGGCCAGGCAGGTGTCGTCCTGCGCGCGGGGACGCAGCCCTACGCCGATGGCGCGGCGCGCGCGCTGTACCGGGTTGGATCGGGGCGGTTGCGGATCGGCGTCGGCAGCTGGGGCGTGGCGCAACGCGAAGGCGCGCGGGTCGATGTCGGGCCATCGGCGGTCGTCGTACTGCCGGTGGCGAAGCAGGCGGTGCGGCTGTCGCTCGACTGGCGGCAACGCGTGGCGGGACGCGCCGCGCCGGGATCGGGGCTGGCCCTGACGCTCGGCAGCGACTTTTAAGGGCGCGTTTGGAAACTCGCGGTAGAGCGAGTTTCAAGGCGGTACCGGTACCGCAAAACGCGCATCCGCGCGTTTTCAGACAGGGTCTAAGGCGTCTGGCTGGCCGAAGCGCCACGAACGCGGTAACCGGGGCGACCATGGATCTCTACCTTCCCATCGCCAACCTGTCGGTCAATGCGCTGGTCATCGTCCTGCTGGGCGGCGGGGTGGGGTTCCTGTCGGGGATGTTCGGCGTCGGTGGCGGGTTCCTGACCACGCCGCTGCTGATCTTCTACGGCATTCCGCCGACCGTCGCCGCCGCGTCGGCCGCCAGCCAGGTGACCGGGGCCAGCGTGTCGGGCGTGTTCGCGCATCTGCGGCGCGACGGCGTCGATTTCCGCATGGGATGGGTGTTGGTCGCCGGCGGCGTGCTGGGATCGATCGCGGGCGCGGGCATCTTCCGGCTGCTGCAATCGAGCGGGCAGATCGATACCGTCATCGCCATCCTGTACGTGGTGATGCTCGGGTCGATCGGCGCGCTGATGCTCAAGGAGGCGATCGTCGCGGTACGGGTGCTGCGTGGCGCGATTCCGCCCCGACCGGCGCGGCGGCGCCACCATCCGCTGGTCGCGGCGCTGCCGCTGCGGTGGCGATTCTATGCGTCGGGGCTGTATATCTCGCCGTTCGCGCCGCTGCTGCTGGGGTTCGCGACCGGCATCCTGACCGTGCTGCTGGGGGTCGGCGGCGGGTTCATCCTCGTGCCGGCGATGCTGTATCTGCTCGGCATGGGGACGCGGGTGGTGGTCGGCACGTCGCTGTTCCAGATCCTGTTCGTCACCGCGGCGGCGACGATGATCCATGCGCTGACGACCAAGGCGGTCGATATCGTGCTGGCGGTGCTGTTGCTGATCGGATCGGTGACCGGTGCGCAGATCGGCGCGCGGTTCGCGCAAAAGGCCAAGCCCGAATATCTGCGGCTCGCGCTGGCGATCATCGTGCTGGCGGTGGCGTTTCGCATGGCGCTGGGGCTCGGGTGGCGGCCCGACGATATCTTTTCGGTGCAACCGGTATGAAGCGCGCGCTGACGCTGGCGCTGCTGGCCCCGCTGACGATGGCGGCGGCGGCACCGGTGCTGGTCCCCGACGTGTCGACCCGCGACGTGCGGATCGCGTACAGCTTTACCGGGGCCGAACTGCTGCTGTTCGGCGCGATCCTCTATCCTGGCGGGCGGGTGCCGCAGGGCGATACCCCGGCCGAGGTCGTGGTGGTGGTGAAGGGCCCCCCCGAATCGATCGTGGTGCGCGAAAAGGAAAAGGTCGCCGGCATCTGGGTCAACGCCGACCAGATGCGGTATCGCTCCGCCCCATCCTTCTACGCGATCGCATCGGCGCGCCCGATCGAGCGGATCGTCGACGAACGGACGCGGGCGATCTACGAACTGGGGCTCGACAGCCTGCAGTTATCGCCCAGCGCGGGCACGTCCGCCGAGGATCAGGCACGCTTTGCCAAGGGGTTCGTGACGGTGCGGCAGCGTGCCGGGCTGTATGTCGAGGCACCGAACGCGGTCGAGATCACCGACGACGTGCTGTACCGCGCCAACATCACCATTCCGGCACGGGTGCCGGTGGGGACATTCACGGCGGAAACGTTTCTGATCCGCGACGGGCGCGTGCTGGCCGCCGCCGTGCGCGAGATCGATATCCGCAAATCGGGGTTCGAGCGGTTCGTGGCGATGGCGGCGCAGCAGGCGTCGGTGCTGTACGGGCTGGCAGCGGTGCTGCTGTCGGTCGGGTTCGGCTGGGCGGCGGGAGCACTGTGGCGGCGGTTTTGACGCGTTCCTCCACTGGCCGTTCTCAACGGACGCTTCTCGACTGCGCTCGAAGCTGCTCGAACTGGACGGATATGGTGAAACTAGAACCCCTGAATCGCGTCCGGGTCGATCGCACCGATCAGGCGGCGCGCGGCGCGGCGGGCGAAGGCGAGGGTGCAGCGTTTGCGGACATGGGCGGGCAGGGGGGTCGTCGATGCCTCGCGCAGGATCGTCGCTTCGTAGCGGTCGGCGACGATGATGCCGGTGCGATCGGGCAGGAACGCCTCGCCGCGCAGCGGTGCGACATCGAAACCGGCCGGGACCGCCCAGAAATAGCGGTCGCAGGAGCCGAGATAGTCGGTCCATTTGCCGTCACCGAGCAGGTCGGCGCGCGAAACCTTGATCTCGACGATGACAATCTGTCCGCGGGCATCGATCGCCATCAGGTCGGCGCGACGTCCGCCATCCAGCGGGACTTCGGCCATCGCGGTCAGATCATGGGCCAGCAACATGCGGGTGACGCCGCGTGCAACCTCGGCAGCGATCAGCGGATAGGGGTCGGGTGCGGGCGGCAGGGCACCAAGGGCAAGACTGGCCATCGGCCGATCATAAGAACATTGTGCGAACGATGGAAGCACCTTCCGGTAATCGTCCCGGCAATTCAGCGATAAAAGATGTGGTTCCCGAGCGACGCGACGCGGGTGCGGCTCCATTTCGGGCTGACCCGACGGGCGTGGAAGAACAGGGCACCTTCGGCCGGGCTGTCCCACAGATCCTGCGTGGCGATGCGGGCGATGGCGACGGCGGTCTTCCATGCGGCGCGGCTGGTGTCGACGTCGGGCAGGCGGCCGCCCTTCACGAACGAAAACTGGCCGCGCTGGGTCAAGACGCCGCAGACCGAGGCCGGGAAACGACCCGACGTGGTGCGGTTGAGGATTACGTCGGCGACGGCGAGTTGGCCGGCGAGTGGTTCACCCTTGGACTCATAATAGACGCCGATGGCGAGGCAGTTGAGTTCCGCGTCGTCGATCGTGGCGGTCTGCGCAGCGACTGCGGCGTCAAGCGTCGAGAAATCGGCGTCGGTGTCGGTTGCGGGTGCCATCTCTTGCACGATTTCAGCGGGAGCGGCAAAATGCACCGGAACCTTTGCCGGGATCGACAGGTTGGTGACGTGTCCGGGCGAGGCGGTTTCCTCGGCCGATAGTGGTGCGCCCGTTCCGGCGAAAAAGGTCATGGCGGCAAGAACCGCCATGGGGAAGCGCAGCTTCATCCGTCGTCCGCTTCATGCGGTGAACCGGCACTTCAAACCCGTTCCACGTGGAACCTGTGCGCCTGCCCCCCGACTGCGCCACCGATCGAAATCCTGACCGGACCGGCGCTTGTCTTCGTTGCAAGGCGGGTACGGTCCCAAAGGTTAACAGGTCAATTCGTCCACAGCGTTTCAGCGGCCAACGGTTCGACTGCTGCGACGATCGCCTCGACCACCCATAGATCCGGGTCGCGGATGCGACGTGCCTGCCAATAGTTGGTCAGCGCCGCTTCACCCCCCAACTCCGGTTTGCGCTGGACGATCCGTGATCGCCCGTCGAGATCGCGTTCGCGCTCGAACAGGCGGACGGTCCCGTCGCGGTCGATGGCGAGCAGCAGGACGACGCCGGAATCCCGATCGCCCCGGGCCAGTACCATCGCGCTGCCGCCGGCATTCTCCACGGCGCGCGCAAAGGCGTTGACGCGGAGCGCCGTCGGCCAGTCGCTCATGCCTGCGCGTAGCCGGGCAGGGTGGCGAGCGGGATGCGGCTTTTCATGAAGGTGCCGGTACCGCGCGCCGCCTCCTCACCCTCACCATCGATCAGATGCGCATCGGCGATGAACACGCGCCGCCTGCCGCTGACCCAGCGTCCTTCCGCAACGACCCGTCCGGGCCCCAGCGGCCGTTGCAGCAACAGGTTGAACGCGGTGGTCAGCAGGAAGCGGTCAGTCACCAGACTGTTGGCGGCATAAAAGGCCGCATCGTCGAGCATCTTGAAATAGGTCGTGCCATGCGCCGCGCCGGCGGCATGGAAATGGCGTTCGTCGATGGTGAAGTGGATGCGGGCCACGCCGGCCTCGACGATCTCCAGCCGGGAATCGAACAGGCGGTTAATCGGCGCGACGGCATAGAGTGCCTCCAACGCCCGGAAATGCGCCGCTTCGCCGGCGGGCGTGTCAGGCAGCGTCACGCGCCTCGACACCCGACAACAATGCGTAGAGCGCATCGGCCGAACCGGCCCCGCGCAGTTTTGCCCGGAACGTCGCATCGCGCAGCGCGCGCGAGACGCGGGCCAGTGCCTTGAGATGGTCACCGCCGGCATCGGCCGGGGAGAATAATGCGAAAATCAGATCGACCGGCAGTTCGTCGACCGCGCTGAAATCGATCGGGCGTGCCAGCCGTACGAAGACGCCGCGCACCGCGCCCGGCGGGTCGAACCGGACATGCGGGATGGCGATGCCGCCGCCAAAGGCGGTCGTGCCCAGCTTCTCCCGATCGGCCATGCGATCGGCAAGCAGCTTCGCATCGATCCCCGTCGCCGGTGCGGCGACGGAGGCGATGTGGGTAAATAACGCCTTGCGGGTGCCGGCAGAGCTATCCGCCAGCACCGTTTCGGGCGTCAAAAGGTCATGGAAATCGTACAAATCAGGCTGCGCGATTGGGCTCGACCCAGCCGATCGTGCCGTCATGGCGGCGATAGACCATGTTGAACGATCCCGTGCCGCTATTCTTGAACAGCAGCGCGTTGGTATTGCGCAGGTCGAGCATCATTACCGCGTCGGACACGCTGGCATCGGGCACGTCGACCCGGGTTTCGGCAATGATGAGGGGGGCGTCGGGCACCTCCTCTTCCTCCTGCTCGCCGCCGAAGACGGTGTAGCCGGCATTGTCGAAACCGTTGTCATAGCCGCCGGCCTCGTTCATCGCGACGACCTGTGCGGCGTTGCGATCCTTGAGGCGGCGGGTGTAGCGGCGCAGCTGCTTTTCGATCTTGTCGGCGGCACCGACGAACGCACCCTGCGCCTCCTGTCCGCTATTATGCCCCTTCAGGACGAGACCCTGCGTCACGTGGCAGACGATGTCGCACACGAAGCCGTTATCGTGCGGCCCCTTACTGAAGGTCGCGTTCGCCGAAATCGCGCGCTGGAAATATTTGTCGGCGATGCCCTGGAGACGCTCCTGGACCATCTCCTTCAGTGCGTCCCCAGTGTCGACCTGGTGCCCCGAAACCCGGATGTCCATGTAATCCTCCGTCATTGTGAAATCGTGTGAGCCGCTGAAAGCGGGGAGTGTCAACGCCTCACGTCGGCAACTGGCCCCATAACGGGTCCTTCAACGTTGCGACGAAGGCGGCGTGAACCGCACGTTCGTCGGCACTCGGCGCGAAATGCCGCGGCGGCCGCGCCGTTGCCGGCGTAGTGATGCCGACCGTCTCGACGAGGATCGTCGGCGACGTATCGAGGCCGAAGCCGATCTGGCGACCGCCCATCAGCTCGACATAGACCTGTGCGAGCAACTGGGCGTCGAGCAATGCGCCGTGCAGCACGCGACGGCTGCGGTCGATGCCGAAGCGGACGCACAGCGCGTCGAGCGTATGCTTGGCCCCGGGATGGCGGCTGCGCGCCATCGCCAGCGTATCGACCATGCGGGAAAGGCAGATCGGATCGCGTCCGCACCCGCCCAGTTCGCCGTTCAGAAAGCTGAAATCGAACGTCGCATTGTGCGCGATCAGCGGACTGTCGCCGATGAATGCCAACAGATCGTCGATCGCGGTATGGAAGGCAGGTTTGTCGGCAAGGAACGCATCGGACAGGCCATGGACCGCTTCCGCTTCCTTCGGCATCGACCGGCCGGGGTTGAAATAGGCATGATAGACATTGCCCGTCTCGACCCGGTTGACCAGTTCGACGCAGCCGATTTCGACCAGCCGGTCGCCTTCCGAAAATTTGAAGCCGGTGGTTTCGGTATCGAACACGATCTCGCGCATTGCGACCTTATCCGCCTTCGCCGCCCCCCATGCAAGCGACGAGCGCGGCGACCTGCGCCCTGGTCGCGGCGAGTGTCGTGTCGGTGCGGATAAGATGCGTCGCGCGCTGCCGTTTTTCGGCGTCGGGCAGTTGCGAGGCGAGGATCGCGGCGAAAGCCGACTCGGTCATGGTCGGGCGCGCCAGAACGCGCGCGCGCTGAACCTCCGGGGCGGCGGTGACGACGGCGACCGAGTCGCATCGCGCGTCGCCGCCGGTTTCAAACAATAGCGGGACGTCGAGCACGACCAACGGCGCGTCGGCATGGGTGTCGAGGAAGCGTTGCCGTTCCGCCGCGACGGCGGGATGGACGATCGCTTCGAGTCGATGGCGCGCTGCGGGGTCAGCGAAAATCCGGTCGCGCAGCGCCCTGCGGTCGACCCCGGCCGGGCCGGTGGTGCCGGGGAAGGCGGCTTCGATGACCGGAAGCAACGCGCCGCCGGGTCCTTGCAGCGCGTGGACGGTGGCATCGGCGTCGAATACCGGCACGCCGAGGTCGCGGAACATGCCAGCGACGGTCGATTTGCCCATGCCGATCGAGCCGGTCAGGCCGAGGATATGGGTCATGGTGTCGCTGACATCGGCGTACCCCCGCGCAGGCGGGGGTCCAGGGTTTTACAGACCGACAGTTGCGTTTGGCAACCCTGGCCCCCCGCCTGCGCGGGGGTACGGTGTGGTCGAGGCAGGGTAGTGCGCTTCACGCCACCAGTCGTTCGCGCAGTTCGTCGTCGCGATCGCGGGGCGGGGCGGCACCGAAGAACAGCTCGAACGCCAGCGCCGCCTGTCCGACCAGCATTTCGAGGCCATCGACGGTGTCGAGCCCGCGATCATGCGCCTGCGCCAGCAGCGGCGTTTCGATCGGCGCATAGACCGCGTCATAGACGACCGCATCGTGCGGTAGCGGGGCGAGATCGATATCGAGCGGCGGCTGGCCGGTCATGCCGAGCGTGCTGGCATTCACCAGCAGCTTTACCGCCGGCAAGGGGGCGGTGAGCGGCAGCGCGTCGCCCTTCAACCCGAAGGTCGCCAACAGCGCGGCGGCCTTGAGCGGATTACGGTTCAGGACGGTCACCCGGCCGACGCCCAGTTTCGACAGTGCAAACAGGATCGCGCGCGCGGCCCCGCCGGCACCGATCACCGCGACCGGCTGCTTCGTCAGGTCGAGACCGGCGATCGGAGCGTGGAAACCGGCGGCGTCGGTGTTGGTGCCGATCCAGTCGCCGCCTTCGCCGCGGAACACGGTGTTGATCGCACCGATCGACCCACGCACATCGCCGGGATCGGCGACATGATCGAGCGCGGCCAGCTTGTGGGGCACGGTAACGTTGCAGCCGCGCCAGTTCGGATCGGCCCGGCGCGTGGCGAAAAAATCGGCCAGCGCCTCCGGTTTCACGTGGAACCTTTTATACTCGGCATCGATGCCAAGCTGGTCGAGCCAGAAACCGTGGATCAGTGGCGATTTGGACTGGGCGATCGGATCGCCGATCACTTCGGCATAGGGTTTCATGCGGGCAACATTCCCCGTTGGCGCAGATAGCGCGCGATTTCGAGCAAGGGCATGCCGAGGATCGTCCAGTGATCGCCGTCGATCCGGTCGAACAACTGCACCCCCGGCCCCTCGATCCGGAAACAGCCGACGCATCCGGCGATCGCCGGCCACTCGGCGTCGAGATAGGTTTCGATAAAGGCGTCGGACAGCGGCCGGACGGTCAGCTTCGCATGGCCGATATGGCGCCAGACCGGACGACCACCCTCGACGAACACCGCCGCGCTGAACAGGTCGTGGCGTCCGCCGGACAAGGCGCGGAGATGCGCGGCAGCATCGGCGCGGTCGACCGGCTTGTCGAGCACGGTGCCATCGGCCAGTGCCACGACCGAGTCACCACCCAGCACCATTGCCCCACCGACGCGGGTGGCGGCGCGCATCGCCTTCATCTCGGCCAGCGCATCGGCGAGGTCGCGGGGTTTCAGATTTTCGCCAGCCAACGCCGCCTTGGCTGCTTCCTCGTCGAGGCCGCTCGGGATCGCGTCGTGCGGGATGCCGGCGGCGTCGAGCATCGCCCGGCGGGTCGCACTCATCGAGGCGAGTACGAAGCTCATGCGCGCGGCTCGATACGGCGTTCGTTGCACAGGGTGATGATCGCCGCCGCCGTTTCCTCGATCGAACGGCGGGTGACGTCGATGACCGGCCAGCCATTGTCGGCGAACATCCGCCGCGCGAACGACAACTCGCGCACCACCGCATCCTGTTCGACATAATCGGTGTCGGGCATCTGGTTGAGCGACAACAGCCGGTTGCGGCGGATCGCGATCAGCCGGTCGGCGCTGGTCGTCAGCCCGACGACCAGCGGGCTGTTCAGCCGGAACAGGATCGGCGGCGGCGGGCTTTCGACGACGATCGGGATATTGGCGGTCTTGTAGCCGCGATTGGCGAGATAGATCGACGTCGGCGTCTTGGACGACCGCGAAACGCCGGCAAGGACGATATCGGCTTCCTCCCAATCCTCTGACGCGATGCCGTCGTCATGGGCGATGGTCCACTGGATCGCATCGACGCGCGCGAAATAGGCGGCGTCGAGGCTGTGCTGCCGCCCCGGACGCGCCTTCGCTTCCTGCCCCAGCAGGCTCGACAGCGCGTGGCTCACCGCGTCCATCGGCGCGACGATCGGCAGGCCCAGCGCAGCGCAGCGTGCCTCCAGCATCCGCCGGATCGCCGGATTGACCAGCGTGTAGAGGACCAGCCCGGGATTGACCGCGATCTCGGTCAGAATGCGTTCGAGATGCGCTTCGGATCGCACCATCGGCCAGAAATGGCGCATCGTATCGACATCGTCGAACTGCGCCAGCGCCGCTTTGGCGATATTCTCCAGCGTCTCGCCGGTGGAGTCGGACAGAAGGTGGAGGTGCAGCCGCATACCGGGCCTTTCTGCACAAGGCTGTGGATAACTCGGGGGCAGGGGCTAGCGTAACTCGCCCCCGCCGCCAAGCTGTGGAAAAGCCCGATATCCGTCCCGACTTATCCACAATCCCGACACAGGCGGCGATTTTGTCCACAGCCTGTGGATAACGGGGATGACAGTCGGGGAATCGGCGGACTCGCGTAGGTTTGGTCCCGTCAATCTGTTGGCATTTCGGGCAATCCACCATAAGCCCCGTTACCCACCGCCCAACCACTTCCAACAACCCTATTAGATTCTACTTCTTGGTAGAGGAGCGACGACGCTGACCGGTCCTGCATCCCCGAAACCGCTTCTCCAGGTGCTGGCCGGGGAAAAGCCGTCCGTGCCGCCGCTGTGGCTCATGCGGCAGGCCGGGCGGTATCTGCCCGAATATCGCGCGCTGCGTGCCGAGAAGGGCGGTTTCCTCGACTTGGTGAACGATCCGGCCGCCGCGACCGAAGTGACGTTGCAGCCGCTGCGCCGGTTCGCGTTCGACGGCGCGATTCTGTTCAGTGACATCCTGATGGTGCCGAATGCGCTGGGGCAGAAGCTGTGGTTCGAAGCGGGCGAGGGGCCGCGGCTGGCGCCTGAATTGCGGACGCGGGCGGCGATCGACGCGCTGGTGCCCGATGCGACGATCCTCGACCCTGTCTATGCGACGGTGCGTGGCGTCGCGGCTTCCCTGCCCGCCACGACCACCTTCCTCGGCTTTGCAGGATCGCCATGGACGGTCGCGACGTACATGATCGTGGGCAAGGGCAGTCGCGAGCAGGCCGAGGCGCGGCGCATGGCCTATGGCGATCCTGTCGCGGTGCAGACGCTGATCGATCGGATCGTCGCGATGACGATCGACTATCTGGCGGGGCAGGTCGCAGCGGGGGTCGAGGCGGTGCAGCTGTTCGACAGCTGGTCGGGCAGTCTCGCCCCGGCCGAGTTCGAACGCTGGGTGATCGCGCCGACCGTGGCGATCGTCGAGGGGCTGCGCGCGCGTTGCGACGTGCCGATCATCGGCTTTCCGAAGGGGGCGGGGGGCAAGCTTGCCGCCTATGCGCGCGAGACCGGAGTCGATGCGATCGGTCTGGACGAGACCATCGATCCGGTCTGGGCGAACGAGGCATTGCCGGCGAGATTGCCGGTGCAAGGCAATCTCGATCCGTTGTTGCTGATCGCCGGGGGCGAGGCGCTCGATACCGGGGTCGACCGGGTGCTGGCGGCATTCGCCGACCGGCCGCATGTCTTCAACCTCGGCCACGGCATCCAGCAGGACACGCCGATCGCGCATGTCGAACGGCTGGTGGCGCGGGTGCGGGGGGCATGAGCGGGTTTCTGGGCGGCGCGTATCCCTGGGTGAAGGCGGCGCATATCGTGTTCGTCATCTTCTGGATGGCGGGGCTGTTCATGCTGCCGCGCTATCTGGTGCATCATCAGGAGGGGTTGAACGACCCTGCCGAGCCGCCGCGCTGGATCCGGCGGGAGGCGTTGCTCCGGCGGATGATCCTGACCCCGGCGATGGTGATCGTCTGGGTGCTCGGGCTGCTGCTTGCCGCCAATGTCGGGTTGTTTGACGGCGGGGCCGGGCTGGGGTGGCTCCATGCCAAGCTGCTGGTCGTTGTGCTGCTCAGCGCCTATCATAGCTGGGCGGTCGGCTATGCGCGCAAGCTGGCGGCGGGGCGGCCGACGCTGACGCCCAAGCAGTTGCGGCTGGCGAACGAACTGCCGGCGCTGGCGGCGATCGCGGTAGTGGTGCTGGCGGTGGTGAAGCCGTTTTAGCAGGGCGACACGCTTGACTTGCAGCGAGCCGCGACCTAGTCCGTCCGGCAGTGGTGCCCGGTCCTCGGTGCGCCCGTCCCAGCCGCTTGCGTCCGCCTTCTCTGCCGACCTTGCCTCCTCATCGCTGATCTGGACCACCCCCCGATGCATCTCAAAGATTTAAAGAAACACGCCCCCGCCGAACTGGTCTCGATGGCCGAGGAACTGGGGGTCGAAGGCGCGTCGACGATGCGCAAGCAGGACCTGATGTTCGCGATCCTGAAGGCGCGCGCCGAGAACGGCGAGCAGATCATGGGCGTCGGCACGATCGAAGTGTTGCAGGACGGCTTCGGCTTCCTGCGCAGCCCGGAGGCCAATTATCTGGCCGGGCCGGACGATATCTATGTCTCGCCGAACCAGGTTCGCAAGCACGGCCTGCGCACCGGCGATACCGTCGAGGGCGAGGTTCGCGCGCCGAAGGATGGCGAACGCTATTTCGCGCTGAGCAAGCTGGTCTCGGTCAATTTCGACGATCCCGATGCGGTGCGTCACCGGGTCAATTTCGACAACCTGACGCCGCTCTATCCGGAAGCCAAGCTGACGCTCGATCAGCTCGACCCGACGGTCAAGGACAAGTCGGCACGGGTGATCGACATCGTCAGCCCGCAGGGCAAGGGCCAGCGCACGTTGATCGTCGCGCCGCCGCGCGTCGGCAAGACCGTCATGTTGCAGAACATGGCGAAGGCGATCACCGACAACCACCCCGAGGTGTTCCTGATCGTCCTGCTGATCGACGAACGCCCCGAGGAAGTCACCGACATGCAGCGCAGTGTGAAGGGCGAGGTCGTCTCCTCGACCTTCGACGAACCCGCGCAGCGCCACGTCCAGGTCGCCGAAATGGTGATCGAGAAGGCCAAGCGGCTGGTCGAGCACAAGAAGGACGTCGTGATCCTGCTCGACAGCATCACGCGTCTGGGCCGGGCCTATAACACCGTCGTGCCGTCGTCGGGCAAGGTGCTGACCGGCGGTGTCGACGCCAATGCGCTCCAGCGGCCGAAGCGTTTCTTCGGTGCGGCGCGTAACATCGAGGAAGGCGGGTCGCTGTCGATCATCGCCACCGCGCTGATCGATACCGGCAGCCGCATGGACGAAGTGATCTTCGAAGAGTTCAAGGGCACCGGCAATTCGGAAATCGTCCTCGACCGCAAGGTGGCGGACAAGCGCATCTTCCCGGCGCTGGACGTCGGCAAGTCGGGTACCCGCAAGGAAGAGCTGCTGGTCGACAAGACCAAGCTGTCGAAGATGTGGGTGCTGCGCCGCATCCTGATGCAGATGGGCACGATCGACGCGATGGAGTTCCTGCTCGACAAAATGAAGAATTCGAAGACCAACGAGGACTTCTTCGACAGCATGAACCAGTGATCGAATGCGCCCTGCGACATGCCGTCGCAGGGGTCGCATCGATCCGGCCGGCGTGCTGCCAGCCCGACCGACGACGCGGGCTTTGCCCGCGTCCGCCAACAACGAACCGCCCGCCTTTCCATCGGAAGAGGCGGGCGTTGTCGTATCCACGCACCGGCGCTGGTGCGGACGGAGACCCCAGCCTGCGCTGGGGTGACGTAATGGCGTTACGCCTTATCGCCATCCACCGCTTTTCCCCCTATCGTACCCGTATCACTCCCACGCGAAGGGCTGCCATGAAGATCAACGTCGAAGTCGAGTGCACCCCGGAGGAAGCCCGGCGCGCGATGGGATTGCCGGACTTCACGCCGATCCATGAACGCTATGTCGCCATGCTGGGCGAGACGATGGAAAAGGGGGCCAGCCCCGAATTGCTCAACCAGTTGATGCAGAGCTGGGCACCGATGGGCGAGGCGGGCATGACGTTCTGGCGCAAGATGTTCGAAACGGCGGGCCGTGGCGGCTGACACGATTTTCGCGGTGTCGAGCGGACGTCCGCCCGCCGCGATCGCCGTACTGCGCATTTCCGGTGCCGGTGCAATCGGTGCGGCCACCCGGTTGGCGGGTAACCTCCCGCGACCACGGCATGCCGGCGTCCGTGCGCTACGCGACCCTGCGGATAACCAGTTGCTCGATCGTGCGCTGGTGCTGGTCTTCCAGGGACCAATGACCGCGACCGGCGAAGATCTGGTCGAACTGCATCTGCATGGCGGGCGGGCGGTCGTCGCCGGTGTCGAGCGGGCGCTGTCCGGCATGGACGGGCTGCGGGTGGCCGAGCCCGGCGAGTTCACCCGGCGTGCGCTGGCGCAGGGTCGCATCGACCTGACCGAAGCCGAAGGGCTTGGCGATCTATTGTCGGCCGAAACCGATGCGCAGCGGCGGATGGCGTTGGCCAATAGCGACGGACGATTGCGGCGCGCGGTGGCGGACTGGACGGCCACTGCGACGCGGCTGTCGGCGATGGTCGAGGCGGTGCTCGACCATGCCGATGAGGATGATGTCGATGCCGGCGACGACGTGCTGGCTGGAGTCCGGCGTGAAGCGGCGATGCTGGCCGACACGATCGATGCGGTGCTGGCGGTGCCACCGGTCGAGCGGCTGCGCGATGGCATTCGCGTCGTGCTGGCCGGACCGCCCAATGCCGGCAAGTCGACATTGCTGAACGCGCTGGTCGGTCGCGAGGCAGCGATCGTGTCGCCGCTCGCGGGAACGACGCGTGATGTGATCGAGATTCCGGTGACGCGCGAGGGGATCGCATGGCTGTTCCTCGACACGGCCGGGTTGCGGAACGAAGCCATCGATCCGGTCGAACGGATCGGAATCGATCGTGCGACGGACTCGATCGCGACTGCGGATATCGTGCTGTGGTTGGGCGACGACGCGCCGCCGCAAGCCGCATCGGTTCTTGCCTTACATCCACGCAGCGACGTCCGTGGCGAAGCTGTTCCGGCGGATCGTGTCGCGGTTTCCGCCGAAACGGGGGAGGGGCTGTCCGAACTTTGGCAGGCGCTGGCCGATCGGGCGTCGACGATGCTGCCGAAGGTCGATGATCTGGCACTAAACCAGCGGCAGTCAAGCCACGCCCGGACAGCGGCGGCGGCGCTGCGACGTGCTGCAACGCAACTCGACCCGCTGTTGCTGGCCGAAGAATTGCGCTATGGCGTTCAGGCATTCGCGGCGCTGACCGGAATGCGCGCGACCGAAGCGGTTCTTGACGATCTGTTTGGGCGCTTCTGTATCGGCAAATGATGTTCCACGTGGAACCCAGTACATGACCTTTGATGTAATCATCGTCGGTGGCGGCCATGCCGGTACCGAAGCAGCGTCGGCAGCGGCGCGACGCGGCGCAACGACGCTGTTGATCGATTTTGATCCGACGCGGATCGGGGCAATGTCGTGCAACCCGGCGATCGGCGGGCTGGGCAAGGGGCATATCGTTCGCGAGATCGATGCGCTCGACGGGCTGATGGGACGCGCCGCCGATGCTGCGGCGATCCATCACCGTATGCTCAACCGGTCGAAGGGATCGGCGGTGCAGGGGCCCCGGGTTCAGGCCGATCGGGTCCGCTATGCGCAGGCGGTGCGGGGATTGCTGGCGCACCCCAAGCTAAAGATCCTGGCGGGAGATATCACCGCGCTGACGACCGACGCGGGCCGGGTCACCGGGGTCGAACTGGCTGACGGTACCCGGATCGCGGCGCGGACAGTCGTTCTTGCGACGGGTACGTTCCTTGGCGGTACGATGTTCCGGGGCGAAGAGCGGGCGATCGGGGGCCGGGTCGGCGAGCAGGCGGCAACCCGACTGGGTCGGCAGCTGCGCGATCTGTCGTTGCCGATCGCCCGGTTGAAGACGGGGACGCCGCCGCGGCTCGATGGCCGGACGATCGATTGGGCGGCACTTCCTGAACAGCCGTCCGATGCGGATATATGGACGATGTCGCCGCTGTCCGATCCGGCGAAGCGATTGCCGCAACTGGCTTGCGCGATCGCCCGGACGACGGCCGAGACGCATGATATCATCCGCGCCGGGCTCGACCGGTCGCCGCTGTTCGGCGGATCGATCGAGGGGCGTGGTCCCCGCTATTGCCCGTCGATCGAGGACAAGGTGCATCGGTTCGGCGACCGTGACGGGCATCAGATATTCCTCGAACCCGAGGGCCTGGACACACATCTGGTCTACCCGAACGGCGTGTCGACCTCGTTGCCGACCGACGTGCAGTTGTCGATGCTGCGTAGTGTCGCCGGACTGGAACGCGTCGAGATCGTTACGCCGGGCTATGCGGTCGAGTATGACTATATCGATCCGCGTGCGCTTGGGGCCACGCTCGCGTTGCGGGCGCTGGGCGGGCTGTACTTCGCGGGACAGATCAACGGCACGACCGGCTATGAAGAGGCGGGCGGGCAGGGGCTGATCGCCGGTGCGAATGCCGCTGGTGAGGCGCTGGGGCTTGAGCCGCTGATCCTGTCGCGGGAGAGCAGCTATATCGGCGTGATGATCGACGATCTGGTATTGCAGGGCGTGTCGGAGCCGTACCGGATGATGACCGCGCGTGCCGAATATCGGCTGCATCTCCGGTCGGACAATGCGGCGACCCGGCTTGGCGCGATCGGTGCTGCTGCGGGTCTGTTGTCGGCCGGGCGGATCGCGCAACAGGCCGAGCGGAGCGAACGGCGATCGGCGTTGCTGGAGCAGCTGTCGGCCCGGCATTCCGCGACCGCGCTGGCCGCCAATGGTGCGCCGGTCGTAGGGACCGATACCCGCAGCGGCGGTGAATGGCTGCTGGTGTCGGGCGTTCGGCCGGACCATCTCGGGATCGACGGACAGGATGACGTGTTGGGTGAATTGATCGAAGACGCGCGCTATGCCCCGTATCTCGAACGACAGGCAGCGGAACTGGCGGCGGCGAAGGTCGATCATGTGCAGCTGCCGGACGACTTCGCCTATCGGGCGGTGCCCGGCCTTTCCAATGAAATGGTGGAGCGTCTGACGTCGGCGGCACCCGATACGTTGGCGGCGGCCGGGCGCATTCAGGGCGTGACCCCGGCGGCACTGGTCGCGATCCTGCTGCACCATCGTTCGGGCAAGCTGGCGGCATGACCGAAGCCGAAGCGCGGGCGTGGATCGACGAACGGTTCGGGGCGGAGCGGACGGCCATGCTGGCGCGCTTTGCCGATCGGGTCGTTGCCGAGACCGAGAACCAGAACCTCATTGCGGCATCGACGGTCGATCGTATCTGGCAACGGCATGTGCTGGATTCGGCGCAGCTGATCCCGTTGGCGAAAACGGCAAATGCCGGCGACTGGATCGATATCGGATCGGGGGCCGGCTTTCCCGGGATTGTTGCCGCGATCCTCACCGACCGGCGGGTCGTGCTGGTCGAACCGCGCGCACGCCGCGCTGCGCTGCTGGCGGCGATCGCCGACGATCTCGATCTGGCCAATATCGTCGTTCATCAGGCGAAGATCGAGAAGCTGCCGACCACCCGTCCGGCGTCGATCATCAGTGCGCGCGCCGTCGCAAAACTCGCCGCCTTATTCGCGATCGGCCATCGGCATAGCGACGGCGATACGATATGGGTGTTGCCCAAGGGACGTTCGGCGACCGAGGAACTGGTCGAAGCGCGCGCCGCATGGCGCGGGACGTTTCACGTGGAACACAGTATTACCGATCCGACATCGTCGATCGTGGTCGCCAGGGGAGTGCACCAAGCATGATTTGCATTGCCATCGCGAACCAGAAGGGGGGCGTCGGCAAGACCACCACGGCGATCAACGTCGGTACGGCACTGGCCGCGACCGGGTTGGATGTGCTGATTCTCGACCTCGATCCGCAGGGCAATGCCTCGACCGGGTTGGGCATCGGTCGCAACGATCGTGAATATTCGACCTATGACCTGCTGGTCGGCGACATGATGCTGCATGAAGCGGCGATCCCGACGCGGGTACCGCGCCTGTCGATCGTCCCCGCGACGGTCGATCTGTCGGGTGCCGAAATCGAGCTGATCGAATTCGAAGCGCGCACCCACCGGCTCGACCGGGTGGTGGAGGCGAGCGGCGGGAAATGGGACGTGATCCTGATCGATTGCCCGCCGTCGCTGGGCCTGTTGACGATCAACGCGATGGTGGCGAGCCACGCGCTGCTGGTGCCGCTGCAATGCGAGTTCTTCGCGCTGGAAGGGCTCAGCCAGTTGCTGACGACCGTCGAGCGGATCCGTGGCCGGTTCAATCCGGGGCTGGCGATCCTCGGCGTGGTGCTGACAATGTATGACCGCCGCAACCGGCTGACCGACCAGGTATCGGACGATGTGCGCGCGGTGTTGGGGAAAGTAGTGTTCGATACGGTGATCCCGCGCAACGTCCGGCTGTCCGAAGCACCGAGCCACGGCATGCCGGCGCTGATCTATGATTATCGTTGCGCAGGGTCGGAGGCATATATCGCGCTGGCCCGCGAAGTGATCGCCCGGCTGCCTGGTTTGGCGGAGGCGGCATGAGCGAACAGGCAGTTCCGCGCCGCCCACGCTCGGGCGCACTCGGCCGCGGTCTCAGCTCGCTGTTGGGCGAACCCGATGGCGAGGGTTCGACCCCGCGCCATGCCGGTCCGCCGAGCGGGGTGCGGCAGATGCCAGTGACCGCCCTATCGCCGTTGCCCGGACAGCCGCGTCGCTTCTTCGATGAATCGGCGCTCGACGAGCTGGCGGAATCGATCTCGGCGCGCGGCGTCATCCAGCCGATCGTCGTCCGTCCGCATGGCAAGGGCTTTCAGATCGTTGCCGGTGAGCGTCGCTGGCGTGCGGCGCAGCGGGCGCATCTGCATGAGGTGCCGGTGGTCGTCCGCGACTTCACCGATGCCGAGACGATGGAAATCGCGCTGGTCGAAAACATCCAGCGTCGCGACCTGACCGCGATCGAGGAGGCGGAGGGCTATCGCCGGCTGATCGACGAATTCGGTCATACGCAGGAGGCGCTTGCGAATCTGGTCGCCAAGTCGCGCAGTCACGTCACCAACCTGTTGCGGCTGCTCGACCTGCCCAAGCCGATTCAGGACATGGTCGGCGACCAGCGATTGAGCATGGGCCATGCCCGCGCGCTCATCAACGTGCCGGGTGCCGAGACGATCGCCGAAAAGGTCGTCGCGAAGGGGCTGTCGGTGCGCGATGCCGAACGACTGGCGCGTAATGCCCGCGAACCGCGCGACAGCAAGCCGGCGCGGACGCCGCGTCCGTCATCGAACGATACAGAGGGCGATAGTGAAGGCGATGCCGATCTGCGCGCGCTCGAACGCCAATTGGGCGACGTGCTCGGGCTGAACGTCGACATCGTCTTCAGCGAAAAGGGCGGAACGATCACCATCGGCTATTCGACGCTCGATCAGCTCGACATGGTGTGTCAGAGGTTGAGCGGCGAGCGGATCTGAGGGTCCGTTTGGAAACGCGCGGTTGCGCGTTCTGCGGTGCCGGCCCGCTCCCCCTCCCGGCCACCCATTCAGGATACGCTGTGGGTGGCCGGGCGGGGGAGCGGGCCGGCACTGCCTGAAAACTCGCTCTTCCGCGAGTTTTCAAATAGCCACTGACACCCAAAATTTACGCGTCGCCCGTAGGTTAGCGGGCATGACGTTCCAGACCCGCCCGCCACTGCCCGTCCCGGAAACGGCAGCCTCGCACGATGTGGCGGCACCGATCGGGGTTCTTCTCGATATCGCCGGGGCGTCGAGCCGGTTGTTGCTCGACCTGCCGTCGTTACAGGCATTGGCGACCGATCCCGACGACCCGGCGGGACAGGTGGGGCAGGTCGGATCGCTGGTGACGATGCAGGTCGGCCGGATGTGGATCGTCGCCGCCATCCGGTCGATCCGGTTGGCCGATGACGGCATCAACCTGGTTGCGGACGTCGACCTGATGGGGGAGGCGTATCAGCCCGATCCGACGCAGGGACTGCGGGGGTTCCGGCGCGGGGTGACCCGCTACCCGTTACCCGGCAGCCCGGTCTATCCGGTATCGCGCGATGCCCTGCGACAGATTTATGCCAAGCAGGATCGACCGCATATCACGATCGGTCGGGTGCATATGGCACCCGATATGCGAGCGGCGCTGTATGTCGATGCGCTACTCGGCAAGCATTTCGCGCTGGTCGGATCGACCGGTACCGGCAAGTCGACCAGCGCCGCATTGATCCTGCACCGGATTTGCGAAGCCAGTCCGCATGGGCATATCGTCGTGATCGATCCGCATGGCGAATATGGTGCGGCCTTTGCCGATACCGGCGAATTGCTCGACGTAACGAATCTCCAACTGCCCTATTGGCTGCTCAATTTTCAGGAGCATTGCGACATCCTGTTGTCGCCGGGCGGCGCGGCGCGACAGGTGGAGGCGGATATCCTCGCCCGGTGCCTGCTCGCGGCCAAGGGGAAAAGCCGCATGGCGCAGGACGTCGCCCGGCTGACCGTCGATACGCCGATCCCCTATCTGCTGACGGACCTGTCGAACATCGTCCAGTCGGAAATGGCCCGGCTCGATCGTGCCAGCGACAATGCCCCGTTCCTGCGGCTGAAGGCCCGGATCGAGGAATTGCGCGGCGATCCGCGCTACAGCTTCATGTTTTCCGGCATGCTGGTCGCCGATACGATGGCGGCATTCATCAAACGCGTGTTCCGCCTGCCGGCGCAGGGCAAGCCGATCTCGATCATCGACGTATCGGGCGTGCCGTCGGAAATCACGTCGGTCGTGGTCGCGGTGCTCAGCCGGCTGGTGTTCGACTTTGCGCTATGGTCGCGCGGCGGCGCGTCGCGGCCGGTCCTGCTCGTCTGCGAAGAGGCGCATCGCTATGTTCCGAACGAACGGTCGGGCGCCAATTCGTCGGCGGCGACCATTCTGGGGCGGATCGCCAAGGAGGGGCGCAAATATGGCGTGTCGCTGGGGCTGATCACGCAGCGGCCATCCGATCTTGCCGAAGGGGTGCTGTCGCAGTGCGGCACGATCCTGACCATGCGGCTGAACAACGAACGCGATCAGGCGTTCGTGCGCGCGGCGATGCCGGAAGATGCGCGCGGGTTTCTCGATTCGATCCCGGCGCTGCGCAATCGCGAATGCATCATCGTCGGCGAAGGGGTGACGACGCCGATCCGCGTCGCCTTCGATCCGCTCGAACCCGAACGCTGCCCGGCTTCGGGATCGCCCTCGTTCACCTCGCTATGGCAGGAGCCGGGCGGCGCGGATGCGCTGGTCGAACAAACCATCCGCCGCTGGCGAACGGGACGCTGATCAGCGCGCGGCGACACCCATCAACCGGCCGACCAGCGACCGGAACTTGCCCAGCTCTTGACCCTGCAGCCGCTGCACCGTCGCAAAGGCGACCGAGCGTGGATTGACCGGTACGCCGTTCTTCCACAGTTCGTAATGCAGGTGCGGCCCGGTCGACAGGCCGGTCGATCCGACATAGCCGATCACCTGACCGCGCGAAACGCGGGTACCGGGTGCGACGACGATCCGGCTCATATGGCCATAGCCGGTGGCAAGACCGCCGCCATGATCGAGCTTCACGAAATTGCCATAGCCGCCATGTCGTCCGGCGATCGCGACGCGACCATCGGTCGTCGCCCGGATCGGGCTGCCATAGGTGGCGGCGAAATCCATGCCCTTGTGCAGGCGGCGGAAGCCGAGCACCGGATGCACGCGCCAGCCGAAGTTGGACGAGATGCGCGCGGCGACCGGCCAGATCATCGATCCCTTGCGCTCGCCCACACCCGCCGGATCGAGCCATTCTGTGCGGCTGCCATCCTGCCAGCGGACGAGGCGGACGTCGCGCCGTCCGGCCAGACCGGCATAGAGCAGCTGGCCGAGCTGTACCTCGCCAGTGGCGGCGCGATCCTGTTCGACGATGATGTCGAAGCGGTCGTCCTGCCCGACCTGTCCCATCGGGACGAGACCGGAGACGGTGCGGATATAGGATTCGACCGCCTTGGCCGGGGCACCCGCAGCGCGCGCGGCACGGTACAGGCTGGCCCCGACGCGGCCGCGAATCCGCAAGGGCGTGTGGTCGATCGCGATCGGCCGCGCGTCGAGGCGCAGCGTGCCGCCTTCGCGCACGACGTCGAGGGCGAGATCGAATCTGGCGCGGAAGGAAAGGCGTTCGAGCGGACGCGGCTGGGTCGGCGCGTCACGCCGGCCGAGCGTGATGTCGAGCCGGGTGCCGGGCGTCAGGTCGGCGGGATCGACCCGGCCGGCGATCATCGCTGCGACCTGCTGCGCTTCGCCGGCCCCGACGCCGGTCCGCTGCAAGGCACCGGCCACGCCGTTGCCGAGCGTCGCCGTCGCCTCGACGACAGGCCGTTCGGGGGTGTTGGCCAGTGGGCGGACGCGCGACGTCGCGGCAAGGCGCATCCCGCTGGTGCCGCCAAGGGCACTGGCCCCGAACGACAGGCTGCGCGCCTCGTCGAGGGCGGTACCGTCGAGCGTGGCGGGGACGGCGCTGTAGATCGGACGATCGAAGCCGGGCGACAGCATCCACACCGCGCCGCACATCGCGGTGCAGGTGGCGAGGCCACGCCACCAGGTGCGCGAGCCGATGTCAGCACCCAGATCGGGAGTCCAGTCGAAGGATTCGATCCGGCCGCGCCACGCGGCGGCGGCGGGAGCGGCGGTGATCGGCGCGCGACCGAAGCGCAGCGCGCTGGTGCCGCCGGCCAGTTCCAGTCCTTCATCGGTGCGCAGGAACACGCCCAACCCCCAGTTTCGGCCGACCCACCCGGCCCGGTATTCCCCCCTGTGAAGCCAAGGTTTTAAAGTCAAATGAACCATCTGATATCGCCGGCGAAGCTGCGCCGGGGCGTGGGGTGGAAGCGGCGGGACGAAAGCTGTGCGCGGAACCGCCGAAAGCCGTTGCGCCGCGCGTCGACAGTCCCGATGTTGCGGAGGATGAGCCAGTTCGCGCGTAGCCCGGTCACCGCTGTGCTGGGACCGACCAATACCGGCAAGACCTATCTCGCGATCGAGCGGATGTGCGGTCACGCGTCGGGGATGATCGGCTTTCCGCTGCGGCTGCTGGCGCGCGAGAATTACGACCGGGTCGTCGCGCTGAAAGGCGTCGAGAATGTCGCGCTGGTCACCGGTGAGGAACGCATCGTTCCGCCCAAGGCGCGCTGGTTCCTGTGTACCGCCGAATCGATGCCGCTCGAACGGGAGACGGCGTTCGTCGCGCTGGACGAGGCGCAATTGGGGGCCGATCCCGAACGCGGCCATGTGTTCACCGACCGGCTGCTGCGCGCTCGCGGGCGGGAGGAGACGATGATCCTCGGCTCCGATTCGCTGCGGCCGATGGTGCGGGCGTTGGTGAAGGATGCCGAGATCATCTCACGCCCGCGCTTCTCGACGCTCAGCTATGCCGGTGCGCGCAAATTGTCGCGGTTGCCGCGCCGCTCGGCGATCGTCGCCTTCTCTTCCGAAGAGGTCTACGCCGTGGCGGAGGCGATCCGCCGGATGCGTGGCGGGGCGGCGGTGGTGATGGGGGCGCTGTCGCCGCGCACGCGCAATGCGCAGGTCGAGATGTTCCAGTCGGGCGAGGTCGATTATCTGGTCGCGACCGACGCGATCGGCATGGGGCTGAACCTCGACGTCGCGCATGTCGCCTTTGCTTCCTTACGCAAGTTCGACGGGCGACGGCAGCGGCGATTGACCGTCGCCGAAATGGCGCAGATCGCCGGGCGGGCAGGGCGGCACCACCGTGACGGGACGTTCGGGGCGCTGGTCGAGGAAGGGCCGAACGCCTTCACCCCGGAAGAAGTGCTGGCGATCGAGGGGCATCATGTCCCCCCGCTCGAACGGCTCTATTGGCGGCGCGGCGAACCCGATTTCTCCAGCATCGATGCGCTGATCGACAGCTTGTCCGAACGGCCGACCGATCCGGTGCTGACCGCCGCGCCGGAGGCGATCGACCTGATCGTGCTCAAGCGACTGGCCGAGGAGGATTGGGTGCGCGCGCGGACCCGATCGCCGATGATGGTACGGCGGTTATGGGCGGCGTGCGGCGTGCCCGATTTCCGCAAGCTCGGCCCCGATCCGCACAGCCGCTTCGTCGGGCGGATCTTCAGTTATCTGAGCGAAGGGGCGGGGCATATCCCGCACCAGTGGTTCGCCGACGAACTGCAACGGCTCGATCAGATGAGCGGCGATGTCGAGACGATCGCCGGCCGGATCGCGGCGGCGCGGAGCTGGGCCTATATCGCGCACCGCAGCGACTGGTTGCTCGATCCCGAACATTGGGCGGCACGGACGCGCGGCGTCGAGGAAAAGCTGTCCGACGCGCTCCACGACCGGTTGCGGCAACGTTTCGTCGATCAACGGACGACGCTGTTGCTGCGTCGGATCGGGGCCGGCGCGGCGGACCTGCCGGTCGACGTCGCCAGCGATGGCGCGGTCAGCGTCGACGGCCATGCGCTGGGGCGGCTGACCGGTTTCCGGTTCGACGTGTCGCCTGACACGCGGGTTGCCGACAAACGTCTGTTGATCGCCGCTGCCGAAAAGGGGCTTGCAGGCGAGTTGCGCAAACGGGGGGCCGAACTGGCGGTCGCTGGCGATGCCGAACTGGCGCTGGTCGCCGACCCGGGTGGCGTGCCGGCGCTGACGTGGAACGGGCTGCCGGTCGCGACGCTGACCGGCGGAACGACGCTCGACCGGCCGGTGGTGACGCTCGACCGTAGCCTGCAGGTACTCGACCGGGCTGCGCAGGGGCAGGTGCGCGAGCGGCTGACGGCATGGCTGCAGGGCGAGATGACGAAGCGAGCGCCGACACTCGGCGCGCTGGCGGCGCTGGCGCGGGACCCGGCGGCGGGCGGTGCGTTGCGGGCGGTGGCGGCGGCATTGACCGAGGTCGGCGGCATCGCGCCGCGCGACGGGTTCGAGGCAATGCTGCTGCCGCTGAGCGGTGACGATCGGCGGCGGTTGCGCAAGGCGGGGGTCGCGATCGGTACGCTCGACCTGTTCGATGCGCGGCTGTTCAAGCCGGCAGCGGCGCGGTGGCGGGCAGCGCTGCTGGCGGCGCGCGACGGGCATCCTGTCGAGCCGCTGGCCCCCAACGCCGCGACGGTATTGCCGGCGGGGCAGGGGGCGTGGGGCTATCGCCGCTTCGGTCCGCAGGCGGTGCGTGTCGATCTGGTCGAGCGACTCGCCCGCGCGGCGCATGACGCGCGACAGGGCAACGCCCCGTTCGCGCCCGACCCGGCACTGGCGACCTCGATCGGGCTGAAGGTCGAGACGATCGCACGGATGATGGCGCAGCTGGGTTTTCGACCGATCACCGCTGAGGGCGAAGCACCGCAATGGCGCTGGCATCCGCCGCGTCGCCACGGCTCGCCGCCGACGCCCGCTCCTCGTCCGCCGCGTCCCGGCAACGCCTTTGCCGCGCTCGCGGAGCTGGCGTTTCGCCGTTGATGGCGGCACGCGCGCCCGAACTGCTTCCGCAGATGCGGATCGACCTGTTCCTCTGGTATGTGCGCTTGGCGAAAACGCGCAGTGCGGCGCAGGCGATCGCCGTCCGCGGGCTGCTGCGCATCGACGGACGACGGATCGAACGTGCTCATTGCCCGGTCCGGGTCGGCATGGTCATCGCCTTTCCGAACGACGGACGCGTCCAGATCTTGCGGGTCGATGCCCTGCCACACCGGCGCGGGCCGCCTGCCGAAGCGCTGACACACTATACCAGGCTGGAACCGACGGGGGCCGCCCCCGTTGACGGAGGCGAAGACCCGGCATAACGCGGGTACGATTCGATTTTCCCGGAGCTTGTTCGACCCATGACCTACGTCGTCACCGACGCCTGCATCCGCTGCAAATACATGGACTGCGTCGAAGTGTGCCCGGTCGACTGCTTCTATGAAGGCGAGAACATGCTCGTCATCAACCCTAGCGAATGCATCGATTGCGGCGTATGCGAACCGGAATGTCCGGCAGAGGCGATCTTGCCCGACACCGAAAGCGGGTTGGAGCAGTGGCTGGAGCTGAACAATACCTATTCGGCCCAGTGGCCTAACGTTACGCGCAACGCCAACCAGACCCCGCCCGATGCCGACAAGTGGAAGGGCGTCGAGAACAAGATGGAGCACTTCTCCGCCGAACCTGGCGCCGGCGACTGACCGGCGCGCTCCGGCCGAACCGGGGCTGTCCCAAATCGTTTCACGTGGAACCGCGGCCGCTCGGACAGGGCGGCCGGATGGTCGGGCTTTGCACTGGTAATTTTCTTACCAAGATGTTATAGACTGCGGCGACGGAAGCTATTTACCTAGCTCCCCGCCCGGAGATCACCTTTAGCACCGTTCCCTGACCACCCCGCCAGCCGCCGTTCGAACAGCGATTGGCGGAGGACGATGGTATCGGAACGACGACCACGGAAAGGTTACCAATGGCTGCCAAGGCATTGTCCTTCGATGTCGGCGACTATGTCGTTTACCCGAAACACGGCGTCGGCCGTGTGATTGAACTCCAGCGTAGTGAAATCGCTGGCATGCAACTCGAACTCTATGTGCTGCGCTTCGAGAAGGAGCGGATGACCCTGCGCGTTCCGACCAACAAGGCGGAAAGCGTCGGTATGCGCAAGCTGTCGTCGGACAAGACGATGCGCGAAGCGATGGAAACGCTGAAGGGCAAGCCCAAGGTCAAGCGGACCATGTGGTCGCGCCGCGCGCAGGAATATGAAGCAAAGATCAATTCGGGCGACCTCGTGTCGATCGCCGAAGTGGTCCGTGACCTGTTCCGCGCCGACGATCAGCCCGAGCAGAGCTATTCCGAGCGTCAGATCTTCGAAGCGGCGGCCAGCCGCCTTGCCCGCGAATTGGCGGCGATGGAACAGGTCGACGAGCCGAAGGCGCTGGAGCGGATCATCGAGATCCTGCGCGAGGCCGCCGCGATCTATAACAAGGAAAAGACCGCCGCCTGACCGGGCAGGCAGTCGGATCGAACGAGGGGGCGGCCGGAAACGGTCGCCCCTTCTTCGTTCGAGGTGCTGGCGTTCCGAACCGCCTTGCTGTATCGTATCAGCAATACAGGGGGAACGCAGATGCGGTGGATGTTGGCAATGACGCTGGGACTGGCAGGATGCGGCGCGAGTAACACCGAACAGACCGTTGCCGCTCCGCGCGACGACGCTGCCCTACGTGACTTTACCGGCGTTGCGCTGGCGAGCGACGATCGGGTCGAGATCGTCCAGGGACCGGCCTTCGCCGTGTGGGTGGAGGGCGGCAAGGCCGCGCAGGACGGCCTCGACATCCAACGCGACGGCGACATGCTGAAGATCGGCCGCAAGCAGGGCAATTTCTGGGGAAGGGGCCACGACGGCGCGCGCATCCGCGTCACCATGCCGACGATCGCCGCCGCAGTGCTGGCCGGATCGGGCGATATCAGTATCGACCGAACCGGCGAAGACTTTGCCGCGACGCTGAGTGGATCGGGCGACATGACGATCGGCCAGTTGCGTGGCGATCGCGCGGCGCTGACCGTCGCCGGCACCGGCACGATCGCGGCGGCAGGCGCGGTGCGGCACCTGACGCTATCGGTGGCAGGAACCGGCGATATCGATGCCCGACAGGTCAAGGCGAGCGAGGCGAGCGTATCGATTGCCGGTACCGGCGATGTCAGCGCCGACATCCATGGCCCGGTCGAGGTGTCGCTGGTCGGGGCCGGATCGGCGACGCTGGGCCGCGACGCGCGCTGCGTGGTGAACCGGGTCGGCACCGGAACCGTCGACTGCGGCTAGAGCCAAACTCTGCCGCATTTGGTTACCCTCACCCTTCGCCGCCTTCGGCGTCTTTCCCTCTCTCAGCGGGATAGGGAGGAAGCGGCGCAGCCGCGGAAGGGTGAGGGCGATCACGTTCGATCGAAAGCGACCCTAATATCCCGGAACCGAAGTCCGCTTCATCATCGTCACCCCGGCTTGACCCGGGGTCCCGCTTTTTGCTGGCTCCAAACGAAGAACAGCGGGATCCCCGGTCAAGCGCGGATGACGATCACGATAGGTACGAACTTCGGTCAGGCGGCTAGATCACGCCGCTTCGCGCGCCAGCGTCGGGTAATCGGTATAGCCCTCGGCTCCACGCGAATACCACGTTGCCATATTGTCAGGATTGAGCTCGGCACCGGCCTGCAACCGCTGAGGCAGATCGGGATTGGCGAGGAACGGCCGACCGAAGGCGATGGCGTCGGCGATGCCGGCGTCGAGTTCGGCCTGCGCATTGTCGCCGCGATAATCTTGGTTCAGCACCAGCGGACCGGTGAAGACCTTGCGGATCTCGGGCGAGACGCGGGGCTGGGTCGCGCTGCCGAAGGTGCCGTCGGGGCCGGGTTCACGCAGTTCGAGGAACGCGATGCCCTTGTCCGACAGCAGTTTTGCGGCCGGCACGAACACCGATGCCGGATCGCTGTCGATCACCCCCTGCGTATCGCCATTGGGCGAGAAGCGCACCGACGTCCGCCCGGCACCGACCTCCGCGATAAGCCGGTCGACGACCTCGCCGAGCAGCCGGATGCGGTTTTCGGGCGACCCGCCATAGGCGTCGTCACGGGTGTTGGCCCCGTCGCGCAGGAACTGGTCGATCAGATAGCCATTGGCGGCGTGCAACTGCACCCCGTCGAACCCGGCGGCCTTCGCATTGCGGGCGGCACGCGAATAATCGTCGAGCACGCGGGCGATATCGTCCAGCGTTGCGGCGCGTGCCGCACCATAGGGCTTCTTGCCGTCATAGGTGTGCGCCTGTCCCGGCGCGGTGGTATCCGACGCCGACAGCGGCGCGGCCCCGTCCAGAAAATCGGGATGCACCACCCGACCCATATGCCAGAGCTGGGTGACAATCCGGCCACCGGCGGCATGGACGGCGGCGGTGACCGGCTTCCACGCTTCGACCTGTTCGTCGGTCCACAGCCCCGGCGCGAACGGCCAGCCCAGCCCTTCGCGGCTGATCCCGGTGCCTTCGGAAATCAGCAGGCCGGCCGAGGCACGCTGCGCATAATAATCGGCCATGATCGCGGTTGGGACGTGTTCGCGCGTCGCGCGACCGCGGGTCAGCGGTGCCATCAGCACCCGGTTGGGCGCTTCGATATCGCCCAGCGTGATCGGATCGAACAGGGTCAGCATGCAATAAACTCCGGGATATTGTAATTCAGGCGACGATGCGGAGATAGGGCGGTAGGGGGCGGCATGCAGCCGGTACCGCCTGAAACAAAAATTATGCCGCCCCATAGAACACCCCGTCGGGCAGTGGCCGCGGTCATCGTCGCGAACGTCGCGCTGGCGTTCGGACCATGGTTCGTGCGGCTGGCCGATACCGGACCGGTCGCGGCCGCATTCTGGCGGATCGCGCTGGCGTTGCCGGTGCTGCTGGTCGCCGCGCTATGGACCGATCGCCGTGCGTTCGGGCGGGCGGGGTCGATGCTGGCACCGCTGCTGATCGCGGGTATCGCCTTTGCCGTCGATCTGGGCGCATGGCATATCGGTATCCTGCGCACGACGCTCGCCAATGCGACGCTGTTCGGTAATTGCGCGGTGCTGATCTTCCCGATCTACGGCTTTTTCGCGATCCGCCGCTGGCCGACACGGGGGCAGGGGGCCGCGCTGCTGCTGGCGGCGGTCGGCGGCGTGTTGCTGCTCGGGCGCTCGGCCGAATTGTCGTCGCGCCATCTGGCCGGCGATCTGTTCTGCGTGCTCGCCGGCATCCTGTATGCGGGGTATTTCATCGCGATGCGGCGGGTGCGCCAGACGATGGCACCCGTGCCCGCGCTCGCGCTGTCGAGCATCGCCAGCGTCCTGCCGCTGCTGTTGCTGGCGATGGCATTGGGGGAAACGATCCTGCCGACGCAGTGGGGACCACTGTTGGCACTGGCATTGGTCAGCCAGATCGCGGGGCAGGGGCTGATGATCTATGCGCTGGGCCATCTCAGCCCGCTGGTCGTCGGCCTTGCGCTGCTGGTCCAGCCGCTGGTCGGCGCGACGATCGGCTGGGCGGCCTATGGCGAGCGCCTGACCATGCTCGACGCGGTCGGCGCGGTGCTGGTCGCCGCCGCGCTGGCAGTGGTCAGCGCGCAGCGGCCGGCGGCGCGCGCTTAAACTCCCGCCCGGCCCAGATCGACCAGCGCCTCGCCGAAGCGGGCGATGTCGCCCGGCGCGAAGCCGGCGATGTTGATCCGGCCCGATCCCGCCATGTATATGCCGTGCGTCGCGCGCAGCCATTCGATCTGGGTCGGCGACAGCGGCAGCGTGGCGAACATGCCCTTGCCGCGCGCCAGCGGGGCCAGATCGACCGAACCTGCTTGCCCGATCGCCGCCAGTTCGCTGCGCAGCCCCTGCAACCTTGTGCGCAGCGCATCGAGTTCGCGTCGCCAGTCGGCGGCGAGATGTTCGTCCTCCAGCACGATCCGCACCGCCGCCGCGCCATGATCGGGCGGCATCGACCAGTTGGCGCGGGCCAGCGCCAGCAGGTTGGACAGGACGATGTCGCGTGCCTCCGCGTCGGGTGCGGTCGCCCAAAGCGCGCCGGTGCGTTCGCGGTACAGCCCGAAATTCTTGTCGCAGGAATAGGCGACCAGCGCGAACGGTACCGCGTCCAGCACCGCCCGGGTCCCTGCCGCGTCGGTGGTCATGTCGTCGCCCAGCCCCTGATAGGCGAGGTCGATGAACGGCACGATCCGGCTGTCGGCGATGGCGGCGGCGATCACCTGCCAATCGGCGGCGGTCGGATCGATGCCGGTCGGATTGTGACAGCAACCGTGCAGCAGGATCGCGTCGCCCGCCTCCGCCTGACCGATCGCGGCGCGGATCGCGGGCAGGTCGATGGTCTGCGCATCCATGTCGAACATGGCATGGGGCACGACGACGATGCCGGCGGCGGCGAAGACCGGCGCGTGGTTGGCCCAGCTCGGCTGCCCGATCAGGATGCGGCGCACCCCCGCCTTGGCCAGCAGTTCCGCGCCCAGCCGAAGCGCACCGGTCCCGCCCGGCGTCTGCAACCCGCAGCGGCGATCGGCGGCGGGGGCCGTGCCGAACACCAGCGGTTCGAGCAGCGCGACGAAGCCCTTGTCGCCCTCCGGTCCCAGATACGCCTTGCTGTCCTGCGTCGCGATCAGGCGCATCTCGGCCTGCTTCACTGCGTGCATCACCGGGGTATGGCCGTGATCGTCGCGAAACACGCCGACACCCAGATCGATCTTGTGCGCGCGCGGATCGGCGCGGAACGCACCGATCAGGCGCAGCAAGGAGTCGGCGGGCTGGGCGACCAGCGAACGAAACGGCATGAACATCCCCGAAATGGCGGTAACGTCCGCGCCTATAGGCCGATCGATGCGGCGAAGGCAGGAAAAACGCGTACCGCTTTCGGACGATACCCTATTCGTCGCGATGCCCGGCGAGGAAGCGTTCGAGATCGTCGCTGCCGCCGATGCGCTCGCCATCAATGAAGACTTGGGGGGTGGTGTCGACGCCCTGTTCAGCCTTGTAGGCGTCGACTTCTTCGCGCGACCGCAGGATATGGTCGTCGACGGTATAGCCGGCGGATTGCAGCAGCTGCTTGGCATGGACGCCGAACGGACAGGTGTGGTCGGGCAGGACCATGCGATAGAGGGTGGCGTTCCGCGTGTCGGCCATGATGCATTCCTTTTGCTGCAGTCGGTCCCCGCCACAGCGCCCGGACGATGCGCCGGTTCCGCCGTTGCCGTTTGCGCCGCCACATCCTAGCTAAGGCGGATGATGGAGGATGCGATGGCCCCGCTGGCACCTGCCGACCTGACGCTCGACGAACTGCGCGCGGCGCTTGCGCCGCTGGTCGCGGCCAATGCCGCGTTCGACGGCTGGAACGACAAGGCGGTGGCGGCGGCGGCACAGACCTTCGGTGCCGATGGCGATGTCGCGCGGCTGGCCTTCGCAGGTGGCGCGGTTGACATGATCGATGCGTGGTTCGGCGAGATCGACCGGCGGATGATCGAGGCGCTGCCCGCCGATCGCCTGTCCGCGATGAAGATCCGCGAGCGCATCACCGCGTTGGTCGAGGCGCGGCTGGCGGCGGTTGCGGGTGAGCGCGAAGCGTTGCGCCGCGCGCTGGCGATCCTCGCCATGCCGCAGAATGTCGCGCGGGCGGCCAGACTCGGCTGGCGGACGGTCGACCTGATGTGGCGGCTGGCCGGTGATACCGCGACCGATTACAATCATTATACCAAGCGGACGATGCTCGGCGCGGTCTATGCCGCGACCATCACCGTGTTCCTCGACGACGAAAGCGGTGGCCATGCCGATACCCGCGCGTTCCTCGCGCGGCGGATCGACGGCATCATGCGCTTCGAAAAGTTCAAGGGGCGGATGCTGGCGTCGCGCGATCCCGAACGGCGGTTGAGCCTGTCGCGCTTCATCGGGCGATTGCGCTATCCCGCGGTCTGAACCCCTAAAGAATCCGCTTTCATTGGCGCGGGCTTATTGCTAATTAGTCGCAATGCTCGCTCCCAATCTGAACCTCGCCCAGTTGCCGCGGACCCAGCAGGCCACGGTCGCGTCGATCGAATGGGAACGGATGTCGCCGACCGAGGCACGGCGTCTGCGCGAATTCGGGCTGGACGAAGGCGTCGATATCGAACTGCTCCACCGCGCGATGCTGGCCGGTGGGCCGCTGGCCTGTCGGATCGGTCGGATGACCGTGGCGCTGCGCGCGCATGTCGCGGGCGCGATCCGTGTCGCGCCGCTGGCGGGCTGATCGACCGGACCCGACGTGAACCCCGCACCTCTGGTAGCACTTGTCGGCAATCCCAATGCCGGCAAGACCGCGCTGTTCAACGCGCTCACCGGTGCCCGGCAAAAGGTCGGCAATTACCCCGGCGTGACCGTCGAACGGCATTCGGGTCGCCTCGCGCTCGACGACGGGCGTCCGATCGAACTGGTCGACCTGCCCGGCACCTACAGCCTCGATCCGTCCAGCCCCGACGAAGCGGTCACCCGCGACGTGGTCCTCGGGCGGCAGGCGGGCGAGCGGGTGCCCGATGCGATGATCGTCGTCGCCGACGCGACCAATCTCGACAATCACCTGCGCTTCGTCCTGCAACTGAAATCGCTCGGGCGGCCGATGGTGCTGGCGCTCAACATGATCGACATGGCGACGCGGGACGGGCTGAAGATCGATCTGGCCGTCCTGTCCGCCGAACTCGACCTGCCGGTGGTGGCGACGGTCGCGGTGCGCAAACGCGGTCTCGACGAATTGCGCGCGGCGCTGGCCGATGCGCTGTCGCGCGCCCCCCGTTCGGCGGCGATCGACCGGGTCGAGGCCGATATCCGCCATTTCCAGCGTGAGGCGCGCCGGATCGCGCGCACCGCCGTGGTCGAACAACCCCGGTCGCGCGCCGTCACCCGCAGCGTCGATCGCATCGCGCTGCACCCGGTCGCCGGCCCTATCCTGCTGTTCGCCATCCTGTTCATCATGTTCCAGGCGGTGTTCAGCTGGTCCGAAGCGCCGATCGGCTGGATCGAGGGGGGGCAGGGCTGGCTGGCCGATACCGCCATGGCGAACCTGCCCGCCGGTTTCCTGCGCAGCCTGCTGGTCGAAGGGGTCATCAACGGCGTCGGATCGGTCGTGGTGTTCCTGCCGCAGATCCTGATCCTGTTCGTGTTCATCCTGCTGCTCGAAGCGTCGGGCTACATGGTCCGCGCCGCGTTCCTGATGGACCGGTTGATGAGCGGCGTCGGCTTGTCGGGGCGGGCCTTCATCCCGCTGCTGTCGTCGTTTGCCTGTGCGATTCCCGGCATCATGGCGACGCGATCGATCGACGATCCCAAGGAACGGCTGACCACGATCCTGATCGCGCCGCTGATGACCTGCTCTGCGCGCCTGCCGGTCTATGCGGTCGTCATCGGCGCGTTCATTCCGGCTCGGGCAGTGCTGCCGGGCGTGGGGTTGCAGGGGCTGGTGCTGCTGGTGCTGTACCTGACCGGCATCTTCGGCGCGGTGATCGCCGCGTTCGTACTGCGCCGGACCGCGACCAAGGGCGTGGGTGGCGGATTTCTGATGGAAATGCCGCGCTATCAGCTGCCATCGATCCGCGACATCGCGATCGGCCTGTGGCAGCGCGCCTATGTCTTCCTGCGTCGCGCCGGCACGATCATTTTGCAGGTAACCGTCGCGCTGTGGCTGCTGACCTCCTATCCGGTCGCGCCGGCGGGCGTGAAGCAGTCGGAATATTCGATCGCGGGCCGGATCGCATCGGGGCTGGAGGTCGTGTTGCGGCCGATCGGCTTCAATCACGAAATGTCGCTGGCAGTGATCCCGGCGATGGCGGCGCGCGAGGTCGCGGTGTCGGCGTTGCAGACCGTCTATGCGATCGACGCGGCGGATGAGGAACAGGGCGCGCAGGAGCTGGGTGGGCGCCTCGCCGGGCGATGGAGTCTCGCCACCGCCCTCGCCTTCCTCGCTTGGTTCGTGTTCGCGCCGCAATGCCTGTCTACGATCGCGGTGGCGCGGCGCGAGACCAATGGCTGGAAATGGCCGCTGGTGATGATCGTCTATCTGTTCGCGCTGGCCTATATCGCGGCGGGTGCGACCTATTGGACGGCGGTTGCCTTCGGGCTGGGATAGGCGTTTCGTCCTACTTCGATCCCTACTCCTCCAGCTTCGCCCCATCGAGCAACGCCTTGCGCCGCGCGGCATCGGCGTCGTCGCGTGCCTTGTCGGCGGCGGTCCGGCCGAATTTCGCGCGATTGGCATCGGCTTCCTGCGCCCGGTCCGCCTTGGCGCGGGCCTTGCGGAAACGGTTGAGGTTGATGACGTCGCCCATGGCTGCTCCTCCTGCGACGAAATCTGCCGTGGCACCACGCGATTGACCAGTCCGAAACGCATTTGCGGCCATGGCCCGACCGGCGTAGCGGGCATGGCGACGGAACAGGGGCAGTATGCGGTATCGGACGGGAACGGGCAGGACATGGGCGCTGGCGCTCGCGCTATCGGCGACCGCCTGTGGCGGCGGCAGCGGCGAGGCGGAGGGCGGCACCGTCGTCGCCCCCACCCCGACGCCCACACCCGCAGCTTCGCCGACCCCGACGCCAACGCCTGCCCCGACCACGGCCGCCGGCTGGTGGCGACCGACCGCGTCAACGACGTGGCAGTGGCAGTTGAGCGGGACGATCGACACCCGCTACGCGGTCGACGCCTATGACATCGACCTGTTCGACGCACCGCCCGCGACCATCGCCTCGCTCCACGCTGCCGGGCGGCGGGTCATCTGTTATTTCTCCGCCGGGTCGTCCGAAAACTGGCGCAGCGACGACGGGGAATTTACCGCCGCCGATCGCGGTGCGACGCTCGACGGCTGGGCGGGGGAGCGGTGGCTGTCGGTCACCTCGACGAATGTCCGCCGGGTGATGGCGCTCCGCCTCGATCTGGCGAAGGCGAAGGGCTGCGACGCGGTCGAGCTGGACAATGTCGACGGTTACGCCAATCGCAACGGCCTGGGCATCACCGCCGACCAGCAGCTCGACTATAACCGGTTTCTCGGCACGCAAGCGCATGCGCGCGGGCTGGCGGTCGGGTTGAAGAACGATCTCGATCAGGTGGCGGTGCTCGCCCCCGCCTTCGACTTTGCGGTCAACGAACAATGCCATGAATATGCCGAATGCGACCGGCTGACCCCGTTCCTGACCGCCGGCAAGCCGGTGTTCGTGGCGGAGTATAAATCGGCCTATCGCACCAACAGCGGCGGTGCGCGCGATGCGTTGTGCGTCGCGTCGCGGGTGCACGGGCTGCGCACGCTGGTGCTGCCGGTCGAGCTCGACAACCGCTTCCGCTTCAGCTGCGACGACTGACCTATCCACTGGCATTGAGGACCGCAGTCGCATAACAGCGACGATCAGGGTTCGAACGAGGAATTTTGCCATGGCTGGCAGCGTGAACAAGGTAATTCTGGTGGGCAATCTGGGCCGCGACCCGGAGTCGCGCTCGTTCCAGAATGGCGGCAAGGTGGTGAACCTGCGCATCGCCACGTCGGAATCGTGGAAGGACCGCAATTCGGGCGAGAAGAAGGAAAAGACCGAATGGCATTCGGTCGCGATCTTCAACGAAGGGCTCGCCAACGTCGCCGAACGGTTCCTGCGCAAGGGGTCGAAAGTCTATATCGAAGGCCAGCTGCAAACCCGGAAGTGGCAGGACCAGAACGGCCAGGACAAATACAGCACCGAAATCGTGTTGCAGGGCTTCAATAGCGTGCTGACGATGCTCGACGGTCCCGGTGGCGCGCAGGGCGGCGGCGGCGGTGGCCGCAGTGGCGGTGGCGATTTCGGCGGTGGCGACGATTTCGGCGGCGGCTCGGGTGGCGGTGGCCAGGGTGGCGGATCGCGGGGCGGTGGCAGCGGCGGCTTCAATTCGGGCGGCAACAAGGGCGGTAATTTCGGCGGCGGCTTCGGCGACGATCTCGACGACGACGTGCCGTTCTGATCGCCGCCGCCGCCGGCGATCACCGGCGAAGGACGAAGGTCGTGATCGATCGGGGCTGCGCGACCATCGTGCGCCCCGCGACCGGCGCGGCATTGTGCGTCGCGTCGGTCACTACCGTTTCGGCAAGGTGATAGCCGGTACCGGCCAGCGACAGGTCGCGGCGGACCGGCCCCGCATTCACATGCACCACGACCAGCGTTGCGCGATCGGGTGACAGCGCGGCGATGCTGTCGATATCGTCGATCGGGATCAGCCGGTATCCGGGTCGGACATAGCGGCTGAAATTGGCCATCGTCCAATATTTGCGGGTGATGTGGATCGACTGCGGACCCGGGGCGGGCGCGGTCAGGTCCATCTTGATAAGACCCCAATTCGATCCGGGCTTGCCGTTGCGCCCGCTCAGCGTCTCGACCGCCTGCCAGAATACCCACGCGGCGGGTTCCAGCCGCCGGAAATCGCCGACCAGATGCTCGGCAAAGGCCAGCGGCGTCGTCATGCTCTCGAAATTCTCGAGGTCTTTGTCGGCGCTCATGTCGTGCTCGCTCATCCACAGGCGGATATTGGCGGCACGTGCGATGTCGCGGACGGCGGTCTGGTGGACATTGCCATAGCTGTGGACGTTCAACTGCCCGACCCGCGCCCGCGTTGCTGCGTTCCAGCCGGCCCAATCGGCGACGAACAGCGTCGAATTGGTTTCGTCGGGCGCGGCGATCACCGTCTTCAGCCCGCGTGCCTTCAGCGCGGCGTCGGCGGCATCGATCATCATGCCCTGTCGCGCCGGGCTCCAATGCGCGCCTTCCTGCGTATTGGCGGCGAACCAGTAATCGGTGTTCGGTTCGTTGACCGGCGACAGCGTGCGAAAGGCGATGCGGTGGCGGCGCTGCAACTCGTCGACCACCCGCGCCAGATAGGTCGCGAACTGCGGTTCGGCCCCGGGCCGCAGATTGTCGTCGGTGCCCTTGGTCGCGCCCGATACGCGCCCGCTGACGGTCATGAACCATGGCGGCGAGTTGGAGAAGGCTTCGAAGATCGGCTGGCGGACGCGCTCTCGGATCGCGTCCAGCCACCAGCGCTGAGCGGCATCGGCCGACCAGTCCCACATCGCCGGATCGTCGGCCCGCCACCAGTCGCTGCCGGTCGCGCCCGCCGGCTTGCGCCAGAATCCCGGCACCGCCGCGCCGGTCCGCAGATAGGGCGGCGTGTCGGCGGCATTGCCCCCGCCGATGTTGTAGCGCGCGATCGTCCAGCCGAGGCCGTCGCGGCCGTAGAACAGGTCGGCCAGCCGGTCGCGCGTTTCGGGCGGATAGCCGCCGGTCACGTTCGCGAACCATGCGAGCGCCGTGCCCCAGCCTTCGAAGGTCGTGCCCGGCCGGTCGGTCGCGACGCGCAGCGGGATCGCGACTCTGGCAGGGTCCGCAGGTGGTGGTGCCGCTTGTGCCATGGCAGGCATCACCGGGGCGGCCCATAGCAACGCCGCCGCCACCATGCCCGTCGCCCATCGCCGTTCCGCCATTCTCGTTCCTCCCTTGCCACGCGGTACGCCCCGGCGAACCGACCCGAACCGCACTTCGGCGATTGCATCGTCGCTCCAATCGTATATTGTCTGACAAAACTAATCTAGGGAGAGCCGTGTGAATTTTGGCAGGATGCTGGCCGGGGTCGGCCTGATGGCATTGGCGGTACCGGCGGTGGCGCAGGCGCCGAAGGTCGATCCGGTGCAGGTCGATCCCAAGCGGCCCGATTGGGAAAATCCGGCGGTCTATGCGCGGGGCAAGATGCCGGCGCGGGCGACCGGCTTCGCCTTCGAAACCCGCGAGGGTGCGCTCGCCGGCGACCGGACCCGATCGAGCCGCTTCCTGTCGCTCAACGGCGACTGGCGCTTCAACTTCAGCCCGTCGGTCGACGGCGCGCCCAAGGGGTTCGAGGCCCCGGGCTATGACGTATCGGCGTGGAAGACGATTCCCGTGCCGGCGATGTGGCAGGCGCAGGGGTACGGCCAGCCCAAATACAACAACATCACCTATCCGTTTCCGGCCAATCGTCCGCTCGTTCCCCACGACACCAACGAAACGGGTTCCTATCGCCGCGACTTCGATGTGCCCGCGACGTGGAGCGGCGACGACGTGATCCTGCATATCGGTGCGGCGGGATCGGCGTACCGGGTGTGGGTCAACGGGCAGGAAGCCGGCTATTCCGAGGACAGCAAGCTGCCGTCCGAATTCGACGTGACGCGCATGGTCCGGCCCGGTCGCAACACGGTGGCGGTACAGGTCATCCGCTGGTCCGACGGGTCGTATCTGGAGGATCAGGATTTCTGGCGGGTGTCGGGGATCGAGCGCGAAGTCTATGTCGCGGCGGTGCCCAAGACGCGGATCGCCGATATCTTCGTCCATGCCGGGCTGGACCCGGCGTTTCGCGACGGGCGGCTGGCGGTCGACGTCGCGGTGAAGGGCGCGGCCCCGGCCAAGGCGCGGATCGTCCTGCTCGACGGCACAAACGAGGTCCTGTCGCGCGAGGCGGCGGTCGGCGGGCGGGGTGATGCGCGCAGCGTCACGATCAGCGCCGACGTGCCCGGCGTGCGGCAGTGGAGTGCGGAGACGCCCAACCTCTACACGCTGCTGGTCGAACTGGTCGATGCGCAGGGCCGGGTGATCCAGTCGACGCCGCAGCGGATCGGGTTCCGCGACGTGCGGATGCTGAACGGCAAGGTCAGCGTCAACGGCCGCCCGATCGTGATCCGCGGCATCAACCGCCACGAACATGATCCGGTGACGTTTCACGTCATTTCCGACGAATCGATGCGTCGCGACATGGAGTTGATGAAGCGCAACAACTTCAACGCGATCCGTACCTCGCACTATCCCAACGACCCGCGCTGGTACGCGCTGGCCGACGAGATGGGCATGTACGTGATGGACGAGGCCAATATCGAGAGCCACGCGTATATGGATTACGCGAACAAGCATCCCGAACTGCGCCCCAAACTCCAGATCGGCTTCGATCCGGCATGGGAGGGCGCGCATGTCAGCCGGGTGATGAACATGGTCGAGCGTGACAAGAATCACCCCTCGGTGATCTTCTGGTCGCTCGGCAACGAAGCCGGCATCGGGCCCAATTTCGAAAAGGCCGCCGCCGCGATCCGCAAGCGCGACGGCGCCCGGCTGGTCTCCTATCTCGGCTGGGGCACGCTCGACTGGGATCACCAGCCCAACCCCTATGTCGATATCTATGCACCGATGTACGACGACGTCGAGAAGATGGTCGACTGGGCGAAGGACCCGAGCCGCAAGCAGCCGATGATCCAGTGCGAATATGCCCATATGCAGGGCAATTCGGGCGGCAATTTCAAAGAATATTGGGACACCATTTACCGCTATCCCGACAAGTTGCAGGGTGGCTTCATCTGGGATTGGGTCGACCAGTCGATGTACCGCGCGAACAAGGACGGCAAACGCTATTGGGGCGATGGCGGCGAGTACGGCCCCAATCCGGGCGGCGATATCGAGTTCGGCGACGGGCTGAACCAGCCCGATCGCACCCCCAATCCGCAACTCTATGAGGTGCAGAAGGTCCTGTCGCCGATCCAGTTCGAAGGGTTCGATCCCGCAACCGGCCGGCTGACCGTCCGCAACCGCCACGATTTCCGCGACCTGTCGGGCTTCGCGTTCGACTGGGTGGTCGAGGAGGACGGGGTGGCCGTCGCGACCGGGGCGTTGCCGCCGCTCACCACCGTCGCGCACGGGACCGAGGCGGTGACGGTGCCGCTGACGTCGGTGCCGCGCAAACCCGGCGCGGAATATTTCGTGACGGTGCGCGCGCGGGCGAAGCAGGGTGCGGTGCCGATGGTCCCCGCCAACTATGTCGTTGGCTGGGAACAGTTCGCGCTCGGCAAGACGGTCGCGCCGGTAGCGGTGCGCAAGGGCACGGTGACGATCGCCGACAGTGCCGATGCGGTCCGCCTGTCGGCGAACGGTGCGTCGCTGTCGATCGATCGCAAGACCGGGTTGCTGGAGGGGTATCGCAGCGGCGGGACGACGCTGGTGCAGGGCGGCGCGCCCAATTTCCATCGCGCGCCGACCGACAACGACCTCGCCAACGGCAACCTTGCCGATACTTCCGCATGGGAACCGGTCGCCGACAATCGGCAGGTGCGGTCGGTGACGGCGCAGCGTGGGCCGGACGGAACGGCCAATGTCCGCGTCGATTATGAAATGGGCGCGGGCGCGGCGTCGTTCGTCACGACATACACCATGGCCGGCGACGGTTCGGTGGCGGTGGTCGGCGACTTCGTGCCGCTGAAGAGCGATCTGACCGCGCCGATCCGGATCGGCATGGCCTATACGCTGCCGATGTCGATGAAGACGGTCGAATGGTATGGCCGCGGCCCGCACGAAAGCTATGTCGACCGCAAGACCAGTGCCGCGCTCGGCTTGTGGCGCGGTGCCATTGCCGACCAGAATCACGACTATATGCGGCCGCAGGATACCGGCAACAAGGTCGATGTCCGCTGGATGGAATTGAGCGGCACCGGACGCGGCGTCCGCGTCGTCGGCGATACGCCGCTGATGATGCAGGCGCTGGCCTTCCCCTACACCGACCTCGATCGCCGCACGCCGGGTACGTGGAAGTCGAGCGATATCGTGCCGCACGATCATGTCACGCTGAACATCGATGCCGCGCAATGGGGCGTGGGTGGCGACACGACGTGGAGCCATGTCGGCCAGCCGCACATGGAATATCGCACGAAGCTGGTGCCGACGCGCATCGCCTTCCGCCTCGAACCGTTCGGCGGCGAAGGGACGACGCCGGACAAGGCGCGCCCGGCCCGCGCGACCGAGGCGCAGTGATGCGGGGCGGGAGCGTCGCGGCGGTGCTAGTGGCGGGGCTGCTGGTCGCCGCCGCCGCGCCCGCGCCGCGCTGGGACAGTCCCGGCGCGGCCAATCCGCTGCTGCCGGGCTATTTCGCCGATCCGTCGATCGTCCGTGACGGCGCTCGCTGGTATATCTTTGCCACGATCGATCCATGGGGCGACGACCGGCTGGGGCTATGGACGTCGGACAATGGCCGCGACTGGCGCTTCTCGCTGCCCAACTGGCCGACCAAGGCGGCGGCGACCAGCCCCAGCTCGGGCGATTCGAAGGTCTGGGCACCATCGGTGGTGAAGGCCGCCAATGGCCGCTGGTACATGTATGTCTCGGTCGGCAGCGAGGTGTGGGTCGGCAGCGCCGCTTCCCCCGCCGGGCCATGGGCCGATGCCAATGGCGGCAAGCCGCTGATCGCCAAGGCGTTCGCCCCCGACTATCACATGATCGATGCCGAAGCGTTCATCGACGATGACGGGCAGGCCTATCTTTATTGGGGATCGGGCTGGAACTGGACCAACGGCCATTGCTTCGTCGTGAAGCTGAAACCCGATATGGTGACGTTCGACGGGACGCCCCGCGACGTCACCCCGGCCCATTATTTCGAAGGGCCGTTCATGGTCCGGCAGGGCAAGCACTATCTGCTGACCTATAGCGACGGCAAGACGACGACCGACACCTACAAGGTCCGCTATGCGATCGGCGACACGCCGTTCGGACCGTTTCGTGAGGGACCGGACAGTCCGATCCTGTCGACCGATGCCGCGCGATCGGTCATCAGCCCCGGCCATCACGCGGTGTTCCGCTCGGGCGGCCAGCCCTATATCCTGTATCACCGGCAGGGCCTGCCCTTTCCGCCGCCGGGCGACGCGGTGCTGCGACAGGTCGCGGTCGATCTGCTGACGATCCGGCCCGATGGCAGTATCGCCAAGGTGGTGCCGAGCCATGGCGGCGCGGTGAACGGCTTCACGGCGCATCGCGACCCCGGCTTGCGCTGGCGGGCGAGCGGACAGGGCAGCGACGCGCTGCACGGACCGGCGCGGGCGGCGGACGATAATTATGCGACGTGGTGGACCCCGGCGGCAGGGGCAGCGCCGTTGCTGACCGCCGATCTGGGCGCGATCCGTCCGGTGCGCGACAGCGCCGTGCGAATGCGCTTCCCCACCCATTATTACGCCCTGTCGGTCGAAGGATCGCGCGACGGTCGTGTCTGGCAAAAGCTGGCAACGGCCGATGCCGCGACCGGATCGCCGATCGACCTGCACCACCCAGCCCGCGTCCGCTATCTGCGGTTGCGGGTTCCCGCCGATGCCGGTGTCTGGGAATGGACGCTGCGGTAGGGGGCGACCCGTCGGCCTCAACGCGCGGACGTTATCCTTCGGAAGCTCGGACCGATCGACATTCAGCGGCACCCACGGAATTTCGTCATTCCCGCGCAGGCGGGAATCCATGGACGCCAACGGTTTGGCTGGATTCGCGACGCTGGCGCATATGGACTCCCGCCTGCGCGGGAGTGACGAAGGGGGATCGAACGCTATTCCTGACCCCAGCGAATCGAATGTCGATCCCGCCTAGGATGACGCAATCGAAGTGTGTTTCATCATCGTCACGCCGGGCTTGAGCGAGACCTTTGCGACAGTACCGGTTCCCGTCCCCTGCCGTACCCCCGCGCAGGCGGGGGGCCAGGGTTCCAGGCGCAAGCCGTTGTTCTGCTCGGCTCTGGACCCCCGCCTGCGCGGGGGTACGGTGCGTTTCTGGCCCAGCTTGCAACGTTCGCAGAGATCTTCACTTGATCCGGGGTCCCGCTTCTTGGCCGCCATCATCGAAGAACAGCGGGATCCCGGGTCAAGCCCGGGACGGCGATATCGACGGTGCCTTCGACCGGACCGTTGACGCAAATCTACCCAATAAAAGGTAGTTCTGCACGATATGGCGGATCGGGTGGCGGGGGTAGGATCGGCCATGCCCAACGAGTTCACACCCGCTCCGATCGCCGTTTCCGACTCCGAGGACCGCGACTATCTGCTCAAGCGGGCCGATCAGCATCGCCGGCAGGGCGAACGATGCGACCCGGTCAGCCGGTCGCTCCATGCGAGGTTCCAGCGTCTCTATGAGGATCGCGCTGCGGCGCTGCCGCCGGAAAGCGACTGATCCCCTTGCCAGCGTTGCATTTTCCGACCTAGGATCGCACCCATAAAAAGGTCGCGCATCGACAAGCGGCCCGTGGGTGAGATAGTGACGATGCGGCGGCAGCGACGGGGACGGTGGTGACCACAGGCGACACCCATCGCCCGCCGTTCGTCGATGCGCATTTCCACCTGTGGGACCATGGCGTGCTGCGCTATCCGTGGTTGGCCGATCCGGCGCAGGCGGCGATCGCCCCCGATTACCGGATTGACGATTACCGGCGCGAAACGGCGGCATGGCATCCTGTCGGGGCGGTGCATGTCGATGCCGGGGCGCACCCCGATCAGGGGCGGGCGGAGACGGACTGGCTGACCGGCGTCGCCGCAGCCAATCGCCTGCCCGGCGCGATCGTCGCCCGCGTCGCGCTTGACCGGGCGGATGTCGAGGACGAACTGGCGTGGCAGGCGGCGCAACCGGGCGTGCGCGGTATCCGCCACCTGATCAGCTGGCATCCGCGCGACGCATCACGATGTGCCTATGACCGCGATCTGACGCGCGATTCGGCATGGGCACGCGGGTTCGCGCTGCTCGCCGACTATGGCCTCAGCTTCGATTTTCATGGCTTTCCTCCGCAACTGGCGGGACTGGCCGACCTGGCGCGTGCCCACCCCGATGTGCCCGTGGTGCTGAACCATCTCGCGCTGCCGATCCTGTCCGACGGGCTGGACGAATGGCGCAGCGGGCTGATCGCGTTGGCCGAACTGCCCCATGCGGCGATCAAGCTGTCGGGGGCGGGGTTCATCGACCCGGCGCTCGACCCGACGGTGCTGGCACCGATCGTGGACGAGGTGATCGACCGGTTCGGTGCCCACCGGGTGATGATCGCCACCAATTTCCCGACCGACCGGCTGGCAGCGGGGCTCGATGCGACGCTGTCGACCTATGCCACGCTGCTGTCGGGCCTGTCCGACGACGAACAGCGGGCGGTGTGGGGGCGGAGCGCCGATCGCTTCTATCGGCTGGGCTTGGATCTGTAGGAGGGTTGGTATGGACGCGACACGGCGCGAGATGATCGGGGGCGGGCTGGCTGCGGCGGCAATGGCACCGGCGGTGGCATCGGCGATGCCGACCCAGCCGACGCCGATGGGGGCGGGGCGCGCGTTGAAGGTGTCGCCGCCGGCACGCTTCACCCCCGACTGGGCGTCGCTGACCGCCGGCTACAGCGCGCCCGACTGGTTCCGCGATGCGAAGTTCGGCATCTGGGCGCACTGGACCGCGCAATGTGTGCCGGAGGCGGGCGACTGGTATGCGCGCGACATGTATCTGCCGGGCAGCCGCGCTTACGACCATCACCTCAAGCATTATGGTCATCCCGCCGATCGCGGCTTCATCGAAATCCAGAATCTGTGGACGGCCGATCGCTGGGACCCGGCGCGGTTGCTCGACCTGTATCAGAAGGCTGGCGCGCGCTATTTCATGGCGCTGGCCAATCATCACGACAATCTCGATGCCTATGCGTCGCGGCATCACGCGTGGAACACGACGCGGGTCGGGCCGAAGCGCGATATCGTTGGTACCTGGGCGAAACTGGCGCGCGAACGCGGGCTCCGGTTCGGGGTGTCGAACCATTCGGCGCATGCGTGGCACTGGAACCAGGCGGCCTATGGGTACGATCCCGACGGGCCGCGCGCGGGACAGCGGTATGACGCGTACACGCTGACCGCGGCACAGGGGCGCGGCAGATGGTGGGACGGGCTCGACCCGCAGCAACTCTATACCGGGCGGCACATGCCGATGCCCGACGGCATCCGCACGCGGGGTGAAGCCGATCTGTGGCACGACGCGACCGACCGGTTATGGACCGAAGGGGTGCCCGCGAACAGCGACTTCGCCCGCAATTGGGAATTGCGGTGCCGCGACCTGATTGAACAACATCGTCCCGACATGATCTATTTCGACAATTTCGACCTTCCGCTCGAACAGCACGGGCTCGACGTGACGGCATGGTATTACAACCAGTCGATGGCGTGGCATGGCGGGCGGCTGGAGGCGGTGGTCACCAGCAAGACGACGCCGCCGCAGCGGCGGATGGGGATCGTCGACGACGTCGAACGCGGCGGCAAGAGCTATATCGAACGCTTTCCGTGGCAGACCGATACCTGTCTCGGCAACTGGCATTACGATGCCGATCTGGCGGCGCGCGACGGTTACAAGTCCGCCGCCACCGTCATCCATACCCTGTGCGACGTCGTGTCGAAAAACGGCAATCTGATGCTGTCGGTGCCGATGCGCGGCGACGGGACGATCGACGCGAAGGAAGAACGGATCGTCGGAGAGATTGGCGGCTGGATGCAGCGCTTCGGTGCCGCCATCTATGCGACCCGGCCGTGGAAGCGGTTCGGCGAAGGGCCGACCCGCGCCGGACAGGGGCTGTTTTCGGAAGGTGGTCCCAACTCGCCCTATGGCGCGCGCGACGTGCGCTATGTGGTGCGCGGCGACGATCTGCACGCGCTGGTGCTCGGCTGGCCCGACGATAACGTCGTGCGGCTGACCCTACTGGGCAGCAACGATCCGACGCTGACCGGGGAGGTGCGCCGCGTGACGATGCCCGGCGATACCACGCCGCTGTCGTTCCGGCGCACCGGCAACGCGCTGGAGGTGACGCTGCCCGCAGCGGCGCGCCATTCGATCGGGCTGGCGCTGGTGCTGTCGGGGCGGGGGCTGACCGCGTGAAGGCGCTGGTCTGTGCCGAACCGTTCGACCTGCGCCTCCAAACCCGTGAACCGCCGCGACCGACGGCGGGGGAGGTGCTGCTGCGGATGCGGCGGGTCGGGCTGTGCGGCACCGACTATCATATCTATGCCGGCAAGCATCCGTTCCTCGAATATCCCCGGTTGATCGGTCATGAACTGGCCGGCGAGGTGGTCGAGGCACCCACCGGCAGCCGGTTCGCGGTCGGGCAGGTGGTGACGGTAAATCCCTATCTTTCGTGCAGCACCTGCCGCGCATGTCGGCGCAGCAAACCCAATTGCTGCGCAGCAATTCGCGTGCTGGGCGTGCATGTCGACGGCGGCCTGTGCGAATGGCTGACCGTGCCGGAGGCGGCGGTGGTCGACGCGACTGGCCTCAGCCTCGAACAGGCGGCGATGGTCGAATTCCTCGCGATCGGCGCGCATGCGGTCCGGCGGGCAGCGGTCGCTCCCGGCGATCGCGTGCTCGTCGTCGGGGCGGGGCCGATCGGCGTCGGCACCGCCCTGTTCGCGCGGATTGCGGGAGCGGAACGCATCGTCCTGGCCGATACGCGCGCGCAGCGGCTGGACTATGCCACCGCGCAATTCGGGTTCGGCGAGACCGTGGTCGCCGACGCGATGCTGACCGACACGCTGGCGGCGATGACCGAAGGCGAAATGTTCGATCAGGTGTTCGACGCCACCGGCAATATCGCGGCGATGCGCGCGGGTCTGGCCTATGTCGCGCATGGCGGCGACTATACGCTGGTCGGGGTGTGCAAGGACGATCTGGTCTTCGCCGATCCCGAATTCCACAAGCGCGAGACGACCTTGCGCGCCAGCCGCAACGCACTGTCGGTCGATTTCGACCACGTCATCGCCAGCATCCGCAGCGGTCGGATCGCCACCGATCGTATCGCCACGCATCATCTGTCGATCGACGAAGCGCCGGTCCGGATGCCGCAGTTGATCGAGGAGGCGGATAGTGTGCTGAAGGCGATCGTCAGCCTGTAGCGCCCGCCTCCGCCGCCGGGATGACCCCGTCCGCCACCAGCCGGTGCAAGGCGTCGATATGGCCGGTGTTGCGCGGGGCGTCGGCGGCGGAGGTCATGACGATCGTCAGCCGCAGGTCGGGGACAACATAGACCATCTGCCCGCCATAGCCCCATGCGAAGCGTACCGGATGGCCGCGCATCGTGGTCAGGAACCAGCCATAGCCATAGTCCTGCCCGCTCCATGGCGATGTCGCGCGCGGCGTCCAGCTGGTCTGAACCCAACCGGCCGGCAGGATGCGTTTGCCGTCGACCATGCCGTCCAGCCGATAGAGTTCGCCGAACCGGGCGAGCGCGCGCGGCGACAGCCGCATCTCGTTGCCGCCGAAATAGATGCCCTGGGGGTCGGCGGGCCAGACGGGAATCGTAATACCCAACGGTTCGCCCAGCCAGTCGCGGGCATTGGCCAGCGTGCTGCGACCGCTCGCCCGGGTCAGCGCCGCCGACAGCAGGTGCGTCGATCCGGTTGAATAGAGCATGTCCGTGCCCGGATCGGCGACGAACGGCCGCGACAATGCGAAGCGGACCCAATTGGGGCTGGAAACCCAGCGACCATAATATTCACCCGAGGTCCGCTCCAGCCCGGCCTGCATCGACAGCAGGTTGCCGATCGTCACGCGGGCGAGGCGCGGGTCGGGGTTGGCCGGCGCATCGGCGCGCAGGATCGGCAGCACCGGCTGATCGACGCCGGTGAATACGCCACGCGCGACGGCGATGCCGACCAGCGCCGACATCACCGATTTCGAGGCCGATTTGATGTTGACCGGTCGGTCGAGCGCCGGACCGCCGTTGAAGACGCGTTCGGCGAGCGTCTGGCCGTCGCGCAGCACCAGCAGCGATCGTAATCGCGGCAGGCGTTGCGCATCGGCCATGGCCGCCTGCATCGTGTCGGCGTTCAGCCCGCGGGTCGCGGCGCTTGCTTCGGGTTGCGGCTGGGGTGTGGCACCGCCGTCACAGGCAGCGGTCAGGAACAACAGACAGGGGAGCAGCGCACGCATCGCTTCCATGTCGGCGGTCGTGGCTGCCATACAAGAAGGGCGGCGAGGTATCTCGCCGCCCGTCAGAGGTGGAAGGAGATCGGCGTAGGCGGATCAATCCTCCTGGATCAGGCTGTTCTTCGACGAGTCCCGCATCCGCAGATACACGACCAGCGAGATGCCGATCATCGCGGTGACGTACCAGTAGAAGCCGCGCTCCCACCCGGCATCCTTGAAACTCAGCGCGACATATTCCGCCGTGCCGCCAAAGATCGTGTTGGCGAGTGCATAGGGCAGCGCCACGCCGAGTGCGCGGATATGCGCCGGGAACAGCTCGGCCTTCACGACCGCGTTGATCGAGGTGTAGCCGGTGACGATGATGAGCGCCGCCATCACCAGCAGGCCGGCGGTCATGGCGTCGCGGGTCTGTTCCAGCGCGCTGAAGATCGGGTAGGTGAACAGCACCCCGGCGATGCCGAAGGCGATCATCAACGGCTTGCGCCCGATCTTGTCCGACAGGCCGCCGGCGATCGGCTGCAACAGCATGAACACGAACAGGGTGATCGCGTTGATCTGGGTCGCGGTTTCCTTGGTGAAGCCCGACGTGTTGACCAGGAACTTCTGCATGTAGATCGAATAGGCGTAGAAGGCGAGCGTACCGCCGGCGGTCAGCAGCATGACCAGAGCGGTTTCCTTCGGGTGATTTCGCAGCAGCATGAGGAAGCCCGACTTGGGCGCATCGGTCTTCTTCGTATTCTTGAAGCTTTCGGTCTCGGCAAGGCCGCGCCGCAGATAGAAGACGACGACGGCAAGCACCGCACCGACGAAGAACGGAATGCGCCAGCCCCATGCTTCCAGTTCGGCCTTCGGCAGCACCGATTGCAGCAACAGCAGGAGCAGGATCGCCAGCAACTGGCCCGAGATCAGCGTGACGTACTGGAAGGACGAGAAGAAACCGCGCCGGTCCTTGCCCGCCATTTCCGACAGATAGGTCGCGCTGGCACCATATTCGCCGCCGACCGACAAGCCCTGCATCAACCGTGCGAGGACCAGCAGGGACGGTGCGAGCAGGCCGATCGCTTCATAGTCGGGCGTACAGGCGATGATGAGCGATCCGGCGCACATCAGCGTCACCGACAGCGTCAGACCCGCCTTGCGCCCGTGCCGATCGGCGTAGATGCCCATGATCCACGCACCGATCGGCCGCATGACGAAACCGATCGCAAAGACGGCGGCGGCGCTCAGCAGCTGTGCGGTCTGGCTGGTCGACGGAAAGAAGTGCGGCGCGAAATACAGGGTGAACGCCGAATAGACATACCAGTCGAACCATTCGACCAGATTGCCGGTCGATCCGCCGATGATCGATTTCAGCCGCGAATTGGTCGACGGACCGGTCGCGACCGACGGGTGCGGTATGGAGGTCAAGGCATCTCTCCCAAGATTGCAGGTTAGGTACGGAATCATGTTCCGCCCGATGGGGAGAGAATGCAGGATCGCATGCTGCCCGCAAAACGATATCGCGAATCCGAACAAGTAACTGTTATACAATCATAAAATAGTAGGCCGACGCTCCGGTTAGAGCATCCGGCGCGAAATTCCGCATGGTATGGCTGCGAGCATTGCGATATTCTGCACGCATGGGGTGGATCCATCGCCGGATGACGCTGCTGGCCGGGCTGATCGCGGCGATGGCGATGGTCGGGCTGATCTGGCTGGCCTCGCTGACCGGGTTCGAACGCGCCGGAATCGACCGGTTGCGTGATGATACCGCCCGCACCGCCCGACAACAGGCGCGGTTGTTCGCCAGCGATCTTGCCCGATTTCGGCTGCTGCCGATCGTGCTCGGCGAATATACCGATCTGTTCGACACGCTGCGGCGGGGCGATCCCGATGCGACCCGGCGGATGAACGGCAAGCTGGCGTTGCTGGCGCAGCGGACCGGGGCACCGGTGCTGTACCTGCTCGACCGGCGCGGCAGGACGGTGGCCGCCTCGAACGCCGGGACGGCGGAGAGCTTCGTCGGGCGCGACTATCGTTTCCGGCCCTATTTCATCCGGGCGATGCAGCGGGGGGCGGCCGAATATTATGCGGTCGGCAATGTCAGCGGCCGGCCCGGACTGTTCCTCGCGCGCCGGATCGGCACGGCCAGCGACCCGGCCGGCGTCATCATCGTCAAGGTTGAGTTCGACGACCTGACCCGGGCATGGTCGAGCGATCCGGGACAGACGCTGGTCGCCGATGGGCGCGGCATCCTGTTGTTCGCGACCGATGCCGCAGAGCGGTTCCGCATCACCCGGCCGTTGTCTGCCGCGGTTCGCGCCGACATCGCCCACAGCGGCCAGTTCGGCGACGCGCCGCTGTCGTCCAGCCGCTATCGCTTCGGCAGCGATACGGCGCAGGGGCCGGGGGGCGAGGACATGCTGCTCGCCCGTGCCGCCATGCCGCTGGCCGGCTGGCAGTTGCTGCATGTCGTGCCGACGCAGCGGACGCTTCGCGACGCCGCCGCGCTGGCGCGATTGACGACGATCGCCGCGTCGCTGGCGATCGCCGCGTTGCTCGCGCTGTTCGTGTGGCGATCGGCGCGGGCGGCACAGGCGGCACGCTATCGCGCGTCGCTGGAGACGGCAGTGGCCGAACGGACCGCGGCGCTGCGCGCGGAGATCGCCGAGCGGACCGAGATCGACCGTCGCTTCCGCGCGGCGCGGGAGGAACTGGCGCAGGCCAATCGACTGGGATCGCTGGGATCGATCACCGCCGGGCTGGCGCATGAAATCAACCAGCCGGTTGCGACGATCCGCACTCTGGCGGAAAATGCGCAACATCATCTGGCCAGCGGCCGGATCGACCGGGTGGCGGCGAACCTGTCGACGACGGTCGACCTGACCGCACGGATCGGTGCGATCACGCAGGAGATGCGACGCTTCGCCCGGCGGGGGAAGGGGACGATCGGTCCGGTGCCGCTCGACGCGGTGATTGCGGGCGCGCTGTTGCTGGTCGGGGACGGGTTTCGCGGGGCCGGGGTCGCGCTCGTGCTGCCGCCGACCGGACAGCCGGTGGTGCGCGCCGGTCGGGTGCGACTGGAACAGGTGCTGGTCAACCTGCTGACCAACGCGCTGGAGGCGGTGCGCGACACGCCCGATCCACGGGTAGAGGTGCGCGTCGATCCCGTCGGGCAGCAGGTGTTGCTGACCGTCGCCGATAACGGTCCCGGCATCGACCCGGCCATCGCCGACGACATCTTCCAACCCTTCGTCACCGGCAAGGCCGATGGCCTCGGGCTGGGACTGGGCATCGTCCGCGATATCGTCACCGAATTCGGCGGGACGGTTGCGGTCGTGCCATCCTGTGCAGGCGCAACGTTCCGCGTGACATTACAGAAGGAAGCCGGCGATGATCCTGCTGATCGATGACGACGACGCGCTGCGGGCGGCGCTGGTCGATTCCTTCGCCATTGCCGGGCTGGAGGTGGAGGCGTTCGCCGATGCCGCCAGCGCGCTGGCCCGAGTACGACCGGATTTTCCCGGCATTGTCGTCACCGATATCCGCATGCCCAGGATGGACGGCCATGCCGTGTTCGAAGCGGTCAGTGCGCGCGACGGCGAGATTCCGGTGCTGCTGATGACCGGCCATGGCGATGTCGCGATGGCGGTGGCGGCGATGCGCAGTGGTGCGTTCGACTTCATCGCCAAGCCCTTTGCCGCCGACCATCTGATCGCCAGCGTCCGGCGCGCGCTGGAAACCCGGCGGCTGGTGCTCGAAAACCGGCGATTGCGGGCGTCGGTCGAGGCGGCAGAGGAGGATTATCCGCTGATCGGTACGACGCCGGCCATGGATGCGCTGCGCGACAAGCTGCGGCAGCTGGCGCAGATCGACGTCGATCTGCTGATCGAGGGGGAGACGGGCACCGGCAAGGAACTGGCCGCGCGCCAGCTGCATCGCTGGAGCAAGCGGCGCAATCATGGCTTCGTGTCGGTCGATTGCGCGGCGCTGCCCGACCATCTGGTCGACGAAATCCTGTTCGGCACGCGCGGCAGCGGCGGGCGGATCGCCGAGGCCGATCGCGGCACGCTGTTCCTCGACGAGATCGACAGCATGTCGAGCGCGATGCAGGGCAAGCTGCTGCGCGTGATCGAGGAGCGCGAACTGCCCGCCAATGGGCGCGAACCGCCGCGCGTCGTCAACCTGCGCGTCATCGCCGCCGCCAAGTCCAATCTGGCCGATGAGGTGGCAAGCGGGCGGTTCCGCGAGGACCTGCTCTATCGGCTGGAAACGATCCGGCTGCGCATCCCGCCGTTACGCGAACGCCGCGCCGACGTGCCGATGCTGTTCGCGTGGTTCCTGCGCGACGCGGCGACGCAGTACGACCGGCCGGTGCCCGCGATCACCGCCGAAGTAGAGGCGCGGCTGATGACCGATCCGTGGCGCGGCAACGTCCGGGCGCTCCGCAACTTCGCCGTGCAGACCGTGCTGGCGCTGGCCCGCGACGATGAGGACGGGGGGAGCCTGTCGCTGACCGAACGGCTCGCCCGGCTGGAAGCGGCGATGATCGCGGAGGCATTGCAACAGGCCGGCGGCGATGTGGCCGCGACGGCCGAGGTGCTGCGGCTGCCGCGTCGCAGCCTGTACGACCGGTTGCAGCGCCACGGCATCGACGCCAGCAGTTTTCGCCGTCGCGAGGGGGATGCGGCATGATCGGCCATGTCGCGATCGTCGGTGCCGGCTTTTCGGGAACGCTGCTCGCCATCAACCTGCTGCGCCATGACGGGCCGCGCGCCACGCTGATCGAACGCGGCGACGCGGCCGGGCAGGGCGTGGCGTACGGCATGGCGCAGCCCGACCATCTGCTGAACGTGCGTGCCGCGAACATGAGCGCCTTTCCCGATCGGCCCGACCATTTCGTCCGCTGGCTCGCCGAACAGGGTGATGCGCAGGGCGGCGGCGATTTCGTGCCGCGTGCGACCTATGGCGCATATCTGCGCGAATTGCTGGCCGGCGCGCAGGCAGCGGCGCCCGACCGGCTGACGATCGTCGCGGGCGAGGCGGTCGATTGCGACGGCGGCAAGGTGACGCTGCGCGACGGACGAACGATCGCCGCCGATGCGGTGGTGCTGGCGGTCGGCAATCTCGCACCGCAAGTGCCGCCGGGACTGGACGCGGTGACGGGATCGCCCGCCTATGTCGGCAATCCGTGGGATGCGCGCGGGACCGCCGGGCTGTGCGACGACGACCGCGTACTGTTGATCGGTACCGGGCTGACCATGGTCGATGTCGTGCTGACGCTGGAGGCGCGGGGCTTTGGTGGGAAGATCGTCGCCCTGTCGCGGCGCGGGCTGCTGCCGCATCGCCATGCCCCCGCCACGCCCGGCGAACCGCCATTGGCCGAACGCCCGACCCCGCCGCTGTCGGCGCTGGTGCAAGCGGTGCGGGCGCGCGGGCAGGCGATCGGCTGGCGCAGCGCGATCGACGAATTGCGACCCTTCACCCAGGGTATCTGGGCAGCGGCCGACCACGGTGAACGCCGCCGCTTCCTGCGCCATTTGCGGCCATGGTGGGATATCCATCGCCACCGGCTGGCCCCCGCCGTCGCCGACCGGATCGCGGCGCTGATCGATGGCGGGCGGCTGACCGTGCTGGCGGGCAAGACATGCGATGCGATGCCGGTGGGGGACAGCGTCGACGTGCGGTGGCGTCCGCGCGGGGACGATACCGTCCAGACCCTGCACGTCACCCGCATCATCGCGTGCACCGGCCCGCAGGGCGACCTGACCCGGACCGACGACCCGCTGCTCGCCCGGCTGCATGATGCCGGGCGCATCCGGCCCGATCCCGAACATCTGGGGATCGAGGTCGAATCGACCGGTCGCGTGCTGCGGGCCGATGGCACGGCGGACGAGCAATTGTTCGCGATCGGCCCGATGACGCGGGGAGCCTTCTGGGAAATCGTCGCCGTGCCCGATTTGCGGCGACAGGTGTGGGATGTCGCACGCTATCTGTCGAACGCACATTGGGTCGGCGGGGAGGGCCTGTAATACCGCGTTGCAGCAAGCCTAGTTTTGCTTGGTTGTCGCGGTGGCCCGTTCCCCCGACATATCTTCGATGCAGCTTTCCAGATATTGGCCGTCGTTCGGCGTGCAGGTCGCGATCGGCATGGCGGTCGGCATTGGCCTGGGTTTCGTCGCGGCGGAGGCGGGCGGTGCGGACGGTGCGCTTGGTACGACGCTGCACACGGTCGGGCAGATCTTCGTCCAGTTGCTGAAGACGCTGGTCCCGGCCTTGGTGTTCACCGCCATCGTCGGATCGATCGCGGCATTGCGCGACCTGCCCAATGCCGCGCGGTTGGTCGGGCAGACGTTGTTGTGGTTCGCGATCACTGCGCTGATCGCGGTGTCGATCGGCATCGTGCTGGGATTGGTGATGCAGCCGGGCCTGCATAGCAGCGCGCCCATCGCCACCGCCGCTACGCCGACCGCCGTCGGCAGTTGGCTCGATTTCCTGAAAGGGCTAGTTCCCGCCAATCTGCTCGGTCTGACCGCGGTGACGAAACTCGCCGATGGCGCGGCGACGACCACGCTGGGCTTCAACGTGTTGCAGATCATCGTCGTCGCCATCGCGGTCGGGGCTGCCGCCGTCCGGGTCGGGGCGGCGGGGGAGCCGTTTCTGGCGTTCAACACCTCGGCCCTGATGATCCTGCGCCGGTTGCTGCGGTGGGTGATCGCGCTGACCCCGATCGGATCGGCGGCGCTGATCGGTGATGCGATCGTCCGCTATGGCTGGAGCACCCTGTCGTCGCTCGGCGCGTTCGCGGCGACGGTCTATCTGGGTCTCGGCATCGTCCTGCTGGTCGTTTACCCGCTGCTGCTGGCGGTGCATCGCATCGACCCGCTCTGGTTCTTCCGCCGGGCATGGCCCGCGATCCAGATCGGCTTCGTCACCCGGTCGTCGGTCGGGACGCTACCGGTGACGCAGGAACTGACCGAGCGCGCGCTGGGGGTACCCTCCGCCTATACCGCGTTCGCCGTACCGCTCGGATCGACGACCAAGATGGACGGATGCGCCGCCATCTATCCGGCGGTCGCGGCGATCTTCGTCGCGCAATTCTTCGGGCTGACGCTGCACGCCGGCGATTACGCGCTGATCGTGATGGTGTCGGTGCTGGGATCGGCGGCGACCGCCGGGCTGACCGGCGCAACCGTCATGCTCACGCTGACACTGACCACGCTCGGCCTGCCATTGGAAGGGGCGGGGCTGTTGCTGGCGATCGACCCGATCCTCGACATGGGGCGAACCGCGGTCAACGTCGCCGGGCAGATGCTGGTCCCGCTGATCGTCGCCAAGCGCGAGGGATTGCTGGCCGATCGGTCCGCGCCCGCCGACGTCGCGCTGGCCGGCTGAACCGCGTTACAGATTCGGGCCGGCGACCGCGCCCTTTTCCGCCTTGGCCGGCTTGTCGTCGATCGTCTTGAGCAGCACCGGCGAGCGCGTATCGCGCTTGGCATAGTCGCGCGCCGACAGGCCGGCCATCACGTCGGGCTGATCGGGATTGGCCCCGGCGGCGATCAGGGTGCGCACCATGTCGACGTTGCGCAGCTGCACCGCGCGGATCAGCGGCGTCTCACCGCTGCTGTTGCCGAGGTTCAGGTTCGCCTTGCGCGCGACGAGCGCGTTGATCGCCTCGACCGATCCGGCCTCGACCGCCAGCAGCGCGGGGGTGTTGCCGCGATTGTCCTGGATATTGGGGTTCGCGCCCTTGGCGAGCAGGAAGCGCAAATAGGTCAGGTTGCCGTTCTTCGCGACGATGTGCAGCGCGCTTTCGCCGGTCGAACGATCCTTGGTATTGATGATCGTCTGGCCCGGCTGGCCGAGGATGTCGTTGACCTTGTTCCCGTCCTCGTCGCGAACCGCTTTCAGGAACACATAGCCCGGCGACATCTGCTGCGCTCCGGCGGCGGCGGGCAGCATCAGCGCGGCGGCGAGGAGAAGGCGGATGGCGGACATGGGAACAGGCTCCGAAAGGACGTTACGCGGCTTGCAAGGCGTCGCCTATCAGATCATGGCTGGCAACACCATGAACAGCATCGTCCGTACCCTCGCGCCAGCGTTCGCGCTGGCCCTTGCCGCCTGCGGCGGGCAGGCCGAATCGCCGGGTGCCCCGCCGCTGGCCGGTGCGCGCATTGGCGGGCCGTTCGTCCTGACCGATCCTGCGGGCAAGGTGGTGCGCGACACCGACTTCGCCGGCAAATGGCGGATCATGTATTTCGGCTATACCTATTGCCCCGATGTCTGCCCGGTCGATGTCCAGAATATCGCGGCGGGTCTGAAGGCGTTCGAGGACGAAGCGCCCGAATTGGGCGCGAAGGTCGTGCCGATCTTCATCACCGTCGATCCCGAACGCGATACCCCGGCAGTAGTCGGCAAGTTCGTCTCCGCCTTTCACCCGCGCATGGTTGGCCTAACCGGCAGTGCGCAGGCGATCGCCGATGCGGCGCGTGCCTATGGCGTCACCTATGCCAAGTCGCAGCCGCCCGGTGCCACCGAATATCTGATGGACCATAGCCGCACCGCGATCCTGATGGACCCGCAGGGTCGCCCGGTCGCGCTGCTGCCACAGGAAGAAGGCGGCCCGGCCGTCGCCGCCGAGCTGAAGAAGTGGGTCCGGTGAGCGGGCGCTTCTGGGAAGAGCTGCCGCTGGCGGCACTCGACCGCGCGCAATGGGAAGCCTTGTGCGACGGTTGCGGCAAATGCTGCCTCCACAAGCTGGAGGATGAGGATACCGGCGAAATCCATGCGACCAACGTCGCGTGCAAACTGCTCGACCGGCGCATGGGCCAGTGCAGCGACTATCGCCACCGCCATGCCTATGTTCCCGAATGCGTGCGGCTGAACGCGCGCAATGTCGGGGATATCGAATGGCTGCCCTCGACCTGTGCCTATCGCCTGCGAAACGAGGGCAAGCCGCTGCCCGACTGGCATTATCTGAACAGCGGCGACCGCGAGAGCGTCCATGCCGCCGGTCAGTCGACGCGCGGCTGGACCGTCTCGGAAAACGATGTTGGCGATCTCGAGAACCACCTGACCGACCGCATCCTGTGATCGAAGGGGTCGAGGTCGTCCGCCATCCGCGCGCGCGTGTCGCGCGGCTGTCGGTCGACCCGGCGACCGGTCGGGTACGCCTGACCGTGCCGAAGCGGATGGCGCTGGCCAAGGCCGTGGCATGGGCGGGCGAGAAGGCCGAATGGATCGCGGCACAGCGGGCAAGGCTGCCGCAGGGGCGGCCGTTCATCGACGGCGCGACGGTGCCGGTGGCGGATCGGGCGGTGCGGTTGCGGTGGGTCGAAGGCGGCTCACGGACGGTGCAGTTTGTGTCCGGTGACCAACCGCATCCGTCACCCCAGCGCAGGCTGGGGTCTTCCGCGGCGAGGCGCGACGCTCCTTTACCGGAAGACCCCAGCCTGCGCTGGGGTGACGTCGGTGGCGAAGGAGACGACGCCATCCTCACCTGCGGCGGCCCGATCGAACAATTCCCCGCCCGCATCGAACGCTGGCTCAAGCGCGAGGCGCTACGCCTGCTCGCCGAAGACACCGCGCACTATGCCACAAAGGCCGGCGTCACCGTGGCGCAGGTCGCGATCGGCGACCCGAAAGCCCGCTGGGGCAGTTGCAGTTCGACCGGCACGATCCGCTATAGCTGGCGGCTGTTGCTCGCCCCCGGCTTCGTCCGGCGGGCGACCGTCGCGCATGAGGTCGCGCACCGCGTACACATGCATCACGGTCCCGCCTTCCACGCACTGGTCGCCGACCTGTTCGAGGGCGATCCCGATACCGCCCGCCGCTGGCTGCGCGCGGACGGGGCGGCGCTTCACTGGTTCGGGCGGGCGTCTTCTTCGGAATAGCCGGGCGGCGGCTGACGACGATCGGGCAACGGTCGACGTTGTGCCGGCACGGGCTGCTCGGGACGCTGCTGCCCCCGGCCGAGCGCGCGGTCGATCCAGTCCTGATCGAGCTGTTCGTCGGGTACGCGCGGCTGCACCGGTGTTTCGTCGTCGTCCGGTTCGGCCTGCGGGTTGCTATCGCCGGGGCGCGGCTGTTCGATCGGGTTGCCGTCGGGATCGACATAGACCCGGTCGTCGGGCGCACCGTAATAGCTCTCCGCGTCGGGCTCTTCCTGCCATTCGGGCAGCGTCACCTTGGTATTGAACTCCTCGACCGGGCGGTTCGCCACTGCCTGTCGCATGAACGCAGCAAAGGCGCGCGCGGGGGCGGTGCCGCCCTGCAGCCCGCCGACCGCCTTCGCATCGTCGCGGCCCATCCACACGCCGGTGGTGATTCCCGACGAGAAGCCCATGAACCAGCCGTCCTTGTACGAACTGGTCGTGCCGGTCTTGCCCGCGACGGGGCGTCCGATCTGCGCCGCGCGACCGGTGCCGGTATTGACCGCCGTCTGGAGCAGGTCGGTCATCTGTTGTGCGACATAGGGTGCGACCAGCACGCGCGAACTATCGACCTGATGCTGATAGATCACCGATCCGTTGGCGGTGACCCGGGTAATGCCATAGGGGACGACCGCCGTCCCGCCGCTCGCGACCGAGGCATAGGCGCGGGTCAGGTCGATCAGCCGCACGTCGGACGTGCCGAGCACCATCGCCGGTTTGGTGTTGACCGGGGTGGTGATGCCGAACCGCCGCGCCATGTCGGCAACGGTCGCAAAGCCGACCTCCTGCCCCAGCCGTGCCGATACGGTGTTGAGCGAATAGGCAAAGGCGGTGCGCAGCGATACCTGCCCGCTATACCGCCGCGACGCGTTGCGCGGGCTCCACCCGTCGATGGTGATCGGCGCGTCGTTGACCTGGCTGTCGGGGTTCATGCCCGCTTCGAGCGCCGAAAGGTAGACGAACAGCTTCCACGCCGACCCCGGCTGGCGCGTCGCCTGCGTCGCGCGGTTGTAGATCGACGACACATAGTCCTTGCCGCCAACCATCGCCCGCACCGCACCGTCGCGGTCGAGCGCGACCAGCGCGCCCTGTACCCCGGCGGGGGCGTTGGCGCGGATCGCGGTATCAGCGCTCTGCTGCATCGAAGGGTCGAGCGTGGTCCACACGTCGAGCGGCGCTTCGGTCTCGTCGATCAGCGTTTCGAGCTGCGGCAGCGCCCAGTCGGTGAAATAGCGGACGCTGTTCTGCTGCGGTTCGGGGGCCAGCTTGATCGCCTTCGGATCGGCGTCCATTGCCTGGCTCGCGGTGATCGCGCCGGTCTCCTGCATCAGCTTCAGGACCACGCCAGCGCGACCGACCGCCGCCTCGGCATCGGCGGTCGGCGAATAGCGCGACGGTGCCTTGACCAGCCCGGCGATCACCGCCGCTTCGGACAGCGACAATTCGGTGCCGGGGTGGTTGAAGAAGCGCCGCGACGCCGCATCGATGCCGTATGCACCACCGCCGAAATAGACCTTGTTCAGGTACAGTTCGAGGATCTGGTTCTTGGTAAACTTCCGTTCGAGTGCCAGTGCCAGAATGATCTCGCGGAACTTGCGCCCGACCGTATAGCTGTTCGACAGGAAGATGGTGCGCGCGACCTGTTGCGTGATCGTCGATGCGCCCTGCAACCGCCGGCCGGTGCCGCGGGTCTCGATCGCGAATTTGGTGATGCGCGCGAGTGCCACCGGATCGACGCCCCAGTGCGAGCGGAAGCGGCGGTCCTCGACCGCGACCATTGCTTCGCGCATCGGGGCTGGGATCTGCGAATAGGGGATCCATTCGCCATAGCTCGGCCCCAGCGAAACGAGGATCGACCCGTCGGCGGCCCGCACGCGGATCATCTGTCCGTTAGGAGATGATTTGAGCTGGCTGAAGCTCGGTATGCTCGACCTGGCATTATAGACCGCGACGACCAGCGCGATCACCGCCATCAGCGCAAGGCCGAAGCCGATCCCCAACGTCCAGCGCAGGATGCGCCGCCAGCGGGACGGAGCGGCGGCGGGCCGCTTTTGCGGACGTTGGGAAGAGCGTGCCATGAAGATGCGCCGGATACCGCTTCCGGGCGGGGGGGCACAAGCCCTGTGCGACGGTGTGCCCGCCACTTACCCCATGCCGCCCAACAAAAAAGGGCCCGCGTTGCCGCGAGCCCTTCCTTAACCGGATCGCGAACGATCAGTTGTCGGTGATGAACGACGGCAGGCCGGCATTGCCGCCTTCGTCCTTGCCCTCTTCGCGACGCGGACGGTCGCCACGGTCACGGCGTGGGCCGCGATCGCCGCCGTCGCGGCGCGGGCCACGATCGCCGCCTTCGCCACGAGGACCACGATCGCCACCATCACGGCCGCTGCCGTCACGGCGCGGACCACGCGGACCACGGTCGCCGCCTTCGCGCGGTTCGCGCGCCGGACGCGAGTCTTCCAGTTCTGCGCCGGTTTCCTGATCGACGACGCGCATCGACAGGCGAACCTTGCCGCGCGGATCGACTTCCAGAACCTTGACCTTCACTTCCTGGCCTTCGGACAGGACGTCGGCGACCTTTTCGACCCGCTCGTTGCGGATTTCCGAAACGTGGACGAGACCGTCCTTGCCGCCCATGAAGTTCACGAACGCACCGAAATCGACGAGGTTGACGACCTTGCCGTTGTAGATCTTGCCGACCTCGGCCTCTTCGACCAGGCCCTTGATCCAGTTGATCGCGGCTTCGATCTGCGCCGGATCGGACGACGACACCTTGATGACGCCCTCGTCATCGATGTCGACCTTCGCACCCGTGGTCGCGACGATCTCACGGATTACCTTGCCGCCGGTGCCGATGACTTCCCGGATCTTCGACTTGTCGATCGTGAAGGTCTCGATGCGCGGGGCATGTGCCGACAGCTCGGTGCGGGTCTCGCCCAGCGCCTTGGCCATTTCGCCGAGGATGTGCGCGCGGCCTTCACTGGCCTGTGCCAGCGCGACCTTCATGATCTCTTCGGTGATGCCGGCGATCTTGATGTCCATCTGCAGGCTGGTGATGCCCTCGCTGGTGCCCGCCACCTTGAAATCCATGTCGCCAAGGTGATCCTCGTCGCCGAGGATGTCGCTGATGACCGCGTAATCCTTGCCCTCAAGGATCAGGCCCATCGCGATGCCCGACACCGGACGCTTGAGCGGTACGCCCGCATCCATCATCGACAGCGAACCGCCGCACACCGTCGCCATCGACGACGAGCCGTTCGACTCGGTAATGTCCGACAGGACGCGGATCGTGTACGGGAACTCGTCCTTCGACGGCAGCACCGGGTTCAGCGCGCGCCATGCGAGCTTGCCGTGACCGACTTCGCGGCGGCCCGGCGCACCGAAGCGACCGACTTCGCCGACCGAATAGGGCGGGAAGTTATAGTGCAGCATGAAGCGTTCATAGTGCAGGCCGTTCAGGCCGTCGATCATCTGCTCGGCGTCCTTGGTGCCCAGCGTGGTGGTGCAGATCGCCTGCGTCTCACCGCGGGTGAACAGCGCCGAACCATGCGCGCGCGGCAGGAAATGGACCATCGACTCGATCGGGCGGACCGTCTTCGTGTCGCGACCGTCGATGCGGCGGCCGTCCTTCAGGATGGCGGTGCGGACGATCTCGGCTTCCAGCTTCTTCACGAGCTTGAGCGTGCCGAGATACTGCGCCGGATCGCTTTCCTTCAGGTCGGCAAGGGCTTCACGCGCCTTGGTGCGGGCGTCGTTGATCGCGTTCTGGCGGGCCTGCTTGTCGGTCAGCTTGTAGGCTGCCGTCAGGTCCTTGCCGATCAGCGTCTTCAGCTTCTTCTTCGCGGCCGACTGGTCGGCGACCGGCGTCAGCTCCCACGGCTCCTTGGCAGCCTGTTCGGCGAGATCGATGATGCAGTTCACGATCTTCTTCGACGCGTCGTGCGCGAAAACGACGGCACCCAGCATGATCTCTTCCGAAAGCTCCTTGGCCTCCGATTCGACCATCATCACCGCGTCGCCGGTGGCGGCGACGACCAGATCGAGATCGCCTTCCTTCACCTGATCCAGCGTCGGGTTCAGGATATAGTCGCCATCGACATAGCCGACGCGCGCCGCACCGATCGGACCCATGAACGGCACGCCCGAAATGGTCAGCGCCGCCGATGCCGCGATCATCGCGACGATGTCCGGCTCGTTTTCGCCGTCATAGCTCAGCACCTGGGCGATGACGTTGATTTCGTTGTAGAAGCCTTCGGGAAACAGCGGGCGGATCGGACGGTCGATCAGGCGGCTGGTCAGCGTTTCCTTTTCGGTCGCGCCGCGTTCGCGCTTGAAGAAGCCGCCGGGGATGCGGCCGGCAGCGGAATATTTTTCCTGATAATGGACGGTCAGCGGGAAGAAGTCCTGCCCTTCCTTGACCGAGCGTGCGGCGGTGACCGCGCACAGCACCACGGTTTCACCCAACGTCGCGATGACCGCGCCGTCGGCCTGACGGGCAACGCGGCCCGTTTCGAGGGTCAGCGTCTTGCCGCCCAGGTCCATGGTGCTTTTCTTGATATCGAACATGTCGTTTCCTTTACGCCGGCGGCCGGATGCGCGCCGGGGCAGCTTGGGTGGAGGTCCACCCCGAGTGTCGGACCGTTAGGCCCGGTGTCCCGCATCGCCGGATTGCGGCGGGACGGCTTGGCCGGAGATCCGGTCGCAAAGCCTATACCCCGTTTTGCGGGGAATTGGGTGACGGAGTTCGTGCCGCCCCACATGAAAAAAGGGCGGCCCGTCGGACCGCCCTTTCTTCGTTACTTCCGAAGGCCGAGCTTCGCGATCAGCGTCGTATAACGCTCCGCGTCCTTCTTCTTCAGATAATCGAGCAGCGAACGCCGCTTGTTGACCAGCATCAGCAGACCGCGACGCGAATGATTGTCCTTCGCATGGGTCTTGAAGTGCTCGGTCAGGTTCTGGATGCGGGTGGTCAGGATCGCGACCTGCACTTCAGGGCTGCCGGTGTCGCCTTCGGCGCGGGCATGTTCCTGGATGAGGGCCTGACGGTTCTCAGCGGTAATCGACATCGTCGTCCTTTCTATTCGAGGTTGAAGCCGCGTACGACACGGGTTTCCCCGTCGAGTGTCTCGACCAGCGCCACCGGCACATCGTCCAGTGTCGCGAAGCCCAGACCGTCGTCCGCTGCAAACCCGATCAGTCGAAGCCCCTTGCGGAGCCGCCCTGCCTGATCGGGGTTCAGGGACAGAGCCGGGATGTCGTCCAGCCCCGCCCCCAGTGGCAGGAGCGTTTCTTCAAGCGCGTGGCCCTTACCCAATTCCGCCAGTTTGTCCAGCGAAATGGCCGATTGGAGGGTAAACGGGCCGGCTTTGGTGCGGCGGAGCATGGTGACGTGGCCGACCGTGCCGAGCGCCAGCGCGATGTCGCGCGCGAGGGAGCGGATGTAGGTGCCCTTGGAAACGAAGGCGGTGAGGGTGATTTCGTTTAGCTCCTCCCCAGCATTGGGAGGGGGACCATCCGCAGGATGGTGGAGGGGGGTAGCCGCATCCACAGCGGTTGCGTCCGGCGGCGAGCCCCCTCCACCAGCTTCGCTGGTCCCACTCCCCGTGCCGGGGAGGATTTGCAGAGAGAACACCGTCACCTTCCGCGTCGCGAGGACGACCTCTTCCCCCTTGCGCGCAAGGTCATAGGCCCTCTCGCCATCGACCTTCAGCGCCGAATAGGCGGGCGGTACCTGTTCGATCGGGCCCCTAAACCGCGCCAGCACCGATTCGATGTCGGCAAGCGTCGGTCGAACCGGCGACTCGGCAATGACCTTCCCCTCCAGATCGAGCGTATCGGTCTGTGCGCCGAAGCGAATCGTGAAATCATAGCGTTTCGAGGCATCGAGCATCCGCCCGGCCAGCTTCGTCGCTTCGCCGATCGCGACCGGCAGCACGCCCGTCGCCAGCGGATCGAGCGTCCCGCCATGGCCGACCTTGTGCTTGCCATAGCCGCCTTCGCGCAGGGCGCGCTTCACCGCCGAGACGATCTGCGTCGATCCGGGGCCGAGCGGTTTGTCGATGATGATCCAACCGTGCATCAGCGCATCGCCTCACAGAAATGGCGGCGGCACAGCGCGACATAGCGATCGTTGCCGCCGATCTCGGTCTGTTGCCCGTCGCGGACGGCGCGGCCTTGCGCATCGACGCGCAGGTTCATCGTCGCCTTCCGGCCGCAGGTGCAAACCGATTTGAGTTCGATCAGCGCATCCGCGATCGCCAGCAGTCGGGCCGAACCGGGGAAGAGGCTTCCCCGAAAATCGGTGCGCAGGCCATAGGCAAGGACGGGTACGCCGAGGTCGTCGGCAACCTTCGCCAGTTGGTCGACCTGATCCGCCGACAGGAACTGCGCTTCGTCCACCAACACGCAGCCGACGGCGTGCTGCCGATGCTGCGCAGCGACGCTTTCGAGCAGATCGGTGTCCGCGTCGAACGGCGTCGCCGGCGCAGACAGGCCGATGCGCGACCCAATCGTCCCGGTGCCTTCGCGGGTGTCGATCGCGGCGGTGAACAGCAACGTGGTCAGCCCGCGCTCGCGATAATTGAAATCGGCTTGCAGCAGCGTCGTCGATTTGCCCGCGTTCATCGACGCATAATAGAAATACAGCTTGGCCACTCAGTCCTCGGCCCCGCCCTCGCTATCGTCGCTTTCCAGATCGCGCGCGACCTTGGGATCGCGCAGCAACTGTTCGATGCGAGTGCCTTCGTCGAAACTTTCGTCGATCAGGAATTTGAGCTTGGCGGCGTATTTCAGGTTCACCCGCCGTGCGACCTCCGACTGGAGATAGGCGGTGTTGGTGCGCAGCGCCTTGAGCACCAGCTCCTCGTCCTTGCCAAGCAGCGGCTTCACGAAAACCGTCGCATGGCGCAGGTCGGGCGACATGCGGACTTCGGTGACCGACACCAGATGCTTTTCGAGCACCGGGTCATGCACATCGCCGCGTGCAAGGATTTCGGACAGGATATGGCGGACCTGTTCGCCAACGCGCAGCAGGCGGACGGAGCGGGTTTCGGGCGTGGTTTCTGACATGACTCAACCGAATTGACAGTGGAACCAATGACTGTCGAGTCGCTGGCACCAGATGGTGGAATTGCCGAAGACGTTTCGAATGTCGGCGGCGACCGGTCCGCCGTTCCAACCGCGCGCGGTGGCCATGCGGTCGGTGGGATCGTAAACGATGCCGGCCCGGTTTCCCGACACGCCGTTCACGGTTCGAAACACCATGCGCGGACCGGAACGCACAACATCGGCGACACCCTTCGGTATGGGACCACCGGCAAGCGCCCGATCGAACGAACCTTGTTCAGACCGCAGCCGCCACCAAGATGGCGCGACGTGCGACCAGTACAGCGCGTGGTTCGCACAAAACGCAGCAAAGGGCAGGGCGATGAGCGGGAGGAAGGCCGGCAACGACGCCGGCAATCCCGTCGCGCGCAGCTGCCAGCTTCGTACCAGTCCGTCGATCCACAGCGCCAGCCAGCACAGCGCCAGCAGCGCCGTGACGACCGGTATCGCCCAATAGGACAGCAGGTTGGCGACAAACAACACCGCCGCCCCGCCGGTCACCCATGCCGTGGCAAGGCGCAGCCGGGGCCGTAGGGTGGCGGCAAGGGTTGCCCCTTGCCGCCCGTCAATCACAGCGTGCGATCGCGCAGTTCGACTTCGTAGGTTTCAAGATAGTCGCCCGCCTTGATGTCGGTGAAGTTCTGCGTGAACGTGACACCGCATTCGAGGCCCGCGCGCACTTCGGGAACATCGTCCTTGAAGCGACGCAGCGACGCGATTTCACCCTGGTAGATGATGACGTCGTTGCGCGTGATGCGTGCCTTGAGCGCCTTGCGGATGATCCCTTCGACCACAAGCAGACCGGCGGCCCGACCATGTTTGCCCGCCGAGAAGACTTCGCGGATTTCGGCACGGCCGACGACGGTTTCGAACGCTTCCGGACCCAGCGTACCCGCCATGCCCGCACGAATATCGTCGGTCAGCGTATAGATGACGTCGTAATATTTGAACGCCACCTTGTTCCGTTCGGCGATTTCGCGCGCCTTGGCATTGGGACGGGTATTGAAGCCGATGATCGGCGCACCCGATGCCGCCGCCAGCGTCACGTCGCTCTCGGTGATGCCGCCGACGCCCGAATGCAGGATGCGCACACGGATATCGTCGGTCGAGATCTTGTTGAGCGCCCCGACAATGGCTTCGACCGAACCCTGGGTATCGGCCTTGACCACCAGCGGATATTCGATCGCCTGCTTCGACTTGAGCGCCGAGAACATGCTTTCGAGGCTCGCCGGTGCCTGGGTCGTGCGCTTCTGAAGCAGCACGCTCTGGCGATATTCGGCGACCTCGCGGGCACGCGCCTCGCTCTCGACGACCTGCAACGGATCCCCCGCCATCGGCACGCCCGACAGGCCCAGCACCTCGACCGGGGTCGACGGACCGGCTTCCTTCACCTGACGTCCTTTGTCATCGATCAGCGCACGGACCTTGCCGCTCTCCGCACCGACGACGAACACGTCACCGACGCGCAGGGTGCCTCGACGGACCAACACGGTCGCGACCGGACCACGGCCCTTGTCGAGCTTGGCCTCGATCACGCTGGCTTCGGCCGGACGATCGGGGTTGGCTTGCAGTTCGAGCAGTTCGGCCTGGAGCTGGATCTTCTCGATCAGCTGTTCGAGGCCGGTCTTCTTCAGTGCCGAGACCTCGACGTCCTGGGTTTCGCCGCCCATTTCCTCGACCTGCACATCATGTTCGAGCAGGCGTTCGCGGATACGCTGCGGGTTCGCCTCGTGCTTGTCGACCTTGTTGATCGCGACGATCATCGGCTTGCCCGCGGCACGCGTGTGATGGATCGCCTCGATCGTCTGCGGCATCAGTCCGTCGTCCGCTGCCACCGCCAGGATTACGATGTCGGTCACGTCGGCACCGCGTGCGCGCATCTCGCTGAACGCTTCGTGGCCCGGCGTATCGAGGAAGGTGATCCGCGACTTGTCCTTCATCGTCACCTGATAGGCACCGATGTGCTGGGTGATGCCACCGGCCTCGCCGCGGACCACGTCGGTACCGCGCAGCGCGTCGAGCAGCGACGTCTTGCCGTGATCGACGTGACCCATGATCGTGACGACCGGCGGACGCGGACGCAGCGATTCGACCGCGTCCTCGACCGTGTCGAGCGCGAGGTCGATGTCCGAATCACTGACGCGAACGATGTTGTGGCCGAATTCGGTCACCAGCAGTTCGGCGGTGTCCTGATCGATCGTCTGCGTCATCGTGACGGGCGAACCCATCTTGAACAGCATCTTGACCAGATCCGCACCCTTTTCGGCCATGCGGTTGGCGAGTTCCTGCACCGTGATGGTTTCGGGAACCTGCACGTCGCGGACCTGCTTGATCTGCGGCTCGCGCGGGCCGCCAAAGCCACGCTTTTCCTTCTCGCGCGCACGCTTCAACGCAGCGAGGCTGCGCGAGCGGGCACCATCGTCGCCCAAAGCGCGCGTGACGGTCAGTTTGCCCGACTGGCGGCGATCATCACCCTTGCGGTCACGCGACGGCGCGGGACGCGCCGGTTCGTTGCGACGCGGGGTCGCCTGACCCGAGCCCGACGGACCGGGGCGCGCGGGTTGACCACCAGCCGCCGGACGGGCGGCGGGCGTCGCTGCCGCAGCGGCGACGGGCGCGGGGGCCGGCTCGGGCTTGGGCTGCGGCTTCGGGATTTCCGGACGCTGCACCGGGGTGAAGCGACGCGGTGCCGGCCGGTTGGGGTCGGCGGTGAGGACGATCGGCTGCGGTGCCGGGGCAGGCGCAGCGGCCGGACGCGGGGCAGGACGTGCCGGTGCGGGCTTGGCCGCAACCGGCGCGGGTGCTGGCATCGGCTTGGGCGCAGGCGTCTCCGCGACCGGTTCCGGCGCCGGGGTCGGCTCCGCTACGGGCGCAGGTGCTGCCTCGACCGGGGCCGGGGCAGGCGTCGGCTCGGGAGCCGGCGTCGGTTCCGGGGCTGGTTCGGCAACCGGCGCGGGCGTCGGTTCCGGTGCAGGTGCCGCGGTCGGTTCCGGAGCAGGCGTCGGATCGGCGGCGGCGCGCGCCTTTTCCTCGACGCGGGCACGCTCGGCCTCGACGGCTTCGCGGGCGAGGCGTTCGTCGCGACGACGATGTTCCTCGGCCGCGTTCATCCGCGCTTCTTCGGCCTCGCGCAGCAGCTTGGCCTGCAGTTCGTGACGCGACAGACCGGCATTGCTGGCCGCCGGACGCGGGGCAGGGGCCGCCGGCGTGGGGGCCGGACGCTGCTGTGCGGGCGTCGCTTCGGGTGCGGCCTGTTCGACAGGCTGCTGTTCTTCGCCGGGACGGCCAAGCACACGGCGGCGCTTCACCTCCACGACCACCGTATTGGAGCGGCCGTGGCTGAAGCTCTGCTTCACCTGGCCGGTTTCCACGGTGCGCTTGAGGCCGAGCGGCGCGCGTGTGCCCAGCTTCGGCTTGTCGTTGTCGATGTCGCTCATCCGGTTACTCAGGTTCCTGCTTCAATTGGTCGACGCCAATGTGACCGACAACGTCCGTGCCGGAAAATTGCGCCGTCGATGCGCCCTGCGAAGATGTTTCGCAAGCCGCAGGGATAGGTTCGGGTCCGATAAAATGCAGCCAGCGGGACAGCGCGTCATTGGCCCGCTGTGCCGCCCGTGCGTCGGTCAGGCCGACATGTACCACATTTTCGCGCCCAAGCGCCAATGACAATATGGTGCGTGGGACCGGCAATGCCAATCCCTTGCGACCCGATCCTTCGTCGTCGCTGCCGACGCGCCATGCCTGCGCCAGTTTGCCGGCACCATCGGGCGCGGCGTCGGACGCATGGTACAGGGCGTACAGCTTGCCGCTGCGTGCCGCCTTGTCGATCGCGGTGCCGCCGACGACGACGAACCCCGACTTGGCCTCCAGTCCCAGCCGGTCGAGCGCATGACGCCGCAGCGCATCCTCGATCAACTGCGGAAGGTCGGCGGGGATCGTCAGCGTCGCGCCCTTGAACGCACGCGCCAACGCCCCCTTCAACTTCCCCTTGGCCATCGCCGTTTCCAGCTCGGCCCGGGTCACCCCGATCCACGCACCACGGCCGGGAGCCTTGGCGCGGACATCGGGAAGTACGTTACCGTCGGGGGAGAGGGCGAGTCGCACCAGCCCGTCACGCAAACCGTGTTCGCGTGACAGGATGCAGCTGCGCTCGGGGCTGTCGGTTAGCCGCGCGGTGTCATTGTTCGGATTCCGCAACTGCGTCCTCCGACTCTTCGACCGCGACGTCCTCATCGGCGAACCAATGGGCGCGGGCGGCCATGATGATCTCGTTACCCTGTTCGTCGGTCAGGCCATATTCCGCGAGAATGCCGCCCTTGGGCGCTTCGCGCTTCGGTGCATCGTCGCCGCGACGACGCGGTTCCGCCTTCTTCTTTTCGACCAGTTCGTCGGTGGCGAGGTCGGCGAGGTCGTCGAGCGTCTTGATGCCCGCCTTGCCCAGCGTCACCAGCATCGCTTCGGTCAGATAGGGCAGCTCGGCCAGCGCATCCTCGACACCAAGCGCAGTGCGCTCTTCGCGGGCGGCCTGTTCGCGGCGTTCGAGTGCTTCCTGCGCACGGCTTTGCAGCTCCTGCGCAAGGTCTTCGTCGAAGCCTTCGATGCCCGCCAGTTCCTCGATCTCGACATAGGCGACTTCTTCCAGCTCGCCGAACCCTTCGGCGACCAGCAGCTGTGCCAGCGTCTCGTCGACGTCGAGTTCCTTCTCGAACATGCCCGAGCGTTCGATGAATTCCTTCTGACGCTTTTCCGACGCATCGGCTTCGGTCAGGATGTCGATCGCCTTGCCGGTCAACTGGCTGGCGAGGCGGACATTCTGGCCGCGACGGCCGATGGCGAGCGACAGCTGATCGTCGGGAACGACGACTTCGATGCGGTCCTCTTCCTCGTCGAGCACGACGCGCGCGACATTGGCCGGCTGCAACGCGTTGACGACGAAGGTCGCGGTGTCGGGCGACCACGGGATGATGTCGATCTTTTCGCCCTGCATTTCCTGCACGACGGCCTGCACGCGGCTGCCCTTCATGCCGACGCACGCGCCGACCGGATCGATCGAGCCGTCATGCGAAATGACGCCGATCTTGGCGCGCGACCCCGGATCGCGGGCAGCGGCCTTGATCTCGATGATGCCGTCGTAGATTTCGGGCACTTCCTGTGCGAACAGCTTTTTCATGAAGTCGGGATGCGCGCGGCTGAGGAAGATTTGCGGCCCGCGGTTCTCGCGGCGCACGTTCAGGATCAGCGAGCGGACGCGGTCGCCGACACGGACCGCTTCTCGCGGAATCTGCTGGTCGCGGCGGATGACGCCTTCGGCGCGACCCAGATCGACGACGACATGGCCGAATTCGACGCGCTTGACGACGCCGGTGATGATCTCACCCTGCCGATCCTTGAATTCCTCGAACTGGCGTTCGCGCTCGGCGTCGCGGACTTTTTGCAGGATGACCTGCTTCGATGCCTGCGCCTGAATGCGGCCGAATTCGATCGGGGGCAGCGGGTCGACGATATAGTCGCCGATCGCCGCACCCTTTTGCAGCTTCTGCGCGTCCTTCTCGCCGATCTGCTTGAAATGGTCGTCGACCAGCTCGGTGACTTCTAGCACGCGCCACAGGCGAAGGTCGCCGGTGTTCGGATCGAGCTTGGCGCGGATGTCGTTTTCCGACCCGTAGCGCGTCTTGGCGGCGCGCTGGATCGCGTCTTCCATCGCCTCGATCACGATGGCCTTGTCGATCATCTTTTCCGATGCGACCGCATTCGCGATCGCGATCAGTTCCGCCCGGTTGGCGGTGACGGCGGTGGCCATGTCAGTTCTGTCCTTCTGCGTCAGCCGGTTCGTCGTCGGCCGGTTCGTCTTCATACTCGTCGGCACCCGCGGTCGAAAGCGGCGCGGTCGCCTTCAGCAGGGCATCGGTAATGACCAGTTTCGCATCGATGATCGCGGCGAAGGGGACGGTCATCGGCTTGTGCTTGCGCACGTCGACAGTGACCTGATCGCCTTCGGTTCCCATCAGGATCCCCGTCAACTGCTTGCGACTGTCGATCGGGGCATCGAGCGTCACGCGCGCCTCGAACCCCTTCCAGTCGTCATAATCGGCAAGGCGCGTCAGCGGCCGGTCGATACCGGGCGACGACACCTCCAGACGATACGCCTCCTCGATCGGATCGTTCTCGTCCATCAGGTCGGAAATGCGACGCGACAGTTCGGCGCAGTCGTCGATGGTCAGCTGCCGCGTGTCGGGCCGTTCGGCCATGACCTGCAACGTCGGGTCCGACTTGCCACCGATCATCTTCACCCGCACGAGCGCAAAGCCCAGTGCCTGTGCTTCCGGTTCGATCAATCGCGTCAGTTCGGCGATATCCGCCATGCCGTCTCCATCAGCTACGCCGCTTCGCCGCCGGTCCCTGCTGGAACCGGCCTCGGCACGTTGGCGATGTCGAGGAAGCAACGTCCCTATATGTAAAATTGCATGTCTCGGCAAGGGGCACCGGATCGTGCCCGCCGGCACCGCGTTGCCAACGGCAACAATGTTGTTTCGAGAGGATTCCGCCGATGCCGTCATTCCGTTCGCTGATTCCCGCCGCCGCATTGCTGGCGGCGTGCAACGCCGGCAGCGACGTGGACGCGGCCCCCGCCATCGTCGCCCCGGCCCCGAGCGCCACCACGACTCCGGCCCCCGCACCCGGCCCGACCACCGGCGGCCTGCCGTTCGCAGCGCGGGAAGTGGCGACGTTCAACGCGCCATGGGCGATGACCTTCCTGCCCGACGGGCGGATGCTGGTGACCGAAAAGGGCGGCACGCTGCTGCTGGTCAGCACCGATGGGAGCCAGCGCACCACCGCCGCGACCATCCCGGTCGATTCGGCGGGGCAGGGCGGGCTGATGGACGTGGTGCTCGCCCCCGATTTCGCCAACAGCCGCCGGGTGTATCTCAGCTATTCGGTGGCCGGGGACGGCGGCAAGGGCGTCGTGCTGGCGCGCGGGGTGCTCGACGGCAACCGGCTGACCGGCATGACCGAATTGTTCCGCGCGACACCGTTCGTCAGTGGCGACGGCCATTATTCGGGCCGGATCGCGTTCGCCCCCGATGGGCAGCACCTGTTCTTCACCAATGGCGAGCGGCAGAAATTCGATCCAGCGCAGGACCCCAAGGCGACGCTGGGCAAGGTGCTGCGCCTGACGCTCGACGGACAACCGGCGGGCGATCCGGGGCTGACCGCGAACGGCTTCCATCCCGCGGTCTGGTCGTACGGGCACCGCAATCTGCTCGGCATCGCGTTCGATGCGCAGGGCAATTTGTGGGAACAGGAAATGGGACCGAAAGGCGGCGACGAGGTCAATCTGATCGTCGCCGGGCGCAATTACGGATATCCGCTGGTGTCGGAGGGCGATCATTATGACGGCCGTCCGATCCCGCGCCACAGCACCCGCCCCGATCTGGAAGCGCCGAAGGTCGCGTGGAACCCGGTGATCTCGCCGGGCGGGCTGATCGTCTATTCGGGCAAGCTGTTCCCGCAATATGCCGGCGACCTGTTCATCGGCGGTCTGTCGAGCGAGGCGCTGGTCCGGGTCGATGTGAACGGCACCAGCGCCGCCAAGGGCGACCAGTGGCCGATGAACGCCCGTATCCGCGAAGTCGAGGAGGGGCAGGACGGCGCGATCTGGGTCTTGCAGGACGGGGCCAATGCCAAGCTGCTGAAACTGACCCCGCGCGGTTGATACCCCGCGGCCGATTACAGGCGGGCGAGCGTGGCCGGATCACGCTCGCCGCCGTAGAAGCCGTCGAGGATCGCGGCGAAGACCGGTTCGCCGCCATCCGCTGCCGCGTCGAACAGCGTCATCGACGAGCGCAGCTTGATCGCGTCGATCGGGCCGAGGATGTGGGCGATGTCGTGACCGCGATGCGCGAGCAAGGCCTCGCTCGATTCGCGCAGTCGTTCACCGAGCAAGGGATGCGCCAGATAGGCGCGGGCTTCTGCCAGATCGCGAATCGCGAAATGCCGTGCGGTGGTGCTGTGGCCGAGGCCGGCGATCTGCGGAAACACGAACCATATCCAGTGGCTGCGCTTCGCACCGGCGCGAAGCTCGGCGAGCGCATCGGCATAGCTGTCGCGTTGCGAGGTGGTGAAGCGGTGCAGGTCGTCGTCCATCACCGCAAGATGGGAAGAGCGATCCCGACAGCCAATGCCGAGGGTCTGTTGCGAACCGCGCGAAAGGGCGAGTTTCGAGCCGGTGCCGCAACGCGCCTAACCGTGCGTTTCCGGACAGACCCTGACAACGTTTACCGTTGATCGGTCGACCACGATTCGCCTAGCATCGTCGCTCCAACATTCCTTGGGAGGGGATATGCATAAAAGCTGGATGGCAGCCGTGCTGGTTGCCGTGGTCGCCGCGCCGTCGACTGCGCAGACCGCCGAAGATTTTGCCGCAAAGGTCATCAACGCGCCGATGCCGGGCAGTTTGCAGGTCTATGGCATTCCGAAGCCGCCGCTGACGCGCAGCAAGGATGTCGATGGCGGCAAGGTGCTGAAGCTGTCGATTCCGGGTGCCGACAAGAATCCGTGGAACATCCAGCTCCAGTCGCCGACGACCGCGCCGGTGGCGAAGGGCGACCGCCTCGTCCTCGCCTTCCACGTCCGTGCGACGGGGATGCCGGCGGGGACCAAGGCGAAGATCGCCAGTGCGGGCATTCAGCTGAACAAGGAACCCTATACCACCATCGTCGGCGGGCCGATCGAAGCGGGTGAGGCGTTCGAGTTCCAGCAGGTAGCGGGCAAGGCCGATCGCGACTATGCGGCGGGCGAATTGATGGCGTCGCTGCAACTGGCGACCGGCAAGCAGACGTTCGAATTCGGGCCGCTGTTCATCATCAACCTCGACAAGAAGTGAGGCGGGCGGCGACGCGGACCTAGCCCCGCGTCGCCGTCAGGAAATAGTCGAGCGAAACGTCGTCGGACAGTTTGAAGCCGTGCGTCGCCGAGAAGGCGAGGCCGGTCGGCGGCGATACGGTCATGCCCCCGGCGCGGAGGTGCGCGGTCAGTTCGTCAGGGGTCAGGAACCGGTCCCAGTCATGGGTGCCGCGCGGGATCAGGCCGATCCCTTCGCCGACCGAGATCATCGCGAGGCGCGAGAGCGGGGTGCGGTTGGGCGTCGACACGACCAGCAGCCCGCCCGGTGCCACCGCCTGTGTCAGCGCATGGACGAAGGCGGCGGGATCGGCGACGTGTTCGATCACCTCGAGCGAGGTGACTAGGTCGAACCGGCGGCCGGCGACGGCTTCAACGCCGCCCGACAGATAGTCGATCGACAGGCCGCTCATCGCTGCATGGGCACGGGCCGCGCCGATATTTTCGGGCGCGGCATCGACGCCGGTGACCTGTCCGCCAAGCCGGGCGAGCGGTTCGGCGAGCAGCCCCGCGCCACAGCCGACGTCGAGCACCGTCTTGCCCGCCAACGGCGTGAAGCCGCCGCCATCGCCGCCCCAATGCGAATCGATCGCGGTGCGCAGGAACGCGAGGCGTACCGGGTTCAGCCGGTGGAGCATCGCCGAGCTGCCATGCGGGTTCCACCAGTCGGCGGCCATCTCCCCGAAATGGGCGGCTTCGCGCGCAACGACGCTTGATTGCGTGCCCAAGGCTTTTTCGGACATAAAGATTGCTTCGCTTGCGTTCGTCATGGCGCTCTCCTATCAGCCGCCGCCATTCCCCCCAAGGATGAATGGCAAACGCATGGCGCGGATCGTGATGAAGTTCGGTGGCACCTCGATGGCGGGGATCGAACGCATTCGCAACGTCGCCGAGCGCGTGAAGCGCGAGGTCGAATCGGGCAATCAGGTCGCGGTGGTCGTGTCGGCGATGGCCGGCGATACCGACCGGCTGGTCGGCTTTTGTCGCGAGGCATCGGCGCTGTACGACCCGCGCGAATATGATGCGGTGGTGTCGTCGGGCGAACAGGTGACCAGCGGGCTGCTGGCGATCGCGTTGCAGGCGATCGGCGTGCCGGCGCGCTCGTGGCTGGGCTGGCAATTGCCGATCCGCACCAGCGACGCCCATGCGACCGCGCGGATCGAATCGATCGACACGACCGCGCTCGACGAATCGCTGGCGCGCGGCGAAGTGGCGGTGATCCCCGGATTTCAGGGCGTGACCGACGACCGGCGCATCACCACGCTGGGCCGCGGCGGGTCGGACACGTCGGCGGTGGCGATGGCGGCGGCGATGCACGCCGATCGCTGCGACATCTACACCGATGTCGACGGCGTCTATACCACCGACCCGCGCATCGTGCCGCGCGCACGCAAGCTGGCGCGGGTGACGTATGAGGAAATGCTCGAACTCGCCTCGGTGGGGGCAAAGGTGCTCCAGACCCGCTCGGTCGGGCTGGCGATGAAGGAACAGGTCCGCGTCCGCGTGCTGTCGTCGTTCGACGATACGCGCGACGAGGACGGATATCGTGGAACGCTGATCGTCGGCGAAGAGGAAGTGACGGACATGGAACGGCAGCTCATCACCGGCATCGCGCACGACAAGAACGAGGCGAAGATCACTCTGGTCGCCGTGCCCGACCGTCCGGGTTCGGTCGGATCGATCTTTGCCCCGCTGGCGGCGGCCGGCATCAATGTCGACATGATCGTGCAGAATATCGCGCATTCGGCGGGGTCGACCGACGTGACCTTCACCGTGCCCGCCGCCGAACTGGCCCGCGCGCTCGACACGCTGGACAAGGCGAGCGGCGATATCGGTTTCGCCAAGCTGCTCCACGACACGCGGGTCGCCAAGATCTCGATCGTCGGCGTCGGCATGCGCAGCCATGCGGGTGTGGCGTCGACCATGTTCCAGACGCTGGGCGACCGCGGCATCAACATCCAGGCGATCACCACGTCGGAGATCAAGGTCAGCGTGCTGATCGAGGAGGATTATACTGAACTGGCGGTGCGGGTGCTGCACACGGCCTATGGGCTGGACGCCGAGGGGTAACGCTCCGTCCCGGCGAGCGGGCCGGAAGTTGACGAAGTTGACGGGACGTCGGGGTTGCGCAGCGGCCCCGGCGTTTTGTTTTTCGTGGTTGGTCAGGGGGTTGGTGGCTTGTCGGGGCGGCAGGGCTGCGTGGAAGTTGACACGGGGGCACTTGCAACCGTCGGTTTGTCACCCCGGACTTGAGCAAGACCACTGCGAAAGTACCTAGTCCGGTCCCCTGCCGCACCCCCGCGCAGGCGGGGGGGCCAGGGTTCCAGGCGCAAGCCGTTGTTCTGCCTGGCTCTGGACCCCCGCCTACGCGGGGGTACGGTGCGTTTTCGGCGAAGCTTGCGACTTTCGCAGCGTTCTCGACTTGACCCGCGGTCCCTTGCGATGTGGGGGATCAAGGCCTGGCGGAAGGCGAAGGCTTACGAAGGGAAAGAACTTCGTGAGGCTGACAGGGTTGGCGGGTGTAGGAAAGCGCTTCCCGACTACCGTTCCGGGTGCGGAAATCTCCCTCCACCAGCTTCGCTGGTCCCCCTCCCCGTGCCGGGGAGGATTTTATTCGCCTAGCAGGTGGACGGCGATGCGTCGGCGATGCGCGCCCTTGCGGTGTTCGAACAGGTAGATGCCCTGCCAGATGCCGAGGACCGGGCGATGGCCGACGACGGGGATCGACAGCGACGTGTTGGTCAGCGCGGTGCGCAGATGCGCGGGCATGTCGTCGGGCCCTTCCTCGTCATGGGCATAGCGGTCGCTTTCGGGGGCGATGTGGCGGAAGAAGCGTTCGAGGTCGTCGCGCGCGGCGGCGCTGGCATTTTCCTGCACCAGCAGCGAGGCCGACGTGTGGCGGCAGAACAGCGTCAGCAATCCGTCGCCGATGCCGGTCGCATCGACCCAGTGCCGGACCTGTCCGGTCATCAGGACCAGCCCCTGTCCGTTGGTGGTGACCACCAGCTCGCCATGTTCCTGTCGCATCATCGTCCCTGCTTGCCCGAAGCCGCCCGCCCGCGCTAGGCGGGGCAATGACCAACGCTTCGATCGGCGCCGAGCGCCTTGAGCGCCGCATGGCGCGCGGCCGCGACTTCCTCGGTTCCGAGACCGCCATCCTGTGTGGCGCGATGTCGTGGGTGTCCGAGCGCAACCTTGTCGCCGCCATCTCCAACGCCGGCGGGTTCGGCGTGATCGCATGCGGGGCGATGACCCCCGACCTGCTCGATGCAGAGATCGCCGGGACCAGGGCGCTGACGGACAAGCCGTTCGGCGTGAACCTGATTACCATGCACCCGGCGCTGTTCGACCTGATCGACGTGTGCGGGCGGCACGGCGTCACCCATGTCGTGCTGGCCGGCGGCCTGCCGCCCAAGGGGTCGCTGGAAGCGATCAAGGCGACGGGGGCCAAGGTCATCGCCTTCTCCCCCGCGCTGGCGCTGGCGAAAAAGCTGATCCGGTCGGGCGCGGACGCGCTGGTGATCGAGGGGATGGAGGCGGGCGGCCATATCGGTCCGGTATCGACCAGCGTGCTGGCGCAGGAGATGCTGCCCGAGGTCGCCGAACAGGTGCCGGTGTTCGTCGCGGGCGGGATCGGCCGGGGCGAGGCGATCGCCGGCTATCTCGACATGGGCGCGGCCGGGGTTCAACTCGGCACGCGCTTCGTCTGCGCGACCGAATCGATCGCCCATCCGGCGTTCAAGAAGGCGTTCCTGCGCGCATCGGCGCGCGATGCGGTGGCCAGCGTACAGATCGACGCGCGCCTGCCGGTCATCCCGGTGCGCGCGCTCAAGAATGCCGGGGGCGAGCTGTTCACCGCGAAGCAGCGCGAAGTGGCGCAGATGCTCGACGAGGGCGGCGTGGCGATGGCCGAGGCGCAGTTGCAGATCGAACATTACTGGGCGGGTGCGCTGCGCCGTGCGGTGATCGACGGCGATGTCGAGCATGGCAGCCTGATGGCCGGACAGTCGGTCGGCATGGTGACCAAGGAAGAACCGGCGGCCGAGATCATCGCCACGCTGATGGCGGAGGCGGCGCAGGCGTTGGAGAAGCGGGCGGTTTGAGGTCAAAGGTCACGAAGGTCACAGTTGCACGCGGTTTGTGGTGGTGACGGTGGTGCGCTGACGGGCGCGCGGTTTTGGCCGTGCGGGTTGGAATGGCGACAATGCGACAGAGCGTTGGGCGAGCCTGTCATGGGTTTGCGGTGTAGGAAAGTACGGGTCGGGTGGCGGGTGGCGTGGGTTCACCCTCACCCTTCCCACCCGGCTGCGCCGGGCGGGCCCCTTCCCTCTCCCGCTGGGAGAGGGAGGGAGCGGCGAAGCCGCGGAAGGGTGAGGGTGAACCATATCAGACGCGCAAGAAGACGCGGGACGCCGGATCACGTCGAGACCTTTGCGAAAGTACTGATTCTTGCCCGCTGCCGTACCCCCGCGCAGGCGGGGGTCCAGGGTTCCAGGCGCAAACCGTTGTTATGCTTTGCTCTGGACCCCCACCTGCGCGGGGGTACGATGAGCTTTTGGCCAAGCGTGCGACTTTTGCCGAGGGCCCGATCCAGTCCGGGGTGACGTCGAATGCCCGGAAGCGTCACCGCCCCGCCGGACCATCCTCCGCCAACCACGCCAGCGCCGGCTCGCGTGCTTCGAACAGGGTGAGGTTCGGCGCGAGGCGCTTGGCCTGCATCTTCAACAACGTGCTGTTGACGACGATCGCGATGCGGCGGGAGGAGACGCCGGGATTGGCGGCGATCTGTTCGAGCAGGGGCAGCACCTCGCGCGGCTGGACCGCGAACTGCATCATGTCGAACAACGTGACCTGCTGGCCCAGCGGACAGCCCAATGCCGGCAGTCGGGCGAGCATCGTCGCCAGCGCATCGCGGAACCGCACGACGATCGCCGGGTCCCATAGCCCGCGCAGGTCGATGTCGAGCAGCTTGCGCGCCGGATCGATGCGGATGGTGAAGGCGGCGTCGTCGAGCGTCAGCGAATCAGGCATGGTAACCCATTCCGCCACAAGCGATTTTGTTGCAACCGGACGTGGCCGGTCCGATCAATAGGCGCGGCGAACCGCGAATTCGACCGCCTCGACCATCGCGTCCTTGGCCGGGCCATCGGGGAAGCGGCCGATCGCGTCGATCGCGCGCTGGCCGTAATGGCGGGCGCGGGCGAGCGTGTCGTCGACGGCGCGCGACGACTGGACCAGCGTGATCGCATGGGCGAAATCGGCATCGCCCGCACGCTTGCCCGACACCGCGTCGCGCCAGAAGCTGCGCGCGGTTTCGTCGCCACGGGCATAAGCGAGGATGACGGGCAGCGTCATCTTGCCCTCGCGGAAATCGTCGCCGGCATCCTTGCCCATGGTATCGGCGTCGGACACGTAATCGATGGCGTCGTCGACCAGCTGGAACGCGATGCCGAGATTGCGGCCATAGGCGTCGAGTGCCGCTTCGTCGGCGTCCGACCGTTCGGCGACGATCGCGGCGATGCGGCAGGCGGCGGCGAACAGCGCGGCGGTCTTGGCACCGATGATGTCGAGATAGCGGTCCTCGGGCGTGTCGATGCGGCGGATCGCGGTCAGCTGGTTGACCTCGCCCTCGGCGATGACGGCGGACGCGCCCGACAGGACGCGCAACGCCTTCAGGCTTTCGGCCTCGACCATCAGTTCGAAGCTCTTGGAGAACAGGAAGTCGCCGACCAGCACGCTGGCGGGATTGCCCCAGATGATGTTGGCGGTGCGCTTGCCCCGGCGCAGGTCGGAGCCGTCGACCACGTCGTCGTGGAGCAGCGTCGCGGTGTGGATGAATTCGACCGCCGCCGACAGCAGGTGGTGGCGCGTGCCGCCATAGCCGATCAGCCGGGCCGCAGCGAGCGTCAGCATCGGCCGCATCCGCTTGCCCCCGCCCGCGATCAGGTGGCCGGCGAGTTCGGGGATCAACGGGATCTTCGATTGCATCCGGTCGAGGATGACCGAATTCACGCGATTCATGTCGTCGGCGACGAGCGCCATCAGCGGATCGAGCGAAGGTTCGGTGCGCTTGTCGAGGCGGTGCAGGGTAGCCGTCATGTCCCAGCGATGTGGCGGTTCGGACACGCGAACGCAAGGGAAAGGCGGGGTTGCGTGACGCGGCCGGTCGCGCGAAAGGGGCATATCCCGGCACCGACCGCCCATGAAGGACGCCCATGCACGACGCGACGCTGCAACGCTTTCGCCAGAGCATCGACAATATCGATGCCGCGCTGGTCTTTTTGCTGGCCGAGCGGTTCAAGGTGACGCAGGCGGTCGGCCGCTACAAGGCGGACGAGGGCCTGCCCGCCGCCGATCCGGGGCGCGAGGAGGCGCAGATCGCGCGGCTGCGGTCGCTGGCCCGCGATGCCGATCTCGACCCCGAATTTTCGGAGAAGTTCCTGCGGTTCATCATCGACGAGGTGATCCGCCACCATCAGTCGATGCAGGACGGCGGTTCGGCGGCGTGAGCGACGACCGGATCGTCTTCGCCCCCGACGATGTCGACTTGACCCTATCGCCGCTGCGGCGGGGCATATCCGAGCCGACCTATGTGCTGGGGGCGTTCAATCCGGCGCTGACCCGGTTGCCGAACGGCAATCTGCTGCTGCTGGTGCGGATCGCCGAGGCGCTCTGCGAGCCGGTGCGGGGCGGACAGGTGCGATCGATCCGCTGGACGCCGGGCGGCTATGTGCTCGACGGGTTTGCGGCGGATGCGGCCGATGTGCGCGATCCGCGATTCTTTGCGCTGACCGGCGGGGCCTATTCGTTTCTGGGGCTGACGTCGTTGTCGTGGCTCTTGCCGGTCGAGTTGTCGGCCGATGGCCAGCGGGTGGTGGCGGTGCATTACGACCGCGCGGTCGAACCCTCCGCCGACTACGCACAATATGGCATCGAGGACCCGCGGATCGTGGCGATCGATGGCGTGTACTGGATGACGGTATGCGGGGTGTCGGGCGGGCGGCTGTGTACGGTGATGTACCGGTCGGACGACGGGCTTGGCTGGCAGTCGCAGGGCATGGTGCTCGACCATGGTAACAAGGACATGGTCCCGTTCGAGGGGCGGGTGAGCGATCGGTTCGTGTCGCTGACCCGGCCGCTGTCGGATGCGTGGTTCGTGGCATCGCCCGAGGGCGCGGAGGGCAGCGGGCCGAGCATCAACCTCGCCACCTCGCCCGACATGCTGCACTGGCGGCCGCTGGCCGAACCGGCGCTGCGACCGTTGAAGGGCGCGGCGGCGTATAAGCTGGGCGGGGGCACGCCGCCGGTGCGGACGGCGCGCGGGTGGATGCTGCTGTATCACGGCGTCGAGAAACAGGGGGCGGTCGGGGTGTACCGGACCTATCGCGCGCTGATCGATGCCGATGCTTCACGGGTGCTGGAGCGCGACGAATTGGTCGCGGTGCTGGAGGCGGCACCGGCGCTGATCGCGCCGTTCGCGCATCAGGCGTATCTGCCGCAGCCGGTGGTGTTCACGACCGGCATCGTGGCTGACGGCGACGACTGGATCGTTGCGTCGGGCGAGGCGGATCTGGCGTGCCGGCTGACGCGGATCGCGGGGCGGCGGTTGGATTGAACCTCGCTGTCATTCCGCCACCGTTTGCTTCGAGCGCAGGTTCGAGCCTGTCGAGAACCGAAGTCGAGAAGGGGTGCCCCAAACGGGGCGTTCTCGACGGGCGCTTCTCGACAGGCTCGAAGCTGCTCGAACCGAACGGGTAAAGTAGAGATCAGATTCCCAGCCACATCCGCAGCGGATTGGCCGGGTCGGCCAGCAGCTTCACCGTCAGTGCCAGCGACAGGACGACCAGCAGCGGCTGGATCGCGCGCCCGCCCCAGCGGATGGCGAGCGCCGCACCGACCTGCCCACCCGCCAGGCTGGCGAGCGCCATGGCGAGGCCGAGCGTCCACCACACATGGCCACCCGCGACCAGCACGGCGACTCCGGCCAGATTGCTGGCGAGGTTCAGCAGCTTGGTATGCGCCACCGCGCGCGTCGCGCCCATGCCGGCGGCGGTGACCAGCAACAGGGTGAAGAACGATCCGGTGCCCGGTCCGAAAAATCCGTCATAGGTCCCGATCGCCGCGATCGCGAGCAGCAGGCCGGCGGGCGCGAGGCGGACATGGGTATCGACGTCGGACAGGCGCGGCCCGAACAGGAAATACAGCGCCATCGCGATCAGCAGGACCGGGAGCACCGCCGACAGGAAATGCGGGTCGATCGCCTGTACCAGCGCCGCGCCGCCCGCTGCCCCGGTGAACGAGGCAAGCGCGGGCCAGGTGAAGCGGCGCAGGTCGATATGTCCCTTGCGCCAGAAGGCGAAGGTCGCGCCGGCCGTGCCGCACGCGCTTTGCAGCTTGTTGGTACCCAGCGCCGCGACCGGCGGCACCCCCGCAGCGAGCAGCGCGGGCAGGGTGATGAGCCCCCCACCACCCGCCATCGCATCGAGCGTCGCCGCGCCGAACGCGACCAGCATGAGCAGGGCGATGAGGTCGATGTCCATGCGATGCCGGTAGCGGGGATCCTGGTGGTGGGGAACCTCCCGTCGCTTTCCCTTCGTCATTCCCGCGCAGGCGGGAATCCATAGACGCCGGGGCCAATGATGGGGGCGCGACGGCATGGGTTATGGGTTCCCGCCTTCGCGGGAACGACATCGGATGTTCGGGACAGGTGGGGAGCTTCTGTTGCCCGGTGCCCCCCGTACCGCTGGAATCCGATTCTGTTGCCCGGTTCGGTCCAACCGCGCTATTTTGGAGTAACTTCAGGCCGCGAGGCCCTTAGTTACGCCGCAATCGCGAGTGCTTCGTTATCGTTGGCACTTGTGTGTATGGGCCGTTGCGGTGGTCCCATTCCGAACGAAAACAGCGCTTTTCAACACACGTCGATCCTGGTTCGGCCCCGTCAGAAACGGTGTCCAGAAACACCACCTTATGGTGGAGCCGCCGGGTACTGCCCCCGGGTCCGCTGCGTCTATTGCACGCCGCAGTTTATCGTCATAGCCGGCTGGAAGCCGACACCGACCCATATAGGCGACTGTCCCTGCTTTGAAAAGAACCGTACTTCCCTTGCCGGAGCGCAAGTGGCATGGGCAGGGGACGATGTTGACCCAGCGTTCCCGCTATGCATTGCGCGCGATGCTGTTCCTTGCCGAACAACCCGCGGGCGAGGCACCCATGCCGATGCACCGCATCGCCACCGCCGCGAACGTGCCGCGCAAATTCCTCGAACTGATCCTGGCGGACCTGCGCGAGGCGGGATTTCTGTCGTCGACGCGGGGCAAGGCCGGTGGCTATCACCTTGCACGCGCGGCGCATCTGATTTCGCTGGGCGAGATCATCCGCGTGATCGAAGGACCGCTGGCGCTGGTGCCGTGCGTCAGCCGCACTGCCTATCGCCCCTGCGGCGACTGCAAGGACGAAGCGAGCTGCGCGATCCGCCACGCGATGGCGCGGGTGCGCGACGAGACCGCGCGGATTCTGGACGGCACGAGTCTGGCGCAGGCGGCGGCGCTGGAATTGGCGGCGGCCTGATCTAGCCCCTCCCCGGAGGGGAGGGGTTGGGGTGGGTTGGCCGGTTGTGGCGCGGGATCGTTTCCTCGCGGGCCGACCCACCCCCGGCCCCTCCCTTGTCAGGGAGGGGAGGAAGGTCAGGCTTCCGGCCGCGCCCGCGCCGCGCGCAGTTCGTCGCGGATTTCGCGGAGCAGCGCGACGTCGACCGGATCGGCGGCGGGCTCGGCTGCGCCGGTCTTCTGTTCTTCATGGACCACCGCGATCGCGCGGTTCACGAACTTAACCAGCAGGAAGACGATGAAGGCAAGGATCAGGAAGTTGATGATTACGCTGATGAATTCGCCATAGCCGAACAGCGGTACACCTGCCGCCTTGAGTGCCGCGTAGTTGTCGGGCGAACCGGTATAGCTGGCCGGGATCGGGCCGAGCTGCACGAAATAGCTGGAAAAATCGAAACCACCGAAGAGATAGCCGATCACCGGCATGATGATGTCGTCGGTCAGCGATTTGGTGATCGTACCGAACGCAGCGCCGATGATGACGCCGACCGCGAGGTCGAGGACGTTGCCACGCGCGACGAAGGTTCGGAATTCCTTGATCATTCCCATGACCATCTCCCCATGGTTGAGGCCGCTGTTTTGCTTCGATACGGTGGCAACGCGCAAGGGCCATGACAGGACGTTCGATGATCGACAGCGATGCTCCCGAAGAAGTGATGTGGGCGGGACGCTTCATCACCGCCAAGAAACGCGGGCGATGGGAATATGTCGGGCGCGCGAACGGCATCGGCGCGGCGGTGATCGTGGCGATCGACGACGGCCATGTGCTGCTGGTCGAGCAATATCGCGTGCCGCTGGGCCGGGCGTGTATCGAACTGCCCGCCGGGCTGGTCGGCGACGACAGCGCCGGCGAGGCGGCGGCGGTCGCCGCGGCGCGCGAGCTGGAGGAAGAGACCGGCTATCGCGCGGGCAGCATGACCGCGCTCGGCGAATATCATTCGTCGCCGGGGATGGTGTCGGAAAGCTTCACGCTGTTCCGCGCGGGCGCATTGACGCGGGTCGGCGACGGCGGCGGGGTGCCGGGGGAGGACATCATCGTCCACCGGGTGGCGCTGGCGGAACTGGCCGGGTTCGTGGCGGACCAGCGGGCGGCGGGGAAGGCGGTCGATGTGAAGTTGCTGTTGCTGTTGGCACCGGTGTTGTTGGGGTGACGGTTAGGCCCGATCGACCATCGAGGGCCGATTTGATCTCTCCCCTCCCTGAGAAGGGAGGGGCTGGGGGTGGGTTGGTCCGTTGGCGGACGTGGCCTTTCCTCGCGGGCCTACCCACCCCTAACCTCTCCCTTGTCAGGTAGGGGAGCAACTTCGCCGACCTCGCTACTGAATGTCGATCGGGCTTGGCTTTCCCGCTCCGTTTGCTTCGAGCCTGTCGGGAACCGTCGTCGAAAAGGGGGTGCCCCAAGCGGGCCGGGTTCTCGACGGACGTTTCTCGACAAGCTCGAAACTGCTCGAACTGAACGGGTTTGGTGCGGGTGCCGAGGTAAGGGAAGAGCGCTCGTCAGCCCTTGTGGTTGCCGCTCGGACTCGCGGTGGGCACCGGCACCCGGCACGGCACGATCCTGTCCGGTGCGGGGCGCGCGCCCTCGGGGGTGAACATCGCGATATAGCCGCCGGCCGAGGGCATGCGCTGCAACTCGACCTGGCGGTATCCGACTGCTTCGAATTCGCATTTCAGCAGCGCGGGCGGGGTGCCGTGATCCTGGGTCGGACGGTCGGCGTCGACCACCACCACCTGTCCGCCGGGGCGCAGCGACGGGCGCAGATTCCACAGAAACGCATAGGGCTCGGCGATCTCGTGGTACATGTGGACCATCAGCACCCGGTCGAAACTGTTCGCGGGCAGCTTTGCATCATCGGGTTCGCCCAGCCGCACGCTGACATTGTCGAGCCGTTCGCGCGCCACGCGCTGCGCCAGCGCATCGCGGATCTGCGGAATGATGTCCTCGGCCAGCACCCGCCCGTCCGGGCCGACGCGCTGCGCCATGCGGATGGTGTAATAGCCCTCGCCCGCGCCGATATCGGCGACGGTCATGCCGGACGCGATGCCGGCGCGGTCCATCACCAGTTCGGCCTCGTTCAGCCGGTCGCGCGCTTCCTCGGTCGACCAACGGGCCGACACGATCGTCGCCACCGGCCGGTCGGCCTTCGGAAAGTCGTGCCGGTCCTCCCGCTGCGCATTGGCACCCGCGCTCGGCTGCGTCGCATCGCAGCCGGCCAGCAGCAACAGCAGGGCCGGGAGGACGCGGCGCATCTCAGTCGACATCCTCGACTTCGACCGCTTCGCCGGTCACCCGCTGCGACAGGGCGGCGGCCATGAACGGATCGAGCGCACCGTCGAGCACGTCGCCCGGCGCGGTCGAGACCACGCCGGTGCGCAGGTCCTTCACCATCTGGTACGGCTGCAACACATAGGACCGGATCTGGTGGCCCCAGCCGATATCGGTCTTGGTCGCGTTCTCCGCATTGGCCTCCGCCTCGCGGATCGCCAGTTCGCGTTCGTACAGGCGGGCGCGCAGCTGGTTATAGGCCTCGGCCTTGTTCTTGTGCTGCGACCGCTGGTTCTGACACTGCACGACGATGCCGGTCGGGATATGGGTGATCCGCACCGCCGAATCGGTGGTGTTGATGTGCTGACCACCGGCACCCGACGCGCGATAGGTGTCGATGCGCAGGTCGCTTTCGTTATAGTCGACCTCGATATTGTCGTCGATCACCGGATAGACCCAGATTGACGCGAACGAGGTGTGCCGGCGCGCGGCGCTGTCATACGGGCTGATGCGGACCAGCCGGTGGACGCCGCCTTCGGTCTTGGCGAAGCCGTACGCATTCTCGCCCTTGATCAGCAGCGTCGCCGATTTGATGCCGGCCTGTTCGCCGGTATGCTGGTCGACCAGTTCGACCTTCAGCCCACGTCGTTCGGCCCAGCGGGTGTACATGCGTTGCAGCATGCCGGCCCAGTCCTGGCTCTCGGTCCCGCCCGCGCCGGCGTTGATTTCGATATAGGTGTCGTTGGCATCGGCTTCGCCCGACAGCAGCGCCTGTACCTTGTCGTGATCGGCGCGCTTCGCGAGTTCGGCGAGATTGGCGACGCCTTCGTCGGCCATCTCGGCATCGCCTTCCTCGTCGGCCATCTCGATCAGTTCGACGGTGTCGGACAGTTCACGCTCGATGGTGCGGGTGGCGGTGATCGCCTCGTCCAGCCGGCGACGTTCGCGCATGACGTCCTGCGCGGCCTTGGGATCGTTCCACAATGCCTGGTCCTCGACGCGCGCGTTCAGCTCGTCGAGCCGACGCAGCGCGCGGTCCCAGTCGAGGAAGCGGCGCAGCAGCGAGAGCGCATCGTTGATCTTGTCTACATGGGCTTGCGCTTCGGCGCGCATGGGGAAACTCCGGGAATAAGCGTAATCAGGGGGAATGCCGCCGATATGGGCGGCGCGCTAGTAGATTCCCCCTTCGCGTTGCAAGAAGTCGCTGTCGCGCGGTTGCGCCTGTTGCTGGGTGGGCACGGCGCGGGTCGGATCGCGGGTCACCGGCGCGCGCGCTTCGCCGAGGCGCCCGGTGGCGCGGCGCGCCTCGGTCTCGGGCTTGAACGCCTCCCAGATCACCGCCGCCTTGGGATCGGTGGTCGGCCACGCGCCATAGACCGGGCGGCCGCTCGCGCGATCGATGCGGACCATGCGGATGCCGGCGGGCGCGCGGAACGGCAGCGCCTCCATGTCCTTGTACGCCTTGACCGCGAAGGTCTTGTAGATCGGCGCGGCGATCGTCCCGCCCTGCGCATAGCCGCCGAGATTGCGGGGGCTGTCGAAGCCGAGATAGAGGCCGGCGATCATCTGCGGCGTGCCGCCGACGAACCAGACATCGGTCGGACCGGTCGAGGTGCCGGTCTTGCCCATGATCGGACGATTGAGGTCGCGCAGCGTCGTGGCGGTGCCGCGCTGGATCACCCCTTCCATGATGTGGACCATCTGGTACGCGCTCATCGCGTCCATGACCTGGCGCGACCTGATCTGCGGACGCGGCATCGGCTTGCCGTCCCAATCGGCGGCGTTGCAGCCGTCGCAGGCGCGCCAGTTTTCGGGCAGGATCACCTTGCCGCGCCGGTCCTGCACGAAATCAATGACCGTCGGCTTCAACTCGCGGCCCTGATTGGCAAGGATCGAATAGGCGTTGACCATGCGCAGCACCGTCGTCTCGCCCGCACCCAGCGCATAGGAGAGATAGGGCGGAAACTTCTCGTCGCTGATGCCGACGCGCTGGATCAGGTCGTTGACCTTGTCCATGCCGGTCTGGGCGGCGGCGCGCACCGTCATCAGGTTGCGCGACTGTTCGACGCCCCAGCGCATGGTATGCGGGCCGGCCCCGCCGCCGCCGAAGTTGCGGAAGCATTTCTGGCCCAGGCGCCCGCCCTGATTCACGCAGAACGGGCCGTCGACGATGATCGAGGCCGGGGTCATCCCTGCCTCCAGCGCGGCGGCATAGACGATCGGTTTGATCGTCGATCCCGGCTGGCGCATCGCCTGCGTCGCGCGGTTGAACGACTGGATCCGGCTGTCGAATCCGCCCTGCATCGCGAGGATGCGGCCGGTGCGCGGGTCCTCGACCACCATGCCGCCCGACACGCGCGGGACCGAGCGCAGCGACCAGTCGCCGCCGGCCGGTGCCACGGCGAGGATGTCGCCACGCTGGATCGCGCCGAAGGCGTTGCCGGTGCCGCCGCGAACCGGCATCTGCGCATTGCCGCGCGCCAACGCGCCGGTGCGGCCGTCGGCAAAGCCGATCCGTGCCTCGCCGCCGTCCTTGTCGATGACGATCGCCGCCTGCCAATCCTGATAATCGACGCCGATATTGGTGTTGAGCAGCGCCTGCTGCCAGTTGTCGCCATCGATCGTCGTGCGCGGTTTGTTGAGCGGGCCGGACCAGCCGCGCCCCGCATCGAACCGGATCAGCCCGCTGCGCAGCGCATTCTGCGCATCGGCCTGAATCTTCGGGTCGAGCGAGGTGCGGACCCACAGGCCACCGGCATAGACGCTGTACGGCCCGTCCTTCACATTCTCCCCGAACTGGCCGAGCAGCTGGCGGCGGACTTCCTCGATGAAATAGCCGCCTGCCGTTTCCTGACGCGGAGTCTGGCGCGGGATGGTGCCGAGCGGCTGGACGATGGCGGCGGCGCGCTGGGCCGCGGTGATGAAGCCGTTGCGCTCCATTTCGCCCAACACCCAGTTGCGGCGGGTGATCGCGCGGTCGTATCCGCGCTCGGGCGTGTAGTTCGACGGTCCTTTCGGCAGGATCGCCAGATACGCCATTTGCGGCAGGGTCAGCTCGCGCAGTTCCTTGCCGAAATACGCATGGCTCGCCGCCTCGACGCCGAACGCGTTGCGGCCGAGCGCGATCTGGTTGAGATAGAGTTCGAGGATCTGCTGCTTGGTCAGGGCGTCTTCGATACGCCAGGCGAGCAGCGCCTCTTTCGCCTTGCGGACATAGCTGACCTCGCTGGTCAGCAGCAGGTTCTTGGCGACCTGTTGCGTGATCGTCGACGCGCCGATCGGGCGACCGTCGTTGCGCAGATTGGTGAGCATCGCCGATGCGATGCCGGGATAGTCGACGCCGTGATGCTCGAAAAACGTCCGGTCCTCGGCGGCGAGGAACGCGCGGACCAGCAGCGGCGGATATTCGGCATAGGACAGCTGCACGCGGCGTTCGCGGGCATAGCTGTGGATCGGATCGCCCTCTATTCCCCGGACATTCGTGGGCAAGGGCGGTTCATAGGCGCGCAGCGAATCGACCGATGGCAGGGTGCGCCACAGCAGCAGCCAGATCAGGAATACGCCGATCCCCGACAGCAACAGCGCGATCGCGGGCAGGCGGAACCACCACCGTCGCCGGATGCGGGCGAAACGCGCCCGCCGGGACGGGGCGGGGGAGGTGTCGGGTTCGGATACGCTCATCGCCCGCGCGGTTTAGCAGGTTTGGCGGTCGGGGAAAGCGGCGCGTCGATCGGCGCTGTGCCGGGGCGCTGCCGTGCTACTCGGCCGCGCCGTCGGTCGCGAGCGCGTCGGCGAGCAGCGATCGGATCGCGCGCAATTCGAGGATGCGTGCGGCGCGGCGGGTGATCGGGGCGACGGGGTTCGCCGGGGCCTTTGCCTCCTGCGCCAGCAATTGCTGCACGCCGCGCACGGTATAGCCCTGATCCCCCAGCAATGTCTGGATACGGCGCAGCAGCGCCACATCCTCCGGCCGGTAATAGCGGCGGTCGCCGGCGCGGGTCAGCGGGCGGATCTGCGCGAAACGCCCTTCCCAATAGCGGAGCCGATGCTGCGGCACCCCCAGTTCGCGCGCCACTTCGCCGATCGTGCGATAGGCGTTGGCGGATTTGTCGACCGGGGGCGGCAATCGGCCTCGTTCAGTTGGCGGTGATGCGGTCGCGCATCATCTGGCTGGCGCGGAAGGTCAGGACGCGGCGCGGCGCGATCGGCACTTCGACCCCGGTCTTGGGATTGCGGCCGACCCGCTCGCCCTTGTCGCGCAGCACGAAGCTGCCGAAGCCCGAAATCTTGACGTTCTCGCCCTGCGACAGCGCCTCGCACATATGATCGAGGATCTGTTCGACGACGCGCGCGGAATCGGCCCGCGACAGACCGATCTCGCGGTGCATCTCTTCGGAGAGATCGGCGCGGGTCAGCGTACCATCGGAAACCATCAGTGAAATCCTTTTTCGTCTACACCGCCTGCCGCTAGCATAGCGTATACGAAGATTCAAAAATACTAAAGGATTACCAACGCACTACGGCGGCACCCCAGGTGAAACCACCGCCCATCGCCTCCAGCACGACGATGTCGCCGCGCTTGATCCGTCCGTCGCGGGTGGCGACGTCGAGCGCGAGCGGAACCGATGCGGCCGAGGTGTTGGCGTGCATGTCGACGGTCACCACGACCTTTTCCCGCGGCAGGCCCAGCTTGCGCGCCGTTGCGTCGAGGATGCGGGCATTGGCCTGGTGCGGCACGACCCAGTCGACATCGTCGGCGGTCAGGCCCGCCAGTTCGAGCGATTCACCCATGACGGTGGCCAGATTGACCACCGCATGGCGGAACACTTCCTTGCCCTTCATGCGCAGCTTGCCGACCGTGCCGGTCGTCGACGGACCGCCATCGACATAGAGCAGGCCATTGTGCCGGCCATCGGCGTGAAGGCGGGTCGCGAGAATGCCCTGCGGCGCGTCGCCACCGGTTTCACGTGCCTCGAGAACGATCGCACCCGCGCCGTCGCCGAACAGGACGCAGGTGGTGCGGTCCTGCCAGTCGAGGAGGCGGCTGAATGTCTCGGCTCCGATCACTAATGCCCGGTGGTGGATACCGGTGCGCAGCATCGCATCGGCGACCTGCACGGCATAGAGAAAGCCCGAGCACACCGCCGCCACATCGAACGCGACGCAGTCGTCGATGCCGAGCATCGCCTGCACCTTCGTCGCGGTCGCCGGGAAGGTCTGGTCGGGGGTGGCGGTCGCCAGCACGATCAGGTCGATCGCCTGCGCTTCGATCCCGGCAGCGGCGATGGCGGCGCGGGCGGCATCGGCGGCGAGCGTCCCGGTCGTCTCATGCTCGGCGGCGATATGGCGGAAGCGGATGCCGGTCCGTTCGACGATCCATTCGTCGGACGTATCGACCTGTTCGGCCAGTTCGGCATTCGACACCCGCCGGGCAGGGAGCGCGGAACCGGTGCCGGTGACGACCGAACGGATCATGCCGCGCGCGCCTCGATCGCCGCGAGATCGCTGGCGATGCTGCGGGTCAGGTCGTCGCGCACCATCTTGGCCGCGACCTGGATCGCGTTCGAAATGCCGGCTTCGTTGGCGCTGCCATGGCTTTTGACCACCAGCCCGTTGAGGCCGAGAAAGACCGCGCCGTTGTGGTTGTTGGGATCGAGGTGATGGCGCAGCAATTCGGTCGCCGGGCGCGAGATCAGGAACCCGATCTTCGACCGGATCGACGAACGGAAGGCGCGCTTGAGCAGGTCGGCGACGAATCGCGCGGTGCCCTCGGCGGTCTTCAGCGCGATATTGCCCGAAAAGCCGTCACAAACGACGACATCGACCTGTCCGCGCGACAGGCGATCGCCCTCGATATAGCCCGAAAAGGTCATCGGCAAATGCGGCGAGGCGCGCAGGATCGCTGCTGCTTCCCGGACGCTGTCGATGCCCTTCAGCTCCTCGGTGCCGATGTTCAGCAGCGCGACGCGGGGCGATTCGAGGTCGAGCGCGGTGCGGGCATAGGCCGCCCCCATCACCGCGAACTGGACGAGGTTGCGGGCATCGCACTCGGCATTGGCGCCGAGGTCGAGCATGACGAGGTCATTGTCGCCGAGACTGGGCAGCAACGCCGCCAGTGCCGGGCGATCGATGCCCGGCATGGTGCGCAGCGCCAGCTTCGCCATCGCCATCAGCGCGCCGGTATTGCCCGCCGACACCGCAGCGGCGGCACGGCCCTGCTTCACCAGCCCGATGGCGACGCCCATCGACGTCGTCTTGGCCCGGCGAATCGCCTGGCTGGGCTTGTCCGACGATCCGACGACTTCGGGGGCGTGGACGATTTCCGACGCGGCGGACAGGTTCGGGTGCGATTCGAGTCCGGCACGAATCGCCGCTTCGTCCCCGACCAGCAGGAACCGCATCGATTCGTGGCGGCGTCGCGCATGGGCGACGCCCGCCAGCATGGTGGCAAGCCCTTCGTCACCGCCCATCGCGTCGATGGCGATCCAGGACCCGTCAGCCATGCGTGCTTCCCTGTCCGGTCCGGCGGTTACGCTTCGACCGAGACGACTTCGCGACCGTTATAATGGCCGCAGGCGTTGCACAGGTTGTGCGGACGCTTCAGTTCGCCACAGTTCGGGCATTCCTGGAACGATTCGACGCTCAGCGAATCGTGGCTGCGACGCATACCGCGCTTGGAGGGCGAGGTCTTTCTCTTGGGAACTGCCATTTCGGCACCTTTATCACTTGGGTATCGGTTGGTTTCACCACCAACTGACGACGCGGCCCAGGCAAGTGCCCGACCGCTTTCCGCGACCGGCGACCCGCCGGACCGGCAGACAGGCTGGTCGCGAAGCGAACCGCGCCTATAGCGTTTTCGAGCGGGGTTGCAAGCTTCGGGTTGGATTCAGCGCCCAGCGCGATGCCGATCTCTCCGCGTCATCCCAGCGAAGGCTGGGATCTCCCGGTGACGGTTCGGGACAGGAGCCGCGCAAGACCCCAGCCTGCGCTGGGGTGACGAACTTCAGGAAGGGCAGCCTTATATAAGGTGACGCTATCCCGCCAGCACCTTGTCACCGACAAATGGATTCGTCGCCCGCTCATGGCCGAAGGTACTGCCCGGACCATGGCCCGGCACGAACGCGATATCGTCGCCCAGCGGCCACAGCTTCGTCACGACCGAATCGATCAGCGCCTGTGTATCCGACAGCGGAAAGTCGGTGCGACCGATCGATCCCTGGAACAGGACGTCGCCGACCAGCGCGAATTTGGCGTCGGCGTGATGGAAGATAACATGGCCGGGGGTGTGGCCGGGGGTCTCGTACACCGCGAAGCTGGCCTCGCCGACGGTGACGGTGTCGCCCTCGACCAGCCAGCGATCGGGTTCGAACGGGACGCCGCGCAGGCCCCAGCGTTTGCCGTCCTCGTCCAGCCGCGCGATCCAGAACCGGTCGGCCTCGTGCGGCCCCTCGATCGGTACGCCCAGTTGCTCGGCGAGCGGCTTGGCCTCGCCGCAATGATCGATATGCCCGTGGGTGAGCAGGATCTTTTCGATTCGCACGCCATGGTGCTCGGCAGCGGCGAGCAGGCGCGGCAGGTCGCCGCCGGGATCGACGAAGGCGCCGCGCATCGTCGTGGTACACCAGAGCAGCGTGCAATTCTGCTGGAGCGGCGTCACCGGGATGATCGCCGCGCGGATCGGGGATGGGGTCATGCCCGTGCCTTACCGCCGAATACCGTACCGACAAAGCGCGGTTCGACGCTTGCCCCGCGCGGCGGCAAACGGCAAGCGTGGGCGATGTTCGATACGACCCGGCCTTTCGTGCTGTTCGACGATGCCCGGCCGGGCGGCTCGGGCAAGCTGTATCGCGCGCCGTCCCGCATCATTCGTGCCGATCACGTCGGCGAGGTGGCGGCGGCGCTGGCCGACTTGTCGACCGCGATCGGCGAAGGCGCGTCGGTCGCGGGTTATCTCCAGTATGAAGCCGGGGCAGCACTGGTGCCGGGGCTGCGGATGCGCAGCGGTACTGCGCCGTTGCTGTGGTTCGGCGTCTTCGCCGCGGCCGAAACGGTCGACGTCGCCGCTGCCTTGCCCGACCCGCAGGGCGCATGGATCGGCGAGGTCGAGCCGGCGATCGATGCCGATCGCTACACGGCACAATGCACCACCGTCCTCGACCTGATCGCGGCGGGCGACCTGTATCAGGCGAACCTGACCTTCGGCGCGCAGGTGCCGGTCGCGGGCCATCCGCTGGCGCTGTATGCCGCGATTCGGCCGTGCGCGGCGGCGGGGCATGGCGCGGTGGTGTGGACCGGCGAGGACTGGATTCTCTCCTTCTCGCCCGAACTGTTCTTTGCGGTCGACGGGCGGCGCATCACCGCGCGGCCGATGAAGGGCACCGCCGCGCGCGATCCCGATCCGGCGCGCGATGCCGCCGCCGCGCGCGCACTGGCCGCCGATCCCAAGCAGCGCGCCGAAAATCTGATGATCGTCGACCTGATGCGCAACGACCTGTCGCAGGTCAGCGTCGCGGGCAGCGTGCACGTGCCCGAGCGATTCGTCGTCGAAACCTATCCGAGCATCCATCAGATGGTGTCGTCGGTCACCGCCGACCTGCTGCCCGACCGGAATGGGGTCGATGCGCTGGCGGCGCTGTTCCCGTGCGGGTCGATCACCGGCGCGCCCAAGAAGCGGGCGATGGAGGCGATCGACGGTATCGAGGATCGCGCGCGCGGCATCTATACCGGGGCGATCGGCTGGATCAACGGCACTGGCGACGCGTCATTCAACGTCGCGATCCGCACGCTGCATCTGGCACCCGAAGGCGCCCATGCGACGCTGGGGCTGGGATCGGGGATCGTCGCCGATTCGCGCGCCGCCGACGAATGGTCCGAATGTCTCGCCAAGGCACGGTTCCTGAACCTGCCGCCGGCGCGCTACGATCTGGTCGAAACGATGGCGTTCGATCCGCTGGAGGGGATCGCCCTGCTCGAAGGGCATATCGCCCGCCTGACGCAAAGCGCGCGGCGGCTGGGCTTCGCGTTCGATCGCCATGCGACGCGCAACGAATTGCAGGCGGCGACCTTTCGCCTGCGCAATCCGTCGCGCATCCGGCTGTTGCTGTCGCGATCGGGCGCGATCTCGGTCGATGTCACGCCGCTGCCGACGCTGCCCGCCGGGCCGGTCCTGGTGGCGGTCGCGCCGCTGCCGCTGGCCGCGACCGACCTGCGCATCGCCCACAAGACCAGCGACCGGCGCTTCTGGCCCGCGCCGCCGCCGGGCTGTTTCGAAACGATCTTCACCCGCGCCGATGGCGAGGTGACCGAGGGCAGCTTCACCTCGATCTTCGTCCGGCGGGAGGAGGGCGGGCAGCTGCTGACCCCGCCGCTCGATCGGGGATTGTTGCCGGGGGTGCTGCGCGCCGAACTGATCGCGCGCGGCGATGCGGTCGAAATGCCGCTGACGCCGGCCGATCTTGCGCAAGGATTTTACATCGGCAACGCCGTTCGCGGATTGATTGATGCGCGGCTGGTTGCGGCGGGGGAACGGGGCGGCTAAGGGCGCGGCACCTGTTCCTTCTCAGCATCGGACGTCCCATGAAGCCCTCCGCCGCGCTCGACCGCATCAATCCGTCGCCGACCCTCGCCATCACGTCGAAGGTGCTCGAACTGAAGCGGCAGGGCGTCGACGTCATCGGGCTGGGCGCGGGCGAACCCGATTTCGACACACCCGATTTCGTCAAGGAAGCCGCGATCGAGGCGATTCGCGCCGGCAAGACGAAATACACCAATGTCGACGGCACCGCCGAGCTGAAGGACGCGATCATCGCGAAGTTCAAGCGCGACAACGGCCTGACCTACGCCGCGAATCAGGTCAGCGTGAATGTCGGCGGCAAGCACACGTTGTTCAACGCGCTGGTCGCGACGGTCGACGCCGGCGATGAAGTGATCGTGCCGGCCCCCTATTGGGTCAGCTATCCCGACGTCGTCCAGTTCGCGGGCGGCACGCCGGTGTTCATCGCCGCCGGGGCCGACCAGCAGTACAAGATCACGCCCGAACAGCTCGACGCCGCGATCACCGAACGCACCAAGTGGGTGATCCTGAATTCGCCGTCCAACCCGACCGGTGCCGGCTATACCCGCGCCGAACTGCGCGAACTGGGCAAGGTTCTGGAACGGCATCCGCATGTCTGGATCTTTGCCGACGATATGTACGAGCATATCGTCTATCCGGGATTCGAATTCGCGACGATCGCGGAGGTGAACCCGACGCTGTACGATCGCACGCTGACCGTGAACGGCTGTTCGAAAGCCTATGCGATGACCGGCTGGCGGATCGGCTATGCCGGCGGCGCGGCATGGCTGATCAAGGCGATCGCCAAGCTGCAGTCGCAATCGACCTCCAACCCGTGTTCGATCGCACAGGCGGCGGCCGTCGCCGCGCTGAACGGCGACCAGTCGTTCCTTGCCGAGCGCAATGCCGCGTTCCAGCGTCGCCGCGACATGGTCGTCGCCGAACTGAATGCGATCGACGGCGTGACCTGTCCGATGCCCGAGGGTGCCTTCTACGTCTATCCCGACCTGTCGGGGCTGATCGGCACGTCGACGCCCGCGGGCCGGCGGATCGCCACCGACGAGGATTTCGTCGGTTATCTGCTGGAGGATGCGAAGGTCGCGGCGGTGCAGGGCGCGGCGTTCGGCCTCTCGCCGGCGATGCGGATCAGCTATGCGACGTCGGATGCATTGCTGCGCGAGGCTTGTGCGCGTATCCGTACCGCGTGCGCCGCGCTGAAGTAACCACCGAGTAGAAAGAGACTATTAGGCCTTTTTGATCTATCGCGACTTTGGTTGCGATAGTGAGGACGGCTTGCTCGATCTTTCCACAATGTACGTCATGGTTTCGCTGGCATCGATCGTTGCCGGCATCATCCATGTCGTTCCGTGGGCGACCGGGCGGTTCGACAACTGGGCCGCATGGTGGGGGTTCGGGCATATCCTGCTCGGTGTCACCGCGGCCGGCGCGGTGTTCCGCGATATGGGTGGTGGCGACTATATCGTCTGGCTGGGCAACCCGCTGGCAGTGGTCGCCTATGCCGCGATCTTCATCGGCCTGCGCACCTTCGCCTATCCGGACGGCAGCAACCGGCTGATCCTCGCGGCGGCGCTGGTCGCGGCGACTCCGCTGTTCTTCTCGGTCCGGATCGAGGAACTCGGGTTCCGGGTCGGGTATCTCAGCAGCCTGCGCGCGCTGTTCGACCTTGCCATCGTGCTGACCGCGATCCGGCTGGCGCGGCGTGAATCGCTGCATACCGCGTGGATCGTCGTCGCGCTGTTCGCGCCGACCGTACCGCTGTTCGTCGCGCGATCATGGTCGGCGTATCATGGCGATATCGGCACCAGCCTGACGGGCATGAAACACGGGCTGGGGGCGTGGCTGACCGTGCTGCCGATCTCGTTCATCATGTTCCGCGGCGTGTCGCTGCTGACGATGGATGCCGAGCGCGGGCATCAGGCGCTGTCGGCGCTGCTCGAACGCGATCCGCTGACCAATGCCTATAACCGTGCCGGGTTCGACCGGCGGCTGGCGCGGTGGCGGGGCGGGGGCGCGGTGCTGATGATCGACCTCGACCATTTCAAGCCGTTGAACGATCGCTGCGGCCATGCGGTGGGCGATGCCGCGCTGGTCGCGCTGGTCCGCGCGACGACGGCGGCCTTGCCCGACGGGGGGCGGGTGTTTCGCTGGGGCGGCGACGAATTCGTGTGCGTCCTGCCCGATGCCGATCAGGCGGGGGCCGATGCCACCGCCGCCGCCATCGCCGTCCGCTATGCCCATGCGATGACGGGAATCGTGCCGGGCGACCTGCCCGTCGCGCTCAGCATCGGTACCGCGGTCGGGACGCTCGACCATATCACCGACCTGATCGTCGCCGCCGACCACGACATGTATGCCGTCAAGCAGCGCAACCGCACCAAAATGCCGGTCGTGCAACGCAGCGTTTCCGAAATCCACCCCGTCATCGACTTGATTTCGCACCCGCAACATGGTTGAGGCTGTGCAGGAGATGAACGGACGCGCCAGCATCGGTTCACCGCCCCCAACTATATCTTGCCGCTGAAGAACGGGTCGCCCGCCGCCATGGCGATCGACCCGCTGCCGCGCACCATCCGGGTGTGCGGCCGGGCAAGAGGATGAGACAGATGACCGCCAAGCGCACCGGATTCCTTCGCCATTTCGTCAGCGGCTTCGCCATGGGCGCCGTCGCGCTGTTCGCGGTGCAGATCGCCGATCCGAGCGATGCGAAGTCGGTCCGTTCCGCACCGGCGGTCGTCGAACGCATCGGTTGATCTGGCGGGGCGCACGGTCGCGCCCCATCTTTGGTCGGTCCGCGTCGAGGAACCGACCATGAAACCCCTGCTACCTCTGTCGATCGGTGCCATCGGCCTTGCTGCCGCACTGACGATCCAGCCCGCCACCGCCGAACGCGCGGTGCCGGTCCCCGCCATCGCCAGCGATGTTCCCGCCAGCCCCGGCGCTGCCACCGCTGTGCTGGCGGGTGGCTGTTTCTGGGGCATGGAGGCGGTGTTCGAACGGGTGAAGGGCGTGCGATCGGTCGTCAGCGGCTATGCCGGCGGCACCCGCGCTACCGCCACCTACGACCAGGTATCGACCGAACGCACCGGTCATGCAGAGGCGATTCGCATCACCTACGACCCGCGCGTCGTCAGCTATGGCACGTTGCTGCGCCTGTATTTCTCGGTCGCGCACGATCCGACGCAGGTCGACGGCCAATATCCCGATCGCGGCCCCAGCTATCGCTCGGCGATCTTTGCGCAGACCCCCGAGCAGGCGGCGGTGGCGCGCCGCTATATCGCGCAACTGACCCGGGCGAAGGCGTTCCCCAAGCCGATCGCGACGAAGGTCGAGACGGGTGCCTTCTACCCCGCCGAAGCCGGTCATCAGGACTTCGCACGGCGAAACCCGTCGCATCCGTATATCGTGCGGTGGGACAAGCCGAAGGTCGCGGCGGCACGGGCGGCGTATCCGGGGCTGGTTGGGTAGAAGAAGATTCGGTTTCACGCGGAGACGCGGAGCAGTTGCGTTCGCTGCAACTGGATCGCGCAGCGATCAATCCTCTCGATCGCTGCCATGAAATGGAAGGTTCCGCTGACGCGGAACCGCGGGAAGCCGCAACCTCCTCCGCGCCTCCGCGCCTCCGCGCGAACCACTCTTCTTACAGCAACCCCAGCGCCATCAACTCCCCGACGAGACGCGGCGGCAACGCGTCCGCGCCCGTGCCCTCGCCACCCAGATCGGCGGGCGCGTCGGCCTCCTCCAGATAGCGCCACCCCTGATGCGCCCGCTTGGGTCGCGCCTCGACCAGCACCAGTTTCGGCCCCAGATGGATCGCAACGCGGCCACCCTCGGCCTCGCCGAAGCCGAGGATCGGCGAGCGCGCGACCAGCCGGTGCTTCAGGATCCAGAACAGCGACCCGCCCTCGATCTCGGCGGCGCGTTTCGGCAGATAGCGGGTGGTCAGCGCCCCGCCCTCGGCATGGCGCGCGGCCAGCCGTTCGGCGAGTTGTTCGACCGATTCGATGGCGAACGCGACTTTGGTGAGATGCAGCGGCACGCGACCCACATGGGAAGCGCAGTCGCGTGCCTCAAGCTGTCAGTCCGCTGACCGTCGCAAGGCCGAGAAACACCAGAAACCCCATCGAATCGGTGGTCATCGTCACGAAGATCGACGACGCGACCGCCGGATCGGCATTGAACCGGTCGAGCGTCAGCGGCACGAACACCCCGGCAAAGCCGGCGATGACGACGTTCAGCAGCATCGCCGTGCCGATCACCGCCCCCAGTTGCGGGTTGCCGAACCATAGCGTCACGCCGGTGCCGATCAGCGCGGCGACGGTCAGGCCGTTCATCAGCGCGATCACCATCTCGCGCCGGATCGCGCGCAGCGTGTTCGACTGGGTCAGCTGATTGGTGGCCAGCGCGCGGACGGTGACCGCCATGGTCTGCGTCCCCGCATTGCCGCCCAGACCCGCGACGATCGGCATCAGCGCCGCCAGCGTCACCATCCGGTCGATCGTCGCCCCGAATGCGCCGATGATCGTCGCGGGCAACAGCGCGGTGATCAGATTGGTAATCAGCCAGCGCACGCGCGCCTTGTACGAATCGCGGATCGGTTCGTTGATGTCGCCTTCGCCCGCGCCCGACAGCAGCAGCGCGTCCTCGCCCGCCTCGGCCTGGATGATGTGGACGACGTCGTCGACGGTAATCATGCCGACCAGCCGCCCGCTGCCATCGACCACCGCCGCGGAGATCAGCGCGTATTTCTGGAAACGGAGCGCGACTTCTTCCTGATCCATGTCGACCGGGATCAGCGTCTGTTCGCGCGCCATCACGTCGCCGATCGCGACGTCGCGCGGCGTCCGCAGAATCCACGACAACTGACAGGTGCCGATCGGCTTGTGCGCCGGATCGACCACAAAGATTTCCCAGAAATCGGTGGTCAGCACCTCGTCGGCACGCAGATAGTCGAGCGCGTCGCCGACGCTCCAATGCTCGGGCACCGCGACCAGTTCGCGCTGCATCAACCGGCCGGCGGATTCCTCCGGGTAGGACAGTGCCTCCTCGATTGCCGCGCGATCGTCGGGGTCGAGCGCGCGCAGCACCGCGCGCTGATCGGCATCGTCGAGATCCTCGATGATCGCGACCGCGTCGTCGGTGTCGAGCTGTGCGGCGAGATCGGCGACCTGCGTCGCGGTCAGCGCGTCGATGACCGCATCGCGCACCCAGTCGTTCATCTCGGCGAGCACGTCGCCGTTCAGCCGCTCGGCGATCGCCGCCGCCAGTGCCGCGCGCTGTTCGCCCGGCACCAGTTCGAACAGATCGGCGAGATCGGCAGGGTGGAGCGGCTCGACCAGCTCGCGCGCCGCCTCGTCGTCGCCGCGATCGACCGCTTCGCAAACGGCGCGGACGAATTCGGGCTTCAGCCGGTCGTCCTCGTCCAGTTCGCTGGTCGTTTCGGGAAGGTCGAGTTCGGTCATGGGTGCAACCCTCCTGCCACGTGCGTCCGGCCGCTGTAGCCATGCTGCACCGCCGTGCAAACCCTGTGCGGTTGCCAGTGCCGTTCCGGCACCCTAGCTAGGCGCGACTTTCAAGGAGCTTTCAATGGCCGATACCCCCAGCACGCTCGTGATGACGCTCGACACGGGCGAAGTACGGATCAAGCTGCGCCCCGATCTGGCGCCCAACCACGTCGAACGCATCGTCAAGCTTGCCGATTCGGGCTTTTACGACGGCGTGGTGTTCCACCGCGTGATCGACGGCTTCATGGCGCAGGGCGGCGACGGCGGTCGCGGCGACGGCACCGGCGGGTCGAAGGAACCGAACCTCAAGCAGGAATTCAACGCCGAACCGCATGTGCGCGGCGTGTGTTCGATGGCGCGGACGCAGGACCCGAACTCGGCCAACAGCCAGTTTTTCATCTGCCTCGACGATGCGACCTTCCTCGACCGTCAGTACACGGTGTGGGGCGTGGTCGAGAGCGGCATGGACGCCGTCGACGCGCTGCCCAAGGGCGAACCGCCCCGCAACCCCGGCAAGATCGTGACCGCACGTAGCGAAGCGTAAGCGGTTTGCTCCCCCGTCCGTCATTCCGGCGCAGGCCGGAATCCACGGATGGGGGAACGGCAGCGATCGTTCGATAGCGCCCGACACAATGGATTCCGGCCTCCGCCGGAATGACGCCTTTGCTGTAAATCCCTTCGTCATTCCCGCGTAGGCGGGAATCCATTGCCGCTGACGGTCCGGTTCGATCGCCGAGGTCGGCGTGTATGGACCCCCGCCTTCGCGGGGGTGACGACGGGGGAGGCAACCTCCATCCGTCATTCCGGCGCAGGCCGGAATCCACGGACGGGGGGGACGGCAGCGATCGTTCGATAGCGTCCGACACAATGGATTCCGGCCTTCGCCGGAATGACGGGGGGGCGGCGAAGGCGCTCCCGACCCTACTCCGCCGGCGCGCCCAGCGCCTGCACCAGCCAGTCGTGGAACAGCTTCACCGGTCGCTGCTGCAACATGCGCGGGCGGCACACGAACCAGTGGCTATAGGTCGAATCGACCGCCCGATCGAACAGCGGCACCAGCCGGTCGTCGCGCGCCGTTTCGAAATGCGATTCGAGCATGAAGGCGACGCCAAGCCCCTGCGCCGCCGCCTCCAGCATCAATGTGCCCGAATCGAACCGGTCGATCGCGGCGGGCTCGAGATCGGGCAGGCCCGCGGCGTGCATCCAGTCGGAAAAGGTGTCGGGCATGTCGCGGTGGATCAATGCGGTATGCTGCGCCAGTTGCGCGGGATCGGTGATCGGCGACCGGTCGATCAACGCCCGTCCGGCAATGGCATAGACACGGTTCCGATCGAGCCGCCGGGCATAGAGCGCCGGGTCGATCGCATGGTCGAGCACGATCGCGACGTCGATCCCTTCGCCCAGCCGTCCCAACCCATGATGCGCGGTGTCGAAATCGAGATGCAGTTCGGGATGCTGGTCGTGCAGGTCGCCCATGCGCGGCATCAGCCGCTGGATCGCGAACAGCGGCAGCACGCCCAGCCGCAGGCGCAGCACGGTGACCGCGCCCGACATTTGTTCGACCGCATCGGACAGGGTGTCGAGCGCGCCCGACAACAGCGTCAGCAACCGTTCGCCATCGTCGTTCAGGCGCAATGCCTGATGCCGTCGTTCGAACAGAGGTTTGCCGATGAAGCGTTCGAGTGCCTGCACCCGGCGGCTGAGCGCGGGCGACGACAGCGCCAGTTCGTCGGCGGCAAGTTTGACCGAGCCGAGGCGTGCGACGTGCACGAATGCTTCGATGGCGGTCAATGGCGGAAGGCGACGCATCCGATACCCTAACTTCGTTGCGGTGCGATACAGGCTGCACCCCGATCGCCCGTATGGCAACTGCCGACCGGTGACGTGTTGCAGAATCTGCAATATCGATTGCTTCGTTCGCACTTGCACAAAAATACGCTGCGCCGCAATTAGAGCAGGCCTTTCAGGCATCCTCTCCTAAAAACTTTCCGGCCGGTCCTTTGCGACCGGCCTTTTTTTTCGTCTTGTTGCCGGCGGCGCACCGCCCATATCCGCCGTTCAATTGCGTTGAGCATGGCGGGAATAGATGGCGGACAGCGAAACAGGCGGGCGGCGGTTGCAGGTGGCGAATGCCCGGCCAGAGGATAGCGGACGCGGCATCGCCCATTTGCCCCGCTCGGTCATGGCCCTGCTCGGCATCAACGAAGGCGACGTGGTCGAGATCGTCGGCAAGAAGACGACGCCCGCGCGCGCCATCGCCCCCTATCCCGAGGATGAAGGCCTCGACATCGTCCGCATCGACGGGTTGCAGCGCGCCAATGCCGGCGTCGGGTCGGGCGATCAGGTCGAGGTCCGCAAAGCCGAATCGCGCCCGGCCACCCGCGTCGTCTTCGCACCCGCACAGCAAAATTTGCGGCTGCAGGGGTCGTCGAACGCGCTCAAGCGCACCTTTTTCGGGCGGCCGCTGTGTCAGGGCGATATCGTCGCCACCACCGGCCATCAGCGCGTCGACAATCTGTCGCCCAATGTCCGCCGCTATGTGAACGCCCCCGCCTTTTCGTTGCAGGAAATCCGCCTCCTCGTCGTCTCGGCGACGCCCAAGGGCGTGGTCCATATCGACGAATCGACCGAGATCGAACTCCGCTCGGAATATGAGACGCCGCGCGAGACGCGCCGGGCCGACGTCACCTATGACGATATCGGCGGCATGGGACAGACGATCGACCAGTTGCGCGAGATGGTCGAATTGCCGCTGCGCTATCCCGAACTCTTCCAGCGGCTTGGCGTCGATCCGCCCAAGGGCGTGTTGCTGCACGGGCCGCCCGGCACCGGCAAGACGCGGCTGGCACGCGCCGTCGCCAATGAGTCCGATGCCGAATTCTTCCTGATCAACGGTCCCGAAATCATGGGGTCGGCCTATGGCGAGTCGGAAAAGCGGCTGCGCGAAGTGTTCGAGGAGGCGACGAAGGCATCGCCGTCGATCGTGTTCATCGACGAGATCGATTCGATCGCGCCGAAACGCGGGCAGGTGTCGGGCGAGGCCGAAAAGCGGCTGGTCGCGCAGTTGCTGACGCTGATGGACGGGCTCGAATCGCGTGCCAACATCGTCGTCATCGCCGCGACCAATCGGCCCGAGGCGATCGACGAAGCACTGCGCCGGCCGGGCCGGTTCGACCGCGAGATCGTGGTCGGGGTGCCCGACGAACGCGGACGGCGCGAGATTCTGGGCATCCACACCCGCGGTATGCCGCTCGACGAGCATGTCGACCTCGGCGAGCTGTCGCGCACCACCTATGGTTTCGTCGGTGCCGATCTGGCGGCGCTGACCCGCGAGGCGGCCATCGATTCGGTGCGGCGGATCATGCCGCGCATCGACCTGTCGGCGGGCACGATCCCGCAGGACGTGCTCGACAGCCTGTCGGTCACCCGCGACGATTTCGTCGAGGCGCTGAAGCGGGTGCAGCCAAGCGCCATGCGCGAGGTGATGGTGCAGGCCCCGACCGTCCGCTGGGACGATGTCGGCGGTCTCGACGATGCGCAGATGAAGCTGAAAGAAGGCGTCGAACTGCCGCTCAAGTCGCCGGAATCCTTCCGCCGGCTCGGCATCCGGCCGGCCAAGGGCTTTTTGCTCTATGGCCCGCCCGGCACCGGCAAGACGCTGTTGGCGAAAGCGGTCGCGCGCGAGGCGGAGGCGAATTTCATCGCCACCAAATCGAGCGACCTGCTGTCGAAATGGTATGGCGAGAGCGAGCAGCAGATTGCCCGCCTGTTCGCCCGCGCGCGGCAGGTCGCGCCGACGGTCATCTTCATCGACGAACTCGATTCGCTGGTGCCCGCGCGTGGCGGTGGCCTTGGCGAACCGCAGGTGACCGAGCGGGTCGTGAACACGATCCTCGCGGAGATGGACGGGCTGGAGGAACTGCAATCCGTGGTGGTAATCGGCGCGACCAACCGGCCGAACATGGTCGATCCCGCATTGCTGCGTCCCGGCCGCTTCGACGAACTGATTTATGTCGGCGTGCCCGACCGGGCAGGGCGCGCGCGCATTCTCGGCATCCAGACGCAGAAGATGCCGCTGGCCGACGATGTCGATCTGGATGTGGTCGCCGGCCGGACCGACCGGTTCACCGGTGCCGATCTGGAGGATGTGGTCCGCCGTGCCGGCCTGTTCGCGCTGCGGGAATCGCTGGATACGCGCGCGGTGACGATGGCGCATTTCGAATCCGCACTTGGGGAGTCGCGCGCATCGGTGACGCCGGAGATGGAGGAGGAATATCGCGCCATGTCGTCGCGGCTGAAGCAGGATGCGCTGTCCATCCAGCCGCTGGGCTTCATCGCGCCGGGCATGGTCGAGGGGCGCGGTCCGAAGGGATAGCCCCCGCCGCGCGTCACGCCGGAGCCGGTTCGGAGTGACGCGACGACCCGTCCGGACCCGTCATCGCGATCGTACCGGAATGAGGCGGGGCGCGTACCTGCGACGGACCGCGCAACCGATATGCTTGCAAGTTGGTTTCGCTTTTGCGACGACGCGAAGACCATGGCCGCCCGGCCATCCGTTCGAGGATTTCCATGACGACGAGTTCCAACGCCGCGACCCGACGGAAGCCGCGCGGCGTACCATCGCCGGCCGGCATTTTCCTGCGTGGGTTCGTGAAGCATCCGGTCATGGTCGGGTCGGTCATCCCGTCGTCGAACCGCCTGATCCGCAAGATGCTCGGCCCGATCGACTGGGCCACGGCCAAGGTGGTGGTCGAATATGGCCCCGGCGTCGGCACCTTCTGCCGCCCGATCCTGCAACGCCTCGCTCCCGATGCGCAGTTGATCGTCATCGATACCAACCCCGATTTCATCGACTACCTCAACGCGACGATCCTCGATTCGCGGTTCTCGGCGGTCCATGGGTCGGCGGCGGACGTCGAACGGATCGTCGCCGATCATGGGCAGCCCCATGCCGATTACGTGCTGTCCGGCCTGCCATTCTCGACGTTGCCCGCCGGAGTCGGTGACGACATCGCCGCGGCGACGCAGGCGGTGCTGCGGCCGGGCGGCGCGTTCCTCGTCTATCAGTTCAATCCGCGCGTCCGTGACTTTCTCGACCGCCAATTCGCGCGGATCGATCACGACATGGAATGGTGGAACATGCCGCCCGCCCAATTGTGGTGGGCGTGGAAGGACTGACGTCGTAGCCATTCGCGGCTCCGGTGCGTTGACGCCGCAATGACTTCGACCGCCGCGCCCGTCGCCTGGATCAACGCGATCGCCACCGCGACGCCCGACCACGATATCCATCACGCGTTTATCGACTGGGCACGCGAGCGACTGTCGCCGCGCGAGGCGCGGCTGTTCGACCGGATGGTCGAGCGGGCCGGCATCGGACGTCGCTGGTCGGTGCTGCCGGTCGGCAGCGATGGCGGATCGCCGGTCGCGGCCGGTGGCTTCTATGCCGATGCGATGCCGGGCACCGCCGCCCGGATGCGCATCTATGCCGAAGCCGCCCCGGCGCTGGCGCTGTCGGCGATCGACCGCCTTTCGGCCCGCACCCCGCTCGGCGATGTCACCCATCTGGTCGTGGCGAGCTGCACCGGTTTCGTCGCGCCAGGCATCGATCAGATCGTCGCCGCGCGGCTCGGCCTGCCGTCCACCACCGAACGGTTGCTGATCGGGTTCATGGGCTGTTACGCCGCCGTCGCCGCATTGCGCAGCGCCCGCCATATCGTCCGGTCCGAACCCGATGCGCGGGTGCTGGTACTGACGGTCGAACTGTCGACGCTGCACCTGCAACCGGCCGTCACCCTCGAACCGTTGCTGGCGATGCTGCAATTCGGCGACGGTGCGGCGGCGGCGTTGGTCACCCGCGATCCGAGTGGCCTCGCGATCGAAACGCCGTTCGCCGCCGCCCTGCCCGATTCGGCCGACCTGATCCGCTGGGACATCACCGATGCCGGTTTCGCGATGCATCTGTCGGGTGAGGTGCCCGGCCGCATCGCTGCCGCGCTCACCGATCCGGGGTTTGCGGCGGCGGCGACCGGTGGGCGGTCGCTCAGCGACGTCGACGGCTGGGCGGTCCATGCCGGCGGGCGGTCGATCCTCGACGCCGTCGAACGCAGCCTGTCGCTGTCGCCCGATGCGCTGGACGCGTCGCGCGGGGTGCTGGCCGCGAACGGCAACATGTCGTCGGCGACGCTGATGTTCGTGCTGGCGGAACTGCTGGCCGGACCGCCGGTGTCGAGTGGCATCGCGCTGGCCTTCGGTCCCGGCCTTGCCGCCGAAGGGTTCGGCTTCCGGAGCGCGGCATGAGCTTTGCGCGCGTCGATGCCGAGGAGGCGATGGACGATCCCGCGCTTGACCCCGCCGTCTATGCCGCGGTGCTGCGCGATCTGGCGCGGGTCAACCGGGTGACGATGGCGGCGCGACCGACGCTCGCCTTCCTATCGGTCATCGCCAAGCGCGGTGATCGGCTGAAACTGCTCGATGTCGGCTATGGCGATGGCGACATGCTGCGCCGCATTGCCCGCTGGGCGGCGGCACGGGGCGTCGAGGCGGAACTGGTCGGCATCGACCTGAACCCGCGCAGCGAAACCATCGCCCGCGCCGATACGCCTGCCGATCTGGCCATAACCTATCGCACCGGCGATTATGCCGGTCTGGCGGGGCAGGGCTGGGACGTGATCGTCTCCAGCCTCGTCGCGCATCACATGACCCATGACCAGCTCGTCGTGTTCTTGCGGTTCATGGAGGCACAGGCGACGCGCGGCTGGTTCGTCAACGACCTGCACCGCCATCGGTTCGCCCATCGCGGCTATCCGTTGCTGGCGACGCTGATGCGCTGGCACCCGATCGTGCGTGCCGACGGGACGCTGTCGATCGCGCGTTCCTATCGACCGGCCGAATGGTCGCCGATCCTTGCCGAAGCAGGGATTGCGGACGCGCAGGTGCGGCGGTATTTTCCGTTCCGGCTATGCGTCGAACGTCGGCGCTGATCGCGGGCGGCGGCCCGGCCGGCGCGGTCGCGGCGCTGCTGCTGGCGCGGCATGGCGCGGCACCGGTCCTGCTGGAGCGGTCGCGCGGCACGCCCGACGCGCTGTGCGGCGGCTTCCTGTCGTGGCGGACGCTGGCGTCGCTCCGCCAGATCGGGGTCGAACCGGACGGCCATGTCGTGCGGCGGGTGGTGCTGTTCGCGGGCGGTCGCCGGTCCGAATCCCCCTTGCCGGCACCCGCGATCGGCCTGTCGCGGCGACGGCTCGATGCGTTCCTGCTCGAAGCGGCGCAGGCGGCGGGGGCGGGCGTCGAGCGTGGCGTGACGATCCGGTCGGCGGAGGGACGCACGCTGCACACCGGCGATGGTGCCACGGTCGTCGGCGAGACGCTGTTCCTCGCCACCGGCAAGCATGACCTGCGCGGGGCGATGCGCGATGCCGATCCCGGTGCCGATCCGGCGATGGGGGTGCGGGTCCGGCTGGGACCGCATCCGGCGCTGACCCGGCTGGTCGGCGATGCGATCGAACTGCACGCCTTTGCCGGCGGCTATGGCGGGCTGGTCGCGCAGGAGGATGGCAGCGCCAATCTGTGCATGGCGCTGCGCCGGTCGCGGCTGCGCGCGGCGGGCGATCTGCCGGCGTTGCTGCGGGTGCTGGCGGTCGAATGTCCGGCGCTCGGCGAACGGCTGGCCTATATCGGCGAAACTCCGACGATCGATGCCATCGCCAACGTCCCCTATGGCTGGCGCGCGCGCGCGACCGAAACGGGCGTCTATCGGCTGGGCGATCAGGCGGGAGTGATCCCCTCGCTCGCCGGCGAAGGCATGGGGATCGCTATCGCCAGCGCGATCCGCGCGGTGGCGGCGTGGCAGCGTCAGGGCGCGGCGGGGGCGATCGGCTATCAGCACGATCTGGCCCGTGCGCTGCGCCGTCCGATCCTGCTGGCGGGGCTGCTCAGGACGCTGGCCGAGGACCGGCGGGGCAGCACGCTGTTACTGGCCGGAGGGCGGGTGCCATGGCTGGTCGGCCGGGCGGCGGCATGGACCCGCGTCGATCAGATGCCGGCATACCAGTCGTAACCGGCGACATCCTCCCAGAACCCGCCCTTGCCACCCGCAATCGGGTTCAGCGCGGCGACCGCCTCGATCCGCTCGACATATTTGGCGTGTTTATAGCCCAGTTGCCGCTCGACCCGCAGCCGGAGCGGCGCGCCGTTCGGCACCCCCAGCAGCCGGTCGTTGAGCGCCCAAGCCAGGATCGTCTGTGGGTGAAACGCGTCGATCAGGTCGATCGATTCGTAATAGCGTCGCCCGCCGATCGCATCGGCGCAGTGAAACACCAGATAGCGGGCATCGGGCCGCAGCCCCGCGAGGTCGAGAATGCGCGACAGCCGCGGCCCGGTCCATTTGCCGATCGCGCTCCACCCCTCGACACAATCATGGCGCGTGATCTGCTGGCGCGACGGCATCGACCGGATCTGGTCGAGGCGGAGCGACAGCGGCCGCGCGACCAGCCCGTCGACCGTCACCCGCCAATCGGCGAAGCGGTTCGCGGCATGGGCGTTATAGTCGGGCGTGTTGGGATTGTTGGTGCCATTGGCGCGAAACACCGGCGACCGCTGATCCGGCCGATATTCGACCGCCAGCGCGTCACGCGCGGTGATCGCGCGTTGCAGCCCGCGATGCGCGACCTCCGCTCCGCCGAGCAGTGTCTGGGCGGCGGGTAGCTGCGCCACCCGGTCGCACGCCGCCACCAGCCCGCCGGCACCGACCACCAGCGCGGATCGCCGCGACAAGATCCGGCTCATTCGGGCACCCGCCAGCGACCGGTGACCATCGACCGCACCTCGTTCACCGCTCCGGCCAGGATCACCAGCACCAGATGGACGATGACGAACAGGGTGATGCCGCTGGCCGCAAGGAAATGGACCGACCGCGCCGACTGTCGCCCGCCGAGCAGGTCCAACACCCACGGAAACGCCGCGTTCAGCCCCGGCGACATCGCGATCCCGGTCAGGATCGCGAGCGGCAACAGGCCGAAGATCACCAGCACATAGCTGAGTTTCTGGAGCACGTTATAGTCACCCGGCGCTTCCGGATCATGGAAGCGGAACGCCAGATGCGCGCGGATATCGGCAGCCACATGCCGCCGCGACAATTCGCCCCGCCGGATCGCCAGGTCGCGCTGGAAATGGCGGTTGATCAGGCTGACGATCATATAGGCCAGCAACCCGAAGCCCAGCACCAGCGCAAAGGTCAGATGCCAGTTACGCGCCAGCGCCAGATTATAGGTCTGCGGAATCGTGACCCACCCCGGAAACCGGTCGAAGGTCAGCCAGGCGGCATCGAAGTTCGCGCCATAGCGTCCCCAATAAAGCCGGGGATGCGCGTTCAGGATCATCAGCCCGCTGCCGATCAGGATGATGACCGCCACCGCATTGACCCAATGCCACAGCCGTGTGGCCAGCCGGTGGCGATAGATGTTCTGCGCCGTCATGACCCGACCCTAGGCCCGATCGCCGCCGATGCGAAGCACGCTTGCGTCGATGGTGCGCATCGTGCGTTGGGGACGGGCATGACCGATTTCCATTCCTATGCGCCGGCCGACGGCCATCGCCTGCCCCATGATCCGTTCAACGCGATCGTCGCGCCGCGCCCGATCGGCTGGATCGCCAGCGTGTCGGAGCAGGGAAAACGCAATCTCGCCCCCTACAGTTTCTTCAACGCCTTCAACTATCATCCGCCGATCATCGGCTTCGCATCGACCGGGGCCAAGGACACGCTCGCCAATGTCCGCGCGACCGGTGAGTTTGTCTGGAACCTCGCGACGCGGGCGCAGGCGGAGGCGATGAACGCGACGTCGGCAATGACCGAAGCCGACGAATTCACGCTCGCCGGCCTCGACACCGTGCCGTCGCTGACCGTCGCCCCGCCGCGCGTCGCCGGATCGCCGGTCCAGTTCGAATGCCGCAAGACGCAGATCGTCCGCCTGACCGATCATGCGGGCGATGAGATCGATACGTGGCTGGTGCTCGGCGAAGTGGTGCAGGTCCATATCGACCCGGCGCTGCTGGAGGACGGCATCTACCGCACCGAACGCGCGCATCCGATCCTGCGCGGCGGCGGGGCGGGGGATTATTTCGAACCCGGCGAACGCTTCGACATGCGCCGGCCGCGCTGAGGTTCAGCGATAGGCGCGGACGAAGAAGACTACCGTCACGCTGAACGTCACCAGCAGCGTCCACGCCCGGATCTGCCCCGGCGTCAGCCGCGCGCCCAGCTTCGCGCCCAGCCATCCGCCGAGGATGCCGCCGAGGATCATCGGAATGCAGGCCGCCCACATGACCATCCCGCAGGCGACGAACACGATCGCCGCCGCGCTGTTGGCGGTGGCCAGCATCAGCGTGCGCGGCGCGGCCATCGACTGGACGCTCTGCCCGGCCAGCAGGCCATAGGTCGCGGTGACCATCATGCCGACGCCGCCGCCGAAATAGCCGCCATAGATCCCCAGCAGCACTTGCGCGACGACCAGCGTCGCCGGCCCGATCGTGACCCGGTCATGCAGCCAGTCCGCCGCCCGCCGCCCGACCGCAATGGCGAGGAACGCGACCAGCAACAGCCATGGCACGATCACGTCGAACAGGCTGCTGGGCGTCCACACCAGCAACAGGCTGCCGAGCAGCCCGGAGACGAAGGTAATGCTGGCAAGCAACCGGATCGGCAGCCCGCCGAGCGGCCCTAGACCCCGGCGATAGGCCCATGCGCTGGCGATCGCGCCGGGTTGCAGCGCGACGTTGGAGGTCGCGTTGGCGATCGATCCGGGCAGGCCCAGCCCGATCAGCGCCGGCATCGTCGCAAAGGTACCGCCCCCGGCCAGCGCATTCATCGCGCCGCCGAGCACACCGGCACCGGCGGCAAGGGCAAGGGAGGTCACGTCCAGCATCGTCGCGCTAGATACGATCGGGCCGGCGTTGTCGAGCGGGGCGATCAGGGCGACCGCCGCCCCGCCCGATCAATCCGCTCCGAGCGCGTCCGCTTCCTCGCGGTCGCGCTCGGCACGGCTCTTCTTCTCCGCCGCCGTCTTCAACTGGCCGCAGGCCGCGCCGATATCCTGCCCGCGCGTCCGGCGTACGGGCGCGGAGATGCCGCCTTCGAACACGATGTCGCTGAATGCCCGGATGCGTTCCGGCGTCGAGCATTCGTAGAAGGTGCCCGGCCATGGGTTGAACGGGATCAGGTTGACCTTGGCCGGCAGCTGGTACTTGCGCAGCAACCGCACCAGTTCGCGCGCATCGGCGTCGCTGTCGTTCTTGTCCTTCAGCATCACATATTCGAACGTGATGCGCCGGGCATTGTTGGCACCGGGATAATCGGCGCACGCCTGCAACAATTCCTCGATGCCGTATTTGCGGTTGAGCGGCACGATCTCGTCGCGGACTTCCTTGGTTACCGCGTGCAGCGATACGGCGAGGTTCACGCCGATCTCGGCACCCGCGCGTGCCATCATCGGGACGACGCCCGACGTGCTGAGCGTGATCCGCCGTTTGCTGAGCGCAAGGCCGTCGCCGTCCATCACGACGCTCAGCGCATCGCGCACCGCATCGAAATTATACAGCGGTTCGCCCATGCCCATCATCACGATGTTGGTGAGCATCCGCCCCTCGGGCTGGCTCGGCCATTCGCCCAACGCATCGCGCGCCAGCATCACCTGTCCCACGATCTCGCCCGGGGTCAGGTTGCGCACCAGCCGCATCGTGCCGGTGTGGCAGAAGGTGCAATTGAGCGTACAGCCGACCTGGCTCGACACGCACAGCGTTCCCCGATCGGCATCGGGGATAAACACCATCTCGTAATCCTGCCCGTCGGGCGAGGTCAGCAGCCATTTGCGCGTGCCGTCGTTCGACACCTGCGCCTCCTTTACATCGGGGCGACCGATGACGAAGTGACGTTCGAGCGTCGGGTGCTGCGCCTTGGCGATATCGGTCATCGCCGAAAATTCGGTCGCGCCGCGATTATAGATCCAGTGCCAGATCTGCTTGGCACGCAGCTTCGCCTGTTTGGCGTCGAACCCGGCAGCTTCGAGCGCGGCGCGGATTTCCGGTTTCGACAGGCCGACCAGATCGGTCCGCCCATCGGGACGCGGGGCCAGCGGCCGCGGAACGGGCACGGGGTCGACATGGCCGGGAATCGGCATGGGGGGCGACGAGACTGTCAGCATCGGCGGGATATAGCCGATTTGCGGCAGGATTTCCACTGGCCGCTACGACCCGCCCACCAACCGTCATCCCCGCGCGGGCGGAGTCCCTGCGTGATCGCTCTTTCACGCATCAGCCGACGCCGTCATCCCCGCGCAGGCGGGGATCCATAAACGCAGCGGCAGCGACTCCGGCACGAACGTCGGCGGAAATGGATTCCCGCCTTCGCGGGCATGACGATGGATGCGCTCGGCTACCCTACAAACACCCCAGCGCCGCCGCATCGATCGCGGTCGCGGCACCCGCCAGCGCATAGACGTCGACGAACGCAGCGCCGTTTTCGGCGACGCTTTCGATACTCATCGACCGCCCGCCGCGCATCGCCGCCACGATCGCGCGGTCGGTGGCAGTGTCGGGGCTCCATGCGTCGACCCGCCCGGCCTTCAGTTCGAACCGCCGCTCGCCGATCGCCAGCACCACGCGCGCGCTGTCGCTGCGCGCACGGCTCAACCGGACATGGACCTGACCGCGCGCGCCCGCACCGGGCCAGTTGCCGATGCTGGCGAAGGATGTGCCGCTGCGCCCGCGCACCGGTCGGCTGATCGCATAGCAGCGGGTCGGCGCGTCGTCGCGAAACGCACCCCAACGCTGATGAATACCGATCGCCTGCGGTGCCGCCACCGCCAGCAACAGCGCAATCAAGCCGGTGCCGCCATCGACGGCCCGCCGCTGCCCCGATGCGCGATCGTCTCGTGCCCGCCCTCGATCAGCGCGATCGATCCTTGCGGCAGATCGTCGGCGACCGGCGCGGCGAACCGCGGATCGACCGGTATGCCGGTCAGGACGCCGCGCAGCACCCGGCTCGACATGCCGTGCATGATGACCAGCCGGTCGCCGGGATCGTCGTCGGTATCGCTGGCCCACGCGCCCACCCGCGCCGCGATCGCATCATACCATTCGCCGCCGGGGGCGGGGCGACGATACAGGCGCGCCTCGACGTCGAGGAAGTCGGCGTCCGGCCCGGTCAGTTCGCGATAATAGCGCCCCGACCAGTCGCCCATGCCGATTTCGACCAGCCGGTCGTCGCGCTGTGCCGCATGCCAGTCGAGTTCGAGATGCTCGGCGATGATCGCCAGCGTCTGGAGTGCCCGCCCCGCGCTCGACGCCCATAGCGTCAGCTTCGGCTTGACCCCCAGCAGGTCGCGCAGCGCCGCGCCCATCGCATCGGCCTGGGCGAACCCCGCGCGGGTCAGCGGGGTGTGCGGGTGATCGCCCTGCATCCGCTGCGCGATATTGTACACGGTCTCGCCGTGGCGGGCGATGAAATCGCGTCCCTTGCGGGCGGCGTGGGGGTGGATCGTCATGGTCCTGCTTTCAAGCCCGTGTTGCGCGAATGCAACGGTTTTCGCTGTTTAGGTGAGGTTCATGCAACGCCCGGCGAATGCGTCCATTGAACCCCGGCGTCCATATGGACGGTGTTTATGGAGTTTTGACGATGCGTACCCTCATCCTTGGTCTTGCCGCTGCCGGCACCGCCCTTTCCGCTACACCCGCCATGGCGCAGGACGTGAACCCGGCCTTCACCGGTTTCCGCGTCGGCGCGCTCGCCGGCTATGACGGCATCCGTCCGGGCAGTACCCAGGATACCGACCTCGACGGCGATAACCAGACGGTCAACGGCCTGCTCTATGGCGTCGATGCCGGATATGATTTCGCGCTGAGCAACTTCCTCGTCGGTGTCGAAGGCGAATATACCGGATCGACCGGCAAGGTCGAAACCGCGCGCACCGACCCGAACTTCTTCGGCTTCGGCAGCGTGTCGACAGGCCGCGACCTCTATGTTGGTGCCCGCGCCGGTCTGGTCGTCGCGCCGACCACGCTCGCCTATGTGAAGGGCGGCTATACCAACGCCCGCCTGAACGTGCTGGCCAGCGACGGCACCGTCGACAGCCGCGAGAATTTCGAACTGAACGGCTACCGCGTGGGTGCCGGCGTCGAGCAGGCGATCGGGTCGCGCGCCTATGCCAAGCTCGAATATCGTTATTCGAACTACAACAACGCCGATTTTCAGCGCGTGGATGGCAGCACCACGTCGCAGTTCGACATCGATACCGACCGGCATCAGGTCGTGGCGGGCGTCGGCATCCGGTTCTGATCGTCGACGGGAACGCCCCGATGCGCGTTCCCGCAGGCGGTGCCGGCTCGCTCCCCCGCCCCGCGACCCACGACAGTATCCTGAATGGGTGGCGGGGCGGGGGAGCGGGCCGGCACCGCAAGTCGCTCGAGAGAGCGACCAGACCGTGTGCGTTTACATCCCGGTAACCAAGTTGCGCGAGGAGGGTCGGAGCAGTTTGCGCCGGCCCTTCTTTGCGCTAGACACGCTGCTCGGTTTTCTAAGGGGTCGGCACCGAATCCGCCGGCCCGAGTGCGAGCGCATCCGCGCGGGGGAACATCATGAAGGCGACGATCGAACGCGCGACCCTGTTAAAGGGCCTCAGCCACGTCCAGTCGGTGGTCGAGCGGCGCAATACCATCCCCATCCTGTCGAACGTGTTGATCGAGGCCGGCGAATCGACGCTGCGCCTGATGGCGACCGACCTCGATCTCCAGATCGACGAGACGATTTCGGCGGCGATCGATCAGCAGGGCGCGATCACCGTATCGGCGCACACGCTGTTCGACATCGCGCGCAAGCTGCCGGATGGCGCGCAGGTGCAATTGTCGGCAGCCGAAGGGCGGCTGACCGTGGTGGCCGGGCGCGCGCGCTTCAGCCTCGCGACGCTGCCGCGCGACGATTTCCCGGTGATCGCCGAAGGTGAGCTGCCGACCCAGTTCGAACTACCCGCGACGACGCTGAAGGCGATCATCGACAAGACCCGGTTCGCGATCTCGACCGAGGAAACGCGCTATTACCTCAACGGCATCTTCCTGCACGTCGCCGAAAACGACGGCAAGCCGGTGCTGAAGGCTGCGGCGACCGACGGCCACCGCCTCGCCCGCATGACCGTGGACCGGCCGGAAGGCGCGGAAAAGATGCCCGACGTCATTGTGCCGCGCAAATGCGTCGCCGAACTGCGCAAGCTGTTGGACGAAGTCGACGGCTCGGTCGGCGTGTCGCTGTCGGGCAGCAAGATCCGCTTCGATCTGGGGCAGGCGATCCTGACCAGCAAGCTGATCGACGGCACCTTCCCCGATTATTCGCGCGTCATCCCGACTGCGAACGACAAGCTGCTGAAACTCGACCCGAAAAGCTTCATGGCCGGCGTCGACCGCGTGTCGACCATCGCCACTGAAAAGACCCGCGCGGTGAAGATGGCGCTCGACCGCGACAAGATCACCCTGTCGGTGACCAGCCCCGAAAACGGTGCGGCGGCGGAGGAAGTGCCTGGGGAATATACCGCGCTCCCCTTCGAAATCGGCTTCAACAGCCGCTATCTGCTCGACATTCTTGGGCAGATCGACAGCGACCTGTGCGAAGTCCATCTGTCGGACGCAGCCGCCCCGACGCTGATCCGTGAAAATGACGCGTCGCCCGCGCTCTATGTGCTGATGCCGATGCGCGTCTGACGCAGCGTCTTTCTGCTGCCAAACACGTCATCCCAGCGAAGGCTGGGATCTCCCCGTGATGGCGCGGTCTGCTTGCCGCGGGAGATCCCAGCCTGCGCTGGGATGACGTTTATGGGGAAGACCGTTCGGGCATCCGTGCGGACTCCACTTTACTCGCCCGACCATCCGGCTATTTATCGCTAGACGATAAATGAAGGAATTGCCGTGAAACTGGTCCGGGGTGCGTGGAAGCTGCTGGTCGGGATCAAGGACGCACTGGTCCTGTTCCTGCTGCTGCTGTTCTTCGGCAGTCTGTTCGCTGCCCTGTCCACCCGGCCCAATACCCGGGTGACCGATGGCGCGCTGCTGCTCGACCTGTCGGGATCGATCGTCGAGCAACCCGCCGAGACCGATCCGGTCGCGGTGCTGAGCGGCCAGCCGGTCGCCCAACAATTGCGGCTGCGCAACGTGGTTCGCGCGCTCGATGCGGCAAAGGGCGATGCGCGGGTCAAGGTCGTCGTGCTCGACCTCGACAAGTTCGCCGGCGGCTATCCGGCGGTACTGGCCGAGGTCGGCGATGCCGTCGCCCGTGTCCGAGCGTCGGGCAAACCGGTGCTGGCCTATGCCACGCTCTATACCGATGGCGGCTATCGCATCGCATCGAACGCCAGCGAGATCTGGCAGAATCCGTTCGGCGGCACGCTGTTCCGCGGCCCCGGCGGGTCGCAGCCCTATTACAAGGGGCTGATCGACAAGCTGGGCGTCAACGCCCATGTCTACCGCGTCGGCCAGTTCAAGTCGGCGGTCGAACCCTTTACCCGCGCCGACCAGTCCGAACCGGCCCGCGCCGCCAATCAGGCGCTGTACGGCGCGATCTTCGACCAATGGCGCGCGGCGGTGCAAAAGGCGCGGCCCAAGGCGCAGCTCGACGCCTTCCTGACCCGCCCGGCGGAAACGGTGCAGGCGGCGGGCGGCGACATTGCCCAAGCCAATCTGCGCGGCGGGCTGATCGACCAGCTCGGCGACCGCATCGCCTTCGGCAAGCGCGTCGCGGCGCTGGCCGGTGAGGATGCGGGCAAGGCCGCGGGCAGTTTCCGTACGATCAAATATGCCAATTGGCTGGCGGCGAACCCGGTCCCGACCGGCGGCGACGCAGTCGGCGTCATCACCGTTGCCGGCACGATCGTCGATGGCGAGGCGAAGGCCGGTACGGCGGGCGGCGACACCATCGCCAAGCTGCTGCTCGACGGGCTCGCGACCAAGAACCTGAAGGCACTGGTCGTCCGCGTCGATTCGCCGGGAGGATCGGTGCTCGCCTCCGAACGCATCCGTCAGGCGATCCTGCAGGCCAAGCAGGTCGCGAAGATCCCGGTCGTGGTATCGATGGGCGGGCTTGCCGCATCAGGCGGCTATTGGGTGTCGACGCCGGGCGACGTGATCTTCGCCGAACCCAACACCATCACCGGATCGATCGGGGTGTTCGGGGTCATTCCGACCTTCGAAAACACGCTGGCGAAGATCGGCGTCACGTCCGACGGCGTCGCCACCACCCCCCTGAGCGGCCAGCCCGACGTGATGCGCGGCACCAGCCCGGCGTTCGACGCGATCATGCAGGGCAATGTCGAGGATATCTATCGCCGCTTTACCGGCCTCGTCGCCACCTCGCGCAAGCTGACGCCGCAGCGCGTCGACCAGATCGGGCAGGGCCGAGTGTGGGACGGCGGCACCGCGCGCCAGCTGGGGTTGGTCGACCGCTTCGGCAATCTGAACGATGCCGTCGCCGAGGCTGCCCGCCGCGCGAAGCTCGACCCGGCCAGCGCCCGTGCCGTCTATCTCGACCGCGAACCCAGCGCCTATGAAAAGCTGCTGAAGAGCTTTGCCGATCGCGAGAAGGGCGAGACGACCGAGGCCGCCACCGACCTGCTCGGGGCCGCCGCGATCGAACAGCGCGCGTTGATGGCGCAGGCGCTGGGCGATGCCCGCCGGATGCTGACCGCACGGACCGGCGTGCAGGCGCGCTGCCTCGAATGCGCCGGGCTGGGACCGGTGACGGTGTCGGCCGACGATGCGTCGCTGCTCGACCTGATCGTGGCGCGGCTGTTCCGATGATCGCGATCCGCGCCGCCCGGCCCGAGGACGCCGCCGCGATCGCCGCGATCTATGCGCCCTATGTGCTGGGCGGCACGGTGTCGTTCGAAACCGACGCCCCTGACACCCGCGCGATCCGCCACCGCATGGCCGCCAGCGACGGTTTCTATCCGTGGCTGGTCGCGACCACCGGGGAGGCGGGGGGCGATGCCGTGCTCGGCTATGCCTATGCGACGAAGTTTCGCGAGCGCCCGGCCTATCGCTACGTCGTCGAAACCTCGATCTACATGGCCGGCAGCGCGCAACAGCGCGGCACCGGACGGCTATTGTACGAAGCGTTGATCGACACCCTGCGCGCGCAGGGGTTCACGCAGGCGATCGGCGTGCTGTCGCTGCCCAACGACGCCTCGATCACGCTGCACGAGGCGGTCGGCTTCCGCCGTGCCGGGGTGTACCGCGGGGTCGGGTTCAAACAAGGGCGCTGGATCGATGTCGGCTTCTGGCAATGCCGGCTGAACGAAGGGACCGTCCCGCCGAAGGAACCGCGGGCGTTCAGTGCGGTCGGGGTGGTGCGGGGGTAAACCGCGCCTACCTTCTTGCTCGCATCCGTTTGCCCCCCCCAACCGTTCGGTTCGAGCAGCTTCGAGCGAAGTCGAGAAGCGCCCGTCGAGAACGGGCCGCTTGAGGCACCCCCTTCTCGACTACGGTTCTCGACAGGCTCGAACCTCCGCTCGAAGCGAACGGGGGAGGGGAGCGCCCGGCAGACGCAGACCGACAACGCCCGTGCCAAAACCGTTCGTGCTGAGTAGGGGCCGAGCCTGTCCAAGACCCGTATCGAAGCACGGCCCCGTCGATACGCTGTTTCGACAAGCTCGACAGCGACGCAGGACGAACGGCGTTCGACCGGCACCCCCTACCGCTTTCCCCGATACGCCGGCAGCGCGATCCGGAACCGGATCGCCGCCCCGCGCAGCGCGAAGCCCGCCGTCGCCGCCGGCAGCGCCGCCACGAACGGCGGCAGGCCCAGCGCGACCAGCACCACATGCAGCCCCGCCGCCAGCGCCGCCGCCGTCACATACAGTTCCGGCCGCATCAGGATGGACGGTACGCCCGCCAGCACGTCGCGCAGGATGCCGCCGACGCACGCGGTCAGCACCCCCATCACCGCCGCCTGCAACGGTGGCACGCCATAGGTCAGCGCCTTGGCCGCGCCGAACACGCCGTACGCCGCCAACCCCGCCGCATCGAGCCAGTCGAGTGCCTTGTCGCGCCACCAATGTTCGGGGGTGATCCATACCAGCATCGCCATGCCGACACAGATCGCCGCTACCGGCGATCCATGGACCCAGAAGACCGGTGCCCCGATCAACAGGTCGCGCACCGTGCCACCGCCGACTCCGGTGATCAGCGCGAAGAACGCCGCCGTGACGAACGTCTGCGCCGCCCGGGTCGCCGCCAGCGCCCCCGACGCCGCGAACACCGCGATACCGATCATGTCGAGCGCCCCGAGCATCTGCCCCAGCGCCTGCGGAGAAGGAACCATGGCGTCTCGCTAACGTACCGCAGGGGAAGAGTCCGTTCCAAAAACATGCGGGCCGGTCGGTTTTTCTCGATCGTTCCTTGGTCGCCACGCCGGCACCGGTGCGTAAAGCCGATGGAGGTCGAGTCGGCCGCGCCCCGCCCTTGCCGACCCACCGCCCGATCGGGCAAAGGAACCGCCATGCGACGCCTGTCCTCCGCCGCCACGCTCACCACCGTCCTGCTGGCCGCGCTGGCCGGTATCGTCGACGCGCTGGCGTTCAGCGGCCTTGGCGGGTTCTTCGCGTCGTTCATGAGCGGCAACTCGACGCGCTTGGGCGTCGGCCTCGCCCATGGCTGGGATTATGCCGCCGCGACGGCCGCCGCGCTGGTGCTGTCGTTCGTCGCCGGGGCGATGCTCGGCACCATCGCCGGCGCGGCCGCGGCCGAACGGCTGGGGCAGGGGCGTCGGGCGGAGGCGGTGATGGGGGTCGTCACCCTGCTGCTCGCGATCGGCGCGGCGATGGCCGCCTTCGCCCCACTGACGCTCGCCATGCTGCTGCTCGCCGCGGCGATGGGTGCGCAGAACGGCGTCGTCGCCCCCGATGGCGAGGTGCGGGTCGGCCTCACCTACATGACCGGCACGCTGGTCCGCATCGGCCAGCGCGCCGCGCGGCGGCTGCTCGGCGACCGCTCGGCACCGGGGCTGCGTCGCGACGCGCTATTGTGGCTGGGCTTCGTGGCGGGGGTGACGATCGGCACGATCGGCTGGAACTGGCTGGGGTTGGCGGCACTGTGGGTCGTTGCCGCGCTGTCGGCGCTGCTGACGATGCTGGTCGCGCGGGTCGACCTGCAATAGGTGCCGCAGATCTTTGCTCCTCGCCACCCGCTCAAATCCGTTATCCGTTTAGTTCGAGCAGCTTCGAGCTTGTCGAGAAGCGTCCGTCGAGAACTCGGTCGCTTGGGGCAACGCCTTCTCGACTTCGGTTCTCGACAGGCTCGAACCTGCGCTCGAAGCAAACGGGGAAGGGAATGTCCCCGTTCGTCCTGAATTGCTGTTGAGCTGGTCGAAATGGCGTATCGAAGGACTTAACAGGTGCTTCGAAACTTCGCTGAGCCCCCATCAGGCACGAACGGACCGGCTTCCGTACGACCGCCTTTAAACTTCCCCCTCCGCCGGCAACAACCCGCGCACTTCGCCGATGAACCGCACCACCGAAATCGGCTTGGTCACATAGGCATTGGCCCCCGCCCCGCGCACCCGGTCCTCGTCGTCGCGCCCCGAATAGGCGGTGACCGCCATGATCGGGATCGTCCGCAGCCGGCTATCGCCCTTCAGCATGGTGATGAGCTCGAGGCCAGTCATATGCGGCAGCTGGATATCGGTGATGATCAGGTCGGGCAGAAAGGCGCGCGCCCGCGTCACCGCCTCCCGCCCGTCGCGCACCGGTTCGGTGTCGTACCCGTGCGCGCGCAGCAGGTCGCAGAACAGTTTCAGGTTGAGTTCGTTGTCCTCGACAACGAGTACCCTTTTTGCCACGCGCGTTGCATCCCCTGATAGTTCCAACGACGGTGTAAGCGATGCGACAGCGCGAGACAAATCAAGACGCGGCAACCCTTGCGTTACAGGCACTTGGCTGGGTGATCGGCGATGAGACCCGCGCCTCGCGCTTCCTCGCGCTGACCGGCATCGACCCGGCCGATCTGCGCGCGCGGGCCGGTGAGCCGTCATTTCTGGCGCAGGTCGTCGCCCATCTCGAATCCCATGAACCCGATCTGCTGGCCTGTGCCGATGCGCTGGCGGTGCCGCCCGCCGCGCTGGTGCAGGCCCGCGCCGAACTGGAGACTGCATGAAACCGCTGCTCATCACCGATTGCGACGAAGTCCTGCTGCACATGGTCCGCCATTTCGGCACCTGGCTGAAGGACGCGCACGCGATCGATTTCCGCCTGCACGGGGGTGGATTCGCCGAATCCATGACCCGCGCCGACGGTACGACGGTCGAACCGCTGGAGATGTGGGGGTTGCTCGACGGCTTCTTCCCCGCCGAAATGGCGCGGCAGACGCTGGTGCCGCATGCCCGCGATGCACTGGCGGCGCTGGCCGAACAGGCCGACATCGTCGTCCTCACCAACCTGCAGGATCATTGCCGCAGCCACCGCATCGACCAGCTGGCGACGCACGGCATCGTCCACCGCGTCGAATGCAATCAGGGCGGCAAGGGGCCACCGGTCGCGCGGCTGGTCGCCGAATATGCTCCCAGCGTTACCGTGTTCGTCGACGACCTCGCCGTGCATCACCAATCGGTCGCCGATACCGCGCCGGACGTGTTCCGGCTGCACATGGTGTCCGAACCCGACCTTGCGGTGCATGTCGCGCCGGCCCCCGCCGCCCATGCCCGTATCGATGACTGGGTGGAGGCCAGAGGCTGGATCGAGGCACGGTTTGCCGAAGGACGCCCGGCACAGGCTTGACCTTGCCCCCGATCAACGAAAGGAACGCATCCATGGCATATGACATCCCCGCAAAGCTGGCCGAACGCGGCCTTTCGCTCCCCGCCGCCGCCGCCCCGGTCGCCGCCTATGTTCCGGCCGTCGAGGCCGGCGGGCTGCTCCACCTCTCGGGCCAGCTGCCCTTCGAGGACGGCAATCTGATGACCGGCCGCGCCGGCGAGGACCGCGATCTTGCCTATGCGACCAGCGCCGCGCAGAAATGTGCGCTGATGATCCTTGCGCAGGCCGAAAAGGCGCTCGGCAGCCTCGACCGTATCGAACGCGTCGTGAAGCTCGGCGTGTTCGTCAATTCGGCGGGCAGCTTCACCGACCAGCCGAAGGTCGCCAACGGCGCGTCCGAACTGATGGTCGAACTGTTCGGCGACGCCGGCCGTCACGCCCGCAGCGCGGTCGGCGTGCCGGTCCTGCCGCTGGGTGCCGTGGTGGAGATCGACGCGATCCTCGCCATCCGGCCGTAAGCCCTTCGGCACCGGCCCACTCTCTCGTCCGGAGCGGGCCGGTGCCCTCCGTCGCGCGTATTCGCGTGGTTTACGAGCGGCGGGCTGTTGCGATCGCGCAACAGCCGGCGCGTCGTCTCTTGTCCACGCGCAATTCCGATTGTGCGGCGCGGTACGCTAAGACATATTCGATCGCAGAGCGTCAGACCGCACGGGCCAGCAGGCCCACCGAATCGCGGCGACGTTCGAACGCAGGAGAATCACCACGGAACCTAGAAAGGGTTTACGATGCGATTCTCGATCATTCTCCCGGCCGCCATTCTGGCCGCCACCACCGCGATGCCCGCCATGGCGCAGGACGAAACCGCGCCGCCCGCACCGATCACGATCAGCGGCAGCGCCGGCGTCACCTCCGACTATCGTTTTCGCGGCGTGTCGCAGAGCGACAAGAACGTCGCCGTTCAGGGCGGCATTACCATCGCCCATGACAGCGGTCTCTATATCGGCACCTGGGGCTCGAACCTCGCCGGTTGGGGCACGTTCGGCGGCGCGAACCTCGAACTCGATCTGATCGCGGGCTACAAGAAGACCTTCGGCACCGCGACCGTCGATGCCGGCGTCACCTGGTACACCTATCCGGGCGGTGCCGACGAAACCGACGTCGTCGAATTCTATGGCAAGCTGTCGGGCACCGCCGGTCCCGCCACGCTGACCGGCGGCGTGTTCTACGCGCCCAAGCAGACGTCGCTCGGTTACTTCACCGCCTCGGCCACGCCGCTGGTGGCGGGCGACGGCAGCCGCCAGAAGAACCTGTACCTCTCGGGCGACGCCGCGGCCGGCGTGCCGTCGACGCCGGTCACCCTGAAGGCGCATATCGGCTATTCGGACGGCAACCCCGGCCTCGGCCCCAACGGCACCAGCCTTGCCCCGACCGGCAAATATTGGGACTGGCTGGTCGGCGCGGACTATACCTACAAGAATCTGACGCTGGGCGTCGCCTATGTCGATACCGACATTTCGCGGTCGGAATCGGCCTATATCCAGCCGAACTTCAGCAAGACCACCAATGGCAGCCCGATCGCCGCCAGCACGGTGGTGGTATCGCTGACCGCGGCGTTCTGATCGGACGGCGGGCGGTACAACCGCCCGCCGACGGGACGGAGATTCACGACCATCGTCATGCCCACGCACGCCGGGATATTCCGTGGAACGGGCGACACCTTCGCCGCGAGAGACGCCAGTCTGCGCTGGGGGACGGTTGTGGTCGGGGTGTTAGCGTGACTGGCTGGGGCTGAAAGGTCACCCGCCCTATCCGTTCGGTTCGAGCAGCTTCGAGCTTGTCGAGAAGCGTCCGTCGAGAACGCCCCGTTTAGGGCACCGCCTTCTCGACTTCGGTTCTCGACAAGCTCGAACCTGCGCTCGAAGCAAGCGGATGGGGAATGGGAGATGGGGTTGAGGCCCAGAGCCCAACCCCTAAGGTCATGCAACCACAAAAAGGCCGGCCACCCGACAGGGCGACCGGCCTTTTCGCTTGTCCGAACCCGCAACCCTTACGGCGTGGTCGTCCGCGCGCTCTGTCCGTCGCCGGCAGGAGCGGCGATGATGTCGCGGGTCGTCGACCCCTTGTCGACGACGTTGGTGCCCGGATCGGCCACGGCCGAACGGATGCCGGTATCGGCGTCGGCATTGCCCGCCTGCTCCAGCGTCAGCCGCTCGGTGGCGCTGCGCGGGGCCGGGCCGCCGAACAGTGCCTGCATCGCCTGCGTCGACGCAGCGGTGTCCTGCGGACGGGCGGCACCCGGCTGCGGCGGTACCAGCGAATAATCGGGCGGAATTACCAGCGGCGCTTGTCGCGCGACCGCGAATTCGTCGGGGCGCGATCGGTTGAGGGCATTGCCCTGACACCCGGCAAGGATCAGGCCCAGGCTGCCGAGAACGATGAACTTACGCATTGGCCTTCTCCACAGGAACGTCGGTTTTCGGCTCTCGGGTGAACAATGCCCGGATGAGCAGGATCACGACGCCGATCGAAATCGCCGCATCGGCGAGGTTGAATACCATGAACAGGCTGTACCCGAAAACGTGCAGGTCGGCATAATCGACGACATAGCCGAACCGGATGCGGTCGACGATATTGCCCAGCGCCCCGCCGAGTACCAGCCCCAGCCCGATCAGCTCGGGCTTTTGCGTCTCGCGCCGGATCCACACCGCCACGCCGGTCGCGATCAACGCGGTCATCGCCACCAGCGCCCAGCGCGCGGTATCGCTGCCCGCCTGCAACAGCCCCAGCGAGACGCCGAAATTCTGCACGAACCGCAGCGTGAAGATCGGCAGCACGTTCAGCTCGGCACCCGGATAGTCGATACCCATCGGCCCGGTGACCCAGTATTTCACCAGCTGGTCGAACGCGAAGACGGCCAGCGCGAGGACGATCGCGATCTTGCGCATCACGCCACCACCGCTGCACAGCGCCCGCACAGGTCGCCGTCGGTCGCCACGTCGGGCAGATGCCGCCAGCAGCGCCCGCACTTCGCTTCCTCGGTCCGGGTCACCGCGATCTCGCCATCGCCCGCCGCGACCTTCGCCACGATGAACAACTCGGCCAGTTCGTCCGCCGACAGCGGCAGCGCCGGCACGGTCACCTCCGCCTCCAGACTAGACCGCACGGTCTTGTTCCGGCGCAGCGGCTCGATCGCCTCGGTCACCTGGCTACGCAGGCGGCGCACATCGGCCCATTCGGTGCCGAGCGGCTGATCGGCGGGCAGATGCGGCAATTCGGGCCATTCGAGCAGGTGGACCGACCCGTCCTCGCTCGGGAACCGCGCCTGCCACACCTCTTCGGCGGTGAACGCCAGGATCGGTGCGGCATAGCGGACCAGCGCGTGGAACAGTATGTCGAGCACCGTGCGATACGCCCGCCGCCGCACGTCGTCCGCTGCATCGCAATAGAGCGAATCCTTGCGGATATCGAAAAAGAACGCCGACAGATCCTCGTTCGCGAAATCGGTCAGCGCACGGGCATAGCGGTTGAACTCGAACGCTTCCGCCGCGCTGCGCAATTCGGTGTCGAGCGACCCCAGCAGATGCAGGACATAGCGTTCCAGCCCTTGCATCGCCGCCACCGGCACCCGCTCGTCCTCGCTGAAACCGTCCAGCGCGCCCAGCATGTAGCGGAAGGTGTTGCGCAGCTTGCGATAGGTATCGCCGGTGCCGGCCAGCACTTCCTTGCCGATCCGCACATCCTCGAAATAATCGGTCTGCGCGACCCACAGCCGCAGGATGTCCGCGCCCGATTCGCCGATCACCTTCAACGGATCGACGACATTGCCGAGCGACTTCGACATTTTCCGGCCATTGCCGTCCAGCGCGAAACCGTGGGTCAGCACCGTGTCGTACGGCGCCTGTCCCCGCGTTCCGCAGCTTTCGAGCAGCGACGACTGGAACCAGCCGCGATGCTGGTCCGACCCTTCGAGATACAGGTTCGCGCGGGTGCCCGCCCCGAACCGCTTTTCGATGGTGAAGACATGGGTGCAGCCCGAATCGAACCACACGTCCAGAATGTCGGTCACGACCTCGTAATCGGCCAGCGCATAGTCCGGCCCCAGCAGCGCTTGATGTTCCGCCGCATACCACGCATCGGCCCCGCCCTCGCGGAAGGCGGTCAAGATGCGGTCGTTGACGGCGGGGTCGCGCAGATAGTCGCCGGTCGTCCGGTTGACGTACAGCGCGATCGGTACGCCCCATGCGCGCTGGCGGCTGATGACCCAGTCGGGCCGCCCCGACACCATCGCCCCGATCCGGTTGCGCCCCTTTTCGGGCACGAACCGCGTCCGCTCGATCGCGTCTATCGCGATTTCGCGAAGGGTAGCACCGTTACTCTCCCTCTCCCCTTCAGGGGAGAGGGTTGGGGAGAGGGGAAGTGCGGTGAGGTTGGTTACATCGAGCAGCGGATCGCCACTGGCCGACGGCGCGGTTCCCGCGCCGATCTCCGCGCTGCGACCTGCCCCCGGCAGGTCGCTGTTCGCGCTCCGATCCATCGGAATAAACCACTGCGGCGTCGCCCGGAAAATGACCTTCGCCTTCGACCGCCAGCTATGCGGATAGCTGTGCGCAAAGTCGTCCGACGCCGCCAGCAGCGCGCCCGCTTCGCGCAGGTCGCGACAGATCGGCCCTTCCTCCAGCTTGCCGCCATGCCCGGCGGCAACGAATTTCGGGTTGATGACGCTGCCTTCGCCGCCCAGCCACGCCCAGTCGTCGCGATACCGCCCATCGCCCTGCACCGCGAACACGGGTTCGATGCCATGCGCCTTGCACAGCTCGAAATCGTCCTCGCCATGGTCGGGCGCCATATGGACCAGCCCGGTACCGGCATCGGTCGTGACGAAATCGCCCGGCAGCAGCGGACGCGGCTTGGCGAAGAACCCGCCGCGCGCATGCATCGGATGGCGGGCGGTGGCTCCGGCGAGGTCGGTGCCCTTACCCGACCAGACAATCGTCCAGCCGGGACCTTCAGAAAGCCACGGGCTGCTGCCGTATCGACCTAGAGCCGATGCGATCAGTTCGGTCGCCAGCAGGTATACTCGATCCCCAACGCGGACGGCCGAATAATCAATCTCCGGCCCATAAGCCAAAGCCTGATTGACCGGAATCGTCCACGGCGTCGTTGTCCAGATCACCGCATGCGCGCCGACCAGTTCCGGCGCATTCGGCGCATCGACGATCTCGAACGCCACGTCGATCTGCGTCGACACGACGTCCTCATATTCGACCTCGGCCTCGGCCAGCGCGGTCTTTTCGACCGGCGACCACATCACCGGCTTGGCCCCGCGATACAGCTGGCCCGACATGGCGAACTTCAGCAATTCCTCGGCGATGGTCGCCTCGGCGTCGAACTTCATGGTCAGATAGGGGTCTTCCCAATCGCCCATGATGCCGAGCCGCTGGAACTGGCCCTTCTGCACATCGACCCATTTGGCGGCATAGGCGCGGCATTCGGCGCGGAACTCGGCCGGGGGGACCTCGTCCTTGTTGCGCTTCTTGGCGCGATAGGCTTCCTCGATCTTCCATTCGATCGGCAGGCCGTGACAGTCCCAGCCGGGGATGTACGGCGCATCCCTGCCCATCAGCGACTGGGTGCGGACGACGATGTCCTTCAGCACCTTGTTCATCGCATGGCCCATATGGATGTCGCCATTGGCGTAGGGCGGGCCATCGTGCAGCAGGAAGCGTTCGCGCCCGGCACGTGCCTGCCGCAGCCGCTCGTACAGCCCGATCTTCGCCCAGCGATCGAGGATCGCCGGTTCCTTGGCGGCAAGGCCGGCCTTCATCGGGAAGTCGGTCTTCGGCAGGAAGACGGTGTCGCGCCAGTCGCGCGTGGGTTCGGGCGTATCGGTCATAGGAATGCCCGCGATTAGCCGATGCCGCGTCGCTACGCCAGCGGGTGGTTTTCTGTCGGGGGCGTTGGTTGAAAAGAAGCAGAATTGGTTCGCGCAAAGGCGCGGAGGCGCAGAGGAGGTTGCGCATATGGCGCCCGCCCGGAGATCGGGAGACCCGACGCCGGTTGCAGCGGGAATAAAGGCCGCTGGCGCGGATGCGGTCGCGCCGAGCGAACCCCCTCCGCGCCTCCGCGCCTCTGCGCGAACCAATTTCTTCTAGGCCGCCAGCACCGCCCGTGCCCGCTCACAATCCGCCGCCATCTGCACCTTCAGCGCATCGAGCGACTCGAACTTCGCCTCCGCGCGCAGAAACTCGATCAACGCGACCTCAATCACCTGCCCGTACAGATCGCCCGAGAAATCGAAGAAATACGGCTCCAGCAACTCGATCGGCTCGCCCGCGATCGTCGGCCGGATGCCCAGATTCGCCGCGCCCTGCAACACCCGCCCATCGGGCAGCCGCCCGGTCACCGCATAGATGCCATAGGCCGGGCGCAGATACTTGCCCATCGACAGGTTGGCGGTCGGATAGCCGAGTTGCCGCCCCAGTTGCGCGCCCGGCTCGACCACCCCCTCGACCGCGAACGGCCGGGTCAGCATCGCCGCCGCCTCGCGCGGCCGTCCTTCGCGTAGGCAATCGCGGATGCGCGACGACGACACCACCGCCTGTCCGTCGCCGACCGGCGCGACCGTTTCGGCGACGAAGCCGTATTGCTCGCCCAAGGCCCGTAGCACGCCGACGGTACCGCCGCGCCCCTTGCCGAAGGTGAAGTCGGTCCCGGTCACCACGCCCGCCGCCCCGGTCATCGCCGCCAGCCGTTCGGCCGCGAACGCTTCGGCCGACAGCCCGGCCAGCGCCGCATCGAACGCGAAGACCAGCATCGCATCGGCCCCGGCGGCGGCGAACAACCGCTCGCGCTGGTCGAGATTGGTCAGCCGGAACGGCGGCAGATGCGGCTGGAAATAGCGGCGCGGATGCGGGTCGAACGTCGCGACGATCGCCGGTCGTCCCTCGGCCCGCGCGCGTGCGACGACGCGGGCGACCACCGCCTGGTGCCCGGCATGAAAGCCGTCGAAATTGCCGAGCGCGACGATCCCCCCGCGCATCGCCGCCGGAATCGCCGCGCCTCCGTCGAGACGCTGCATCGCCGCCCCCTAGCGTCCAGCGGCTTCGTGCGAAAGGGGCTGCATGCCGGCGCGCAGCACGCGCAGCGCATTTCCGCCCATGACCTTGTCGATCTCGCTTTGGTGCAACCCCGCCTGCCGCAGCGCCTCGGCGACCAACCCGACCCATGCGGTGTCGAACCCGGTCGTCACCGCCCCGTCGAAATCGGACCCCAGCGCGACATGGTCGATCCCGGCAATGTCACGGACATGGACGATGGCGCGGGCGATCGCGGCCGGATCTGTCGAACACGCCGCGCCCGGCCAATATCCGATGCCGACGATCCCGCCGGTCCGCGCGATGCCCCGCACCTCGGCATCGGTCAGGTTGCGATTGATGTTGCAGGTCGCCTGCACCCCGCCATGGCTCGACACCACCGGCCGGCGCGCGACCGTCAGCACATCGGCCAGCGCGGCATGGCTGGCATGGGCGACGTCGACGATCATCCCCATCGCCTCCATCCGCGCGACCACCTGCCGCCCGAACGGGGTCAGCCCGCGCTTCGCCTCGCCGTGCATCGACCCGGCGACCTCGTTGTCGTAGAAATGGGTCAGCCCCGCCATCCGGAACCCGCTTCGATACAGCCGGTCGAGATTGCCGAGATCCCCCGCCAGCCCGTTCAGCCCCTCGACCGACAGCATCCCCCCGACCGGCCGCACCGGCCCGCCCGCCGCGCGTGCCGCCAGCAGTGCGTCGAGTCCGGCCGGCGTGGTCACCACCCGCAACTGCCCGCCCGACGCCCGCGCCGCCCGCCGCAGCCGCGTGGCATGCCAGAGCGACCGGTTGAGCAGCGATCCCCAGGTCCGCACCGGCTGCAACTGCGCGATCACCAGCGGGGTGATATTGTCGCTGTCGCCGTCATTGGCCTCGTAATTCTGCCCACGCGGCGTCTTCGTCACCGACGAAAAGATCTGGAGCGCGACATTGCCCTCCTGCAATCGCGGCAGATCGACCTGCCCCCGCGTCGCCCGCGTCAGCAGGTCGCGCGACCATAGCAGCGTGTCGGCATGCAGGTCGACGATCGGCCCGGCAAAGCTCGGGCGCGGCGGGGTTGCGATCCGTCTGGCCAGCGCCGTCGACGGCTCGACCTTGTTCATCGATCGCTCGACGATGCCCGGCACCAGCGCGAAAAAGGCAGCCGCCAGCACCGCCAGCAACGCGACGCCCCACCAAACCGCCTTGCGCATCCGTCGTTTAACCCCTGCGGTGCTGGATTCGGCACCGACCAGTCCCTTACGCGGTCGGGGCCGGGCGGAGCAATGTGACGAAGCTGTAGGCCGGACGATCTCCCGCGGCACTGTGGTCCTCGCGCCACGCTTCGCGCCAGCCGGTAAATGGCGGCACGACAGCATCGCCCGCGGGTGTCGCATGGACTTCGGTCAATTCGATCCGTTCGATCCGCGGCAGCAGCAGCGCGAGGATCTCCGCGCCGCCGATTACCGCGGCGTCCGGCCCGGCCAGCGCCAGCGCCGCGTCGGGATCGTGCGCGACTTCCGCCCCCGCCGCCTGCCACCCCGACGCGCGGGTCAGCACGATATGGCGGCGGCCGGGCAGCGGCGATGGAAAACTCTCGAACGTCTTGCGGCCCATCACCATCGCGCGGCCCATCGTCAGCGCCTTGAACCGCTTCAGGTCGGCGGGCAAATGCCATGGCAGGGTGCCATCGACCCCGATCACGCCATTGTCGGCACGGGCGAGGATCGCGTCGATCATATCGCCACCGCCGCCTTGATATGCGGTTGCGCGACATAATCGTGCAGCACGAAATCCTCGATCGCGTAGCCGTCGATCGCATCCGGCCGCCGCGCAATCTCCAGCCGGGACAGAGGGCCGGGCGTGCGGGTCAGCTGCTCACGTGCCTGATCCAGATGGTTCTCGTACAGATGGCAATCGCCGCCGGTCCAGATGAACTCACCTACGCCCAAATCGCATTGCTGCGCGAGCATATGGGTCAGCAGCGCGTAGCTGGCGATATTGAACGGCACGCCGAGAAAGATGTCGGCGCTGCGCTGATACAGTTGCAACGACAGCTTGCCATTGGCGACATGAGTCTGGAACAGGCAGTGGCATGGGCTGAGCGCCATCGCCTGCAACTCGCCCGGATTCCACGCGGTCACGATCTGCCGGCGCGAGGCGGGGTTGGTGCGGATGGTCGCGATCAGTTCCGCGATCTGGTCGATATGCCGCCCGTCCGCCGCCGCCCAGTCGCGCCACTGCTTGCCGTAGACCGGGCCGAGATCGCCGTTCGCATCGGCCCATTCGTCCCAGATGCTGACCCGCTGCTCCTGCAACCACCGCACATTGGTGTCGCCGCGCAGGAACCACAGCAGCTCGATGATGATCGAGCGCAGATGCAGCTTCTTGGTCGTCAGCACCGGAAAGCCGGCGGACAGGTCGAAGCGCATCTGGTGCCCGAACACCGACCGGGTGCCGACCCCGGTGCGATCGTCGGTCGGAACGCCGTGGTTCAAGGCGCGCTGCATCAGGTCGAGGTAAGGCGTCATGGCGTCGTCTTAGTCCGCAAAGCAGAAGAAGCAAAAGAGGTTCGCGCGGAGGCGCGGAGGCGCGGAGGTGGCGCTTGCGGCAACGTCCCCCACGCCAGCGGCCTGATCCCGCGTCGCAACCGGGCAAGGCGATAGCGCTGACGCGCGACATGTCCCCCAGCGCAACCCCTCCGCGCCTCTGCGCCTCCGCGTGAACCCCCTACTTCTTCTTCCCCCACTCGCCCAAAAACAAAAAAGGGCCGATGCGTTTCCGCACCGGCCCAGGGGTTTTCCGCAGGAGGAAAGTGGTGACCGGACGGCAGGGGACTAGGCCGCCGCCCGGAAGAGGAGAAACTCAGTAGTTGTAGGCGCGCTCGCCATGCTCGCCGAGGTCGAGACCTTCCAGTTCGACTTCCTTCGACACCCGGCCACCGGTCAGCGCCTTGGCGATAACCCAAGCGATCGCGGTACCGACCGACGCCCAGACGATGGTCACGATCACCGCGAACACCTGCACGCCGAGCTTGGCACCCATGTCGTAATCGGCCGCACCCGGACCGCCCAGCGACGGGGCATAGACCACCGCCGTACCGATCGCGCCGATGATGCCGCCGACGCCGTGGATGCCGAACGCGTCGAGCGAATCGTCATAGCCGAGCTTGGGCTTGAGCACCGTCACCGCGAAGAAGCAGACGACCGAGGCGATGGCACCCAGCACGATCGCACCGAACGGACCCGAGTTGCCGGCGGCCGGCGTCACCGCGACCAGCCCGGCGATGATACCCGAGCAGAAGCCGAGCGCCGAACCCTTATGCCCCGAGAACTTCTCGGCCAGCATCCAGAACAGCCCGGCCGAGGCGGTGGCGACGAAGGTGTTGATCATGGCGAGGCCGGCGGTGCCGTTGGCTTCGAGTGCCGAGCCGGCGTTGAAGCCGAACCAGCCCACCCACAGCAGCCCGGTGCCGACCATGGTCAGCGTCAGCGAATGCGGCGCCATGCGCTCGGTCGGGAAGCCGATCCGCTTGCCCAGCAGCAGGGCGAGCACCAGCGACGACACGCCGGCATTGATGTGGACCACGGTGCCGCCCGCAAAGTCGAGCGCGCCCGCCTTGAAGAAATAGCCGCTGGTCGCCCACACCATGTGCGCGATCGGGAAATAGGTGATCGTCAGCCAGACGATGGCGAAGACCATGACCGCGGCGAACTTGATGCGTTCGACCACCGATCCCAGCACCAGCGCGATCGTGATCGCGGCAAAGGTCATCTGGAAGCAGATGAAGACATATTCCGGGATTTCGACGCCGACGGTGAAGGTCGCCGCCTGCGACGCGGCGGTGACGCCCGACAGGAACGCCTTGCCCGGGCTGGCGATGAAGCCCGACAGCGTCGTGTTCGCGACGTCGGGACCGAAGGCCAGCGAATAGCCGTACATCACCCAGATGAGCATCGCGAGCGACGCGACCGCGCCGATCTGCGTCATCACCGACAGCATGTTCTTGGTGCGGGTCAGACCGCCATAGAACAGCGCGAGGCCGGGGACGATCATCATCAGCACGAGGACGGTCGACACCATCATCCATGCCGTGTCGCCCTTGTTCACCGTCGCGACGGGCGCGGCGGCGGCGGCCGGGGCCTGCAGCGCCACGTCCTGCGCCCAAGCGGGCAGCGCGGCGAACAGGCCGAGTGCGGCACCCGCCATCAATGTCTTCGGATGTTGCATGATGCCCCCCATCACAGCGCGGTCAGGTCGGTTTCGCCGGTGCGGATGCGCACCGCCTGTCCGACGTCGAGAACGAAGATCTTGCCATCGCCGATCGCGCCGGTGTTGGCGGCGGCCTGCACCGCTTCGACGACGCGCGCGGCGATGTCGGCGTCGCACACGACCTCGATCTTGATCTTGGGCACCATGTTGGTGCTGTATTCCGCGCCGCGATAGATTTCGGTCTGGCCCTTTTGCCGGCCGAATCCCTTGACCTCGGTCACGGTCATGCCCGCGACGCCGATCTCGGTCAGTGCTTCGCGTACCTCATCCAGCTTGAATGGCTTGATGATGGCGATGACTAATTTCATGTCGCCCCCTCGTCGCATGATTGCTCGTGGGGGAGCCTCGCAACCTCCGTGCCAAACCAGGTTTTGCGGTGTTTTGCGCCGATTGGCGGTTTGGCAAATTAGTTACCGCGCGGTTAATTTGTGCAATGCCGCACGACTGCCCGTTTTTCAGGCAGCTTGATCGACGATCCGGCGGGCATCGGACAGGTCGTCGGCATCGACCATCACCCGCACCGGGATCAACAGCCAGCTGCCGTCGCCGATGCTCGCCTCGCCATCGAACGCCACCGCCGGGATGCCTTCGCTCGTCAACCGCCCGACGATGATCTGCGCCTCGACGCGCGGAAAGCGGCCGAGTTCCGCAAGCGCCATCAGGCGGTGCCGCCGACGGTCAGCCCGTCGATCAGCAAGGTCGGCTGTCCGACGCCCGCCGGCACCGACTGCCCGGATTTGCCGCACATGCCGACGCCCTCGTCCAGCGCGAAGTCGTTGCCGATGCCGCGCACCTGCTTCAACACCTCCGGCCCGTCGCCGATCAGCGTCGCGCCCTTGATCGGGGCCCCGATCCGGCCATTCTCGACGCGGTACGCCTCGGTGCACGAAAACACGAACTTGCCCGACACGATATCGACCTGCCCGCCGCCGAAGGATTTGGCGAAGATGCCGTTCTTCACCCGCGACAGCAGCTCGGCCGGATCGTCCTTGCCGCCCGACAGAAAGGTGTTGGTCATGCGCGGCATCGGCGCATGCGAAAAATCCTGCCGCCGGCCGTTGCCGGTCGGCGCAACGCCCATCAGCCGCGCGTTGAGCCGGTCGTGGATATAGCCTTTCAGGATGCCGTCCTCGATCAGGATATTCTCCTGGGTCGGCGTGCCCTCGTCATCGATCGACAGCGATCCGCGCCGGTCGGCGATCGATCCGTCGTCGATCACCGTCACGCCGGGCGCGGCGACCCGCTCCCCGATCCGCCCCGAAAAGGCGCTGGTGCCCTTGCGGTTGAAATCGCCCTCCAGCCCGTGGCCGATCGCCTCGTGCAGCAGGATGCCGGGCCAGCCATTGCCGAGCAGCACCGTCATCTCGCCCGCCGGCGCGTCGACCGCCTCCAGATTGATCAGGGCCTGCGCCAGCGCGACGTCGATCGCGCGGTTCCACGTCTCGGGCGCGAACAGCGAGTCGTACAGATAGCGCCCGCCAATGCCGTAGCTGCCCGTTTCGCGCCGTCCGTTCAATTCGACCACGATCGACACGTTCATTCGCACCAGCGGGCGGACGTCGGTGGCGACGAAGCCGTCGGGACGGACGATCTCGACCACCGTCCACGACCCGAGCAGGCTGGCCGACACCTGGCAGACGCGCGGATCGCGCGCGCGGGCAGCGGCGTCGATCGACTGGCATAGCGCCACCTTGTCGGCAAAGGGGATCAGGTCGAGCGGATCGGCGGCGGTATAGAGATGTCGGTTGTTGCCGCGCGGCGGCGGTGCCTTGGCCCCCTTGGCCGGATCGATCAGCGCCATCGTCTCGCCCGCGCGGCGGATGGCCGCTTCGGACAGTTCGTTGGCATGGGCGAACGCGGTCGTCTCCCCCGACACGGCGCGCAGGCCGAAGCCGGCATGGGTGTCGTACGACGCGGTCTTCAACCGGCCGTCGTCGAACCCGAACGCCTCGGAGCGGCGATACTGGAGATAGAGTTCGCCATCCTCGGCATGTCGCAGCGTCTCCTGCGTGGCGCGAAGGGCGGCGGCGGGGTCGAGGTCGCCGGCATAGAGGTACGAGCGGGGATCGGTCGGGGTCATTGGTGGAATATAGGGTGGCGGCGGCGTGGGGGAATGGGGAACAGAGTTGGCGCAGAATGCGCAGGACGTGCGACACGGCGCACATCAGCGACCCAGATGACTCTTCGTATCTATTTGGGCATTGCAGGAAACCATCGATAGGCGGAGTGCCATGTGACCACTGTTCTGCTGAACGCTTATGGTGAGCCATTCGACCCCGGTCCACTGATCGAGGCATGGCCTGAAAGCGCGGCTTCTGAGGTCGTCCGCGAGCTGTGGGACAATCTATACCATCAAGGCTCGGTAAACTCGGCGTCCTATGCCGCCGTCCCCGGGATTGTGCGGATGCTGGAACAGGCGGAATTGCCCGATTGGAACGGCTATGCGTTGATTGCTTCGATCGAAGAGGCGCGTCTGGCGGGAGGCAGTGTGCCAATGCCGGTCGAACTCGCTGGTGATTACGAAACCGCTTGGAAATCTGCATTGCCGTTGGCGTTGCGCGATCTGCGGGAGGCACAGGACGACAGCTTGGTGCGCAGTTTGATAACGGTAATAGCGCTGGCGAAGGGACAGCGAACGCTAGCCGCGATCGCGCTATGCACTGAGCACGAGCGGATCGAAATGCTCGGCGGATAAGGCGTTGCGCGGCTACGCCGTTCAACGTGCGTGCTTATGCCGGTCCGACCGGGGACGTTCGAAAGAACGTATTGTCAGCGACCGGATAAACCTTCGCCCCAGCCTAGGCTGGGGCCTTCAGCGGCTCCTGTCACGCGTCATCATCGGGAGATCCCAGCCTTCGCTGGAATGACGTTCGGAGAGACGGGAGGGAGTTCAGCACCGCCGCGGCAAAGCCGCGTCGTCGGTCGGCGGGCAATGCCGAGCCTGCCCGCCGCCGGCCGGGCGCGGGCCTGCTGGTTCGTCCGAACTGCGTTCGGCCTTACCGGCCCGCGCCGTCCCCATGATCCTTCAGCTTGCTCTGGTCCGCCCCATCGGCCGGGCCACCGATCAGCACGAAGCGCCGGTCGCAATAGCCGCAATCGACGTAGCCCGTGTCGTCGATCTGCAACCACACGCGCGGGTGGCCCAGTGCGGCGGCGATTTCGCCGGAGCCGTCGCAGGCGACGCGAGGGGTGGAGACGCGGAGGAGTTCGGGCGGGGGCAGCATGGTTCCTGCGATAGCAATGCCGCGATGGCTCGACAAGTTGGATCGGTGCTTGGCTTGGGGCCGGGGCGGGCGTATCGGCGGACGCTATGGAAACCCAAGCCGCCATTTCGATCCGCGACCTGTGCAAGACCTATGCCGCCGGAAAGGGCGGGGCACCGGCCAAGGTCGCACTCGACGGCGTGTCGTTCGATGTACCGCGCGGCCAAATCTTCGGGCTGCTCGGCCCCAATGGTGCGGGCAAGTCGACGCTCATCAATACGCTGGCGGGACTCGTCAACAAGACCAGCGGCACCGCGTCGATCTGGGGCTTCGACATCGACCAGCATCCGCGCAATGCCAAGGCGTCGATCGGCATCGTCAATCAGGAGATCCTGTTCGACCCGTTCTTCACCCCTGCCGAGACGCTGGAGATCCAGGCTGGCCTGTACGGCGTGCCGAAGGCGAAGCGCCGCACGATGGACCTGCTGCGCGCGGTGCATCTGGAGGACAAGGCCAACGCCTATGCCCGCACCCTGTCGGGCGGCATGAAGCGGCGGTTGATGGTGGCCAAGGCGATGGTCCATTCGCCGCCGGTGCTGGTGCTCGACGAACCGACCGCCGGCGTCGATATCCAGCTTCGCCAGCAGCTCTGGGACTATGTCCGCGAACTGAACGCCGACGGCGTGACGGTGGTGCTGACGACCCATTATCTGGAAGAGGCGGAGCAGTTGTGCGACCGCATCGCCATCATCAACCATGGCCGCGTCGTCGCCAACCAGCCGACCCGCGAACTGCTGGGCATGGCGCAGGAAAAGGCCGTCGAACTGACGCTCGACCGCGACCTGACCGACCTGCCCGCCGCCGGGGTCTTCGAAAAGGTCGAGCGCAAGGGCGACCGGCTGCTGGCGATCACCTATCGCAAGGATGTCGCGAATGCGGGTGAGGTGCTGGCGGCGGTGGCGGCGCAAGGATACGGCATCGTCGACGTGGTGACGCGCGAGGCCGATCTGGAGGATGTGTTCCTCAACCTGACGAACAACTGAGTTCTACCGATAAGTATGCGACGTCACGCCGGCCTTGAGCCGGGGCTGACGAGAGAGTACGCATTCGCCTTTTGTTCTTGCGCGGGCCGCTACCGCAGGCCATTGTAAACCCGCGAGATGTCGGACCCTACCCGCAAGATCATCCATGTCGACATGGACGCCTTTTTCGCGTCGGTCGAACAGCGTGATGCGCCTGAGCTCAAAGGAAAGCCGGTCGCGGTCGGCGGGTCGAGCGGGCGTGGCGTGGTCGCCGCCGCATCCTATGAAGCGCGCGTGTTCGGTGTGCGCTCCGCCATGCCGTCGGTCACTGCGATCCGGCGTTGCCCCGACCTGATCTTCGTCCGCCCCCGCTTCGAGGTGTACAAGGCGGTCAGCGGCCAGATCCGTGACATCTTTCTCGACTATACCGACCTGGTCGAGCCGCTGTCGCTCGACGAGGCCTATCTCGACGTCACCGCCAACCGGCGCGGCCTGCCCAGCGCCACCGCGACGGCGCAGGAAATCCGCGCCCGCATCCTTTCGGTCACCGGCCTCACCGCCTCGGCGGGGATCAGCTACAACAAGTTCCTCGCCAAACTGGCGTCCGACATGAACAAGCCCAATGGCCAGTTCGTCATTCCGGTCAAGGCCGGCCCGCGCGTCGTCGCGTCGCTGCCGGTCGGCAAGTTCCACGGCATCGGCCCCAAGACGGTCGAGCGCATGGAGGCGCTGGGCATCCGCACCGGCGCCGATCTGGCGGGCTGGACGCTGCCCGACCTGCAACGCACCTTCGGCAAGGCGGGCGGCTGGTATCACGGCATCGCCCGCGCCGAGGACCACCGCCCGGTCCGCCCCAACCGTGTACGCAAATCGTCGGGGTCCGAAACCACCTTCCACAACGACCTGACCGATCCGGAAGCGATCGAGGAGCGGGTGCTGGCGATGGCCGACGACGTCTGGGACTGGGTGGAGAAGACCGGACAACATGGCCGCACCGTCACCGTAAAGGCGAAATACGCCGATTTCCGCATCGTCACCCGCAGCCGCACGCTGGGCGCACCGGTCCGCGACCGCGCGACGCTGCACGCCACCGCGCGCGGCCTGATCGCGACGCTCTATCCGTTGCGCATGGGGTTGCGGCTGGTGGGGGTGACGATGGCCGGCTTCGGCGGGGAGGAGCCGCCGACCGGCCAGCTCGACCTGTTGTAATGTGAACGGACCCTACCCCCATCCGTCACCCCGGACTTGATCCGGGGTCCCGCTCCTTCTTGTGCGGTCGTGAGAAAGCGGGACCCCGGATCAAGTCCGGGGTGACGAAGGGGACACCAACACTTTGACGCCCGCCCGCAACGCGCCTACAACCGCACCGTCCCCGGGGGAGCGTTCCGTCACGCTTGAGAGGAAGGCCGCAGCCTTCGACCCGCTGAACCTGATCCGGCTGACACCGGCGTAGGGAGGGCGCGGTCACGACAATTCCGCCCCCTCCGCATGGAGTGGAATATGGCAGACATCCCCGCAAAGACCGAAATCGGCGTCACCACCGGCCCGATCCGTGGCAGCCGCAAGGTGCATATCGGCCCCCTGAACGTCGCGATGCGCGCGATCGACCTCGATCCGTCTTGCGGAGAACCGCCGCTCAACGTCTATGACACGTCGGGGCCGTACACCGACCCCAATGCCCGCATCGACATCATGGCCGGCCTGCCGCAACTGCGCCGCGACTGGATCATGTCCCGCGGCGACGTCGAGAGCTACGACGCCCGCGAACTGCGCCCCGAAGATAACGGCCAGCTCGGTCCCGACCGCTCAGGGGGAGTCCAGCCCTTCCCCAATGTCGTCAAGCGGCCCTTGCGCGCCAAGGCCGGTGCGAACGTCAGCCAGATGCACTATGCCCGGCGCGGCATCATCACGCCGGAAATGGAATATGTCGCGACCCGCGAGAATCTCGGCCGCGAAATGCTGCGCGACTATGTCCGCGACGGCGAGAGCTTCGGCGCGGCGATCCCCGATTACGTGACCCCCGAATTCGTCCGCGACGAAGTGGCGCGCGGCCGGGCGATCATTCCCAACAACATCAACCACCCCGAAACCGAACCGATGGCGATCGGCCGCAATTTCCTCGTCAAGATCAACGCCAACATCGGCAACAGCGCGGTCGCATCGAACGTCGCCGCCGAAGTCGACAAGCTGGTCTGGTCGATCCGCTGGGGCGCCGACACGGTCATGGACCTGTCGACCGGCCGCAACATCCACGACACCCGCGAATGGATCTTGCGCAACTCGCCGGTGCCGATCGGCACGGTGCCGATCTATCAGGCGCTGGAAAAGGTCGGCGGCATCGCCGAGGAACTGACGTGGGACATCTTCCGCGACACGCTGATCGAACAGGCCGAACAGGGCGTGGATTACTTCACCATCCATGCCGGCGTCCGCCTGCCCTATATCCCGATGACCGCAAAGCGCGTCACCGGCATCGTCTCGCGCGGCGGGTCGATCATGGCGAAATGGTGCCTGGCCCATCACCGCGAATCGTTCCTCTACGAACATTTCGACGAGATTACCGAGATCATGAAGGCGTATGACATCGCCTATTCGCTGGGCGATGGCCTGCGTCCCGGTTCGATCGCCGACGCCAATGACGAAGCGCAGTTCAGCGAGCTCTTCACGCTCGGCGAACTGACCCACCGTGCCTGGGCGCAGGACGTGCAGGTCATGATCGAAGGCCCCGGCCATGTGCCGATGCACAAGATCAAGGAGAATATGGAAAAGCAGCTGCAGGTCTGCGGTGAAGCGCCCTTCTATACCCTCGGGCCGCTCACCACCGACATCGCGCCGGGCTACGACCATATCACCAGCGGCATCGGCGCGGCGATGATCGGCTGGTACGGCACGGCGATGCTCTGCTACGTCACGCCCAAGGAGCATCTGGGCCTGCCCGACCGCGACGATGTGAAGGTCGGCGTGGTGACCTACAAGCTGGCCGCCCATGCCGCCGATCTGGCCAAGGGCCACCCGGCGGCACAGATGCGCGACGACGCCCTGTCGCGCGCCCGCTTCGACTTCCGCTGGCGCGACCAGTTCAACCTGTCGCTCGACCCCGACACGGCGGAATCCTACCACGACCAGACGTTGCCCGCAGAAGGCGCCAAGACCGCCCATTTCTGTTCGATGTGCGGCCCGAAATTCTGCTCGATGAAGATCACGGCAGAGGTGCGCGAGTTTGCCGCCAAGCAGAACGCCCCGGCGGATACGTTCCTCGCCGCCGATCACGCCGACGCGGACCGTGCCCGTTTTGCCAACGGCACCGGATCGGTCGCAGCGGCCGAAGCCGGCATGGCGGAAATGAGCGAGAAGTTCCGCGAGAAGGGCAGCGAGGTGTATCTGCCGGCGGAGTGAGGCGTTACGAACGGCTCCTCGCATCGCAGGGAGGAGCCGTTCGAAAGGTTGTATTGAATTAAACCTCAATCATTCGAAAGTCTTTGAGGGTAATCTAATTTTTAAAGGCATACTTCATGTAAAATAGAAGGAATGGATCGGTGATGATTAGATCGTCATCATCTCTGACCCATTCGAGAGGTGGTTCGCCTTTAATATCTTTTCTGGCGATATTGCTCATATGATTAAGGGCCGAAGTAATCTCATTCTTCTGAGGCATCTTCGCCCCGTCAGCGAGGACTTCTTTGACAGAGGCTCTTATGTCGTCGTAAGAAGTTTTGGCTTTTGGGCCGCTCGCTGCGATAGCTATCATGATGGTTGAATAAATATCTTCCTCAGTTCCATTGGCCAGCGAGCGGGGTTGTCGCGCCTTTCTAGCTTGTGGGCCCTTCTTCAATTTCTCGAATTTAGGAAAACCCTTACTCCTTGCAATCTCAGAAAAGGCTGCTTCCAACCGAGAGCCATCTATATTCTTCAAAGTTTTTTGCGTTTCTTCTATATCATTTTCGAGGCACAACTCAGAGCAAGCCTCCTGCACAAGCAACGGGTTTCCGAAAGCTTCCCTGCAAATATTTTCCTGAACTGAAGTTGGGCAATTTACATTCAGTGCTGGAAATCCGCGATGGGGTATCAATAGAAGGTCGTCGATTGACCAAGGGGGAATTTCAATATGCTTGAAACGTCCCTCAACCTCATTTTCGACAGTCACTGGATCGAAGGCCCGATGCGGTACCGCTAGCAAAAATACCGTCAGCCCGGACATTACTGGGCCTTTGACGGCTTGGATAATAGACTTCTGGACGTTCTGGGATATGTAGTGAAAATCATCCACTAGTAGAACAGCTTTGCTATTGATAAGGCTGTCAATGCAGGCAATTTTTAATGATTTTACAAGAGTTTTCTCGGAAGTCTTGCTGTCGTTAGCTTCAAGGGAGCTGCCAAGTGTCAAAAGTGCAGCAAGCTTCCAACCTACGTTGCCGGATACAGTTGCTTTAGAACCTTCAGTGTTAGAAGTCTTTTCGCTTGCTGCAACTTGCATCTTATGCGCGACTAACTGCCAGAACTCGTCTTCCGACTGTATTTGCCCACCTTCAATAGCCACTAAATTAACAGTACCAAGAACCCGGTGGCATAAAACGGATTTACCTGATTTGGTAGGACCAGTGACAACGTTTATCGCATAGCCACGAGTGACGGCTCTTTTGATTTTTCGTTCAAGGTCAAGATGTTCTCGGTCGACGTATGTTACCGATGGAAGGCCGCCCGGAGTAAAAACCTCTTTCAGGGAGTAGTGTTTCATTACAGCGACCTCTCCAGACGGATGATCCATCGGCACAGAAGCGCCAAGCGTTCGGATGGCGAAGACTATGGCTTTTCGTCGTTAGCAAAGCCAGCATCATTAATCCGAAGCAAAAACCACTGTCCTACAAGTTCCCAATATGTTCCCCTCCCGCCCATGCGCAACCAAAGCCAGCTCTCCGAGCATTCGCCCGCGCCCGTCCCGGCGCACGCCCCCTCGAACCTGACCGTTCCGTCCGAGACACCCTATCTCGACGCCAACGGCTATGACCCCGCCGACTATCAATGGGTCCCCGTCCGCCGCAAACCGCGCAGCGACGGCTGGTCCGATAAGAAACAGCGCGATTTCATCGAAACGCTCGCCGATGGCGGGTCGGTCGCCGATGCGGCGCGCGCGGTCGGCATGTCGCCCAGCACCGCCTATCGCCTGCGCCGTTCACCCGGTGGCGAGGCCTTCGCGCGCGCGTGGGATGCCGCCGTCGCGCAAGCCGTGGGGATGCTGGTCGATGTCGCGTTCGACCGGGCGATCAACGGCACTGTCGAACCGGTGCTCGATGCCAATGGGCGGCGGGTCGGGTCGCGGCATCGCCCCGGCGACCGGATGCTGATGTTCCTGCTCGCCGCCCATTATCCCGACCGCTACGGCAAACAGCAGCGCCGCCGGCCGGCGCGCGGCGAGGCGGAGGCACCGGCCCCAACCCCGACGCCCAGCGTCGCCGAGGCGCTCGACGCGCTCACCCCCGTGCCGCCCGCCGAGCCCGAAAAGCTGATGGCCCCCGCCGATCTCGACGTTGCGATCGAGGTCGCCGATCTGAACGATGGCGCACTGCCCGGTTGGCTCGACCCCGATCGCCGTCCCGAACCGGTCGCGGCACCGATCGAGCCGCAGTTGTCCGCGGAACTGGCGATGGCATGGGCCGCGCAGGACGACCGGTATATTCCCGAACCCGGGCCGCTGGGCGAGGCGTTCGAGATCGAACTGGAACTGGCCAAGCGCGGCATCACCGTTCCCCGCCCCAAACGCCCGCGGCCCAAAACCACGCATCCACGCGCGGGTTGCGCCACGCGGCGAGTGTGACTTTTGTGACCTTTGGACGGGACGGCGGCTCCGCCTGACTCCGGCGTCCCGTTCGAAGGCCGGTCGATCCTCGAAGGAGGATGTGCCGGAAACGGTTGTTTTGCGTGGCCCGGCGCGCGGCATCTTGTCGGAACGTGCGCAGTGGAAGCGCGCGAAACCGCCATTTGCAGGCTGTCGGGACCGAAGGTCGATCGACCAACCTGTCGTTGCCCTGCGCCTGCCCGCTTTCCTGATCCGGATACGATGCTATCGTCCCGTCGACCGGCCTCGGGGGCGAGCGCCGGCAGGGGGGTAAGATGAAACGTTCGATCCTGATCGCGGGAATGGCGGCGATGCTGCCTGGGCAGGTGCTGGCGCAGGCGGTGCAGACGATGCAGGGCGGGGCGGTGACGCCCGTCGCGCAGGACGCGGTCGAGCCCGTCGACGATCCCAAGGAGATCGCCGAGGATGCCGCGCGCGACCTGACGCCGTCGCGCTTCTACAACCGGCCCGGCGCGACGCGGGCCGACTATGATCTGGCGTGGCAGCAATGCCGGCTGATCGCGCGCGGATCGCGCACCCCGGCGGGGACGGTGCCGATGGTCTATAACCCGGCGGTGATCTCCCCGATCGCGGCGGGGGCCGGTGGCCTGCTCGGCGGGCTGATCGCCGGCGCGATCGCGCAGGGGCAGCAGCGGCGGGCGAACCGGCAAAGCTGTTTGCTGATCCGTGGCTGGCGGCTGGTCGAGCGCGACGATGCCGCCGCCGCGAAGATCACGGCGATGCCCGAGGCCGATCGGATCGCCTATCTCGACCGGCAGATCGGCGAGGCGGAGGTCGCCGGCAAGGTGACCGAGCGCACCGGCTTCACCACCCCGGTCGATCCGTCGTGGCGGATCGATGCGCCGCTGACGCTGCCGGGGACGGTGTTCCTCGGCAAGAAGGTCGATGCCGCCGCGCCGTTCGTGCTGGCACCGGGCGAGGCGGCGATCGTCGTCGCCTTCCGCCGGCTCGACGCGGCCAGCGCCGGCCGCTCGACGCAGTTGCAGCTGCTGCGCTACGATGCGGGCAAGCACGACGCGCTGTACCGCCCGCGCGACTGGAAGGCGAAGAACGACCTGACCACCTATGGCGTGACGGTCAACAGCGGCGACCGGAAGTCACCCTATGAGGTGCAGGTGCTGCGTGTGACGCCGGGCGACTATGTGCTGAACGCGATGTCGGTCGCGAACCTGCCGGTCACCACCACCAACTGCTTCGGCGCGCCCATGGTGCATGTCGAACCCGGACAGGTCGCCTATCTCGGCGACTTCGTACCCTATGTGAATGCGCGGCAGGCCGATGGGAAGCGGTTCGACGGTGTGCTGTTTGCGGGGCAGGGCGACGATGCGGCCAGGACGCTGGCGACGCGGCAACCCGCACTGGCGGCGAAGCTGACCAGGGCGCAGTGGCAAAACAGGGCGACCTATGGCTGCGCCGGGGTCAGCATGGATCGCTACGACCTGCCGGGCATGCCCGATCTGCCACCGGTGGTGGCGACACCGGACGCATCGCTCGCCGGATAGGGGGGCAACGGTGCCGCACCCCCGCGATCGGGGGTGCGGCGGTTCCGCTTACATCCGGTTGCGGACGGCCTGTTCGACCTGCGCATTGTCGTCGTCGTCGGCCTTGTCGGCGGCGTCCTCGCCCATGTCGCGGACGTTCTCGGCCTGCGCTTCCAGTGCGTCCTCGACCTGCTCGTTGCTGGTCAGGTCGGCCTGGTCTTCCAGCGCGTCCGCCCTGTTCTCGGTCATCGCCTCGATATTGTCGGCGGCCTTGTCGTCGGCATTGCCGCCGCAGGCACCCAGCAGCATCAACGTGGCCAGGCCGGTCGCCGTCATCATCTTCTTCATCTGTAACCCCTTGAAGTCGGTCCCGCCGGGCTGGCGGTCGGCCGCATCAATCGTCGACGGGGACGGATGGTTCCGGCATCGTATCGAGTTCGGGCAGCGACCAGTCGATCGTCCCCCGGCCATGCTCGGCCAGAAACGCATTGGCCTGGCTGAACGGACGACTGCCGAACCAGCCGCTATGCGCCGACAACGGGGAGGGGTGACGGGCGCGCAGCACGAGGTGGCGACCCCCTGCGCCCACGTCGCGGACGAACGCGGCCTTCTTCTGGGCATGTGCGCCCCATAGCAGGAACACGGTCGGTTCCGCCCGGTCGGCGACGGCATGGACGACGGCGTCGGTGAACGCCTCCCACCCGCGCCCGGCATGCGATGCAGCGCGGTGCTGCTCTACGGTCAGCACGGTGTTGAGCAGCAGCACCCCCTGCCGCGCCCAATGCTCGAGAAACCCATGGGCGGGCGGCGTCAGGCCCAGATCGGTCTGCAATTCCTTGAAGATGTTGCGCAGCGACGGCGGCACCGCGACGCCCGGTCGGACCGAAAAGGACAGGCCATGCGCCTGTCCCGGCCCGTGATACGGGTCCTGCCCCAGAATGACGACCCGCACCTGATCCAGCGGCGTCAGCGCCAGCGCCGCGAACCAGTCGCGCGAATGCGGCAGGATGCGCTTGCCCGCCGCCTTCTCGCCCTTCAGGAAATCGCGCAGGCGCGCCATCGTGTCGCTGGCCAGCAGGGGCCCAAGCGCCGGCTCCCAACTGGGATCGATCCCGGCGATCATGTCCGCTTGCGGACGAACTCGGCGCGCAGCACCAACCCCTTGATCCCGTCGAACTTGCAGTCGATCTCCTGCGCATCGCCAGTCAGGCGGATCGACTTGATGAGTGTGCCGCGCTTCAGCGTCTGGCCTGCGCCCTTGACGGTCAGGTCCTTGATGAGCGTCACCTGATCGCCATCGGCCAGCACGTTGCCGACCGCGTCACGCACCACGACCGCGTCGTCGTCGGTCGCGGGTCCCGCCGCCTGCGACGCGGGTACCCATTCGCCGGTCGCCTCGTCATAGATATAGTCGTCGTCGCCCATGCCGTCCCCCTTGCCGCCGCCGGGGTAGCCGAGCGGGCCGGGTCAGAACAAGCCCGGGACCTCGCGCTGCACGGTCGACGGGCGGGCGGGTTGCAGCAGCGTCCGTCCCTCGACCCCGTCGCCGGCGACGCGCAAGCCTTCGCGGGCCGCTGCGGTCGCCGCCGCCGATCCGATCCGCGAACAGCTGCGCCCGGCAAGGAAGTCGAGCGCGCGGGCGACCGATTGCTCGCGCGGGTCGCCCAGCGGATAGTTGATGTCGTCGGTCGCCGAACAGGTGTTGGGCACCACCGATGCGAGGCCATCGAAATAGGCCGCCGAGCGCGCCGAATTCTGCACCGACAGGGCGACGATGCGCAGCCGGTCGTCGCACGCTGCCTGATCGACCGCGATCTGCCCGACCGGCTTGCCATAGGTGTTGGTGCCGATCAGCGCCATGTTGTTGCCGAGATAGGGGACGAAGGCGTTGATGACCAATTCACTGGCCGATGCGGTGCGGCCGGTGCCGATGAACGCGATCTTGGTCGGCGTCACCGACTGTGCGGTCGGCGCGAAGTATTTCGTTTCGTTCTCCGACGATTTCTCGGGACGGAAGGTCGTGTAGCTATAAACCTGGCTGGTCGATTTGCCGCCGCCCAACAGGTCGCCCATCAGATCGGCGACCGAGATCAGCCCGCCGCCATTGTAGCGGAAATCGATGACGAACTCGGTGATCCCCTGCGCCCGGAAACTGGCGAAGGCATCGCGCAGCGGCTGGTTGGCGGTGGTGATGAACGTGCGCAGGTTGATATACCCGACCTTCTTGCCGCCATCGGTCAGCACCTTGGCACCATAGCGGGTCGATACCGGCAGCAGCGCATAGTCGGCCTTGGCGACGGTCTCGGTGCGGGTCGTGCCCTCGGCGGTGCGGAACTCGAACGTGCGCGCGGTGCCGACCGTATCGGGGCCCAGCGCATCGTTCAGGCCGTCGATACCGGTCGCATCGATGATCGCCGATACGCTGCGCAGGCTGCCGCCGCTGGTGCCGATCTGCAGGATCTCGGTCCCGCGATCGATACCGGCGTTCAGCGCCGGCGTCCCTTCGAACGATTCGATCACGAACAGGCGGCGGCCGGTCGTGTCGAGCGCGAAGCGGGTGCCGAAGCCGGCGGTCTCGCCCGCGTCGTAATAGGCGTTTTCCTCGGCGATCGACGTCAGATAGGTGAAGTACCGGTCGCGCCCCTGCGCCCGCGCGGTCGCGGTCAGCGCGTCGACATAGGCGTCGACCGTGGCATAGGGCGCGGGGCTGAGGCTCGTCGGCAGCGTTTCGGGGAACAGATACCATTCGCGCAGCTGGGCCAGTGCCCAGTCCTGCCGCTCGCGCAGCGAACAGCCCGCCGTGGTGGTAGGGGTCGGTGTCGGCGTGGCGGAGGGCGTCGGGGAAACCCCGCCGCTGCTGCCGCCACCCAGGACGCTGCCGCTTCCGCCCCCGCCTCCGCAGGCCGATAGCATCGCCAATACGCCCAACGCCGCACCGAATCCTGCCCGCACTACGCGCACTCCATACTGTCGCGACAGCCTAGGCTACGTACCGGCGAAGGGAAGGGGGTTTCGCCGGTGCGCTAACGTACTGGTTCGGTTCAGTTCCCCTTCATCGCCTCCAGCAGGCGCTTGACCTCCTGCGAACGTCCGCGCGGCAGGATCATGACGTCGTTGCCGCTGGCGACGACGATCAGGTCGCTGACCCCGACCATCGCGATCCGCACCCCGTCCGACCGGACGAGGCAGCCGCTGGTGTCGACCAGCGTCACGTCGCCGCCGGTGGCATTGTGCGCATCGTCGCGGTCGCTGATCGCGTGCAGCGCGTCCCAACTGCCGACATCGCTCCATCCCATCGCCACCGGCGCCACCGCCACCCGGTCATCGCGTTCCATCACCGCATAGTCGATCGAGTCGGACGGGCTGGCGGCGAACGCCTCGGCTTCGGGGCGGATGCAGATGCCGTCGCGCTGCGCCCGGTCCATCGATCCCTGCGCCGCTTCCAGCATCGTCGGCACAAACCGGCCGATCGCGTCAAGGAACCGGTCGGCGCGGAACAGGAAGATGCCGCCGTTCCACGCATGGTCGCCCGACGCCAGCATCGCCTCCGCCGCATCCAGCGGCGGCTTCTCGACGAAGCGGTCGACGCGGTGCACGCCATGCGCCAACGGCGCGCCGACCTTGATCCAGCCATAGCCGGTCTCGGGCGCGTCGGGGGCGATGCCGAACGTCACCATCCAGCCATCCTCGACCAGCGGCAGTGCGCGGTCGATCGCGGCGCGAAATGCTTCGAGGTCGAGGATGACATGGTCCGACGGCATCACCAGCAACGGTGCATCGCCGCTGCCCGCCGCGATCGCCGCCAGCGCGATGGCGGGCGCGGTGTTGCGGCCCATCGGTTCGAGGATGATCGCCTGCGGGGTCGAGCCGATGGCCGACAGCTGGTCGGCGACCGCATCGGCATGGGCGGCGTTGGCGACCACGATCGGCGCGGCATAGCCTTCGCCGGCGGCCCGGCGCGCGGTCAGCTGCAACATCGTCTCGGCGGCGGTCAGCGCGAGGAACTGCTTGGGCCGTTCGGGCCGCGACATCGGCCACAGGCGGGTGCCCGCCCCCCCGGACAGAATGACGGGGACGATGGCGGACGAAACGGGCATGGATCGGATCTCCGAACAGGATCAGGCAGGCAAAAAGGGCCCGCCCGGAAGGGCAAGCGACTGTTGCGATACAACAACGATGTGACGATGCGTATCCGTCGCGTTCAGTATTTCTTTGCGCTTTCGCGCGATACGGGGTGGGTGTCGGACTGGCTTACACCTGTATCGAGAGCCCGGCGATGATTCGGCTGTTCAAACATTATATTCCGCACGCCGTCTTGCTGCTGGGTCTGCTCGACTTTCTCGTCCTGCTGGTGGCGGCCGAACTCGGCTGGGTCACGCGGGCGATGCAGATCGACATGGCGGTCGAGCCGATCCACACCCGCATCCCGCAATTGCTCAGCTTCGCCGTCTGTCTCGAAACGGCACTGGTCGCGGTCGGCATCTATGGCACCGATGCGCTGCAATCGATCAAGTTCGCCGCGGCGCGGCTGATCGTCGCGGTCGCGGTGGGGGCGATCTTCCTCGCGGTCGTCTTTTTCCTCGCGCCGTCGATCACCTTCTGGCGGTCGAACCTTGCCTATGGGCTGGGCTTCGCGGCGGTGCTGCTGCTGACCTTGCGCATCCTGACCGGTACGCTGTTCGGGGGGCAGGCGTTCAAGCGGCGGGTGATCGTGCTGGGAGCCGGCCCGCGCGCGCAGCGGCTGAAGGATCTCGGCCGGACGCCCGGTGCCGGTTTCGTCGTCGTCGGCTATGTCGCGATGAGCGAGGCGAACCGGGTGATCCCCGAAGCGATCGCCCGCGACGCCATCTACAACCTTGCCGATCACGTCGTGCTGCTCGGCGCGTCGGAGGTCGTGCTGGCGCTGGAGGAGCGGCGCAACGCCCTGCCGCTGAAGGACTTGCTGCGCATCCGCACCACCGGCGTCCATGTCAACGAGATCTCGACCTTCCTCGAACGCGAAACGGGTCGCGTCGACCTCGACAGCGTCAGCCCGTCATGGCTGATTTTTTCCGACGGCTTCTCGTCGGGACGGATGGTGTCGAGCGTGTTCAAGCGGATGTTCGACATCGCCGCCAGCCTGTTGCTGCTGACGCTGACGCTGCCGGTCCTGCTGGTCGCGGCGATCGCGGTGAAGCTCGACAGCCGCGGCCCGGTCTTCTACCGCCAGCGCCGCGTCGGGCTGTACAGCAGCGGCTTCGACATTCCGAAGCTGCGGTCGATGCGCACCGATGCCGAAGCGGCCGGGACCGCGGTCTGGGCCGAAAAGAACGATTCCCGCATCACCCGCATCGGCCGCATCCTGCGCAAGACGCGGATCGACGAGCTGCCGCAGTGCTGGAGCGTGCTGGTCGGCGAGATGAGCTTCGTCGGCCCCCGCCCGGAACGCCCGGAGTTCGTGTCCGCGCTGGAGGACAAGCTGCCTTATTATGCCGAACGGCATATGGTGAAGCCCGGCATCACCGGCTGGGCACAGATCAACTATCCCTATGGCGCATCGATCGACGATGCCCGGCAGAAGCTGGAATACGACCTGTATTATGCCAAGAACTATTCGCCGTTCCTCGACCTGCTGATCCTGTTGCAGACGCTGCGCGTCGTGATCTGGTCGGGCGGGGCGCGGTGATCGCATGCTGATCGGGATCATCGTCTGGGGACATGCGATCGCGGCGCTGCTGTTCGGCGCGCTCGCGTTCTGGACGGTCCGGCGCGGTGCGGTCGATACGGCGCTGCCGGGCGGCTGGCTGGCGCTGGCGCTGGGACTGACCGCGCTGTGGACCTTGTCGGTGGCGGGGATCGGCGATGCGCAGGCGGTATCGCATCTGTTCGCCGGTGCCCGCACGCTCGGCTGGCTGGTGCTGCTGATGGTCGTCCAGCGTCGCGCCGGCCAAGACGATGCGGGGCTGGGCCGCATTCTCGCCTATGCCGCCGTCGCCGCCGTCGATATCGCGCAGCTCGTGCTCGACCTGGCCGGCGCGACCATGCCGGGGTCGCAGGCGGCGGCGATGATCGGCGCGGTATCGACGGTGCTCGGCGCACTGGCGGCCCTCGGCGCGCTGCTGCTGCTCCATGATCTCTTCCCGATGGCGGCATCGGCGGCGACGCGGATGGTGCTGGTCGCGGCCGGCGCATTCTGGCTGATCGACGTCAATCTGTGCATCGCCGCCTATCTGGTCGGGCAGGCCCCGGCCGAACTGATCGCGGCGCGCGGCGTCGCCCTGGCGGCGATGGCGCTGCTGGTCGCACTGGCGCTGTCGCGGCCGGGGAGTGGCGGGGTGCAACTGTCGCGCGTCGCGACCTTCCACACCCTGTCGGTGCTGGGGCTGATGGCGTATTTCGCGGTGACGATCATGGCGATCAGCCTGATCGCGGCGCTGGGTGGCGACCATGTCCGGATCGGCCAGACCGCATTCGTGTTCGGATCGACCGTCGCGGTGCTGACCGCCGCCTCGTCGGGTTGGCTGCGGGCATGGATCAAGGTCAAGCTGGTCAAGCACCTGTTTACTCACCGCTACGACTATCGTTCCGAATGGACCCGCTTCACCGAAACGCTGGGCGAGCCCAAGGGTGGCGCGCCGCTCGACGAACGGCTGGTGAAGGCGGTGGCCGACCTGACCGACTCGCCCGCCGGCCTGCTGCTGGTCGCGGAAGGCGACGGGCTGGCGGTCGGCGCATCGTGGCGTTGGGAGGGTGACGCGCTGGGCACCGCCACCGACGGCATGGCGCTTGCCGGGCATCTGCGCGCGACCGGCCGCATCCTCGAACTCGATCCGCTGCGCGACCAGCCCGATTGCGCGGACGGGGCGGCCGTGCCCGGGGCAATGCTGGTGCATGGCGACGCGTGGGTGGTCGTTCCCCTGCCGCATCTCGGCCGGCTGACCGGCGCGATCCTGCTCGCGCGGCCGCTGCTTGCCCGCGCGCTCGATTGGGAGGATTTCGACCTGCTGCGCATCGCCGGGCGACAGGTGGCAAGCTATCTGGCCGAGGAGCGCGCCCAGTCGGCACTGGCCGAAGCGCGCCGGTTCGAGGAGTTCAACCGCCGCTTCGCCTTCATCCTGCACGACGTGAAGAACATCGTCAGCCAGCTGAGCCTCGTCGCGCGCAACGCCGTCCGTCATGCCGACAATCCCGATTTCCGAGCCGACATGGTCGCGACGCTGAACGAATCCGCCACGCGGATGAACGACCTGCTCGCCCGCCTGTCCGAACGCGAACCCGCGCGTGGCGAGGCGCTGCGCCCGGTCGCGCTGGCCAGCATCGCGGCGGGATCGGCCGCGCGCTTCCGTGCGCGCGGGGCAGTCGCGGTCGAGGGGCCGGCGACGCTGTGCGCCTCGGCCGATCCGGCACGGTTGCAGCAGGTGATCGACCATCTGGTCCACAATGCCCTCGACGCAGGCGGCAGCGATCCGGTCCGCATCGTGCTGGGCGATGCGGGCGACCGGGTGTGGGTCGACGTGATCGACACCGGCATCGGCATGACCCGGCAGTTCATTCGCGACGAACTCTTCCGTCCGTTCGTCTCGTCGAAGCCGTCGGGCTTCGGCATCGGTGCGTTCGAGGCGCGCCAACTCGCGGTCGCGATGGGCGGCCATATCGCTGTCGACAGCCAGCCGGGACGGGGATCGCGCTTTCGCGTCACCCTGGCGGCGGCGCATCCGATGCTGGAGCAAGCGGCATGACAAGCCGGAAATGCCTGTTGATCGTGGAGGACGATGCCGGGCTGCAACGCCAGTTGCGCTGGGCCTATGAAGGCTATGACATCGTCGTCGCCGGAGACCGTGACGCGGCGATCGCGGCGGTGCGTGCCGAGGAACCGCAGGTCGTGACGCTCGACCTCGGCCTGCCGCCCGATCCCGATGGCGTGACCGAAGGCTTTGCGACGATGGAGGCCATCCTCGCCATCAAGCCCGATACCAAGATCGTCGTCGCCAGCGGCCATGGCTACCGGGCGAGCGCATTGCGCGCCATCGATCTGGGCGCATGGGATTTCTATGCGAAGCCGATCGACATCGACGCACTGGGCCTGATCGTCGCGCGCGCCTTCCACGTCCATGCGCTGGAGGCGGAGAACCGTCGTCTCGCCGACCGGATCGAGGGGCAGGCGGTGCTGGGCGGCATGATTACCGCCGCGCCCGAAATGCTGAAGGTGACGCGCACGATCGAGCGCGTCGCGCCGGCCGATGTGTCGGTGATGCTGCTCGGCGCGTCGGGCACCGGCAAGGAATTGCTGGCGCGTGGTGTGCACGACGCATCGCGGCGCAAACGCGGCAATTTCATCGCCATCAACTGCGCCGCCATCCCCGAAACGCTGCTCGAAAGCGAGCTGTTCGGGCATGAGAAGGGCGCGTTCACCGGCGCGGTGAAGACGACCGAGGGCAAGATCGAACAGGCGGCGGGCGGCACGCTGTTCCTCGACGAGATCGGCGATGTGCCGCTTGCCCTGCAGGTCAAGCTGCTGCGCTTCCTGCAGGAACGGGTGATCGAACGGATCGGCGGGCGGAAAGCGATTCCGGTCGACACGCGGATTGTGTGCGCGACGCATCAGGATATCGATGCGATGGTCGCCGATGGCCGGTTCCGCGAGGACCTGTATTACCGGCTGGCCGAGATCGTGGTGCGCATCCCGTCGCTGTCGCAGCGGCCGGGCGATCCGGCGCTGCTCGCACGCCATTTCCTCGACCGCCATGCCGCGCAGATGGGGCTGGGGGTGAAGCGTTTCGCCCCCGACGCGCTGGCGGCGATCGAGGCATGGGGCTGGCCGGGCAATGTCCGCGAGCTGGAAAACCGGGTGAAGCGCGCCGCGATCATGGCCGATGGCAAGGCGGTGACCGCCGTCGATCTCGACCTCGGCACCGCGCAGGCGCTGTCGGGACCGATCAATCTGAAGGCGGTACGCGAGGCGGCGGACCGATCGGCGATCCGGTCGGCGCTGGCACAGGCGCAGGGCAATATCTCGGGCACGGCGCGGCTTCTGGGGATCAGTCGCCCGACGCTCTACGATCTGATGAAAAGCTATGACCTGCAACCCTGATCGATCGATCCGCGCGCTGCTCGGCATGGGCGGGCTGGCAATCGTGGCGGGGATGCTCGCCACGATCGGCGGGGCGCTGCCCGCCCGCGCCGATGCCGCCGATGCCCGGACCCGACTGGCGCAGGCGCTGACGCACTATGAAGCCGGGCACTGGACGCAGGCGCGTGAAGCGGCACAGGCGGCGACGGCCGCCGACCCGAAATGGGGACTGGCGCAGGCGGTGCTGGCGCGCACCCATCTGGTGCTGGGCGAGGGCGTCGCGGCACAGGGTGCGATCGACCGGGCGGTGGCCGACGGCTTCGATCCCCAGCGCATCCATCAGCTGCGCGCCCATGCCCGGCTGCTACAGGGCGATGCGGCCGGCGCGGTGACCGAGGCGGACAAGACTCCGGCGCGCTATCGCCCCTATGCCGACCGCATCCGTGCACAGGCGGTCGCGGCGGGCGGGAACGTCGCCGCCGGGCTGAACGCGCTGGAGGCGATCGTCGCGCGCGCGCCGCAGGACGCGGCTGCATGGGTCGCGCTCGGACAGATACGGATGAGCGCGGGCGACATGGTCGGCGCGGTCAACGCCGCTGCGGCGGCAGTTCGCGCCGAACCCTCGTCGCCCGACGCGCTGCGCTTGCGCGCCGAAACGGTGCGCGTCCAATATGGACTGGTCGCGGCACTGCCCTGGTTCGAAGCGGCGCTGAAGCGCGATCCCTATGGTTATGACACGCTGATCGAATATGCCGCGACGCTCGGCGATGCCGGCCGCGCGAGCGCGATGCTGGACGCGGTGCGGCGGGCGATGGCGGTCCGGCCGGGCAGCGCACAGGGCTATTATCTGCAGGCGGTGCTGGCGGCGCGGGCAGGCGATTACGACACCGCGCGCAGCATCCTCGACAAGACCGGGCGCGGTGTCGCCGGCGTGCCCGGCGCATTGCTGCTGAGCGGCTCGATCGATCTGGCGCAGGGCAATGAGGGGCAGGCGGCGGTCGCGCTGCGCGAACTGGTCGCGCGGCAGCCGACCAACGTCACCGCGCGCAAGCTGCTGGCGCTGGCACTGCTCAAGAGCAATGCCGCACAGGACGCGCTCGACTATATCCGACCGGCAGCGGTGCGGGGCGATGCCGACAGCTATACGCTGACGCTGGCGGTGCGGGCGATGGAGCGGCTGGGCGACCGCGCCGGGGCGGCGGCGATGCTCGATCGCGCCGCGTCGCCGGGACGCGGCCGCTCGACCGCCTTCGTCCCCGACGAGGATCTGGCGATGCTGGCGGAGGATGCGCGGCTGACGCCCGGCGATCCGGCGGCGGCGGTCCCCTATATCCGGGCGCTGGCGGCGGCCGGCAGGAACGTTGAAGCGGTCGCGTCGGCGCAGCGGGTGGCGGTGGCCAATCCCGGCGCGCCCGCCGCGCAACTGGTGCTGGGCGATACGCTGTCCGCCGCCGGGCGGATGGGCGAGGCGGCCGATGCCTATGCGCGCGCCGCCGCGACCCGGTTCGACGAAGCGACGATGCTGCGGCTGGTCGATGCCCGCGACCGCGCCGGACAGCGCCCGCAGGCCAGCGCCACACTGTCGCTCTATCTGGCGCAGAACCCCGCAAGCGTCGCCGCACTCCGGCTGGCGGGGCAGTGGCAGGCGGCCGCCGGGGACGACGACGCGGCGATCGAAACGCTCGAACGGTTGCGCGCGCTGGTCGGTGACGGTGATGCGGCGGTGCTGGCGGAACTGGCTAATGCCTATGCCGGTGCCGGGCAGGCGGGGATCGCGCAGGACTATGCCGCCGCCGCCTATCGCATCGCGCCGGCCAATCCGCTGGTGGCGGATGCACTCGGCTGGGCATTGTTCGCGAACGACAATATCGGTGCGGCGATCCCGGTAATGGCAAAGGCGGTGCGGATCGCACCGGCCCATGCCGGCATCCGGTGGCACATGGCACAGATCGCCGCCGCCGCCGGGGATCGCGCCGTCGCAGCCGCCAATGCGCGCGCGGCGCTGGCGGACAGGGGCTTTGCCGATCGTGCGGCGGCACAGGCGTTGATCGCGCCCTAGTCGCTGGCTAGGGCGGCGACATGACCGATCCGCTCCTTCGCATCGCCGCCGCGCTCGAACGCCTGTCGCCACCGCCGCCGCCCGCCGCCGATCCGCTGGCGCATCCGGCCTATGGCTGGGACGGCGCGGTGCTGTCGGCGGCGCGAGGGTTCCGCCCCTTGCCGATCGAGCGGCTGGTCGGGATCGAGGCGCAACGCGACGCGCTGACCGCCAATCTCGACCGACTGGCGAGGAGGGCGGCGGCGCATGACGTGCTGCTATGGGGTGCGCGCGGCACCGGCAAGTCGGCGCTGGTCAAGGCGGCGGTCGGGCAGGTGCAGGCGGCCGGTGGTCGGCTGGCGCTGGTCGAGGCACCGGCGACCGCGCTTGCCAAACTGCCCGCGCTGTTCGCGCTGTTGGCATCGGTCGAGCGCGCGTTCGTGGTGTTCGTCGATGATCTCGGCTTCGACACGCCTGCCGATGGCCGTGCGCTGCGATCGTTACTGGAGGGTGGCGCGGAAGGGCGGCCGTCCAATGTCCGGCTGATCGTCACCGCCAACCGCCGTCATTTGGTGCCCCGCGATTTGAAGGAGCAGGATAGCGCGATCAACCCGCGCGATGGCATCGACGATGCGCTGGCGCTGGCCGACCGGTTCGGCCTGTCGCTCGGCTTCCATGTCGTCGATCAGGACCATTATGTCGCGATCGTCGAGCGGTACTGCGCGGCGTACGACCTGCCGTTCGACGGGCAGGAAGCGATCAACTGGGCGACGAAGCGCGGGAGCCGGTCGGGGAGGGTCGCATGGCAATATGTGACGGAGCTGGCCGGGCGGCACGGGAAGGCCGTCTAGATCCTCCCCGTGCCGAGGAGGAGTTAAGCCTCCGCCATTTCCGCCAGCGCCAGCCAACGCTCCTCCGCCGCATCCTTTTCCGCCCGCGCCTTGTCGATCTGCGCGTTCAGCGCCGCGAACCGCTTCGGGTCCTTGGTGTACAGCGCCGGATCAGCCAGCAGCGCTTCGTCGCGTTCGATCGCCGCTTCCAGTTCCTCGATCCGCTTGGGCAGGATGTCGAGGTCGCGCTGGTCCTTGTAGCTCATCTTGGACGATTTCGGCTTGGCCGGCGCGGCCTCGACCGGCTTCGCCTTGGCCTTCGCCGCGCTCCGTTCGCGGCGCTTGGCGACCCAGTCGGCATAGCCGCCCGGCACGACATCGACATGCCCGCTGCCGTCCATGCCCAGCGTCACCGTCACCGTCCGGTCGAGAAAGTCGCGGTCGTGGCTGACGATCAGCACGGTCCCGGCATAGTCGCCGATCACCTCCTGCAACAGATCGAGCGTTTCGAGGTCGAGATCGTTGGTCGGTTCGTCGAGCACCAGCAGGTTCGACGGCCGCGCGAATTCGCGCGCCAGCAGCAGCCGCGACCGCTCGCCACCCGACAGCGTGCCGATCCGCGCCTCGGCAATCGACGGATCGAACAGGAATTCTTTCAGATAGCCATGGACGTGCTTCTTGGACCCATTGACCTCGATCCAGTCGCCACCATCGGCCAGCACGTCGCGGACACGTTTTTCCGGAGCCATGAGCTTGCGCTGCTGATCGATCACGATCCCCTCCAGCGTCTGTGCCCGCATGATCTTGCCCGAATCGGGGTCGAGGTCGCCGGTCAACAGCCGCAGCAACGTGGTCTTGCCCGCACCGTTGCCGCCGACGATGCCGATCCGGTCGCCGCGCCGGACGCGGAGCGAAAAGTCCTTCAGCACCGTGCGGTCGCCGAACGCCTTGGTCACATGCTCGGCGTCGATCACCACCTTGGTCTTGGTATCGTCAGCCTCGACCTGCAGCTTGGCGGTGCCCTGCGGCCCCTGCATCGCCGCGCGCTGCGCCCGCAATTCATGCAGCTTTTCGAGGCGACCCATGTTGCGCTTGCGCCGCGCGGTGACGCCGCGGTGGAGCCAATGCTCCTCGATCTTCAGCTTGGCGTCGAGCCGCTGCGCCGCGCGTTCCTCTTCGGCGGCGGCCTGTTCCATCCACGCTTCGAACCCGCCGAACCCGATCTCCGCCCGGCGGATGCCGCCGCGATCGAGCCACAGCGTCGACTTGGTCAGCCGCGTCAGGAAGGTCCGGTCGTGGCTGATCACGATGAACGCGCCGTTGAAACGGTTCAGCCATTCCTCCAGCCATTCGATCGCCGACAGGTCGAGATGGTTGGTCGGTTCGTCGAGCAGCAGCACATCCGGGTTCTCGGCCAGCGCGCGCGCGATCGCCGCCCGCCGCCGCTCGCCGCCCGATGCGGTCGCCGCCTCGCGGTTCAGGTCGATACCGAGCTGGTCGGCGATCGCGTCGACCTCATGCTCGGCCGGCGCACGCGGTCCGCGCAGCGCGAAATCGCGCAGCGTCGCATAGCCGTCGACCTGCGGGTCCTGTTCCAGCAGCACGACATGCGTACCCGGCACGATCGTCCGCCGGCCCTCATCGGCATCGACCGCACCGGCGATCAGCTTCAGCAGCGTCGTCTTGCCGGCCCCGTTGCGCCCGATTAGCGCCAGCCGGTCCCGGGTGCCGACATGGATGTCGAGGCCGCGAAACAGCCAGCCATTGCCCTGGATCAATCCAAGGCCCTCATAGGACAATATCGGTGCAGCCATGTGTGGCAGGTAAGCCGCAGTTGCGAACGAAGCAAGTTACGCCAGCCTGTCTGCCCTATTCACGGGCTGTTCAAGGCGTTGCCCCTATGCCACGCCCCATGGTGATGGTCGTTCGGTTCCTTGCCCTGGGATTGCTGGCGGTGTCGGGTGTCGCGCAGGCGACGGCCGACCAGCGGCTGCGCGATCACCGCGCGGCGCAGGCTGCCCGCGAAGAGGGGCGCATCCTGCCGATGCGCGAGATCGAACGCCGGGTCGTGCCGCAGATGCGCGGCGCGCAATATCTCGGTTTCGACTATGATCCGGCGACCGGCATTTACACGCTCAAATTCCTGCGCGATGGCGCGGTGATCTGGGTCGATGTCGATGCCCGTACCGGTCAGATCACCGGCCGTAGTCGTTAAATCAAAAAAGGGGAGAGAAGCCGATGCGCGTCCTGATCGTCGAGGACGAACCCAATCTCGGCCGCCAGCTGCGTAGCACGCTGGAGGGTGCGGGCTATGCCGTCGACCTCGCCACCGATGGCGAGGAGGGACATTTCCTCGGGTCGACCGAGACATATGACGCGATCATCCTCGACCTTGGCCTGCCCGAGATCGACGGGCTGACCGTGCTCGATCGCTGGCGCAAGGAAGGCCGCAGCGCGCCGGTGCTGGTGCTGACCGCGCGCGACAGCTGGTCGGACAAGGTCGCCGGGCTGGACGCGGGGGCCGACGATTATGTCGCCAAGCCGTTCCAGACCGAGGAACTGATCGCCCGGCTGCGCGCGCTGATCCGGCGCGCGTCGGGCAATGCATCGGCCGAACTGACCGCGGGCGACATCCGTCTCGACACCCGGTCGGGCAAGGTCACGCGCGCCGGCGAACCGGTGAAGCTGACCGCGCAGGAATACAAGCTGCTCAGCTACCTGCTCCATCACAAGGGCAAGGTGGTCAGCCGCACCGAATTGATCGAGCATATCTACGATCAGGATTTCGATCGCGATTCGAACACGATCGAAGTGTTCGTGACGCGTATTCGAAAGAAGCTGGGGGCCGACGTCATCACGACGATCCGCGGGCTCGGCTACAGCCTCGACGAACCGGGCGCGCCGAAGCCGGCGGGCGCGGAGGACTAAAGGCACACGCGATGGCGACCGGTGCCGACCCTGCCCCCCGCGCGCCGGCACCGCGTCCCTATGTCCGGGTGACGGGGTCGCTGTCGCGGCGGATGATCGTCGTCGCGGCGCTGTGGATCATGCTGCTGCTCGCCGGCGGCGGCTTCGCGCTCGACCGGGTGCTGGTATCGGCGGTGACCAGCAACACCGACGATGGTCTGGAATATCTGCTCAATTCGCTGATCGTGTCGGCGGAGATCGACACCAGCGGAGAGGTGACGTTCAACCGGCAATTGTCCGATCAGCGTTTCCTCGAACCCTATTCTGGGCTGTATTGGCAGGTGAGCGGACCGGGGCACGAGACGTGGCCGTCGCGCTCGCTATGGGATCGCAAGCTGCCGGTCGACCGCAGCCACCGCTATACCGATATCCGGGTGTACGACGCCAAACCGTTCCCGGAACAGGAACTGCGGATCGTCGAGCGTGACCTGACGCTACCCGGATCGCCGACCGTCTGGCGGTTTCAGGTCGCCGAGTCGCGCGACGTGCTGAACGACCTGATCGCCGCGCTGCGCAAGACGCTGGTGCGGTCGTTCGCGTTGCTGGGGCTGGGGCTGATCGTCATGGCGGCGCTCCAGACCTGGTATGGTCTGCTCCCCCTGCGATCGGTGCGCGACGCGATCGCGCGGCTGCGTGCGGGACAATCAGCACGGGTCGAGGGTTCGATGCCCGCCGAGGTCGCGCCGCTGGTCGAGGAACTGAACGCGCTGGTCGAACATAACGACCGGCAGGCGGAGGAAGCGCGGCGACACGCCGGCAACCTCGCCCATGCGCTGAAAACGCCGCTGACCGTCATCATGAACGCTGCGGCCGCCGGGCAGGACGATCTGGCCGACACCGTCATCCGCGAGGCGCGGACGATGCGGCGACAGGTCGATCATCACCTCGCCCGTGCCCGCGCGGTCGGGCGGCGCGGATCGGCGCATAGCCGCGCGGAAGTATGGACGTCGGTCGAGGCGGTCGAGCGTGCCGTCGCCCGGCTCTATCCCAATGTCCGCATCGATATCGACGGGCAGAAGGATCTGGTCGCGCGGATCGAGCGGCAGGATCTCGACGAGATCCTCGGCAATCTGGTCGAGAACGCCGCCAAATATGGCGGGGGCAGCGTGTTCATGACGGTGCGCGCCGATGCCGGCTTCGTCGAGCTTCTGGTCGAGGACGACGGGCGCGGCATCCCGGAAGCGGACCGGCTGCGCATCTTCGATCGCGGCGTCCGGCTTGATTCGGGCAAACCGGGCACCGGCCTCGGCCTCGCCATCGTCCGCGACGTGGCCGAGATCTACGAGGGCACCGCTTCCCTCGAAGAGAGCGAGGATCTGGGCGGGCTGCTGGTCAGGTTGCGGCTGCCCGCGGCCTGAAGGGCGCGCATCGCTTCTGCCGCGATCGTCACGCTGCGCCTGCGCGCCGCCGGTTCGAACATCGCGCCGGTGATGACGACCTCATCGACCTGCGTCCGATCGAGGAACCTGGCCAGCCCGGCACGCACCGTTTCCGGCCCACCGATCGCCGAGCATTCGAGCACATGGTCGAGGATCGCATTGCCCTGCGCGCCGATCCGCTCGCGATAGCCGGCGACGGGCGGCGGCAGTTCGATCGGCTGGCCGGTACGGATCGCCACGAACATCTGTTCGGTCGAACTGGCGAGCAACCGCGCCTCGTCGTCAGTATCGGCCGCCAGCACGTTAAACGCCGCCGCGGCATAGGGCTTGTCGAGCACTGCCGACGGCCGGAAGTTGCGGCGATAGGCGTCGAGTGCCTGATCGAGTGCGGCCGGTGCGAAGTGCGAGGCAAAGGCATAGGGCAGGCCGAGCATCGCCGCGAGTTGTGCCCCGAACAGCGACGAGCCCAGTATCCAAAGGTAGACCTTCGCCCCGGCACCCGGCACCGCGCGGATACCGCCCCGGGCGTCATCGGCGAAATAGCGCTGCAACTCGACCACGTCCTGCGGAAAGGCGTTGGGATCGCTGTCGAGCGTCCGGCGCAGCGCCCGTGCGACGATCTGGTCCGATCCCGGTGCGCGGCCGAGGCCAAGGTCAATCCGCCCCGGATGGAGCGCATCCAGCGTGCCGAACTGCTCGGCGATGGTCAGCGGCGCGTGATTGGGCAGCATGATCCCGCCCGCACCGACGCGGATCGCCTTCGTCGCGGCGGCGATATGGCCGATCACCACCGCCGTCGCCGCGCTGGCAATGCCGGGCATGCCGTGATGTTCGGCCACCCAATAGCGGTGATAGCCTTCCGCCTCGGCATGGGCGGCAAGGGCGGCGGCAGCGGCCAGCGCTTCGCCGGGGGTGCCGCCCTGACGGACGGGGACAAGGTCGAGCATCGAATAGCGGGTCATGGGAGATAAATGGGCACTCGGTTGCGGATTGCTACCGAAGCGTTGCTTGGGGCGTGCGGGGAAGAAATTGGTTCGCGCGAAGGCGCGAAGGACGCCGAGGAGTTACGCTCTGGTTCGGCCAATCGCGATTGCGAGACTTTTCGTCTTAAGCATCCATGGAATGAGGCCGCTGGAGCGGGAATGATCGCGCTGCGCGCAACCCCTTTGCGCCCTTAGCGCCCTTTGCGCCTTTGCGCGCATAACCCCTTCTCTTCGTACCTCCGCGCCTTCGCGTGAACAATCAATCAGAGCAACAGTTCGCCCTGCATCACCGTAACGCACTGCCCGCCCAGCACCGCACGTTCGCCGCGAAGCGTACAGGTCAGATGCCCGCCGCGCGGACTCGCCTGATACGCCGTGAAGCGGTCGCGACCCAATTGTTCGGCCCAGAAGGGCGCGAGCGCGGCATGCGCCGATCCGGTAACGGGGTCTTCGTCGACGCCCCAGGCGGGCACGAATACCCGGCTGACGATATCGGCGACGTCGCCCGGCGCGGTGACGATCGCCATCACTTCGCAGGCCGCCAGCGCGGCCATGTCGGGCGCGCAGGTCCGAACGGCGGCGGCATCGGCCAGCAGGATGATGCTGGTCTGCTGCGCGCCGGAGACGCTGGCGAACACCTCCCCCTCGCACCGCAGCGCCGCCAGCAACGCCGCATCGGGCGCTGGCGCGACGCGGGTCACCGGCAGGTCGAGCGTATAGCCATCGCCATCGCGCCCGACGGTCAGCACCCCGGCCTTGCGCGTGGCGAAGCGGACGGTATCCCGGTCGCCCAGCACGACATGGCCGCTTGCCAGCGTCGCATGACCGCACATCGCGATCTCGACGGTCGGAGTGAACCAGCGAAGCTCGTAATCCGCCTCACCGCTTGTCGGCACCGCGAACGCCGTTTCCGACAGGTTATGCTCCAGCGCGATCGACTGAAGCAGTGCGTCGTCGGGCCATGCGTCGAGCAGCATCACCGCTGCCGGATTGCCCGCGAACGGCCGATCGGTGAAGGCGTCGACGACGGTGAACGGCATTGCCATCAGTAACTTCCCACGCGCTTGCCGAACCAGTGCGGGGTCACATCGGCCTCGACCAGCGGATTGTCGGTGTCGACATGGCCTTCGGGATCGAGATGGATCAGCACCTCCACCTTGGGGAAGGCGCTGCGCAGCGCGCGTTCGACGCCCTCGACCACGTCATGCGCGTCGGCGACGGTCATGTCGCGCGCGACCTCCATATGGAACTGCGCGAAATCGTGGCTGCCCGAACGGCGCGTGCGGAAGTCGTGAATGCCGCGCAAGCCATCCTGCCGGGCGGCGACGTCGAGGAACGCCCGACGCTCGTCCTCCGGCCATTCCTTGTCCATCAACTGGTCGATCGCCTGACTCGACGCCTGAAACGCGCCCCAGCCAAGCCAGAGCGCGATCAGGATCCCCATCACCGGGTCGGCACCGCGGATGTGGAAGACCTGATCGAGCACCATCGCGACGATCACCGCGAGGTTGAGCAGCAAGTCGCTCTGATAATGGACATTGTCGGCACGGATCGCGACCGATCCGGTGCGGTCGATGATCGATTTCTGATAGGCAAGCAATGCGAAGGTCGCGACCATCGCGATCACCGACACGCCGATGCCGAATTCGACGTCCTGCGTCTCCCCCGGCGCACCGAAGGCGGCAATGGCGCGCCAGGCAATGCCGGCGGCCGACGCGGTGATGAGCATGACCTGAAACAACGCCGCCAGCGCCTCCGCCTTGCCATGGCCGAAGCGGTGGTCATGATCGGCCGGCGTTGCCGCCAGGCGTACGCCGTACAGCGTGACGAGGCTGGCGAGTAGATCGAGCGCGGTGTCGGCAAGGCTGCCGAGCATCGCCACCGATCCGGTATGCCACGCGGCAAAGCCCTTCAGCCCCAGCAGGAACAGCGCCATCGTCACCGACGCGATGGCGGCGCGGGTGGCGAGCGGGATCACCCGCTTGCGTTCGGTCTCCGTCATGGGAACAACAGTCCTTCGCTCCAGCCGCCATCGACCGCCGTAAAGACGCGACGTTCGTGGAGCCGGTGGGCGCGGTCCTGCCAGAACTCGATCGATACCGGCGTCACGCGGTAGCCGCCCCAGAAGGGCGGGCGGGGCACGGCCTGCCCCTCGAACCGATCCGCCATTTCGGCAAAGCGCGCTTCGAACGTTTCCCGGTCGGCGAGCGGCCGCGACTGGTCCGATGCCCATGCCCCCAGCTGCGAATCGCGACCGCGCGATGCGAAATATCCATCCGATTCGGCGTCGGTCGCCAGCGTCACCGGCCCCTCGATCCGGATCTGCCGCCGCAACGATTTCCAATGGAACAGCAGCGCGGCGTGGGGATTGGCGGCCAGGTCGGCGGCCTTGCGCCCCTCGCGATTGGTGTAGAACATGAAGCCGTCGGGGCCGTGCCCTTTCAACAGCACCATCCGCACCGACGGACGTCCGGCGGCATCGGCGGTGGCGAGCGCCATCGCATTGGGATCGTTCGGCTCGCTGGTTTTGGCTTCGGCGAACCATTGATCGAACAGGGAGAAGGGATCGGTCATGTCCCGCCACATACGCAATTCCGGCGGCGATTTCACCCCGCGCGGACCGGTGGTGCGGAACGAGTCATTCCCCTGTGAATTGAATCGGTTGGGTAACAATCCGGGAACTCCGACATGGCGGCACGTGCATATTGGCAGGGGCAGATCCGCCTCGCTCTCGTATCGATCCCGGTCGAAATCTATGCCGCGACGAAATCGGGGGCGAGCATCAGCTTTCGCCAGATCCACGAACCCAGTGGCAAGCCGATCCATTACGAAAAATCGGTCACGGGCATCGGCCCGGTCGATCCGGACGAAATCATGAAGGGGTACCAGATCGAGAAGGGCGAATATGTCCTGCTCGATCAGGAGGAGATCGATGCGGTCAAGCTGGAGTCGAAGAAAACGCTGGAGCTGACCCAGTTCGTCGACGCGCACGAGATCGACGTTATCTATTACGAAAAACCCTATTTCGTTGTGCCCGCCGACGACCTGGCCGAAGAGGCGTTCATCGTCCTGCGTGAAGCGTTGAAGCGCACGAAGAAGGTCGGGCTGGGCCAATTGGCGCTGCGGGGACGCGAATATGTCGTCAGCCTGAAACCCTGCGGGCGCGGGCTGGTGCTCGAAACGCTGCGCTATGCCGACGAGGTCAACCGCGCGCAGGGCTATTTTCGCGACATTCCCGATGCCAAGCCCGACGACGATCTGCTTGACCTTGCCGAGACGCTGATAGCAAAGAAGACCGCGAAGTTCGATCCGCAGGAGTTTCACGACCGCTATGTCGATGCGCTGAAGGATCTGGTCGAACGCAAGGTGAAGGCGAAAGGCCGCAAGATCGTCGACACCACCGAGGAGGAACGGCCGAGCGGCGGCAATGTCGTCGACCTGATGGCCGCGCTCAAGAAGTCGCTCGAAAAGGGAGGCGCGGCGAAGACCGGTGACGACAAGCCTGCGCCCAAGAAACGCGCCGCTCCGAAGGCCAAGCCGGCTGCCAAGACGACCGCGCGCAAGCCGGCGGCCGCCAAGCGCGCCTGACATGGCGGCGAAACCGGACCCGCTGGCAGGCTATAACGCGAAGCGCGATTTCGCGCGCACCGCCGAACCGGCGGGGACGCTGGCCAAGGGCAAGGGCAATCGCTTCATCGTCCAGAAGCATGACGCGACCCGGCTGCATTATGATTTCCGGCTGGAAATCGATGGCGTGCTCAAAAGCTGGGCGGTGACGCGCGGTCCCAGCATCGATCCCGACCAGAAGCGGCTGGCGGTCCGCACCGAGGATCACCCGCTATCCTATGCCGAGTTCGAAGGGGTGATCCCGGCGGGCGAATATGGCGGCGGCACGGTGATGCTATGGGATACCGGCACCTGGTTGCCGATCGCCGGCAAATCGGCAAAGGATCTGGACAAGGGCCATCTTCACTTCGTGCTGGCGGGCAAGCGGATGCGTGGCGAATGGCTGCTGGTCCGGCTGAAGCCGCGCGGAAACGAAAAACGCGAGAACTGGCTGTTGCGCAAGGTCGCCGACCCGCACGCGGGGGGCACCGACCTGCTGACCGATACGCTGTTGACCAGCGTCGAGACCGGGCGGACGATGGAGGAGATCGCCGCCGGCAAGCCATCGGTGAAGCCTACGAGGCCGACGAAGCCGACGAAACGGGGAAAGGGGAAGGTCGCGCGACCGGCCTTCGTCGATCCGCAACTGGCGACGTTGGTCGATAGCGTGCCGGCGGGCAGCAACTGGCTGCACGAGGTCAAATATGACGGCTATCGCATCCTGATCGCGACCGGCGGCGACGGACCGCGCCTCTATACGCGGACCGGGCTGGACTGGACGAGCAGGTTTCCGGACGTTGCCGAGGCTGCGCGGAGCCTGCCGCCGGGGCTGTTGCTGGATGGCGAGGTAGTGGCGCTCCGCGACGGCAAGCCCGATTTCTCGTCGTTGCAGGCGGCGATCAAGGACGGCGGCGATATGCGCTGTTTCCTGTTCGACCTGCTGCACGATGCCGGCGGCGACCTGCGCGACGAACCGCTGGTGCGGCGCAAGGAACGGTTACGGGGGGTGCTGGCCGATGTCGATCCCCGGCTGGCCTATTCCGACCATGTGACCGGATCGGGCGAGCAACTGTTCGCGGCGATGTGCCGGGAGGGGTATGAAGGGATCGTGTCGAAACAGGCCGACGCCCCCTATCGCGGCACCCGGACCAAGGGGTGGGTGAAGGTCAAATGTACCCACCGGCAGGAGTTCATCCTTGTCGGCTGGGTGCCGAGCGAGGCACGCGGCCGGCCGTTCAAGTCGCTGTTGCTGGCGGTGCAGGGCGAGGATGGCTTGCGCTATGCCGGCCGGGTCGGAACCGGGTTCGATGCCGCGACGATGGCGCAACTGCGCGATGCGCTGGCGCCGCTGGAGCGCAAGACCCCGCCGCTCGATCTGCCCGCCGCCGTCCGGCGGGGGGCGCGGTTCGTGACGCCGACGCTGGTCGCCGAGGTCGCCTTTGCTGAATTCACCGCCGACGACATCGTCCGTCATGCCAGCTTTCTGGGCCTGCGCGGCGACAAGGCAGCCAAGGATGTCGTGCGCGAGACGCCGGCACCGGTCGAACGGGCATCGAAGGCGCGCATCACCAGCGCCGGCCGGGTGATCTTTCCCGGCGATCGGCTGACCAAGGGCGATCTGGCCGACTATGTCGAGGCGGTCGCGCCGCTGTTGCTGCCATGGGCGGCGAACCGGCCGATCAGTCTGGTGCGCTGTCCGCAGGGGCGGGCCAAGGCGTGTTTCTTCCAGAAGCATCATGCTGGCAGCTTCGGCGATGCGGTCTTGTCGGTCGAGATCGCCGAGAAGGATGGCGGGCGCGAACCCTATCTGTTCGTGCGCGACGCCGCCGGGTTGCTGGCCTGTGTGCAGATGGGGACGATCGAGTTTCACGGCTGGGGCGCGGGGGTCGAGGATGTCGAGCGGCCCGACCGGATGGTGTTCGACCTCGATCCCGATGAGAGCCTCGATTTCGACGATGTGAAGCGCGCCGCGCACGACCTGCACCGCCATCTCGCCGACCTCGGACTGGCGAGCTTCGCGATGCTGTCGGGGGGCAAGGGGGTGCATGTCGTCGTGCCGCTGACCCCCGATGCGCAGTGGCCGGCGGTCAAGGATTTTGCCGATCGCTTCTCCCGGGCGCTGGCGCAGGCCGAACCCGACCGCTTCGTGGCGACGATGGCGAAGGCGAAGCGGAAGGGGCGCATCTTCATCGACTGGCTGCGCAACCAGCGCGGAAGCACCGCCGTGCTCCCCTATTCGGCGCGGGCGCGGGCCGGCGCGCCGGTCGCGGCCCCGGTCGCATGGCGGGAACTCGATGATATCGACAGCCCGGCGCGCTGGACGATCCGCGACGCCGGGGAATTGCTGAAGCGTGCCGACAGCCGGCTTTTGGCCGGCTGGGGTGTCGCCGATCAGGTGTTGCCCGATCGGTGATTACTGCGCGTTGCGCTCCGCTAATGCGCGTTCCCATCCCAATGCGTCGCGGACGATCTGGTCGAGATCGGCATGTTGCGGCCGCCACGGCAGCGTCGACAGGATCGTGCTGTTGTCGGCGACCAGCGCGTCGGGATCGCCGGCGCGGCGACCTTCCAGCCGGCGGTCGATGGTCAGGTTGGTGACCCGGTCGACGGCGTCGAGCACTTCGAGCACCGAATAGCCGCGGCCATAGCCGGCGTTCATCGTGTGGTTGCTGGTCGGATCGGCCATCAGCAGGTCGAGCGCATGGACATGCGCGTCGGCCAGATCGCTGACATGGATATAGTCGCGCACGCCGGTGCCGTCGGGCGTGGCGAAATCGGTGCCGTAGACGCCGACATGGCTGCGCTTGCCGATCGCCGCCTCGACCGCGACCTTGATGAGGTGGGTGGCACCGGCCGTCGACTGGCCCGAGCGGCCCTTGGGATCGGCCCCGGCGACGTTGAAATAGCGCAGCGCGGCATAGTTGATCGGATGCGCGGCGGCGACATCGGCCAGCATGATCTCGGTCATCAGCTTTGACATGCCGTACGGATTGATCGGCTGTTTCGGGCTGTCCTCGCGCACCGGCACGACCTCCGGGATACCATAGGTCGCGGCGGTCGAGGAGAAGATGAAGTGCTTCACCCCCTCGGCGACCGCGCTTTCGATCAGGCTGCGCGAGGCGGCGGTATTGTTGCGATAATATTTCAGCGGGTTCTCGACCGATTCGGGCACCACCACCGATCCGGCGAAGTGCAGGATCGCATGGACCTTGTGCTCGCGAAGCGCGGCGCGGACGGCATTGTCGTCGGCGATGTCGGCGACGACCAGCGCGGCACGCGAATCGACCGCCCAGTCGAAGCCGGTGACCAGATTGTCGACGACGACGACGTCATGCCCCGCATCGAGCAGCGCCAGCACCGCATGGCTGCCGATATACCCCGCCCCGCCCGTAACCAGAACCTTGCCGTCGCTCATCTTGTCTGTCCCCGATTGTACCGCCGCAGCGCGCGCCTATCTCCCTGACAGAAGGAGATTACGCAATGGCTACCGAACAGGCGATATTCGCCGGCGGATGTTTTTGGTGCACCGAAGCGGTGTTTCGCGATGTGATCGGGGTCGAACAGGTCGAAAGCGGCTATATCGGCGGCACGACCGAACATCCGACCTACAAACAGGTCTGCGGCGGGAATACCGGCCATGCCGAGGCGATCCGGGTTACCTATGATCCGGCGGTGATCGGCTATGACGACATGCTCGACATCTTCTTTGCGACGCATGATCCGACGCAATTGAACCGGCAGGGCAACGACGTCGGCACCCAGTATCGCTCGGCGATCTTCCCGATGTCGCCCGAACAGGAAGCGGCGGCGCGCGCCGGGATCGAACGGGCGGGCGAAGGACGCGGCAGGATCGTGACCACGATCGAACCGCTGTCGACCTGGTATCCTGCCGAGGACTATCATCAGGAATATTGGGACGGCGAGGGGCAGCGTAATCCCTATTGCCTAGCGATCATTCCGCCCAAGCTGCAAAAGCTGCGCAAGAGCTTCGCGGCGCGGACGCGGAGCGCCGAAACCGCCTGATCCAGGCCGGACGCCACCGGAACCGATGGGATTTCGGTTGAGCGGCGGGAGCTGAATGGTGCAAGGGCCGTGCCAACCATGGTGCGGCCCTTGTGCTGTGTACGCAGAATTGCTATTCAGAACATGGCCTTGGGGGGCAGAGGACATGGGGGCGACGGATGACCCCGCGACGGCGGAACGGCTGGCGGCGATACGCGACTATCGCTTGATACAACCGACCGGCGATGCGGCGCAGGACGATCTGGTACGGCTGGCCGCACAGATATGTGCAGCGCCGGTGGCGCTCGTCACGATCATCGATACCGGTTGGCAATGGTTTTCGGCACGGGTCGGCACCGATGCGCCGGGCACGTCGCTCGACGACGCGATCTGCATCCATGCGCTGGATGCCGACGACATGCTGGTCATTCCCGACCTGTCGATCGACCCGCGGACGCGCGATAGCGGGATCGTTACGGCCGGCCCCAAAGTCCGCTTCTATGCCGGGGTCCCGTTGCGTCTGAACGGCGTGGCGACCGGTACGCTGTGCGTACTCGACGTCGTTCCCCGGCCGGACGGATTGAGCGACATCCAGCGCGAGATGATGCGCAGCCTGGCACGGCAGGTGGTGGCGATGCTGGAAATGCGGCGGTTGCTGGCCGAACGCGACGTTACGCTGGCGCGGATCGCCGATGCCGAAACCGCGCTGAGCGGCAACGAGCAACGCTGGCAGGGCCTGTTCCAGAATCTCGGCGACGGTTTTGCGCTGGGCAAGGCATTGCGGGACGACGATGGCCGAGTCGTCGACTGGCAGTTTTTCGACGCCAATCCATCCTGGTATGCGCTGTGGGGGATCGATCGCGCGACGATGCTGTCGAGGACCGGACGCATATTGGACGCGGCTGCTCCGGGAAGCTGGGCTGACGATCTGCACGGATTGCTGCACGACGGCACGCCGGTCGGGTTCGTCCATCATATCCCGACGCTGCGCCGCTGGTTTCGCGGACATTGTTTTCGCATCGACGGCGAACGGTTCGGTGCGATCCTGCAGGATATCACTGACGAGCGCGGTGCCGAAGGGCGACAGAGCGCCCTGATCGAACTCGGCGACGTGTTGCGCGACTGCCATGATGCCGCCGCCGTGGCGCAGGTGGCATCGGCGTTGGTCGGGAAGGCAATGGGCGTCGGCGGTGCCGGATTCGGCCGGATCGATGCGATGACGACACAGATCGACATTGGGCCAGACTGGACGACGGGCGACGGCTCCTCGCTCGCCGGGCAGCACGATCTCGCCACGTTCGGAACGCTGCAGGACGAAATCGAACGGGGAGAAGCGGTGGTCGTGCGCGACGTACAGACCGATCCGCGCACGCTGCATCGGGCCGATGCCTTGCTGGCGATGTCGGTCGCCGCGTTCGTGATCGTCCCCGTGCGGCGGGACGGACGCATCGTTTCGGCCTTCGTGGTCCATGATCCGGCACCGCGGCACTGGCGACCCGAGGAGATCGTGTTCCTGCGCAAGGTCGCCGACCGCGTCGAGGTCGGCATGGCGCAGGTCGAATCCGAAGTGCACCGGAACCTGTTGATCCAGGAACTGGCGCATCGGTTGAAGAACACGCTGTCGATGGTGCAGGCGATCGCGTCGCAGACGTTGCGCGGGACGATCGCGCGCGAGCCGCTCGACGCGTTCGAGCAGCGCCTGCAGGCATTGGGCGTTGCCCATGACGTGCTGGTCGAACGCAACTGGGTCGGTGCCGATATGCATGCGACGGTACGGCAGGTGCTCGCCGTCTTCGGCTGCGACGACCGCATCTCCCTGTCGGGTCCCGACGTCGCGCTCGGTGCACGGGCGGCGCTGTCGCTGGCGCTGAGCCTTCACGAACTGGGCACGAACGCGGTCAAATATGGTGCGTTGTCGACGGGCACCGGACGCGTCTTCGTCGACTGGATCGTGGAGGACGGCGTGCTGTGCTTTACCTGGCGCGAACGCGGCGGCCCTGCGGTCCGGGCGCCTACGCGCCGTGGTTTCGGGTCGAAATTATTGCGGCTGGGACTGACCGGCAATGGCGACAGCGATACCTGCTTCGAACCGGAAGGGGTCGTGGTGACGATGCGCGCTGCGGTATCGGCGCTGACCGGGGGCTGAAGGCTGCCGGTGCCGCAGAACCCGTTTCTACACGGTTGCAGGCACTCCTTCCGCTACGAACAAAAGATACCCGGTCTTCGAAAACGAAAAAGGCCGCCCGGTGAGGGGCGGCCCATTCGTCTCGGTTCGAGAGCAGATGCTTACCGCACCGTCCCGCGACGCACGAGGTTCACGATCGCCAGAAGCACGACCGCACCGACCAGCGAATACAGGAAGCTGGTAACCGTAATGCCGTTGTTGATGTTGGCACCGGTCACGAAGCCGGCGATCACCGCGCCCACGATGCCGACGACGATGTTCAGGAAAATGCCCTGCTGCGCGTCCGTCCGCATGATGATGCTGGCCAGCCAGCCAACGACACCGCCCACGATCAGCCAGAGAATGATACCCATTTGACGTCCCTCCATTTGGTGCCTGCGACCCGATGCTGTGCGTACCGGGCGTACTGAGGGAAAGACTCTCAAGGGACTGGGTTGTTCCGCCTCCGTATTCAATGAATAGCTTAATATTTGCGCTGCTGGCGTTCGTAGAGCGTTTTGTAATGCTGGATCCGGGTCACCCGCAGCCCCGGCATACCCGATCGGTCGACCGCGCGCTGCCATCCGGCGAACTCCTCCGCCGACAGATTGTATCGCATACAGACGTCGTCGACGGTGATCAGCCCGCCATTGACCGCCGCGACCACTTCCGCCTTGCGCCGGACGACCCACCGGGTCGTTTCGGCGGGCGGCAGCGTGTCGAGCGTGAGCGGTTCGCCGAGCGGACCGATCACCTTTGCCGGACGAATTTTCTGGTTCTCAATCATACTGGACCTCGAGCCGGGGTGGGAGACCCCTGAAACCTACTTTTTCGGTCATACTGAACACGGCTGAACATGAGCTAAAACGGCTAGGTAAACATGGTCTTCATTCGCGCGGCACCCATGGCGGATTGGCGATGGACCGTTGCCCCACGACGATACGCGGGTCGAGCAGCGTCGCCGTCCAGCAGTTGAACGCGCCCTCGGTCGGAGTCAGCAGCGATACCGGCGCGCGTTTCCACGTCAGTTGCGTCTGCAACCGGGCCGTCGGCGTCGCCGCCTGCCGACCCGTTGCCGAGGCCAGCAACACGGCCAGCTCCGTCGGTAACGGTGTGACCGTGCTACCACGGTCGAAACGGGCGAAGCTCAGTTCCAATGCATCTTTCCCACATGGGTTTCGAACCCCGGTGCTACCCGACACACCTGAAGGTCCGGTAAATGACGTCCCGTTTTTGCAAGCCGGCCGCGAAAGGATTATCGGCGGCCCTATGAATACTGCTGATTTTCAACTCGAATCGCCGGTTGCCGCGCGACGGATCGTCGTCGCCATGTCGGGTGGGGTCGACAGTTCGGTCGTGGCCGCGCTTGCCCATGCCACGGGCGCGGAGACGATCGGCGTCACGCTGCAACTCTACGACCATGGCGCGGCGGTCGGCCGGGCGGGGTCGTGCTGCGCTGGCCGCGACATTCGTGACGCGCGCGCGGTCTGCGACCAGCTGGGCATCGCCCATTATGTGTTCGATCACGAGACCAGTTTCCGCGAGACGGTGATCGACGATTTCGCCGATGCGTATCTAGCGGGACGGACGCCGATCCCGTGCGTGAAGTGCAATATGGGGCCGAAATTCACCGATCTGTTCGCGCTGGCACGTGATCTGGGCGCGGATTGCCTCGCGACCGGCCATTATATCCGCCGGGCGATGGGCGCGGCGGGCGCGGAACTGCACCGCGCGGTCGATCCGGCGCGCGACCAGAGCTATTTCCTGTTCGCGACGACGCAGGACCAGCTCGATTTCCTGCGCTTTCCACTGGGCGGCATGCCCAAGGCGCGGGTACGTGAGATCGCCGCCGAACTGGGGCTGGGCGTCGCGGGCAAGCCCGACAGTCAGGATATCTGCTTCGTGCCCGATGGCGACTATGCCGGGCTGGTCCGCAAGCTGCGCCCCGAAGCGAACGAGGGCGGCGAGATCGTCGATCTGGGCGGACAGGTGCTGGGCCAGCATGGCGGGCTGGTCGGCTATACCGTCGGGCAGCGGCGTGGTCTGGAGATCGGCGGCCTTGCCGAGCCGCTCTATGTCGTGCGGCTGGAGCCGGAGACGAAGCGGTTGGTCGTCGGACCGCGCAGTGCGCTGGCGGTCGGTGCGGCGCGGCTGTCGGAGATCAACTGGATCGGCGGCGATCATGTCGGGCCGTTGACCGCCAAGGTGCGATCGATGGCGAAGCCGGTACCAGCGCGACTGGAGAGTGACCGGCTGGTGTTCGATGCGCCCGAATATGGCGTCGCGCCGGGGCAGGCGGCGGTGCTCTATGCCGGGGAACGAGTGCTGGGCGGCGGCTGGATCGAGACGACGGAGGCAGCGTAAGTCCTCTCCGGCACGGGGAGGGGACCATGCGCAGCATGGTGGAGGGGGCTGTCGGCATCCACGACGGTTGCGTTGCGCGGCCAACCCCCACCACCGCTGCGCGGCGGTCCCCCTCCCCGTACCGGGGAGGAGCTTGCAGCATATCTCGCACCCGCCTACAGCCCGCGACCGATGCACCCCGCGCTCGCCCATGTCCGTGAATGGATCTTCGATCTCGACAACACGCTCTATCCGGCGTCGAGCAACCTGTTCGCCGAGGTCGAGGCGCGCATGGGGCAATATATCTGCGACCTGCTCGGCTGCGATGCGGCAGAAGCGCACCGGGTCCAGAAGATGCATTTTCACAATCATGGCACGTCGCTGTCGGGACTGATGGCCGAACAGGCGGTCGATCCGCACCATTTCCTCGATTTCGTCCACGACATCGACCTGTCGCCGCTGGTCCCCGATCCCGATCTGCCGCGGCTGCTGGCCGGATTGCCGGGGCGCAAGCTGGTGTTCACCAATGGCGATGCGCCATATGCGCAGCGGGTGCTCGACAAGCTCGGCCTGTCCGACAGCTTTGCCGGCATCCACGACATCCATGCCACCGCCTATCGCCCGAAACCGCATACCAGCGCGTATGACGGGCTGTGCGCAGCGTGGGAGATCGACCCCAAGGCCGCGCTGTTCGCCGAGGACATGGCCCGCAACCTCGTCCCCGCAAAGGAAGTGGGCATGACGACGGTCTGGGTCGACAACGGGTCCGAACAGGGGCTGCCCGTCGGCCGCGACCATATCGATTACATCACGCACGATATCGTCGCGTGGCTACGCTTCGTGGAGGAATCATGACCGACCTTGCTGCCCAGATCGATGCTGCATGGGAAAACCGTGCCGAGCTGACCGTCCATACGCAGGGCGAGGTTCGTGACGCCGTCGACGCCGCGCTGGCACTGCTCGATTCGGGCGAGGCACGCGTGGCCGAGCCGGTTGGCGATGGCTGGCAGGTCCATCAGTGGCTGAAAAAGGCGGTGCTGTTGTCGTTTCGTCTGAACGACAACCAGATCATGGACGGCCCCGGCGGCACCAACTGGTTCGACAAGGTGCCGAGCAAGTTCACCGGCTGGGGCGAACACAGGTTCCGCGACGCCGGGTTCCGCGCGGTGCCGGGCAGCATCGTCCGCCGCGGCGCGTTCGTCGGCAAGGGCGCGATCCTGATGCCGAGCTTCGTCAACATCGGCGCCTATGTCGGCGAAGGCACGATGGTCGATACCTGGGCGACCGTCGGCAGCTGTGCGCAGATCGGGAAGAACGTACATCTGTCGGGCGGTGCGGGCATCGGCGGCGTGCTGGAGCCGTTGCAGGCCGATCCGGTCATCATCGGCGACGGCGCCTTTATCGGCGCGCGGGCCGAAGTGGCTGAGGGCGTGCGCGTCGGCGAGGGTGCGGTGCTGTCGATGGGCGTGTATCTGGGCGCATCGACCAAGATCATCGACCGCGCGACCGGCGAAACCTTCCACGGCGAAGTGCCGCCCTATGCGGTGGTGGTGCCGGGATCGATCGGTGGCGGCGACGGCAAGCCGGCGCTGTACTGCGCGGTCATCGTGAAGCGCGTCGATGCGCAAACGCGCAGCAAGACCAGCATCAACGACCTGCTGCGCGACTGACCGAAATTCCTCCCCGGCACGGGGAGGAGGACGAGCCGCGGGCTGGTGGAGGGGGATGTCCGCTTACGCAGCCGTTGCGTCGCGTGGCCAACCCCCTCCACCACCGCTTTGCGGCGGTCCCCCTCCCCGTGCCGGGGAGGATTTGGTACGGGGCACCATGACCCGCCCCCGCTCCATGCTTCGCACGTTCCTTCACGGTGAGGCATCGGGCGGGATCGCCCTGATGCTGGCGTCGGCGCTGGCACTGGTGCTCGCCAACCTGCCTGGCACCGCCACCGCCTATTTTCATCTGCTGCACCTGACCACCGGGCCGGTGCTGAGCGCCCGACATGGCCCTATGACGCTGCATCTGTGGGTCAATGATGCGGCGATGGCGCTGTTCTTCCTGCTGGTCGGTCTGGAGATCAAGCGCGAACTGGTCGACGGGCGACTGGCGACATGGGAGCAGCGCCGCCTGCCGGTGATCGCGGCGATCGCGGGCATGGCCGCGCCGGCGATCCTGTACCTCCTGGTCGCGCGATCGACGCCCGGCATCGCGCGCGGATGGGCGATCCCGGCGGCGACCGACATCGCCTTCGCCGTCGGCGTGATGGCGTTGCTGGGAAAGCGCGTGCCGGCGGCGCTGAAGCTGTTCCTGACCACGCTGGCGATCGTCGACGATATGGGCGCGGTCGCGATCATCGCGCTGGGCTATACCAGCGATCTCGATCTGACGGCACTGGGCGGTGCGGCGCTGGTGCTGGCGATGCTCATCGCGCTGAACCGGGCAGGCGTGGTGCGGCTGGCCCCGTATCTGATCCTGGCCGTGCCTTTATGGTATCTCGTGTTCCTGTCCGGCATCCATGCGACCGTTGCCGGGGTGCTGGCTGCGATGACCATTCCGGTCAAACCGACACCGGGCGCGCCGGAGGCGATCGATTCACCGCTCCACCGGCTCGAACATGCCATTCACCCATGGGTCGCGTTCGCGGTCGTGCCGGTGTTCGGCTTCGTCAATGCCGGGGTCGCGGTGACGGGCGTGCCATTGTCGATCCTGTGGGCGCCCCTGCCGCTGGCGGTCGCGGTCGGGCTGTTCGTCGGCAAGCAGGTCGGCGTGCTCGGCGCGATCTGGCTGGCGGTGCGCAGCGGACTGTCGTGCCGGCCGGGCGATGCCAATTGGGTGCATCTATGGGGCGTTGCGGCGCTGGCCGGGATCGGCTTTACCATGAGCCTGTTCATCGGCGGCCTCGCCTTTGCCGGCGATGCGGCGGCGATCGATCAGGTCAAGATCGGGGTGCTGGCCGGATCGTTGTTGTCGGCATTGCTCGGTGCCGCGCTGCTGCGGTTCGCGCCGGTCAGGGGTAGATAGCGTCGACCGGCTTCTGACCGGCCATCGCCTTCGCCACGGCCTCTGCCTGACCCAGCACGCGCAGGACATTGCCCTGCGCCAGTGCGCTCAGGTCGCTGTCGGACCAGCCGCGCCGCGCCAGTTCGGCGAACAAGTGCGGATAGCCGTCGACACCGCCCATGCCCTCCGGTCCGGTGCCCGAAATGCCGTCATAATCGCCGCCGATGCCGACATGGGCACGGCCGGCGATCTTTGCGATATGCTCTACATGATCGGCCATCGTCGCGGCGGTGACGCGGGGGGCCGGATTGGCGGCTTCCCAAGCCTTGACCGCCGCCGGCGTCTCCTTGCCATAGCGATTGCCCGGCAGGCCCTGTGCCTTGGCAAAGGCACCGCGCCGATTGTCCCAGTCGTTCCACGCGCTCGACAGGAAGGCGGGATAGGCGTTGACCATCACCACCCCGCCGTTGCGGCCGATCGCCGCCAGCAACGGATCGGGAATGTTGCGCGGCCGGTCGGCGATCGCGCGGGCATTGGAATGCGAGGCGATGACCGGTGCCTTCGTCGCCGCCAGCGCCGCCGCCATCGTCGCATCGGACACATGCGCGACGTCGATCAGCATCCCGAGGCGGTTCATCTCCGCCACGACCTGCCGTCCGAACGGGGTGAGGCCGTTTGCCTGCGGGGCATCGGTCGAACTGTCGGCCCAACCGACGCTCTTGCCATGGGTCAGAGTCACGTAGCGGACGCCGAGATTATAAAATTGTCTTAGAACCGACAGCCGGCCGTCGATCTGGTGCCCACCCTCGACGCCGATCAGCGAGGCGACGCGACCGCTTTTCGCAATCCGCGCCATGTCGGCGGCGTCGCGGGCCAGCGCCATGCGCGTCGGATTGGCGGCGATCATGCGGCGGACGATGTCAATCTGTTCGATCGTCATTTCGACCGCCTGCGGACCGGTGGTCGTCACCGGAATCCATACCGACCAGAATTGTCCGCCGACATGCCCCCTGGCGAGGCGTGGCAGGTCGGTCTGGAGCGGTGGTTCAATGCGGCTGGTATCGGCACTCAGGTCGACCGTCTCGACCGCGGCGTGATGCCCGTCGCGAATTCCCCAAGGCAGGTCGTTATGCCCGTCGATGATCGGCGTGCGCGCCAGCACGCGTTCGGCGCGCGCGATGTCGGCGGCGGTCGGCGCAGGAGCCTGCGCAGCGAGCAGGAGCAGGGGAAGCAGCATCGGGGGCCAAGCTACCGCGTCGCGCAGGCGCGAGACAAGTGCTACAGCAGCGGCAGGTCATAGGCTGCGTGCATGGCCGAAGGGAGATGCGCCGATGGTTCCCCTGTTGCTGTTGCTTGCCGGACAGGCCGCGACCCCCGCCGTCCCGATCGACGCGCCGCCCGAGCGAATTTCGATCCTCGTCGATCCGTGTGCGTCGGCACGGCGCAATTCGCAGGACGACGAAATCCTCGTCTGCGGCAAGGGGGTGCAGACGCCGCGGCTTCCGCTGCCATCCGAACGCACGCCGCCCGACCGGCCGCTGCCGTCCAATCCCTATGCCGATGGGCGCGGGGCGATGGCGGCGACGTCCAGTCCGTGCGCGACGCTGTCGGAAGGATGTACGACCGGGGTCGATATTTTTGGCGGGGGCACCTTCCTCATCCGCGCGGTCGGCAAGCTGATCGATCCGAACAGTTGCTGCGAAGAACCCGGCGAGGCGACGAGTTTCGGTAAGCTGATCGGCGATGTCGTGCGCGGCGTGAAGGGCAGGCCGTCTAAGAAGGAGCGGGCCAAGCGGATCGCGATCCCGCTCGATCCGGCGGTGCCGTTGCCGTTGCCGGTGGCGGCAGCGAAGTAAGGGGTTGATGGTGCGATCGGGCTGTAATTCCTCCCCGGCACGGGGAGGGGGACCAGCGTAGCTGGTGGAGGGGGCGGGCGCGGAACGCTTCCGTCCCGTTGGCGGACAGCCCCCTCCGCCATGCTATGCATGGTCCCCCTCCCCGTGCCTGGAGGATCGGGGGCTCGTTCGTTGCAGGGGCCATCGGTTCCACGACGACCTCTGGGCGCAGTGCTCGACTGGACGGGTTTGCTCGACAAAGGGCCGACGCGGGAGTGAATCCCGCGTCGTCGGTCGTTGCGATGGCGACGCCGGCCGGCCGTCGCTTTGTGCGCTTGGGGCTTTGCCCCTTGCGCACCGTTCAGCAGCTTGCGCTGCTTCGCTCAAAGCTTGGCAGTCAGCTCCGGCACCAGCGTGAAAAGATCCCCGACCAGCCCGACATCGGCGACCTGAAAGATCGGTGCGTCCTCGTCCTTGTTGATCGCGACGATGACCTTCGAATCCTTCATCCCCGCCAGATGCTGGATCGCGCCCGAAATGCCGACCGCGATATAGACTTCCGGCGCGACGATCTTGCCGGTCTGGCCGACCTGATAGTCGTTGGGCGCATAGCCGGCATCGACCGCCGCACGCGATGCGCCGACGGCGGCGTTGAGCTTGTCGGCGAGCGGATCGATCAGCGCATGGAATTGCTCTTCCGATCCCAGCGCGCGACCGCCGGAGACGATGATCTTGGCGCTGGTCAGTTCGGGTCGTTCCGACGCGGCGATTTCCGCACCGACGAATTTGGACACGCCCTTGTCACCGGTCGAGGTAACCGCCTCGACGATGGCCGATCCGCCGGTCGCTTCCGCCTTGTCGAACGCCGTGCCGCGTACCGTCAGCACCAGCTTGGGATCGCTGGTCTTCACCGTCGCGATCGCGTTGCCGGCGTAGATCGGGCGGGTGAAGCTGTCCGGCCCCTCGACCGACAGGATTTCGCTGATCTGCATCACGTCGAGCAGCGCGGCGACACGCGGCGCGATGTTCTTGCCCGTCGTCGTCGCGGTCGCGACGAACGCATCGTGGCTGCCCATCAGGTCGACGACCAGCGGTGCGACATTCTCGGCAAGATTGTGGGCAAAGGCGGCGTCGTCGGCGACCAGCACCCGGGCGACGCCGGCGATCTGCGCAGCGGCCTGTGCGACGGCATCGACGCCTTGCCCTGCGACCAGTGCCTCGACCTCGCCCAGCTTGGCGGCGGCGGTGACGGCGGCATAGGTCGCGTCCTTCACCACCTGTCCGTCATGTTCGACCCAAACCAGCGTCTTCATGCGACCACTCCCAGCGTCTTCAACTTGCCGACCAGTTCGTCGACATCGGCGACCTTGACCCCGGCCTGCCGCTTCGACGGCTCCTCGACCTTCACCATGGTCAGGCGCGGGCTGACATCGACGCCGAAATCCGCCGCCGTCTTGGCCGCAAGCGGCTTCGACTTTGCCTTCATGATGTTGGGCAGCGACGCATAGCGCGGCTCGTTCAGGCGCAGGTCGGTGGTGACGATCGCCGGCAGGTTGAGCGCGACCGTCTCCAGCCCGCCATCGACCTCACGCGTGACGTTGACCGTCTCGCCCGACACCTCGACCTTGCTGGCGAAGGTGCCCTGCGGGTAGCCGGTCAGCGCCGCCAGCATCTGGCCGGTCTGGTTGTTGTCGTCGTCGATCGCCTGCTTGCCGAGGATCACCAGGCCGGGCTGTTCCTCGTCCACGATCGCCTTCAGCAGCTTGGCGACGACCAGCGGCTCGACCTTCGCGTCGGTGACGACATGGATCGCACGGTCGGCGCCCATCGCCAACGCGGTGCGCAGCGTGTCCTTCGCCTTTTCCTCGCCGATCGAGACGACGACGATCTCGGTCGCCACGCCCTTTTCCTTGCACCGGATCGCTTCCTCGACCGCGATCTCGTCGAACGGGTTCATGCTCATCTTGACGTTGGCGAGGTCGACCCCGCTTCCGTCGGCTTTCACACGGGGCTTCACATTGTAATCAAGCACACGCTTGACCGGCACCAGCACCTTCATGGGCACTCCCTCTCAAAACGTCTTGCGCGGTGGCATCGCGCGTTTCTGTGGCGGTTTTGCGTGGGTTTCGCAAGTCCGGTATGGAAACGCCGGGACGCCGTAGCGGCAGGCGGCGACCCTAGACCGAATCACCTTGCCTCCCCAACGAAAAAGGGCCCGGACGTTTCCGCCCGGACCCCATTTCCGCCGGGTCCAGCACTTACAGCAGCCGGACCAGAACCATCACGACCAAGGCACCGGCCGCTGTCCCCTTGGCAAACGACCATGCCAGTCGCGTGTCGCCGGGTGCGCGCCGGACCGCCATGGATCAGGCGGCCTTCTGCACTTCCGCGACGATCTTCTTGGCGGCATCGCCCAGATCGTTGGCCGGCACGATCGCCAGACCCGAATTGGCGAGGATGTCCTTGCCGGCCTGCACGTTCGTCCCTTCGAGACGAACGACCAGCGGCACCGACAGGTTCACTTCCTTCGCGGCAGCGACGATGCCCTCCGCGATGATGTCGCACTTCATGATCCCGCCGAAAATGTTGACGAGGATGCCCTTCACCGCCGGATCGGCGAGAATGATCTTGAACGCGGCGGTGACCTTTTCCTTGTTCGCGCCGCCGCCGACGTCGAGGAAGTTGGCCGGGAACATGCCGTTCAGCTTGATGATGTCCATCGTCGCCATGGCAAGGCCGGCACCGTTGACCATGCAGCCGATATCGCCGTCGAGCTTGATGTAGGCGAGGTCGTACTTCGACGCCTCCAGCTCCATCGCGTCTTCTTCGGTGGTGTCGCGCAGTTCCATCAGGTCCTTGTGACGGAACATGGCGTTGCCGTCGAAGGCGACCTTGGCATCGAGCACGACCAGCTGGCCTTCCTCGGTGACGGCGAGCGGGTTGATTTCGATCTGCTCGGCATCGGTGCCGAGGAACGCGTCGTACAGCTTCGACGCGACGCTGGCGGCCTGCTTGGCGAGGTCGCCCTTCAGTTCGAGCGCGGCGGCGATGGCGCGGCCATGGTGCGGCATGAAGCCGGTCGCGGAATCGATGTCGATCGAATGGATCTTCTCGGGCGTGTCATGGGCGACCGCTTCGATATCCATGCCGCCTTCGGTGCTGGCGACCATCGACACGCGGCCGGTGGCGCGGTTGACGAGCAGCGCGAGGTAGAATTCCTTGGCGATGTTCGCGCCGTCGGTCACGTACAGGCGGTTGACCTGCTTGCCCGCGTCGCCGGTCTGGATCGTGACCAGCGTGTTGCCGAGCATGTCGGTCGCGTGCGCGCGTACTTCGTCGAGGTTCCAGGCGAGGCGGACGCCCCCCTTGGCATCCGGGCCGAGTTCGACAAACTTGCCCTTGCCACGGCCACCGGCGTGGATCTGCGACTTGACGACATAGAGCGGCCCGGGGAGCTTGCCGGCGGCTTCGACGGCTTCGTCGACGGTCATCGCCGAGAAGCCGGCGGGCACGGGCACGCCGAACTTCGCGAGCAGTTCCTTGGCCTGATATTCGTGAATGTTCATGGATTCGCCTTCCGCCTCTCGGGTGGGTGTCTGGTAAGTTGGCAAAGTTGCCACGCCTAAAGCACATGCCGACCGCCGAATCCAGTGGTAAACTGGCTTAATGCAATTGCGTCGCAGGTGCTTTATCGGAGACCGGTCACGCAGAGCGCCGCCGAACTGCCGGTTACCGCAAGGATTTCGGGATCGCCGAGCGCCCGCACCCGCCGCAGAAACGCCGGCAGGTCGTCGGCGTCGCGCGCGGCGGGCAGGTCGGACAGCCGCAACAATCGGGCGAGGCCGAGCCGGTCGACCATGTGCCGCGCCATGCAGGCCAACAGCGACCGCGACAGTCCCGCACCCTGCAACCCGCTACGCAACCGCGCCTCGGGCACGGCGCAGCCGGCGAGTGCGAGGGTCAGGAGGAACGGGACGGGAAGGCGTCGCAATGTCATCGCCGAGCCGCTATAGCCGCTGGATGCACTGGGCAATCGCCATCCCGATCGTCGTCGCGCCCATGGCCGTCATGGCCGTCATGGCGGGGTTCGCGGCACGGGTCGCCTGTCCCGCGGATCGCCCACCGATGCGTCGGCGGGTCCGCGTGGCGACCGCGCCGTTCTGCGAGCGGGGCGACCACCGATGACGCCGGAAGGCTGGCAGGCCCGGGCGCTGTCATGGGCGCTGGCGATCTTTGCCACGCTGGCGATGGTCGGCGCGGTCGCGACCATGTCGACCGATGGCGGAACGTCGCGTCCCGGCGCGGAAGTTGACACCGGCGACGTGCAGCGGGTCGATCCGCGCACCGGCGTGCCGATGCCGCCGCTGCCGCCGGCCCCGTTCACCACCGGCGCGCCGCGGGTCGAAACGCCGCAGAGCATCGCGATCGCCCGGCAGGCCGATGCCACCCGCGCCGTTGCGCGCTGGCTGGAGGTGCTGACCTATGCGGTGCTGGCGCTGGTCGCGGTGATGGCGGTCGGAGTGCTGGCGCTGTTCCGCATCGCGCAGAAGCTGGGCGAGCGGCGCGACTGACCGCATGATCGACGATCCGTTCTTCTATGCGCTGGCGGTGCCGGCGGTGCTGATGCTGGGGCTGGCCAAGGGCGGCTTTTCGGGGATGGGGGCATTGTCGCTGCCGATGCTGGCACTGGCGGTCGATCCGGTGCGCGCGGCGGCAATCCTGTTGCCGATCCTGATCGTGCAGGACGTCGTCGGCATCTGGGCGTTCCGGCGGACGATCGACTGGCAGGTGATCGCATGGATGCTGCCGGGCGCGGGGATCGGCATCCTGCTGGGCTATGGCTTTGCGAGCGCGGTGCAACCTTCGGCGGTGCTGGCGGTGGTCGGGGGGATTTCGATCGCGTTCGGGCTGTGGCGGCTATGGACCGAACGCAGCGGGATGCCGGTCGCGCGGCAGTCGCCGGGCTGGGTCGGCACGACGTTCGGCGTGGCATCGGGGTTCACCAGCCAGATCGCCCATGCCGGGCAGCCGCCGTTCCAGCTATGGGTGTTGCCGCGTCAGCTTCCCCGCGACGTGCTGGTGGGCACGACCGCGCTGTTCTTCGGCGCGGTCAATTGGCTGAAGGTGCCGGCCTATCTGGCGCTGGGGCAGTTCACGGCGGCGAATCTGGCGACGTCGGCGGTGCTGTTGCCGGTGGCGATCGCGGCGACCATTGCCGGGGTGTGGCTGGTGCGGCGGGTGTCGGCGAAGCGGTTCTATACCGCGATTTATGTGCTGATGATCGCGGTGGGGGTGAAGTTGGTATGGGATGGGGTGATGTGACCGCCCAGAGGCTGTTTGAAAACTCGCGGTAGAGCGAGTTTTGCCGGCGGTGCCAGCCCGCTCCCCCATCCCACCACCCAGGTCATTATACCTGCATGGGTGGTGGGGTGGGGGAGCGGGCCGGCACCGCAAAAATGCGCACAGCGCATTCAGGCGGGCAGGGTTGAAACCGTGCGCCAACGCGCGACGCCCACCAGCAGCCGTGCCATCACCGCCGCCCCCGCCGCGATGCCGATCGCGGTGGCGAGCACCGCCTGCGCCGGAACGACCGCCGCCCATGCGCCGCAGGCGAAGCGGACGACGAATACGCCGAGATAGAGGATCAGCGGCAACGGCGACCCCGGCTGGCGGACCCGCCCGCCCGGCAACCGCTGCCCGCGCGGATCGGGCAGGAACGCACCGCTTGCCGCCCCCAGCGCAGCACCGCCTGCCCAGGCCGCCAGTGCAGGCAGGATCCCGACCTGATGGGCGAAGGCCGCGACCCCGATCACGCTCCACAACAGGAAGGCGATGGACGGAAGCAGCGCGACCGCGACCGGCACCTCGCGCGTCCGCAACCGCCGCACGCCGAGGAACACGAGGCCCGCCAGCAGGGCATAGACCCATGTCGGTGCCCCGGTTGCGATCTGACTGGCATGCATGACCTGGTTCCTTCCCCCAAAGGATGATGCCGCCATGCTAGAGCATCACGACCGGCTGACAAGGCGCGCCCGGAGCGAAACGCCTCAGTCGAACAGGCTCGATACCGACGATTCATCCGCGATGCGCCGGATCGCTTCGGCGAGCAGCGGCGCGATGGTCAGGTGGCGGATCTTCTTGCCCTGTGCGATCACGTCGTGGTTGCCGATCGAATCGGTGATGACCAGTTCCTCGAGCGCCGACGCCTCGACCCGCGCCACCGCACCGCCCGACAGGACGCCGTGGGTGCAATAGGCGACGACGCCGACCGCGCCCGCCTGTTTGAGGGCGGCGGCGGCGTTGCACAGCGTGCCGGCCGAATCGACGATATCGTCGATCAGGACGCAGAAACGGCCCTCGACATCGCCGATGATGTTCATGACCTCCGATTCGCCGGCCCGCTCGCGACGCTTGTCGACGATGGCGAGGGGGGCGTTGTGGAGGCGCTTGGCGAGGCTGCGCGCGCGGACCACGCCGCCGACGTCGGGCGACACGACCATCAGGTTATGCTCGCCAAAGCGGGTCTTGATATCCTCCGACATCACCGGCGCGGCATAGAGATTGTCGGTCGGGATATCGAAGAAGCCCTGAATCTGTCCGGCGTGCAGGTCGACGCACAGCACGCGGTCGGCACCGGCTTCGGTAATGATGTTCGCGACCAGCTTCGCCGAGATCGGGGTGCGGGGGCCGGGCTTCCGGTCCTGCCGCGCATAGCCGAAATAGGGGAGGACGGCGGTGATGCGACGCGCCGACGCGCGTTTCAGCGCGTCGATCATGATGAGCATTTCCATGAGGTTGTCGTTGACCGGATAGCTGGTCGACTGGACAACGAACACGTCCTCGCCACGCACATTCTCCAGCACCTCGACGAAGATTTCCTCGTCGGCGAAGCGGCGCACGCTGGCCGTGGTCAGCGGAATCTCCAGATAGTCCGCGATCGCGGTCGACAGGGGAAGGTTGGAATTGCCCGCCAGCAGCTTCATGGGTGCGCCCGTATCGATGAAAAGATGGGTGCGCCATAGAGGCCGCGGACGAATTGTGAAAGCCATGTGACGCGAAGGGATGAGCGATGGTCGAAGTGACGTTCACGCCGACGGCCGAGGATTATGTCGCGGTACAGAAGGCGATGTTCGCGCGACAGTTGCGATCACGCCGGTTCTTCGGGCGGACAGCGCTGTTGCTAGGCGTCGTGGTGCTGGGCATATTCCTTCTGCTGCTGACGACGGGGGATCCGCCGTTGGTGGCGCTGGTGATCGCCGTCGGAGGCGCTGCGAGCGGTGCGGTCGGACTGGCGGCATGTATCGGCGTCAATCGCCTGCTGCTGCCGCGCCGGTCGCGACGGCTGTTCGTGCAGCAAAAAACGCTACATCACGAGCATCGCACGATATTCGATGCGACCGGGTTCCGCCAGCAGAGCGTCCGGGCGGATATCGCGCTGCCATGGGGCGAGTTGCTCCATTGGCATCTCGGGCGCGAGGTGTTGCTGCTCTATGGCAACGACCTGCTCGCCTATTTCATCCCGCGGCGTGCGTTCGATGCGGGCCAGTTGGCGCAGGTGGAGGCGATACTGACCGATGCAGGGCTGCCGCGCCGCTGATGCGGTTGCCGCGGCCACGCCCGCTCCCTAAACGGCGGGCATGACCGTGACCCGTTTCGCTCCCAGCCCGACCGGCTTTCTGCATATCGGCAATCTGCGCACCGCGCTCCACAACTGGATGTTCGCGAAGCAGCGGGGCGGGCGGTTCCTGCTGCGGATCGACGACACCGATGGCGCGCGCAGCGAGGAGCGGTTCGTCGAGGCGATCCGGCGCGATCTGGCGTGGCTGGGGCTGGTGCCCGATGGCGAGGAACGGCAGTCGGCGCGGTTCGACCGGTATGAGGCGGTGTTCGCCGACATGGTCGCGACCGGGCGCATCTATCCTGCCTATGAGACGCCCGAAGAGCTGGATTTGCGGCGCAAGATTTTGGCGGGGCGGGGGCTGCCGCCGGTCTATGATCGCGCCGCGCTGAAACTGACCGACGCGGATCGGGCGCGGCTGGAGGATGAGGGGCGGCGACCGCACTGGCGGTTCCGGCTGGAAGCCGAGCCGATCGCGTGGGACGACATGGTGCGGGGGCCGCAGACGTTCGACGGGGCGCTGCTGTCCGATCCGGTGGTGCGGCGGGCCGACGGGTCGTGGCTGTATCTGTTGCCGTCGGTGATCGACGATGCCGATATGGGCGTGACCCATGTCGTGCGTGGCGAGGATCATGTCTCCAATACGGCCACGCAAATGCAGATGTTCTCCGCGATGGGGGCAGTGCCGCCGGCGTTTGCCCATGAGGCGTTGCTGGTCGGGAACGAGGGCAAGCTGTCGAAGCGGCTGGGGTCGCTGGGCGTCGAGCATTTCCGGGAGCAGGGTATTGAGCCGGAGGCGGTGGTGGCGCTGCTCGCACGGCTGGGGACCAGCGATCCCGTAGAGGCGGTGATCGATCCGGCACCGTTGATCGCGGCGTTCGATTTCGGCCGGTTCGGGCGTGCGCCGGCGCGGTTCGACGAGGGCGAGCTGGCGCAGGTGAATGCGCGGATCGTGCATCAGCTGCCGTTCGAACGGGTCGAGGGCGCGTTGCCAGAGGGAATGGATGCGGCGGCGTGGGACGCAGTGCGCGGCAATATCGCGCGAGTCGACGAGGCGGGCGATTGGTGGCGGGTGGTCACCGGGCCGGTCGACCCGGTGCCGGTCGCGCCGGAGGATCGCGCGTTTCTGGACCGGGCGGCCGAGGTCGCGGCGGGGCTGGACTGGACCGATCCATGGGGCCAGCTGACCGCCGCGCTGAAGACCGAGACCGGGCGCAAGGGCAAGGCGTTGTTCCTGCCGTTGCGCCGCGCGCTGACGGGTATTGATCATGGGCCGGACATGGCGACGCTGCTGCCGCTGATCGGGCGGGCGCGCGCGGTCGATCGGCTGCGCCGCTGACGCGCACGTCAGCTTTACAGATCCTTCGTGAGGGTATCTCATCGCACGGGCCGAGTGGACGGCAGGAGATACGAATCGAAGGGACGGTGGCATGGCATATGAGGGACAACGTGGCCTGAGCCCGGTGGGCTTGGGTATTGCGATTGCGATCAACGGCGGCTTGCTGGCGCTGGCGATGATGACGGCGACGACGGTCCTGCGCGGGCCGGTCGACCATCCGTTCGAGGCCACCGCCATCCCGATCGATCCGCCACCGCCGCCGATCCCGGACGAGGTAAAGCCGGTCGAGTGGGTCATCGACGATCCCGCCCCCGTGCCGCTGCCCGTCGTGCCGCCCGCGCCCTATCCGGTGACCGGCCCGACGATCGAAAGCACCGAGGTCATTCCGCCGGCTCCGCCGACGCCGCTATCGCTGCCGACGACGCCAAGTGGGGCCGGAACAGGCGGGCCGGTGACGGTCGCCACGCCGCTGCCGGTGCTGGTGTCGGCCAGCGTCGATCCGCGCTATCGCGCCGATTTCCAGCCCGATTATCCCGCATTCGAACGCAATATCGGCCGTGACGGCGTGGTGGTCGTCCGCGTGCTGGTCGGCGGCGACGGGCGGGTGCGCGCGATCGAGCCGGTGCGCGCCACCAGCGACGCGTTCTTCGAAGCCACGAAGAAGCGCGCGCTGTCGAAATGGCGCTTCCGTCCCGCGACCCGCGACGGGGTGGCGGTCGAAAGCTGGCGCGAGATGACGGTGCGCTTCACGATGCAGGATGGCTGAGCGTTTGCCGATGCTTCGCCGGTAGAGGAAGAAGGTGGTTCACGCGGAGGCGCGGAGGGGTTGCGATCGCCCCGGCGTCTCCCGTGTCAGCGGCCTCCATCGACCTGTCCCCGGGCGGTAAGGTCTTCCGACCGCGCAGGGGGCTGGCGGTGGGCGGCGGGTGCGCCTATCTCTGGCGGCGATGAAATTGCGCCATCTCTTTTCGCCGGTTCATGCCGTGCGGGACTTTATCGGGTTCGCGCGGACGCGCGAGAAGCATGAATGGTGGTTCCTGCTGGCGTCGATCTGCATCGTGCTGTTGATCGGATGGGGCTTCGTGCACGATTCCTATTTCGAACGCGTGTACCGGCCGAACATCATCTATGTCGAAAGCTGGCCCGCGAACCGCACCGATGCGGAGATCATCGCGCAGCAGAAGATCGACCAGGCCAAGCAGGACGCGGCGAACGCCGAGTTCGAGCGCGAACGCGCCAAGCGGCAGGCCGAGTGGAAGAAGATCGACGACAAGCTCAAAAGCTGGGGCATCTGACCGACCCGGTCGAGGATGCGCGCTGGATGGGCGCGGCGCTGACGCTGTCGGCGCGGACGCGTGGGGCCACCGCGCCCAATCCCAATGTCGGTTGCATCGTCGTGGCGGACGGCCGGGTGGTCGGGCGCGGCTGGACGCGGGCGGGCGGGCGGCCGCATGCCGAGGCGGTGGCGCTGGCGCAGGCGGGCGACGCCGCGCGGGGCGCGACCGCCTATGTCACGCTGGAGCCGTGCGCGCATGCGTCGGTGCGCGGGCCGGCCTGTTCGGACCTGCTGATCGGGCACGGCGTGGCGCGGGTGGTGATCGGCCTGCGCGATCCTGATCCGCGGACCGACGGGCTGGGGATCGCGCGGTTGCAGGCGGCGGGGATCGCGGTCGTCAGCGGCGTTTGTGCCGGGGATGCGGCGCGGGCGATGGCGGGGTTCCTGACCCGGCGCGCGCTGGGGCGGCCGTTCGTCACGCTGAAGCTGGCGCTGTCGCTGGACGGCGCGGTGTCGCGGGCCGATGGCCAGAGCCAGTGGATCACCGGACCGCAGGCACGCGCGCACGGCCATCTGGAGCGCAGCCGCCACGAAGCGATCCTGGTCGGGCGGGGCACCGCCGAGATCGACCGGCCGAAGCTGGACGTGCGCCTGCCGGGGCTGAACGCGCGCAGTCCGCAGCGGGTGGTGTTGTCGGCCGATTGCGAGGCGATGGACGGGTTCACGATGCTGCCGGGGGTCGAGGCGCTGTCCGACCTGCCGGGCGACCATGTGCTGGTCGAGGGCGGTGCGGCGACGGCGGCGGCGTTCCTGCGCGCCGATGCGGTCGACCGGTTGCTGCTGTACCGCGCCCCGATCCTGATCGGCCATGGCCGGACGCTGCCCGATATCGCCCTGACCGATCTGGCGGCGGCGCATGGCCGCTGGCGACTGCACGACGCCCGGATGCTTGGCAGCGACCGGTTGGAAGTCTACGAGCGCGTCAGGATCGAGCCATAGGCTGGCCCCATCGTCATTCCCGCGCAGGCGGGAATCCATAGCCGCTGACGTTTCGGCACTTTCCCGTCGGCAGCGTGTATGGATTCCCGCCTGCGCGGGGATGACGAAGGGCGATGTGTCGATCGATCCGCGAGAAGGAGCGAAGCGTGTTCACCGGAATAGTCAGCGACGTAGGGCGCATCGAATCGATCGACGGGCCGGGCGACCTGCGCGTCCGCATCGGTTGCGCCTATGACACCGCCACCATCGATATGGGCGCGTCGATCGCGTGTTCGGGCGTGTGCCTGACCGTGGTCGAAAAGGGGCCGGGCTGGTTCGCGGTCGACGTGTCGGGCGAGACGGTGTCGCGCACCGCCGACCAATGGATCGCGGGACGCCCGCTGAACCTCGAACGCGCGCTGAAGCTGGGCGACGAACTGGGCGGGCATATCGTTACCGGCCATGTCGACGGCGTCGGCACGGTCGTCGACCGGAGCGCCGACAAGGATTCGACGCGGGTGACTTTCGCGATCGATCGCGCGCTCAGCCCGTTCGTCGCGACCAAGGGATCGGTGACGATCGACGGCGTTTCGCTGACCGTCAACGACGTGGCCGACGACGCGACCGGCACCCGCTTCACCGTCAACCTGATCCCCCATACCCAGTCGGTCACGACGCTCGGGGACCTCGCCGAAGGGCAGTCGGTCAATATCGAGATCGACGTGCTCGCCCGTTATCTGATGCGAATGGAACAAGTCCGTGGCCAACGCTGAACTGGCGGGTCTCCGCCACGCTTTCCTGTCCTCCCCCGAAGAGATCATCGACGAAGCCCGTAACGGGCGGATGTTCATCCTGGTCGATGACGAGGATCGCGAGAATGAGGGCGATCTGGTCATCCCGGCGCAGATGGCGACGCCCGATGCGGTCAATTTCATGGCGCGGCACGGGCGCGGGCTGATCTGCCTTGCGATGACCAAGTCGCGGGTCGAGCAACTCGGCCTCGACCTGATGGCGCGCAACAACGGCACGCGGCACGAAACCGCCTTCACCGTCTCGATCGAGGCGCGCGAGGGGGTGACGACCGGCATTTCGGCCGCCGACCGCGCACGGACGATCGCCGTCGCGATCGATGCGTCGAAGGAAGCGTCGGAGATCGTGACGCCGGGCCATGTGTTCCCGCTGGTCGCACGCGAAGGCGGGGTGCTGGTGCGTGCCGGCCATACCGAGGCGGCGGTCGACGTGTCGCGTTTGGCCGGCCTCAATCCCTCGGGCGTGATCTGCGAGATCATGAACGAGGACGGGACGATGGCGCGGATGGACGACCTGATCGGCTTCGCGCAGCTGCACGGCCTGAAGATCGGGACGATCCGCGACCTGATCGCGTATCGCCGTCGCCACGACCATCTGGTCGAAAAGCGCGCGGACACGGTGTTCGAAAGCGAATGGGGCGGCGAATGGCGCGCCATGACCTTCTGGAACAAGGCGACCGGCAGCGAGCAGGTCGCGCTGGTCAAGGGGCTGATCGATCCGAGCAAGCCGACGCTGGTGCGGATGCACGCGCTGTCGCCGTTCGCCGACCTGTTCGGTGAAGGCGGCGAGCGCGGCGGGCTGCTGCGCCAGTCGATGCGGATCATCGGCGAGGAGGGCGCGGGCGTCGTCGTCGTCATCAACCGCCCGCGGCCCGACGGGCTGACGCTGGCGATCCATGCTCGCAGCGGCGCGCCGGTGCCCGACATGGAGGAACTGCGCGACTATGGCGTCGGCGCGATGATCCTGAACGAACTGGGCGTCGAGGACATGGTGGTGCTGACCAACACCCATCACACGCTGGTGGGGCTCGACGGCTATGGGCTGAAAATCGTCGGCGAACGGCCGATCACGGAGAATTGATATGGCCAAGATACTGATCGTCGAGGCGCGGTTTTACGACCATCTGAACGACCTGCTGCTCGAAGGTGCGCGGGCGGCGATCGAGGCGGCGGGGCACGAACACGAGACGGTGACCGTACCCGGCGCGCTGGAAGTACCCGGTGCGATCGCGATCGCCGATGCGGCGGAAGTCTATGACGCGTTCGTCGCGCTGGGCGTCATCATCCGCGGCGAGACCTATCATTTCGAGGTCGTGTCGAACGAGAGCGCGCGCGGGATCATGAACCTGAGTCTCGAAGGCGTGCCGGTCGGCAACGGCATCCTGACCGTCGAGAACGAGGCGCAGGCGCTGACGCGGGCGAAGCGGGACGAGAAGGACAAGGGCGGCGAGGCGGCCAAGGCGGCGCTGGCGATGATGGAATTGCGCGAGCGGTTTTCGGTTTGACGATGTAGCTCCTCCCCGGCACGGGGAGGGGGACCGCCGCGAAGCGGTGGTGGAGGGGGATTTCCACTGGCGTTCCGTTTGCGGAGACCCCCCTCCACCAGCCTGCGGCTCGTCCCCCTCCCCGTGCCGGGGAGGATTTTAGGCCGGCACTACGCCTCCGACCGGACCTATTTCCGCCGGTTCGCCGCGCGAATAGATGCCGGTGAGGACGCCGGCGGCGAGGACGCGGCCGGCCATCGCTTCCATCACCGCGCCGCGACCCGGATTGGGGTCGAGCTGCGGCGCGTCCTTCAGCGCGAACAGCTGGAAAGCGTAGCGATGTTCGCCGTGCCCGGTCGGGGGATCGGGCGGCAGCCAGCCTTCGCGCAGATAGCTGTTGCGGCCGACATCGCCGTGCGCGGCATCGCCGTCGCCATCGGGGCGGATCGCACCTTCGGCGACCTGCCCGTCGGCAGCGGGTATGCCCCACAGGATCGCGTGGACCAGCGGCTGGGTCGAGGGGGCGTCGGGGTCCTCGACGATCAGCGCCAGCGACGTCGCTTCCGGAGGAACGCCGCGCCAGTGCAGCGGCGGTGAGACCCCTTCGCCGTCGGCGGTGAAGCGTTCGGGCAGCCGCTGTCCGTCGGCAAAGGCGAGGCTGGCGAGGTCGAGGCTGGCGAAGCTGCCCAGCGCCGGATCGACGATCGTCAGCTTCGACGCGCCCGCGCGGACATTGTGCAGCAAGGCGCCCAGCCACCCCGGAACATGTTCGAGCATGATGGTCCTTTCGTCGCAATGGTCCGCCGATAACCGGCGAGACCGGCGGCAAGGTCCGCGGGGCCGGTAGAAATCCTGTCGCGAAGGTTTCCGTGTCCGTGGTGTCAGACCGCTGCGAACGTCGCAGGCCTGGCCGGAAACGCGCCGTACCCCCGCGCCGGCGAGGGGCGGCACCAAGGATAACAACGGCTTGCGCTCAGGACCCCGGCCCCCCGCCTGCGCGGGCGTACGCCTGCTGGCGGTCAGTGCCGGTGTCCGCCGTCGCCCCGGCCCCCCGCCTGCGCGGGCGTACGGCAGGGGGCGGGAATCGGTACGGTCGCCTGTGTCGGGGTGAGACGGGCCATGGCCGGCAATGACGGGCCGATCGGATACGAATGGGCATTATTGCGTTGCAGCATGGAATCGATTTATCCGGAGACCGCCATGACCGCACCCGCCCAATCGCCGCGTCTGGCGCTCGCGTTGCAAGGGGGTGGCGCGCATGGTGCCTATGGCTGGGGGGTGCTCGACCGGCTGCTCGAAGAAGACTGGCCGATCGTCGCGGTAAGCGGCGCGTCGGCCGGGGCGCTGAACGGTGCGGCGCTAGTCACCGGCTATGCCAGCGGCGGGCGGCAGGGGGCGAAGGACGCGCTGGCGCGGTTGTGGGACAGCGTTTCGCGCAACTCGCCGTTGCAGGCGTTCGATACCGATTTCTGGATGATGCCGGCGTTCGAACCGTTCCTCCGCCGGTCGCTGGAATTCAGTAAACTGTTCAGCCGCTATATCGCGCCGCTGTCGCCGGGATTGCGGGACATGCGGGCGCTGCGGCGGGTAGTCGGCGACAGCCTCGACCTCTCGCTGCTGACGTCGCCCGACGCGATCCCGTTGTCGATCGCCGCGACGCGGGTCGCGACCGGGGCGGCGCGGCTGTTCCGGAATGACGAGATCACGCTCGGTGCACTGATGGCGTCGGCCTGCCTGCCCGATCTGTTCGGGCCGGTGACGATCGACGGCGAACCCTATTGGGATGGCGGCTTTTCGGCCAATCCGGCGCTGGAGCCGCTGATCTTCAACGGGCATGGACAGACCGACATGCTGATCGTGCAGATCACGCCGTTCGCCACCCACGAGACGCCCGACACGCTGGTCGAGGTGATGGGCCGGATGAGCGATATCGGGTTCAACGCCTGCCTGTTGCGCGACCTGAAGGCGTTGACCGAGGTGCAGACGATCGCGCGGCGCGCGCCGCCGATCGACGATACTTTCACGGCACTGGCGCAGACCAACCTGCACCTGATGGAGGCCGCGCCGGCACTGTCCGAGCGGGGACCGACCGGCAAGAGCGATACGCGCCGGTCGCAGCTGGAGGCGTTGCGCGAACTAGGCCGGGCGACGGCGGATGCGTGGCTGGCCACGCATGGCGCGCAGCTGGGGCAGGGATCGACGCTGACCGAATTGCCCGAGGCGGTGGCGGCGTAATCAGGCGGTGACGATCGCGCCGTCGGCGAGCGTCACCGGCCATGGCGTCAACGACTGGCCGGGGCAGGGGCCGCCGAGGCACCTGCCATCGTCGATCGCGAACAGCGCGGCGTGCCAGCTACAGGTGATCGCGCTGCCGTCGGGCGTCAGATAGGCGTCGAGCGTCTGGGCGAGGGGCAGGCCCATATGCGGGCAGCGGTCGACATAGCCGACCACCGCATCGCCGCGCCGCACGACGAAGCCGTGGAAGCGCCCGGCGCGCAGTTGCAGCACGTAATTGCGTGCGCGACCGTCGGCGATGTCGGTCAAGGCTCCAAGCGTCACCCCGGCCGGGGTGGCGAAGACGCGGGTGTCGATCATCCGGGCAGGCGTGCCTTGGCGAAACCGGTCCAGACATCGTCATAGTCGAGTTGCATGGTCGGCGATGCCATCGCCCAGCGACTCGGCTTCACGACGTGGCGGGTTTCGAACATGAAGGCCATGGTGTCGGTGATCTTGTGCGGTTTAAGCTCGGCGGCGACGGCCTTGTCATAGCTGGCCTGATCGGGGCCGTGGCCGTTCATCTGGTTGTGCAGCGACGCGCCGCCGGGGGCGAAGCCGCCTTCCTTCGCGTCATAGGCACCGGTGATGAGTCCCATGAACTCGCTCATGACGTTGCGGTGGAACCAGGGCGGGCGGAACGTGTCTTCGGCGACCATCCAGCGCGGCGGAAAGATCACGAAGTCGCAATTGGCAGTGCCGGGTGTGTCGCTGGGCGCGGTCAGCACGGTGAAGATCGACGGATCGGGATGGTCGAAACTGACGGTGTTGATCGTGTTGAAGCGGGTCAGGTCATAGCGGCACGGCCCGAGATTGCCGTGCCACGCGACCACGTCGAACGGGCTGTGGTCGAGGGTGGTGGTCCACAGGCCGCCCTGAAACTTCTGGATCACTTCGCAGGGGGTGTCGCGATCCTCATACCATGCCGATGGCGTCTCGAAATCGCGGGGGTTGGCGAGGCCGTTGGCGCCGATCGGTCCGAGATCGGGCAGGCGGAACAGGCTGCCGTAATTCTCGCAGACATAGCCGCGCGCCGCGCCATCGGGTAGCGACACGCGGAAGCGGACGCCGCGCGGGATCAGGGCGATCTGGAGCGGGGCGATATCGATCCGGCCGAGTTCGGTGTCGATCGCCAGCCGACCCTGCTGCGGCACGATCAGCAATTCGCCATCAGCCGAGAAGAAGGCGCGCGCCATGTCCTGGTTCGCGGCATAGAGGTGGATGCCGACGCCGCTCTGCGCCGCGACGTCGCCGGTCGCGCCATAGGTCACGAGACCGTCGACCCAGTCGGTCGGTTCGGTCGGCAAGGGCAACGGGTCCCAGCGCATGCGGTTGGGGCTGGGCGGTGGACCGGCGATCGGTGCGGTCTCGACGGTCGTTGCGCCGGTGTACGGCACGAACGCGCCGTGATTGGCGGTCGGGCGCAGGCGATAGAGCCACGAACGCCGGTTCTCGCCGCGCGGCGCGGTGAAGGCGGTGCCGGAGAGTTGTTCAGCATACAGGCCGAACGGGACATGCTGCGGGCTGTTGCGACCGATCGGCAGCGCATCCGCGACGGCTTCGGTGGCGATGTGGTTGGCGAAACCGGGGTGGTAGGTCATGATCACCTCATCAATCCTCCCTGGTACGGGGAGGAGCTTGATCGTTGCCCGCCGGGCCGTCAGTCGCGGCAAAGCCGCGCCTTATGGCCCGGCTCCGCTGCGCTGGCCGGGCGGGGCCGGGCACCTGCGTGCCCGCATCCGGCCGATGCCTCAAGCATCGACCGTAATGACGCCCCGCCGGATCTGATCGAGCTCGATGCTTTCGTACAACGCCTGAAAATTGCCGTTGCCGAACCCTTCATTGCCCTTGCGCTGAATGATTTCGAAGAAGATCGGCCCGAACATCGGTTCGGTGAAGATCTGCAGCAGCAACCCTTCCTCGCCGACATTGCCGTCGATCAGGATGCGGTTGCGGCGCAGGCGTTCGAGATCCTCGCCGTGGCCGGGTACGCGCTTGTCGACCAGTTCGTAATAGGTCTCGATCGTGTCCTGCAACTTCACGCCGCGCGCGCGCAGCTTTTCGACGGTGTCGAAGATGTCGGCGGTGGTGAAGGCGAGGTGCTGGATGCCTTCGCCATTATAGTCGCGGATGAATTCCTCGATCTGGCTCTTGTCGTCCTGGCTTTCGTTCAGCGGGATGCGGATCGCCTTGTCCGGCGCGATCATCGCCTGGCTGAACAGGCCGGTCGCCTTGCCCTTGATGTCGAAATATTTCTGTTCTTCGAACCCGAAGATCTGGTTGTAGAAGGTCGACCAGGTTCGCATCTGCCCGCGCTTCACATTGTGGGTCAGATGGTCAAGCAGGTCGAGACCGACATTGTTGGCGGCCTCCGCCTCGGCAGCGCCGGGAATCGCGTCCCAGTCGTCGTACAGCGATCCGGCCGCGCCGTGCCGGTCGACCAGATACAGCATCGATCCGCCGATGCCCTGCAACGCATAGCCTTCGCCGAGCACGCCTAGCGCCGGATCGGCGGGCGTCGCACCGCGCGCGACGGCGGCTTCGAACGCGGCTTTCGCATCGGCGACGCGGAACGCCATCCCCGATGCCGACGGTCCATGCTGCGCAGCAAAGTCCGCAGCATGGCCGTTCGGAATACGGTTGAGCAGTAGGTTGATCCGGCCCTGCTTGTAGCGCACGACGTCGCGGCTGCGATGCTTCGATGCGGCGACGAAGCCGAATTGTTCGAGCTGGGCGGCCATGCGGTCGAGATCGGGGGCAGTGAATTCGCAGAATTCGAAACCGTCGAGACCCATCGGGTTGACGTCCATATGCTCCACGGCGGCATCCTCCTAATTCGTATCAATTGATACGAAACTGATCCTAACCGACCGATGTGTCAAGCGGCTCCCATGGTGGCGGCGACAGGCGATCGGCGAGGAAATCGATAAAGGCGCTGACCGCCGGGCGCGGCTGGGCAGCGTGCAGCGCGTGGATGGCAAGGTCATGGGCCCCCTCCCATTCGGGCAGGACGCGGACCAGCCGACCATCGGCCAGCGCCTTGCCGACATCCCATAGCGATCGCAGCGCGATACCGACCCCGGCCAGTGCCAGTTCACGGACGATCTCACTCGAATCGGTGCGAACGTGCGACACACCCTCGACCACGGCGCGCCGGGCGGGTCGCAGCAGCGTCCACGGCAATTGCCCCTCCGCCGCGAGCAGGCGGTGGCCGGCCAGCGCGGCGGGGCTGGTCGGCACGCCGTGCGCGGCCAGATAGGCGGGACTGGCGCACACCACCCGCCGGTTGCCCGCCAACCGCCGCGCGACATAGCCGGCAGGCGGGTCGGCGGTGATGCGGATCGCACAGTCGATCCGGCCGGCGGCCAGATCGACATAGCCGTCCGACAACGTCAGTTCGAGGGCGACCGCCGGATAGAGACGCAGGAAGTCGCCGAGATGGGGCGCGATGTGCAGCCGTGCGAACGAGGTCGGTGCGGCGATGCGGAGCGGGCCGGCAGGAGCGGAAGCGGCACCGGTCACCCGCGCCTCCGCTGCGGCAAGCGCGGCGAGAATCTGCTTCAGGTCGGCATGGAGTTGCGTACCGACCGGGGTCGGGTGCAGCCGCCGGGTCGTTCGCTCGATCAATCGCACCCCGAGCCGCGCCTCCAGCCGGGCCAGCCGTTTCGAGACCATCGCCGGCGATGTGCCGCTGGCCCGTGCGGTCGCGGCGATGCTGCCGCTGTCGAGGATCGCGACGAAGAGCGCATGGTCGGGGTCGAGCGTCATTCGTTCCTCCATGGAATGACTGTCCTGCGATTATGATCGCTACCGATGCGAAAAGCGAGGTGGTAGCACTTCGTCGCACAACAACCGTCCTTCCGGGATTTGCCGGTACGACGTGCGGGGAGGATGCCGTGCTGCAAGCCTATGTCGATCGCGCCGGACTATCGGTCGCCGCCGAACTGGCCGAGTTCATCGAAGCACGGGCGTTGCCCGGCACCGGTATCCCGGCCGACTCCTTCTGGGCAGGGTCGGCGGCGATCCTTGCGCGCTTCGCCCCCGAAAATCGCGCGCTGCTCGCCCGGCGCGATGCGTTGCAGGCGCAGCTCGATGCATGGTTCGTCGATCGCGCGGGCCAAGCGATCGATCCGGCCGAACAGGCGGCGTTCCTGCGTTCGATCGGCTATCTGGTCGACGAGCCTGCGCCGTTCGAGGTCGACCCGACCGGCGTCGACGCGGAGATCGCGACGCTGGCCGGACCGCAGCTGGTCGTGCCGATCCTGAATGCGCGGTTCCTGCTGAACGCCGCCAATGCGCGCTGGGGCAGCCTCTACGACGCGCTGTACGGCACCGATGCGATCCCCGGTACGCCGGAACCGGGCGGCTATGACGCGGCGCGCGGGCAGGCGGTGATCGACCGTGCGAAGGCGTTTCTGGACGAAACGGTGCCGCTGGCCGGGGCGAGCTGGCGCGACTGGACCGGCGACGCGCCGCGACTGGCCGACCCCGTGCAACTGGTCGGTCGGGCGGGCGACAACCTGCTGCTGCGCCATCATGGGCTGCACATCGAACTGGTCATCGATCGCGACCATGCGATCGGGCGCACCGATCCGGCGGGGCTGGCCGATATCCTGCTCGAATCGGCGCTGACCACGATATGCGATCTGGAGGATTCGGTCGCGGCGGTCGATGCCGAGGACAAGGTTGCCGCCTATGCCAATTGGCTGGGGCTGATGCGCGGCGATCTGTCGGCCAGCTTTGCCAAAAGCGGACGGACGGTCACCCGCACCCTCGCCGCCGATCGCCGCTATGTCAGGATGGATGGCGGCGAACTTACCCTGCCGGGACGGTCGCTGCTGTTCGTGCGCAATGTCGGGCATTTGATGACGACGCCCGCGCTGCTGCTGGCCGATGGCGGCGAGGCACCCGAAGGCATCGTCGATGCGATCGTCACCAGCCTGATCGCGCTGCACGACCTGAACGGTGCGCGCTCCAATAGCCGGGCCGGATCGATCTATATCGTCAAACCCAAGCAGCACGGGCCGGAAGAGGTCGCGTTCACCGACCGGTTGTTCGACGCGGTCGAGGACCTGCTGACGCTGCCACGCCATACGATCAAGGTCGGGGTGATGGACGAGGAACGGCGCACCTCCGCCAATCTGGCGGCGTGCATCCATGCCGTTCGCCACCGGATCGTGTTCATCAATACCGGTTTCCTCGACCGCACCGGCGACGAACTGCACAGCGCGATGCATGCCGGGCCGATGATCCCGAAGGGCGAGATGAAGGGGGCCGACTGGATCGCGGCCTATGAGGATCGCAACGTCCGGACCGGGCTTGCCTGCGGCCTTGGCGGGCGGGCGCAGATCGGCAAGGGGATGTGGGCCGCGCCCGACCGGATGGCCGATATGCTGTACCAGAAGATCGCGCATCCGATGAGCGGGGCCAGCACCGCATGGGTACCGTCGCCGACCGCCGCGACGCTGCACGTGCTGCACTATCATGCGGTCGATGTTGCGCAGCGACAGGCGGCACGGGCGGCCGAACCGGTCGTACCGCTGACGCGGTTGCTGACCTTGCCGCTCGCGGTGGGGCGGAACTGGGATGCGGACGAGGTTGCGCGGGAGCTCGACAATAATGCGCAGGGCATCCTCGGCTATGTCGTGCGCTGGATCGATCAGGGGATTGGCTGTTCGAAAGTGCCCGATATCCACGACGTCGGATTGATGGAGGACCGCGCGACGCTGCGCATTTCATCGCAGCATATCGCCAACTGGCTGTTGCACGGGGTGTGTTCGGCGGCGGACGTCGATGCGGCGTTCGACCGGATGGCGGTCAAGGTCGACGCGCAGAATGCCGGCGATCCGGCCTATCGGCCGCTGGCGGGCGGCGTCGCGCTGGCGGCGGCGCGGGCGCTGGTGTTCGAGGGACTGGCGCAGCCCAATGGTTATACCGAGCCGTTGCTGCATGCGTATCGGAAGGTGGCGAAGGCGGCGGCGTGAAAGGCAGATGGTCGGTGACGGTTGACGCATGTTTTTGCATCGACCGGCACGTTTGCTACTGGCCGGCATTCGCATGGCGGCCGAAAGTCGGGTACCTTGGCTACCGGTAAACGGTGATGACAGGAGGTTCGATGCGAACGTTGCTTTTGGCGCTCACGCCGTTCGCGGCGACCGTGGCGGCGGCGCAGACCCCCGGTTTCGATGCGGTGGCTGCTGCCCCCAAGAGCCATCGCATTCTGTTCGAGGATGACAAGGTGCGTGTGTTGCGGGTCGAAGTGATGCCGGGCGCGACGGAACCGGTGCACGATCACCGTTGGCCAAGTATCATGTATTTCGAACGGCCCCAGCCGATCACCTATATCGAATACAAGCTGGTCGACGGTCGCCCCGTCGAGACCCAGCGCTTCGATGCACACGCCCTCACCGTCGGCCAGACAGTGCGCGGGGCACCCGAGGGCCTGCATGCCGTCAAGAACCGGGGCACGGCACCATTCGTTGCCGTGCGGGTCGAGTTCAAGGACGGTACTGCGGCAACCAGTCGATAGGCTCGCCGATCGGTGATCGGTTTCTGCGAACGGTAACCGATCACCCCGCCGCGACGCCCCCCGCCGCCGGCTCCAGCGCGTTGATGGCGGCATGGACCCGCGCCTCGATCTCCTCGCGCGGAAGGCCGGGGGGGATCGGATCGAGGAAGCGGATCGTGATGACGCCCGGTCGATTGGGGCCGGGGCGTCGCATGCAGTGGCCGCTGTCGAGTGCGACCGGGACGACGGCCATGTTCAGCGCCTTGTACAGCCCGGCAAAGCCCGAGCGGAGCGGCGGGGCTTCGCCGACGGGGACCCGCGTGCCTTCGGGAAAGATCAGGACCGAACGGTTCTGCTTCCGCGCGACGGCGGCTTCCTTCAGCATCTGGCGCAGCGCCTTGGACGACGCATCGCGGTCCACGCCGATCGCGCCATAGGCACGCGCGGTACGGCCCCAGAAGGGCATGTCGATCAGCTCGCGCTTCATGACGATCAGCGGGCCGTCGATCCGCTGCGCCATCTCCAGCGTTTCGAACATCGCCTGATGCTTGACCGCGAACAGATAGGTGCCGGGCGGGCGCGCCCCCTCTACCCGGACGCGCACGCCCAATATCCAGCGGGCGAGGAAGCGGTGGGTGGCGATCCAGACATGGGCGTGGACGTGCATCGCGCGCTGCCCGAACCATGCCGAGACCGGCGCGCTCAGCACGATCGGCCCCGAAGCGGCGTAGAACAGGATGCGGAACACCCAGGTGCGGATCCACGCGATCACAGATCGATTCCCAGCCGCATCACCACGCCCCGCACCAGATATTTGTTATATTCGCCGAACAGCAGCGCGAAGCCCGGATGACCGGTCACCGGATCGCGCACGATCTCGACCGAATTGCCCAGCGCATGGCGCAACTCCATCGTCGCGCGCGCCATATGCCAGTTCGACGTCACCAGCCGGATCGAGCGATAGCGGTTGCGGCGGACCCACTCGGCGGTCTCGTCGGCATTGGAGCGGGTGTCGACCGCTTCCTTGCCCAGATCGACGCAGCAGCGGAACAACGCGCGCGGCGCATCGATCGCCGCGGCCAGTTCGCGCGGGCGGACATCGGGGTCGACGCCGGTGATGAGCATCCGCGGCGCCTGACCCGCCGCCAGCACCGCCAGCCCGCGTTCGATCCGGCCCGACCCGCCGGTCGGCACGACGACGCCATCGGTCCGCTGTTGCAGCGGGCCGGGCTGCGGCAGGGTCACCGCGAACAGCGCGAAGCCGAGCGCATAGAGCAGCAGCGCGACCGAGAAGAGCCGGCCCATCACAACACCCGCGCCAGCCGCCGCAGTACCGCGATCCGCGCGGCGAACATCGCAAGCAGGGTGAAGGCGACGGGCAGGACGGCGATGACCAGCCAGTCGAGCGGCCGCAGCGAAACGCCGTCGGCCAGCTGCGAATCGAGCGTCGCCATCCGTTGTCCCAGCAACGCCACCAGCAGCTCGCCGGCCAGCGCGCCGATCAGCCCGCCGGTCAGCGTATCCTGCCCGATGCGCCGCTGGAACAGGCGCGCGATCTGAAGGTCGGTCGAACCCAGCATGTGCAGGATGTCGATCGTTCCGCGGTGCGTATCAAGCCCCGCACGGGCCACCAACAGGACGACCGCCGCCGTGGCGCTCGCCATCACCATCACCAGCCCGAGCGCGGTCCAGCCGAGCGCCGCGACGAAAGCGCGCACCGGGGCCAGCCACGTCGCATGGCGATCGACGCGGATGCCGTCGCCAACCGCCTTCGCCAGCGCGTCGACCCGGGCGACGGTGGCATCGTCGCCGCTGCGCAGATCGACATCGACCATCGCCGGCATCGGCAGGTCGGCGTCCAGCCCCGCCTCGCCCAGCCAGGGTTCGAGCAGTTCGGCGAGGCGGGCACGGTCAACCTCGTTCGCGCGGGCGACGTCGGCGGAACGGCGCAACCGGCCGAGCAGCGCGGCGGTGACCGCGTCGCGGCGGGCGGCGTCGCCCTCGATCACCTGGACCGTCAGCCGTGCCGCCAGTTGCCGGTCGAGCGCGCGCCCGGCCCCTCGCGTCGACAGGCCGAGCGCGGCGCTGAGCGTCGTCAGGAAGATCATGATCGCCATGATCCACACCATCGCCCGCCGCCCCTGTCGGTCGTCGAGCAGCGGTTGCACGGCCGCGCGCCCGATCATGCCGCGTCCGTGGCGGCGAGCAGCCGTCCGGCGTCCAGCTGCATCACCAGCGCATCGGGGACGCGGTGGAGCAGGTGATGGTCGTGGGTCGCCATGACGACGGTGGTGCCGAGGCGATTGAGCGAGGCGAACAGCTTGAGCAAGCGTTCGGCCATGATCGGATCGACGTTGCCGGTCGGTTCGTCGGCGATAAGGATTTCCGGTCGGGTGATGACGGCACGGGCGATGGCGACCCGCTGTTGCTCCCCGCCCGACAGCGTCGGCGGGCGGGCATCGGCACGATCGGTCAGCCCGACCCATGCCAGCATCTCGGCAACCGGCCCGGCCAGTTCGTCCTCGGGCATGCCGGCGACGCGCAAGGGGAGCGCGATATTGTCGCGGGCGGAGAGATGCGGGACCAGCCGGAAATCCTGAAACACCACCCCGATCCGCCGCCGGAACCCCGGCAGCCGTTCGCGCGGCGACAGCACCATATCCTCGCCGAACAGCCGGATGACGCCGCGGCTGGGCCGCTGCGCCAGATAGAGCAGGCGCAACAACGAGGTCTTGCCCGCGCCCGATGCGCCGAGCAGGAAGTGGAACGTACCCTCGCTAAGCGTGAAGCTGAGGTCGCTCAGCGTTTCCGGCCCGTGACCATAGCGAAGGCCGACATTCTCGAACTGAACGATACTGGCCACGTGCGCCCTTGGATTCCGCCGGTCGACCCTGCCAATCGCACATGGGGGCGTTTGTCTCAAGCCGGGCAACATCGCGCCTTGCCCGGATGGCGTCGGGGACGTAGATTCAACGCTTGATTTCAAGGCGCGCCCGGTTCGCCCCGCATCAGCGGTGGCGCGGCGCGGCTCATGCAGGGGGCAGGGGACGCGATGATCCTCGAATGTACGCAATGCCATATGCGCTATCTGGTCGCCGATTCGGCGATCGGACCCGCGGGGCGCACGGTTCGTTGCGCGGGATGCCGGCATAGCTGGTTCCAGCCGCCGGCGATGGTCGATCTGGGCCACGGTCCGCGTGAGACGCCGCCGCCAGCCGAGCCGGTGCGCGTGCCGCAGCCGGTGGTCGCCGATGCCGTGCCCGACATGCCGCGTGCCGCCCCGGTCGGCGACTATGCCCCGGCGGCACCGGTCTTCGCCGAATCCGCCTATGCCGCCGATGTGGCGCGGCCGTTGCGGGCGCGCACCGCCGAACCGGCACGGCGCTATATCGACCCCGATGCCGAACGCGCCGAGCGGGGCGAGACGGTCAGCGCCTTTGCCCATCAGCCGCCGTTCGTACCGCGCCGCAATCCCGCGCGCCGTCGCACCGCGATCGCGGTAGCCGCCGGCGTCGCGATGCTCGCCGCGACGGGGGCGATCCTGTACACCGGCACGCCGGGCATCGCCGAGCAACTGGGCCTGCCGATCGCGACCAATGCCGATGCGGCGCTGAAATTCGCCATCAACACGCCCGAACGGCGGCTGTTGTCGAGCGGCAACGAATTGTTCGCGGTTTCGGGCAAGATCATCAACGAAACCGGCAGCCGCCAGCGGATTCCCGATATTCGCGCGGTGCTGAAGGACGATCAGGATCGCAGCGTCTATAGCTGGACGATCAAGCCGCAGACGCGGGCGATCGGACCGAGCGGCAGCCTGAGTTTCAACAGCGCGGCGCTGGACGTTCCGGCGAATGCGAAGGAACTCGAACTGAGCTTCGCGTCGGGACTGTAGGCGGCGGGATCGCGGTAAGGGGGCAGGAGCGCCCGCTCCCCATGACCGATGCCTTGCGTTCGGCGGCGGCATTTGCCAGTGCCGCACCATGAACGCGCCTGCTCCCAAGCCCTGGATTCTCGACATCGCTCCTTATGTCCCCGGCCGGTCGAAGACCGACGACGGGCGGCAGGTGGCGAAATTGTCGTCGAACGAAAACCCGCTCGGCACCTCGCCGCATGCCCGCGCGGCCTTTGCCACCGCCGACCGCAGTCTCGAACGCTATCCCGATGCCGGGGCGGCCGATCTGCGCGCGGCGATCGGGCAGGCGCATGGGCTGGACCTGGCCCGGATCATCTATGGCACCGGGTCGGACGAGGTGCTGCATCTGGCGGCCGGGGCCTATGCGGGTCAGGGCGACGAGGTGATCTTCGTCCGCTACGGCTTTGCGGTCTATGAGATCGCGGCGCGGCGGGTCGGTGCGACGCCGGTGATCGCACCCGACAGGGACCATGCGACCGATGTCGACGCGATCCTCGCCTGCGTGACCGATCGGACCCGCGTGGTGTTCGTGGCCAATCCCAACAACCCGACCGGCACCTTTTCCCCCCGGTCGGAAATCGCCCGGCTGCATGCGGGCCTGCCGCCGCACGTGCTGCTGGTCCTCGATCAGGCCTATGCCGAATATCTCGACGCGGCCGAGGACGATCACGGGCTGGAACTGGCGAGGACGCAGCCGAACGTGCTGGTCACGCGGACCTTTTCGAAGATCCATGGCCTTGCCGCTGAACGGATCGGATGGGGCTATGGTTCAGCAGAGGCGATCGATGCGATGCACCGCATCCGTGCGCCGTTCAACGTGACCACCGCCGGGCAGCAGGCGGCGATCGCCGCGATCCGCGACAAGGGGTTCGTCGAGGCGAGCCGCGAACATAACCGCCAGTGGCGGACGTGGTTCGAGGGCGAGATCGCGGCGATGGGCAATGCAGGCCTGCGCGCGGTACCGTCCAAGGCCAATTTCGTGCTGGTGCTGTTCGACGGGCCGGTCGGCGCGGGCGATGCGTATCAGGCGTTGATGGACCGGGGCTTCATCGTTCGCTGGCTGCCCGGACAGGGGCTGGCCAATGGCCTGCGCATCTCGATCGGGACCGAGGCGGAGGTGCGCGGCGTCGCCGCCGCCCTGCGCGAGATCGTGGGCGGCTGATGCTGCCCTTTTCCCGCGTCGCCATCATCGGGCTGGGGCTGATCGGATCGTCGATCGCGCGGGCGGTGCGTGCGGAAATGCCGACGGTGCGGCTAACCGGGCATGATGCCTCTCCGCAAGCGCGTGAGCAGGTGCGGGCGCTGGGGATCGTCGACGACTGCACCGATCATGCCGGGGCGGCGGTGATCGATGCCGATCTGGTCATCCTGTGCGTGCCGGTGGGGGCAATCGGTGCGGTCGCCGCCGAGATCGCCGACGACCTGCCGGCAGGCGCGATCGTCAGCGACGTCGGATCGAGCAAGGCCGGGGTGGCCGCCGCCTTTGCCGAGGTGTTGCCGGGCGTGACGGTCGTCCCGGCGCATCCGGTGGCGGGGACCGAGCGCAGCGGGCCGGATGCGGGCTTCGCGACGCTGTTTCGGGGGCGGTGGTGCATCCTGACCCCGGCGGCCGATGCCGATCCGATAGCGGTGGAGCGGGTCGCCGAGTTCTGGCGGCGGCTGGGTGCCGAGATCGACACGATGGACGCGGCGCATCACGATCTGGTGCTGGCGGTGACCAGCCATTTGCCGCACCTGATCGCCTATACCATCGTCGGTACCGCATCCGACCTCGAAACGGTGACGCAGAGCGAGGTCATCAAATATTCGGCCGGGGGGTTTCGCGATTTCACCCGCATCGCCGCGTCGGACCCGACGATGTGGCGCGACGTGTTCCTTGCCAACAAGGACGCGGTGCTGGCGATGCTCCAGCGTTTTTCGGAGGACCTGTCGGCGCTGCAACGAGCGATCCGGTGGGACAAGGGCGACGAGCTGTTCGACCTGTTCACCCGGACCCGCGCGATCCGCCGGTCGATCGTCGAGCAGGGGCAGGACGACGCCCGCGAGGATTTCGGGCGCGATCACGGGTAGGGTTCCGACACCCATACCGACAACGTCACCCCAGCGAAGGCTGGGGTCTCACGCGGTTCCTGCTATATGCTATCACCGAGAGACCCCAGCCTGCGCTGGGGTGACGTGTATGGTTCGGGCGACTGACTTTACTTCGCCGGCACCACCGGCAGCCACACCGCGCTTGGGCTGGCACCACCCCGTTCGATCGTGACCGTCGCCTTCTTGTACGCGTCCTTGGGGGCGGTGAAAATGTTCGGGACATAGGTTTGCGGGTTGCGATCGTAGAGCGGGAACAGCGACGATTGCACCTGTACCATGATGCGGTGGCCCGGCTGGAACACATGGTTCACCGTCGGCAGGCGGAAGCGATAGCGTTGCGTCCTGTTCGCCGGGATCGCCGACGGTTTGGCCATGTCGTTGCGATAGCGGCCGCGGAAAATATCGAGGCTGATCGGTAGCTGATAGCCGCCCATTGCCGGTTCGCCCGGCACGACGTCGGGATAGACGTCGATGACCTTCACCACGAAATCGCCGTCGGTGCCGGTCGTTTTGGCGAAGATGTCGGCGATCGGCGCGCCCGACACCTTGACCGGTTGGGTCAGGACCGGGGTCTGGTAGGTCATGACGTCGGTGCGGCCATCGGCATGGCGCTGGTCGCTGACCAGCCACGCCTTCCACCGGCCATCGTCGAAATTGACCGGGCGCGACAGGTGCGGAACCGGCTTGGCGGGGTCGGAGACATAGCTATCGCCGCCGGGCTTGGCAGGTGCGAAGCCGAGATCACCGTCGCCGCCCAGATAGATCGGCTTGAGCGGCGCGGCGCAGCCCTTCTCGCAGGCGAGCGGCCAGTCGGGCAGCTCGTCCCAGTGGTTCTCACCGGTATTGTAGATCAGCGCCTGTGGCGGGGTGAAGGCGGGGCGGCCGTCGCGCAGATACTGATCGAAGAACGGGAACAGATACTTTTCCCGCCATTGCAGCGCGGTATCGCCGTTGAACTTCAGGTCGCCCAGCGTCGAGCCGTCGTAATTGGCACCGCTGTGCCGCCATGGGCCCATCACCAGAAAATTGTTGCCGCCCTTGCCCTTGGCCTTCAGCGCCTCCCATGCGGTGATCGCGCCGTACATATCCTCCTGATCCCATAGCCCCTGTTCCCACATGGTCGGCACGTTGGAGGGGTTGGCGGCGAGCAGCTTGTCGAGCGCCTGGCCCTGCCAATAGGCGTCGTAGGACGGGTGCGCGACGAAACGCTGCCAGAAAGGGAGCTGGGCATAGCCCGACGCCTTGGCCCAGTCGTTCGCCGAGCCGACGTTCCGGAACTGGTCGTAATCGTCATAGGTCGTGGACGGCGGGGCGGCACCGGCGCCCTTATAGCCGGTCTGGCTGCCGATCCAGCCGATATTGGCGAGGCGGAACGCGCCGTAATGGAACCAGTCGTCGCCCATCCAGCCGTCGATCATCGGGCTTTCGGGCGCGGTGACCTTGAGCGCGGGATGCGGGGCGAGCAGCGCCATGACGACGGTGAAGCCTTCGTAGGACGAACCGAGCATGCCGACACGGCCGTTGCTTTCGGGCAGGTTCGCCTTGTTCACCAGCCAGTCGATCGTATCATAGGCATCGGTGACGTGATCGACATCGGTTGGGTTGAGCGGGCCGCGGACCGGGCGGGTCACGACATACTCGCCCTCCGACCCGTATTTGCCGCGAATGTCCTGGAACACACGGATATATCCGGCGCGGGTAAAGACCTCGTCGCCCTGCGGCAGCGTCGCGACATAGCTGGTGCTGTCGGCGCGGGCGACGCGGCCCGACGCATTATAGGGGGTGCGGGTCAGCAGGATCGGGGCGTTCACCGCACCCTTCGGGATCATGATGACCGTGTGCAGCTTCACCCCGTCGCGCATCGGGACCATCACTTCGCGCTTCACATAGTCATATTTGTCGGTCGGCGGCACGAAGTTCGCCGGGATGTCGCCCTTGGCCGGCCAGATGTCGGGGCCGGGGGCGGCGGTCTGCGCCGCGAGCGACGACGCGCCAAGGGCAAGGGTGCAGGCAAGGAGAAGCGGGCGGATACGCATGGGAACGAGGACTCCTGACCGTGTCGCCGGGCGGCGATGCGATGATGTCACATCGTTCGGCGGACCGTCGGGGAAGTCAACATCCCGATCGGCATATCCGCGCCAAAGGTCACAAAGGTCACACTCGCACGCCGTTCGTGCGACGCGGTGCATCCGGTGGCGGAGCGACGGCTCCACCACCGGACCGAGGTTATGCGCCCTGCGGCGTTGGCGATCCGAAGGGGCCGCGGGGGCGGCGGGTCTTTGGGATCGAGGTGCCACCGGCGGCCAGCGGGGTGGACGGCGTGCCTTCGTCGCGGCCGATATCCTCGCCCGCGATCAGGCGCTTGATCTCGTCGCCCGACAGGGTTTCGAATTCGAGTAGCGCGCCGGCCAGCAGGTGCAGCTGATCGACATGGTCGGTCAGCAGCTTGCGGGCGCGGTCCAGACCGCCTTCGACGATACGCTTGATCTCGCTGTCGATCAGTTCGGCGGTCTTGTTCGACATCCGCGCCGGGGCCGACGACGAATAGCCGAGGAAGCTTTCGCCCTGCGGTTCGCCATATTCGACCGGACCCACCGCATCGGACATGCCCCAGCGGGTGACCATGTCACGGGCGAGCGACGTCGCCTGCTGAATGTCGCCCGACGCGCCCGACGACACCTTGTCATAGCCGAAGATGATTTCCTCGGCGATGCGGCCACCCATCGCGACCGACAGGTTCGCGTACATCTTGTCACGATGATAGCTGTACGAATCGCGTTCCGGCAGGCGCATCACCATGCCCAGCGCACGACCGCGTGGGATGATCGTCGCCTTGTGGATCGGGTCCGACGCCGGTTCGTGGAGCGAGACGATGGCATGGCCGGCCTCGTGATAGGCGGTCATCCGCTTTTCGTCGTCGGTCATGACCATCGAGCGCCGTTCGGCACCCATCATGACCTTGTCCTTCGCTTCCTCGAACTCCTGGTTCGCGACGAGGCGCTTGCCCTTGCGCGCCGCGGTCAGCGCCGCTTCGTTGACGAGGTTGGCGAGGTCGGCACCCGAGAAGCCCGGCGTACCGCGCGCGATGACGCGCGGATCGACGTCGGGGGCCAGCGGCACCTTCTTCATATGGACCTGCAGGATCTTGATCCGGCCCTCGATATCGGGGCGGGGGACGACGACCTGACGATCGAAGCGGCCCGGCCGCAGCAGCGCGGGATCGAGCACGTCGGGACGGTTGGTCGCGGCGACGATGATGATGCCTTCGTTCGCCTCGAACCCGTCCATTTCGACCAGCAGCTGGTTCAGCGTCTGCTCGCGTTCGTCATTGCCGTTGCCGAGACCTGCGCCGCGATGACGGCCGACCGCGTCGATTTCGTCGATGAAGACGATGCACGGGGCCGATTTCTTGGCCTGTTCGAACATATCGCGGACGCGGCTGGCACCGACGCCGACGAACATCTCGACGAAGTCCGAACCCGAAATGGTGAAGAACGGCACGCCGGCCTCCCCCGCGATGGCGCGGGCGAGCAGCGTCTTGCCGGTGCCGGGCGAGCCGACCAGCAATGCGCCCTTCGGAATCTTGCCGCCCAACCGTGCGAACTTGGTCGGGTCCTTGAGGAAGTCGACGATTTCGGTCAGCTCGGCGCGTGCTTCGTCGATGCCGGCGACATCGTCGAAGGTGACCTTGCCTTCCTTCTGCGTCAGCATCCGGGCGCGCGATTTGCCGAAGCCCATCGCGCCGCCACCGCCGCCGCCCTTCTGCATCTGGCGCAGGACGACGAAGGCGATGCCGAGGAACAGCAGGAACGGCAGCGACTGGTACAACATGACCAGCCAAATATTCGGCCCTTCGTCGGGGCGCGCGTTCATGACGACGTTCTTCGCGCGCAGCCGTTCGATCAGGTTGGGATCGTTCAGCGCGTTGGTGCGGAACTTGTCGTCATTGGTGTAGGTGCCGGTGATGGTGGTCGTCGCGATGTTGACGTCGCGGACCGACCCTTCGTCGACCTTGTTCAGGAAGGTCGAATACGGGATCACCTGCCCCTGATTCTGCGTCGAGGGACCGTTGAACAACTGGACGAAGATCGCCAGCGATACGAGGATGCCGACCCAGATCAACAGGCTCTTCATCCACGGATTGCCGCCGCCATTGTTGTCGGGGCCGTTCTGCTTGTCGTTGTCGTTCATGCGGACGTGTTACCTCTCAGTAACCACAAGATAGGCCAGCGAAGGTTAATGACAATGGAACAACGTCGATCAGACTGAACGACGCGGCGGAGCGGGAGAAAACCGCCAGATTTGCCGCTTCGGCACGACCAGGATGCCGGCCTGGGTCGCCGGTTTTCCCGGCTCGAGCGCGTCGAGCAGCGATTCGATATTGGCGGCGTCGGACCAGCGGCCTTCGGTGACGGCGTGAGTCGCGCGGACGTCGCCGATCGCGCGGCGGGCGAGGCGGCGGCGTAGTTCGCGCGGCAGGTCGGTGACGTCGATCCGGGTCGCTGCGTCGTCGGCCGTGCGCCGGGTGCGCCAGAGCCAGTCGACGGTGTCGGTCAGCGCCGTATCGACGTCGCGACAATGCGCGGCGGCGGCAGCGAGCGCGAGCGGGTCGATCTGGCCGGTGGCGAGCAGCGCGCGGGCATGGGTGCGGTCGTAGCGCGGATCGACGTTCGACGGGTCGTCGACGAAGGGTAGGTCGGCGGCGAGGGTGCGTAGTTCGGCTCGACGCCAGTTCAGAAGGGGGCGGATGACGGGGAGGGCCGGTGCCTTGCCATCCGGCCGTAGCCCGGCGGAGGCCGGGGTCCAGTCGGGAAGGTGGTGCTGGTATGCGGTGACGTCCCCCAACTGGGCTCCGGCCTTCGCCGGGGTATGGCTTGGGGCGGCTGCTGCTGCCCATCGATCGGCGCGAAAGTCCCAGCGGGGGCGGATGCCGGCGAGACCGGCGGGGCCGGAACCGCGCGCGGCGCGCATCAGGAAGGTTTCGGCCTGATCGTCGGCATGGTGCGCGGTGGCGAGCGCGCCGGCCTTTGCCGCGAGCGCCCAGCCGGCGAGGAGAGCGTAGCGGAGGTGGCGGGCCTGTGCCTGGATACTGGCCCCGGTCGGGGGGTGATCGGGGGACAGGGTGGCGTGGGGGATGCGGTGGGTTGCGCACCATTTGGCGACCATCGCGGCTTCGTGCGCGGCGGCGGGGCGCAGGCGGTGGTCGACGGTGGCGGCGATGACCGCGTTCGGGAAGGCGGCGGTGGCGAGGGCCAGCATCGCCATCGAGTCCGGGCCGCCGGAGACGGCGACCGCGAGCGGGGCGGCGGGCGTTGGTGCCGGCGCGAGCGCGGTGAGGTCGGTGGTGAAGCGGGTGATGGCTTTGGGGGGGAGGGTCATTGTGGGTTGGTGTTCGGTGGTTTCACATTCACCTGCTTCCCCCCATCCGTTTGCTTCGAGCGGAGGTTCGAGCTTGTCGAGAACTGTAGTCGAGAAGGCGGCGGCCCAAACGAACGGGTTCTCGACGGACGCTTCTCGACTTCGCTCGAAGCTGCTCGAACTGAACGGGGGATGTTGTGGCAAGCTATCCCACCAACGACGGGAAGCTTGGTTCGGTAGCGCCGCCAAAGCGCAACCCTCCGCCGTTCGTCCTGGGGTGCGGTCGAGCCTGTAAAAACAGGATAGCGAAGGACCTGCACCAGTGCTTCGATCCGGGCCCTCGACAAGTCCAGTCCCTACTCAGCATAAACGACGTGCGTATAGTCGTGCGTCACACACACTTGTTCGCCGTCCGACCCTTCACAATGTCGGATTTCATCGTCGCCGACATCTTGTCACCATAGACATCGGTCAGCTCGCCATAGACATCGCAAGCTTCCTTCGTCTTCTTCAGCTTGGTCAGTGCATCAGCCAGATAGAATAGACTGTCGGGCGCGCGTTCGCCGTCGGGGGCGTTTTTGTAGTTTTCGTAGAACTCGCGGCTGGCGAGGCTGGGCTTGCCGTCGTCGAGATAGGCGCGGCCGATCAGGTTCTGGGCGAAGCTGGCGCGGCGGTGTTTGGGATATTGCTGGACGACCGGACGGAGCGCGGCGATCGCTTCGGGATAGAGTTTGGCGTTCCACAGGCGGTAGCCATAGGTGTAGCCGTCCTCGGCCGCGTCGCCGGTCGCGGGTTTTTCGATCGCGTTCACGCGGGCGGCGCGGGCCGGGTCGGCGGCGGGCGCGGCGGCAGGCGTGCCGAGCGTGCCGCCGCCATTGCCCGGACCGCGCGTGGGCGGCGGCGGCGTGTCGGTGCTGGTGTCGCCCGCCGCGGCGACCGCGCCGGGGGTGGCGGGGGGCAGCGCGCCGGCCTCGGCGGTCTTCAGCCGGGCGTCGGTCGCGGCCTTGTAGGCGGCGAAGGATTCCTCGAGCTGGCGCTGCTTGTACTGCACCTGTTCGAGCTGGCCGGTCAGCGACTGTTGCTGCGATTCGAGCGCGTCGATCCGCGCGGTCAGCGTGGCGAGCGGGCCGCTCGACGGGGAACCGGGAATGTCGGTCGGCTGGGTCGGGGCGGTGATCTGCGGCTCGACCTGATTGGGGGCACCGCCGGGGAACACCTTGCGCTGTACGGCGCGCATCTCGCGCTCGAGCTTGTTGACGCGGCCGTCGAGCGCGCCCTGATCCTGGGCGGTGGCGGGCAGGGCGAGGAGCAGGCCGAGCGCAGCGAGCGGCAGGCCGAGGAGAGGTCGCATGGAAAGGCCCTTCGAGGCGGAACGGGGAAGACTGTGGCGCATGTCGCCTGTCGCCACGCTTAACCCGCCGGGCTGGGGGTCGGCGTGGGCGTTGTGCGGCCGCGGATCGCGTCGGCGCTGATGCCGACGGTGACCGCACGTTCGGCGGTGCCGAGCGGCGGCACGTTCGATCCGTTGAGCGTGACGGTCAGCAGGTCGGGGCGGCCGGTACGGATCTGCGGATTCTTGGCGGTCGCGGGCACGTCGTAACGCTCGTTCGCCGCCATCTCCTTGTTCACCAGCGTGCCTGAATCGTCGAAGATCCGGACCCAGACCGGGCCGGTGGCGGTGAGCGTCACCTGTCCGCCGCTGGCCGGGGCGGCGACGGGGACGCTGGCACCGCCGGGGGCCGCGGTCGGGGTGGCTTCGGGCAACATGCCGAGATCGCCGGCGACGGTTGCGGCGGGGGTTGCCGGTTCGTCCTGCCGGAACAGCGACGTGCCGAAGAACACACCGGCGACCAGCAACAGCACGATGGCGATCGCGGCGGCGGCGGCGACCAGCCCGCCCGACGGGCCACGGCGCACGTCGATCGGCTCAAGGTCCTGCAGCGGTTCGGGACGTTGATAATTGGTGGCGAGTTCGGCGCGCAGCGCGCGGGCGACATCGGTCTCGTCGATGTTCACCGCGCGGGCATAGGCGCGCCCGAACCCCATCGCATAGGTGCTGGACGGGAGCGCCTGAAACTTGCCGTCCTCGACCGCTTCGAGGTGGCGGAGCGGAATGCGGGTGCGCTGCGCGATGTCGGACAGGGTCAGGCCCTGCGCCTCGCGTGCGGAGCGCAGCATCATGCCCGCCGTGCGTGGCGTGCCCGTGGTGCCGTCGCCGTCCATCATCACTACCCTTCTTACCCGCTGCTGCCAGCCCCCGGTCGCGGAGGGGTTTCGGCCAGCAGGCTGCGCCTGTCAACGCCGGAGCGGGGAGTTGTCGGGGAATTGGGGCGGGGATCGTATGTCATGCGGGTGGGGGCAGTTGGCGGAGGGGGTTCGCCGCGCGATGCAGCCATGCCGTATGCGGACGCCCCCCTCCACCATGCTGCGCATGGTCCCCCTCCCCGCGAGCGGGGAGGATTTGTTGGCGCATGACTCCTCCCCGCAGGCGGGGAGAAGTTTCAGGAGAGTTCCACGCCGTTCGTCCTGGCCCATTCTTCGAGGGCGGGGCGGAGGGTGCGGGTGGGGATGGCGAGCAGGCGGTCGATCTCGGCCATCGCCGCCTGCCGGTCGAGCGAGCGGATCATCGCCTTGACCGGGCCGACCGCCGCCGGGGTGATCGACAGGCGGTCGATGCCGAGCGCGATCAGCGCCATCGCTTCGAGGGGACGTCCGCCCATTTCGCCGCACACCGCGACCGGCTTGCCGGCTTCATGGGCGGCCTTCGTAACGCGGCGCAGGAAGCGCAGGATCGCAGGCGACAGCCAGTCGTAGCGCATGGCGAGGCGCGGATCGGCGCGGTCGGCGGCGAACAGGAATTGCGTGAGGTCGTTGGTGCCGATCGACAGGAAATCCAACTGTGGCCACAGGAAATCGAGCACGTCGGCGAGCGCCGGCACCTCCAGCATCGCGCCGTAGCGGATGTCGGTCGGCAGCGACTTGCCGCGACCGCGCAGCCATTCGCGCTGCGCCTCGAACAGGGTGCGGGCTTCCTCGAATTCCCAGGGTTCGGACACCATCGGGAACATGACGTTCAGGGTTCGGCCCGATGCCGCTTCGATCAGGGCGCGGGCCTGCGCCTTCATCAACCCTTCGCGACCGAGCGCGAGGCGGAGCGCGCGCCAGCCCATTGCCGGGTTTTCCTCGTCATGCCCCTCGGCATGGTCGAGATAGGGCAGCGCCTTGTCGCCGCCGATATCGACGGTGCGGAACACGACCGGGCGGTCGCCGGCGACATCCAGTACGTCGCGATAGAGCCGCTGCTGGCGTTCGCGCTGCGGCAGGGTGGCGGAGACGAGGAACTGGAATTCGGTGCGGAACAGGCCGATGCCGTCGGCCCCGGTCAGGTCGAGCGCGGCGACGTCGTCGCGCAGGCCCGCATTGACCATCATCGTGATGCGATGGCCGTCGCGCGTGACGGGCGGTTCGCCCTTCATCGCGGCGAAGGTGGCGCGGCGTTTCTGGGTCAGCGCCAGCTTCGCCTCGAACGCTTCCTCCATCGCCGGGGTCGGGCGGATGACCAGCAGATCCTCGACCGAATTGAGCAGCAGCCGGTCGCCCTCCGCGATCAGGCGGCGGACGTCGCGGACGCGGCCCAATACCGGCACGCCCATCGCGCGGGCGACGATGACGACGTGCGCGGTCAGCGACCCTTCCTCCAGCACGACCCCTTTCAGCCGGCGGCGGTCATATTCTAGCAGCTCGGCGGGGCCGAGGTTGCGCGCGATCAGGACAGTATCCTGTCGCAGGCCCATTTGCGCGGCGGTGCCGAGCTGGCCCGACACGATGCGCAGCAACCGGTTGGACAGGTCCTCCAGATCGTGCATCCGGTCGGCGAGCAACGGGTCCTTGATCTCGCGCATCCGCATCCGGGTGCGCTGCTGCACGCGTTCGATCGCCGCCTCGGCGGTCAGGCCGCTGTCGATCGCCTCGTTGATGCGGCGTGCCCAGCCCTCGTCATAGGCGAACATCTTGTAGGTCGCGAGCACCTCGTCATGTTCGCCGCCGACGCCGAATTCGGCCTGGTTCGACATGCGTTCGATCTGGTCGCGCATCTTGTCGAACGCGGCATAGACGCGGTGGCGCTCCGCCTCGGTATCTTCCGCCACGGTATGTTCGATGACGATGCGCGGCTGGTGAAAGACGGCGACGCCCGCGCCCATCCCCTCGACCAGCTTGAAGCCTGGCACCCGCACCGCGCCGGTCGCCTGCGGCCGGATCGACGCACCGGCGGTCGCGTCGATCAGGTCGGCATTGGCGATGAGTTCGGACAGCACCATCGCGACGGTCTGCAGCGCCTCGATCTCGATATCGGCATAGCGGCGCGGGTCGGCATGCTGCACGGTCAGCACGCCGACGGCGCGTTCGCGGCGGATGACCGGGACGCCGGCGAAGCTGTGATATTTGTCCTCCCCCGTTTCCGGGCGATAGGCGAAGTCGGGATGGCTCGCCGCCTCGGCGAGGTTCAGCGTCTCGACATTGGCGACGATGGTGCCGACCAGCCCTTCGCCCGGCGCGAATTTGGTGACGTGGACCGCCTCCTGCGCGAGGCCGACCGTGGCGAAGAGTTCGAGCAGCCCCTCGCGCAGCAGGTAGATCGAGCAGACCTCGCTATCGAGCGCCTCGGCGATGATGCGGACGACCGAGTTGAGCTTGGCCTGCGCCGGACTTCGCGACGCCATCACGTCGTGAAGGTTCGTCAGGATTTCGCGGGCGGAGGCAGTGGCCGATAGGGGCATGGCGCAGGGCTAACACGGGAAGGAGGAGGCGTCACGACGCTTTAGGTCGGGGGCGGGGGGAATTGGGTACTGATGGCTCGTCAACTGCTCGTCATTCCCGCGCAGGCGGGAATCCATTGACGCCGAGGTTCGGGCAGGAAGCGCCGCCGTGGCGGATATGGGTCCCCGCCTGCGCGGGGACGACGTCCGGTTCCTGTTCAGGCGGGCCAATCACAGATTGCGGACCAGCCGTTCGGCGACCGCGAGCCACGGGGCGATCAGCGCGACGGGGCTGGCGCCGAGCCGGGTCGGGAGCAGCGACACCGCGTCGCCGTCGAACGCGAGCAGCCGACCGTACACGAAGCGGCCGGCGGGGCCGGGGGCGAGGACGTCCCGGTGGAGCGCGGCGAGGTAGTCGGCGGGTGCGAGGCGGCGGCACCAGACGAGGTCGCCCGCGCGATAGTCGCCGGTCGCGCTCTGCACGATCACGGTGACGAGATCGGGTTCGATGCGCGGCGGGGTGACGCTCATCGCCCGGCGCGGTGCGGCGGCGCCCGATGCGTCGAGCAGCGCGGCGACGGGCATGTCGGGCCGTTCGGGCAGGCGGACCAGATCGGCGGCATCGACCGCCAGCGCCCCGGCGATGCGGTTCAGCCAGCCGACCGATACGGTCCGCGTACCGGTTTCGAGGCGGCCGATGGTCTGCGCGGTGGTGGGCGGCACGCACCGGATCGCGACTTCCTCCAGCGTCAGCCCGCGGGCGCGGCGTACCTCGCGGATGGCGGTAATCATCAATGGCCCTTTCGCAAACCCATCTGGTACAATCGCTTTCCTACAAGGGTGACCCCATGGCAAGCCCGCCGGACTCGGTAATGGGAGGTACGGGATGCGCGAACTGGTGGAGCGGCGGCTGGAGGCCGGGCGGATCCGCGATGCGGCGGGCGGGCGGCGGGTGACGGTCAACCTGCGCGAATCGCCGCTCGACTGGCTGAAGGCGCGGTCGCTGGTCGATGGTCGGCAGTATGAGGCGGGGGAGCGGTTGCGCGGCGATTTCGAACGCGCGTCGTTGGGGCCGCAGGTGACGATGCGCTGGGACGGCGCGCCACGCGGCGGCAACGGCGCGCCGGTCGACCCGTCGGGCAGGCAGGTCGCGGCGAAAGCCCGGTTCGATGCGGCGATCGCGGCGGTTGGGCCCGGACTGTCGGACATCCTGTGGCGGACGGTGTGCGCGAACGAGGGGCTGCCGGCAGCGGAAAAGGCGCTGGGCTGGCCGGCGCGCGCCGGGCGGCTGGTGCTTACGCTGGCGCTCGACCGGCTGGCGGCGCATTACCGGTTTTGAGGAAGACGGCACCGGCCCGCTCCCCCACCCCACCACCCATTCAGGATACTTGCGTGAGTGGTGGGGTGGGGGAGTGGGCCGGTGCCGCAACCAGAAACTTGCGATACGCCCAGCCGATCGCGATCAGCGCCGCGCCCAGCCCCATGAACGACAGGATGCGCAGCACGCCCGCCAGCGCGGCGGCATCGATCAGGAAGACCTTGAGCGTGGTGAGGGTCAGCAGCGCAAGGCCGAAGCGGCGCAGGTCGGCGCTGCCCACCGACAGGCCGCGCCACAGCCACACGATCGCGAGGCCGAGCATCGCCGCCGAATAGCCCCAGTTTTCGGGCGTCGACACCGGGCCGGTCAGCAGCGTGCCATGGGCAAGCTGGCGGATGGTGGCGAGCGTCGCGGCGAGGGTGAGCAGCGCCGCGATCAGGCTGCGGCGGGGGAAGTCGCTCAGCCGCCAGACCAGCGCGGCGGCGAAGCCGAGGTGGAGCGTGGCGGCGTTGAGCAGCGGGAGCGGGCCGACCGCCTGTGTGATCCATACCGGGTTGAGGCCGAGCAGGTCGTACCAAGTGAGGCGCGCGAGGCCGAGCGTGAGGAAGGCGGTGGCGAGCCTGCGGTGCCGTTGCCACAGCACGGCACCGACCAGCAGCGCGAGGTCGGTCAGCAGGACGCGCTCGATGAACCCGTTCGCCTCGAAGGCGGGCAGGGTGGCGATGGCGAAGGGTTGTTTGAGCAGGACATAGGTGCCGAGGACGGTCAGCACGATCTCGATCGGCACGATGACCCGGCGGAACGATGCGAACAGCGCCGGCGCGCGCCATGCCGCGGTGAGGATGGCGATGCCGGGCAGGAGGATAAGCGTGGCGGCATCGGCGGCGCGCGGCAGATAGGCGTAGGGAAAGACGTCGAAGCCGAGCGACTTGCCGAGCGCGACGCCGATCTGCGCGATCGGTTCGCTGGCGGCGAGGATCAGCAACAGCCATGGCAGGGCGGCCAGCCGCCCGATCGCGACCGGATCGAGGCGCAGCGTCGCGAGCAGCACTCCGCCCGCCGCCAGCGGCGCGAGCGCGAGCCATGGGGCGGGCAGATGGATGGCGAGCAGGATGCCGACTGCCAGCGCGACCGTGGCGATACCCCCGACCAGTCCGGCATCACCTGCCCCGCTGCGGTCGCGGTGCCGCCATGCGAGCGCCGCCCCGGCCAATGCGAGCAACAGCCACAGCGCCGGGCGCGCGATCCATGGCGTGCAAAGCTGTGTCGCCAGCAGCGGGCCGATGCTGCCGATCAGGGCGACCCTTGCCCAGCCGGCACTGCGCCGCGACAATCCGGCACCGGCCCCCGCGAAGATCAGCATGGCGAGCGGCACCATCGATTCGGTCGCGTTGCCGTCGTCCTGCACCATCCCGGCGGCGGTCAGCAGGGTGACGAGGATCGCGGCGGTGATCGCGGCGGGCAGCAGCGCCGCGTCGCGCCATGCGAGGAACAGCGCCGCCGCCGACAGCGTCAGGTAGAAGCCCCATGCCATCGCCGAGAAATCGAGCATTGGCGCGATCGCCAGCATCTGGACCAGCGCGGCGAGCAGCGGCGCGGCGCGCAGCCAGCGGCGTTCGATCGCGGCGCGCGGGGCGGCGAGGCTGCCGCCGATCGCCAGTGTGACGAGGAACGCGCCGATTCCGGCCAGCCGGTCGGGCGGGACCAGCGCGATCAGCAACCCCGCCCAGCCGAACGCGGCAACCAGCGCGCTCATCGCCAGCCACGCCCAGCCACGCACGATGGCGAGGCTGAGCAGGGCAGCGACGAACAGGCCGAGATAGACCAGCAGCGCACCTATGCCCGCCGCGTCATAGCCGGCGACCAGCGGCGCCGCGAACCCGCCGACCAGCGCCATCACCGCCGTCGGCGGCCCGTGGCGCAGCGCGAGGAACAGGCCGAGCGCGGTGATCGCCAGCATGATCGCGAACCCGGCAAGCGGGTCGACCAGATGATAGAGCGCGGCGGCGAGATAGAGCGTGGCATAGGCCGAGGCGATGCCGGCCCCGGCCAGCACCTGCGCGATGCGCGGGTCGTCGTGGGTGGCGGGCAGGCGGCGGGCCGCTTCGCTGCCGATCAGCAGGGCGAGCGCGAAGGCGGCGGCGAACGCGGTGCGGATCGCCGGGGTCAGCCACCCCGCCTCGATCGACAGCCGGACGAGGAAGATGCCGCCGACGACCAGCGCCAGCCCGCCGATCCACACCGGCAGGCGGCTGCCGACGAGCGTTTCGAAATCGATGCTCGGTATAGTCGATCGCGGCAGCCTTGGGCGGGGCGGCGCGATGCGGGGGCGGACCGCCTCCGGTACTGCCGGTGCCGCCGCTTCGGGCAGGGCGATCGGCGGCGTGGGGGCGGCCAGTCGTGCCTCCAGCGCCACGACGCGCCGCTGCAACCGGGCCAGCGCGACCGACAGGGCGATCACCGCGAGGAGGAGGACTATCGTCACCACCACCGGTTGTGGCACAGGCCGGGGGCCGGTGTCGCCCCCTTCGGGGCCAATGGAGACGCACCCATGAAGATATACGGATCGACCATCTCGCCCTTCGTGCGCAAGGCGGTGGTCTTTGCCGAGGAAAAGCGGCTGGCGGTCGAGCTCGTCCCGACCGCGCCGGGCGATACCGCGCCGGCGTTCCGCGCGATCAGTCCGTTCGGGCAGATTCCGGCGATGGTCGACGGCGACTACGCCCTGTCCGATTCGAGCGCGATCATCGCCTATCTGGAGGCGGAACATCCCGAACCAGCGTTGATCCCGGCCGATGCGCGACTGCGCGGCCAAACGATCTGGTTCGACGAAATGGCGGATACGGTGATCTTCGCCACGGGCAGGACGATGTTGTTCAATCGGGTGGTCGGGCCGTTGCTGCGCGGGGTGCCGGGCGATGCGGCGGCGGCGGACCGGGCCGAGCGCGATCAGTGGCCGCCGATCCTCGCCTATCTGGAACAAGCGGTGACGGGGCGCGACTTTCTGGTCGGGAACGGTTTCACGCTGGCCGATATCGCGGTGACCAGCGCGCTGGCGAGTTCGCTGCATGCGACCGCGCCGATCGAGGCGGCGGGCCATCCGGAACTGGCGCGCTATCTGGACAGGATGCTGGCGCGGCCAGCCTTTGCCCGGCGGCTGGCGGCGGAACGCGGTTTTATCGCCAAGGTGCGGAGTAAGGTAGGGTGACGAGGTTTTCGTTTTTGCATTGTCATGGGTCGGGGAATGATTTTCCGTTGATCGATGCGCGGGGGATCGATCTGTCCGATCAGGAATGGGCGCGGGTGGCGCGGGCGTTGGCGGACCGGCGCGGGGACGTTGGCGGCGATGGGTTGTTGTTGTTAACTGGCGAAGATCGATCGCATATTTTCGGGATGCGGATGTTCAATCCCGATGGGTCGGAGGCGGAGACGTGCCTGAACGGCCTGCGCTGTACCGCGCGGCTGGGGTTCGAGGTGACGGACACCGAAGCCGGGCGGGTGCGGCTGAAGGTCAGTGACGCGGAGGCGCGGCGGGTCGCGCCGATCGCGACAGGCGTCACCACGATCGAGACGAAGGTCGGACCGGTATCGCTGCTGCCGGCGGACGTCGGGCTGACCGTCGGCGACGCGGCGTTCGTCGAGGCGGCGATCCCCGGATTGCCGAGCGAGCGACGCTTCACCGCCGTCGCCATGCCCAACCCGCATCTGGTGGCGTTCGTCGACGCGGTCGACGATGGCGAGCTGGTGATGCTGGGCGACTGGTGCGAGGCGGGGCCGGCGCTGATCCCGGCGCGGGCCAATGTCAGTTTCGTCGAACTGCGCGAACAGGGGCATGAGCGCGCGCTGTTCGTGCGGACCTATGAACGCGGTGTCGGGCTGACCAACAGCTGCGGCAGCGCGATGGCGGCATCGACGCTGGCGGCGGCGCGGACCGGACGGATCGGCTGGAGCGTCGAGACGCGCGTCTTCAACCGGGGCGGCATGGTGCGCGCGACGGCCGAGGTAGGTGATGTCGTGACGATCGCGGGGAATGCGACATTCGCATGGGACGGCGAGATCGAGGTCGATCCGGCGACCGGTTCGGTCGGGCCGCTGCGGATCGTGGCGCGGCGCGAGGAGGAGGTTGCGGCTTGGGAGGGAATGTTGGCGGGGTTGTGAGTTGGCCACTTCCCGTTCGGTTCGGGCTTGTCGAGAGGGGGTGACCCAGGCGGGTGGGGTTCTCGACGGACGCTTCTCGACAGGCTCGAAGCCGCTCGAACCGAACGGGGGGGAAGGTCTCGCCTCTCTTGGCCAAATCCCGTGCGAAGTGCCGGTTGCCTTCTGCCGTGCCACCACGCAGGCGGGGGCCAGGGCCGCCGGCAATAGCCGTCGTTTTGTGCGGCTCTGGACCCCCGCCTACGCGGGGGTACGCCTTCCGGGGTATGTCGCGCTCGAACCGGGTCGTCTGGACCCCCGCCTGCGCGTGGGTATGGTCACGCCGAGAAGGAGCGCGGGACGTTCGCAGAGGCCCTCGTCAATCCGACTCTCGCGGAGCGCCTGCCCCGCGAGATGGATCGATGCGTGATTATGCCGTCCGCGCCAGCATCGCCGCTTCGACGCTTTGCAGGCCCTCCGCACTCGCGATGGCGAGGTCGAGCGGGCGGCCGCCAAGGGCGTCGTCATGGTCGTTCAGGAAGGCCATCGCCTTGTCCCGCTCGCCGAAGCGGCGAAAGGCGCTGGTCGCGACCTGGCCCTGACGGCTGGCCTGATCGGGGGTGAGGCGTACCGTCGTGTATTTGCGCTTGAAGCGCATCGCGCCGGGCTTGCGCGGGGTTTCGGCGGGGGCTTCGGCCACGGCTTCGACGGGAAGTTCGGCCACGGCGTCGGCGGGCAGGTCGGCCAGCGTGTCGGGGGCGGCGGTCATGCTGCCACCATCCGGCCGGAGGCACCGAGGATGCTGCGCACCGTTTCGATCTTCGTTTCGTAGCAGCGCGCGGTGCCGTCGTGCGACTCGCGCGCCTCGTTCGTGGCGGCAGAGGCCGCGCGCATCAGCGCCACCTGATGGCGGTGCAGCAAATCGTTGAGGTCCATATTCGACGCTCCCAACAGCGTAAGCGGAAGCACGCGAGTCTCCCGGTCGCTGGCGCCTACGGACCATCTGCCAACGATACACCCTATATGGGGAGGCGGTGCCGCCGTCGCCATGGTCGATGCAAAACGAACCAGATGGGAACATTGCGCTTGACATCGTCACGCTCATCTGGCACAAAACAGGAACATCGGAAATGGTGGGGATCGGGGCCGGACGGAAACGTCGTCGGCCCCGAATGGCGTCTGGGGGGGTGGGGATATGGCAACAGGTAGCGTGATCCGGAGTGCGACGAACCGTCCGCTGCAACGACGACGTGTGGTGCATGGCTGGACCGACGCGCGTCGCGCGGCGTTTCTCGATCAGATTGCCGCCACCTGCAACATGGCGGCGGCGTTGGCGGCGGTGGGCATGACCAAGACCGGCCTTTATGCGCTGCGCCGCCGCGATCCGGTGTTCGCCGAGCAGATGCGCAACGCGATGCTGGTCGGGTATGAACGGCTGGAAGCCGAATTGCTGCGCAAGGCCGTGGCCGCGTTCGAGGATGGCGACACCGGCGGTACGGACGTGGGGGACGTGATCGTCGCACCGATGACCGTCGATCAGGCGATGCGGCTGCTCGAACGCTATCAGGTGTCGCAAAAGGGTAGCGGCGGTCCCGGAGTTCGCGAGGCCCGGCATCGCGCGACGCAGGCCGAAACCGATGCGATGCTGCTGGAACAATTGCGCATCCTGCGCGGCCAGCGTGAGAAACAGGCATGATCGCGCGCGATCCGATGATCGACGAGCTGATCGGCCTGAACGATGCCGATCAGGCGCGGATCGTGTCGCGGCTGACCCCCAGCCGGCGGCTCGAACTGGCGACGCGGTGGAGCGTCTATGCCCATTCCGGACAGACGGTTGCCGACATTGACTGGACGGTATGGCTGATCCAGGCGGGGCGGGGCTTCGGCAAGACCCGCGCCGGGGCGCAATGGGTATGCGCGCAGGCGGCGGACCGGCCCGGTCTGCGGATCGCGTTGGTCGGGGCGAACCGTCGCGATGTCGAAACGGTGATGGTGCGGGGACCGGCCGGGCTGCTGGCGGTCGGACGACATTATGGCACCGTCCACTATCGGCCATCGCACGGCATGGTCGAGTTCGGGTCGGGCGCGCAGGCGTTCGTCTATGCCGCCGAAAGCCCGGACGGGCTGCGCGGGCCGGAGCATCATATCGCGTGGTGCGACGAGCTGGCGAAATGGCGCAATGCCGATGCGACCTGGGACAATCTGATGATGGGGATGCGGGTGGGGGAGCGGCCGCAGACGCTGGTCACGACCACGCCCCGCCTGATCCCGCTGCTGCGGCGCATCCGGGCGATGCCGGGGGTGCGGATCACGGGCGGACGGTCGCGCGACAACCGGCATCTGGCCGAAAGTTACTTCGCACAGATCGAGGGCAGCTATGCGGGCACAAGGCTGGGGCGGCAGGAGCTGGACGGCGAACTGATCGAGGAGGTGGCGGGCGCGCTGTGGCAGCGGTCGCTGATCGAGACGCAGCGGGTGGCGATGCCGCCGACGCTGGTGCGGGTGGTGGTCGGGGTCGATCCGCCGGCGGGGGTCGATGGCGATGCGTGCGGGATCGTCGCGGTCGGGCTGGGCGAGGATGGCCATGGCTATGTGCTGGCCGATGCGAGCGTGCAGGGCCTGTCGCCCGAGGGCTGGGCGGGCGCCGTCGCGGCGTGCGCGGCGCGGCATGGGGCCGACCGGGTGGTGGCGGAATCGAACCAGGGCGGGGCGATGGTCGCCAGCGTGCTGCGCGCGGCGGATGCCGGGCTGCCGGTGACGTTGGTCCACGCATCGCGGGGCAAGGCGGCGCGGGCCGAGCCGATCGTGGCACTGTACGAACATGGCCGGGCGTTCCATGTCGGCGCGTTCCCGGCGCTGGAGGACGAATTGTGCGGGCTGATCGCCGGGGGCGGCTATCAGGGGCCGGGGCGGTCGCCCGACCGCGCCGATGCGCTGGTGTGGGCGATGCAGGAGTTGATGTTCGGGCGGCGTGGGGTCGCGACGGTGCGGGTGTTGTGAGGGAACATTGATCGCAACCGTCGCGTAATTACTTCATGGCATGACGTGGTCGTTGCGATGACGGGCGATTTGAGCGATGAAGAAGGCGATGCGAATTACCCCTGCCCGGACCGGTAGATCCCTGTTGGATGGCGCGATGCGAATCATCGTTCCGCCGCGCATGGAAAAGACCTGGTCGTCGCTGGAACAGGGATCGGTCCTGTCCGATTGGCAGGCGGTGGGCGATGATCTGCGCCGGTCGATGAAGCATAAGGGCGATCGCGCCATTGGGTGACGGTCCACGGCCGGACGACCCCGACAGACGGAACGATCGGGCGATCGTTCCCGACCGCAACAGCATGGAGGAAGAAGCCGCCGAACGGGTAGAGGCGATCCTCGAACCGTTCGAACCCGACGTCCGGCGCGAGATCGTCGAGCGGACGATGCTCGTCCATCAAGGACCGCTGCCACCGGCCAGCCTGCTGCGTGATTACGATGCGGTCGTGCCGGGGCTGGCACGCGAGATCGCCGATGGTGCGGCGGAAGAGCGGCGTTTTCGCCACGCGATGATCCGGCGGACGGGAACGCAGGAGTTCGTTCTGAACATCGCCGGTCTGGCGGCAATGCTGATCGCGTTGGTCATGATGCTGGGCATCGTCGCCTATATGGTGGCGAGCGGCGCGGCCGAGGCGGGTGCGGCGCTGGGCGGGGCGATCATCGTCGGGGTGACGGTGGCCTTGTCGAATTATCGCAAGACGCAGGTGACGCGCGAGACGGTGGACAAGCCGGAGGAATAGCGGCGTTCGCTGGGGTACGGCGAGCGCGTTTCGCGACCGCCTCTGGCTTTCGCCAGACCATTGCGACCACTTTTCCGTACCCCGGCGAAGGCCGGGGCCCAGTTGGGGGACGTTCGTACCTTATGGAAAAGCCTTGCCAACTGGACCCCGGTCTTCGCCGGGGTACGATGGAGTAGAGATTGAAGGCCCGACTTCCGCAAAGGTTTCACTTTTGCGGGGCGGATGTTTCGGGGGCCGGTTCAGTGTCGGCATGAGCGAGCCTTTGGCTCGCGCGCTGCGCGCCTACCCCTCTCCCAGCTTCGACTAGGCCTTTGCTTCGCAAAGACCAAGTCTGCGCATCCCTCTCCCCTTGGCAGGGGAGAGGGAGGCATCGGTTTCGGTTTCAGGAGAATCGACATGAAATGGTTCGGACGCAGGTCCGGGCGCGATGGGTCGCGTCCGGTATTGGCGCGAGGCGGCGCCGGTGCGGTGCTGTGGCGCGAGGGGAGCGGGCCGGCGGCGGGGGGATGGGCGCAGGGCTATGAGGCGCAGGTGCGCGCGGCGTATCTGGGCAATCCCATCGCGCAGCGCGCGGTGCGGCTGGTGGCCGAGGGGGTCGCGTCGATGCCGGTCGTGGGCGATGCGCGGGCGGTGGCGCTGGTCGCGGCGCGATCGGCGGGGCAGGAATTGCTGGAGAGCGTGGGGGCGCAGCTGCTGCTGCACGGCAATGCCTATATCCAGTTGATCGAGGACGGGGCGGGCGGGATCGGTGAGCTGTATGCGCTGCGCCCCGAGCGGGTGACCGTCGAGGCGGATGCGGCGGGATGGCCGGTCGCGTATCGGTATCGGGTGGGCGACCGCGTGACGCGGATCGCGGCCGAGGACGGCGCGGGGCGGCCGGCGGTGGTGCATATTCGCGGTTTCCACCCGCTCGACGATCATTATGGGCTGGGGTGTCTGGGTGCGGCGACAGGCGCGGTGGCGATCCATAACGAGGCGGCACGGTGGAACAAGGCACTGCTCGACAATGCCGCGCGGCCGTCGGGGGCGCTGGTCCATGATCCGGGCGATGGCGGGGTGTTGTCGGGCGAACAATATGACCGGCTGCGCGCGCAGATGGACGACGCCTTTGCCGGGGCGGCCAATGCCGGGCGGCCGATGCTGCTCGACGGGGGCCTCAAATGGCAGGCGATGAGCCTGACGCCCGCGGACATGGATTTCGTCGGGTTGAAGGCACAGGCGGCGCGCGAGATCGCGCTGGCGTTCGGGGTGCCGCCGATGCTGCTCGGGCTGCCCGGCGACAATACGTTTGCGAATTATCGCGAGGCGAACCGGGCGCTGTGGCGGCAGACGATCGTGCCCTTGGGCGAGCGGGTGCTGGGTGCCTTGGGGCAGGCGATCGACGGGTGGATCGGGAGCGGGGCGCTGCGCGTCGATCTCGACCGGGTGGTCGCGCTTAGCGACGAGCGCGACCAGTTGTGGGCGCGGGTGGCGGGGGCGGATTTCCTGACGCCGGAGGAGAAGCGGACGCTCGTGGGGTTGTGACCGGCCCTAGCGGGGCAGGTCACACGTCATGGTCAGGCGGTCGAAACTGCCGCCGGCCTGGGTGCAACGTTTCCCCTTCAGCACGGGCAGCGCGAAGGTGAAGGCGAGGAGGGCCGCGCCGAAGGCGGCGAGGATGATGCGCAGGCGGGGTCTCACCGACACGCCGCTAGCACAGATGGCAGGAGACAGGCGATGGGCGACGGGGTGCTGCTGGCGCAGCTGATGGGACAGGCGGCGGGCGACGGGGCCGACCTGCAGACGCTGCGGGCGATCGCGGAGGAGGCGGGCGAGCTGGGCGCGAGCCGGGCGATGGCGCGGATCGGGCTGTCGGATGCGGCGGCGGCGGGCGATGTGCAGGAACTGCGCGAGCTGTTGAAGGCGTGGCGCGATGCCAAGCGATCGGCGGTGCGCGCGGCGCTGGCATGGGTGATGCGAATGGTGTTCGCGCTGCTGCTGGTCGGGATCGCGGTGAAGAGCGGGTGGCCCGAATGGGCGCGGTGAGGTTCGCAGGGTACGCCGCGATCTTCGGGCGGGCCGACCGGGGCGGCGATGTGGTGCTGCCCGGCGCGCTGACGGCGGTCGGGCGGGTGCCGCTGCTGTGGCAGCATCGGGGCGAGCCGATCGGGACGGTCGAGCTGGCGGGCGAGGACGCGCGGGGCCTGCGGGTGATCGGTCGGATCGAGGCAGGCGAGGCGGCGCGGCTGGTAGGCTGTGGGGCGGTGACCGGGCTGTCGTTCGGCTATCGCGCGACGCAGGTGCGGCAGGGGGCGTGGCGGACGATCGCGGCGGCGGAGCTGGTCGAGGTCAGTGTGGTCGCGCAGCCGATGCAGCCACTGGCGCGGATTCATGCCGTCGAGGACGGGTGAAGCTGCGGTTTCACGATCATTTTTCAACCGAAGGGGTGTCGCAGGTGCGGCGCCCCTTTTTGCATGGGGAAGACGGTATGACGATCGATACGCTGGTGGGAAGCTTTTCGGGTGTGGGTGTCGGTGGCAGCCGGCCGATGCTGAGCGGGGCCGCGCCGGGGGGTGGCTTCGGTGCGTTCGTGCGCAGCGGGTCCGAGGTCGAGACCAAGGCGGTGGCGGGGACCAGCGATGCGGCGGGCGGGGTGGGGGTCCCGCGCGAGATCGATGCGATGATCGGCGCGACGCTGAAGACTGCCAGCCCGATCCGCCGCATCGCGCAGGTGGTGAGCGTCGGCACGGCGGGCTATCGCAAGCTGGTGACCAGCGGCGGCACGCCGTCGGGCTGGGCGAGCGAGGGCGGCGCGCGGCCGGAAACGGCGACGCCGACCTTCAACGAGATCGCACCGCCGATGGGCGAGCTGTACGCCAATCGGGCGGCGAGCCAGGCGATGTTGGATGACGCTGCGTTCGATGTCGAGCAATGGCTGGCGGGCGAGATCGCGAGCGAGTTCGCTCGGGCCGAGGGGCAGGCGTTCGTCAGCGGCAATGGCGTGGGGCGGCCGCGCGGGTTCCTGAGCGGGCCGACCGCCGTGACCGGCGATGCGACGCGGGCGTTCGGGACGATGCAATATCTGGCGAGCGGGGCGGCGGCGGACTTTGGCGCCGAGCCGGAGAACCGGCTGATCGATCTGGTCCAGGCGCTGCGCGGAGCATATCGGCAGGGCGCGACCTTCGTGATGAATGCGCAGACGGCGGCGCGCATCCGCAAGTTCAAGAGTGCCGAGGGCGCGTTCCTGTGGATGCCGGGGCTGGCGGCGGGGCAGCCCGATACGCTGCTGGGCTATCCGGTGGTCGAGGCGGAGGACATGCCGGACATCGCGGCGGGCAGTTTCCCGATCGCGTTCGGCAATTTCAAGGCGGGGTATCTGATCACCGAGCGCGCCGAGACGCAGATCCTGCGCGATCCCTATTCGAACAAGCCGTTCGTCCACTTCTACGCGACCAAGCGCGTCGGCGGGGCGGTGGTCAATTCGGAGGCGATCAAGCTGCTCAAGATCGCGGCGGCGTGATCGAGCGGGGCGGAGCGATCCTCCGCCCCTGCTTCCTCGAACTGGGAGAATATCATGAGCGCAGCGCCTTTTCCGGCGGCGGCGATCGCGGGGGTGCGCGCGGCGGCGCGGGACTATCTGCGGATCACGGGCAGTGCCGAGGATGCGGTGATCGATCGGCTGGCGGCGACCGCGCTGGCGCTGGCCGAGGCCTATACCGGGACCGCGATCCTCGCGCGGCCGCACGAGGCGATGATGGCGGCGAGCGGCGAGTGGCGGGCGTTGCCGGTGGGACCGGTCAGCGCGATCGTCGCGGTCGCGCCGGTCACGGCGATCGATATCGATGCCGACGGGACGGGTTGGGTGCGGATGGCGGCGGCCAGCCCGGTGCACTTCACCGCCGGGATTGCGGCGAATTGGGAGGCGGTACCGGCGGCGGTCGCGCAAGGGGTGGTGGTGCTGGTCGCGCACCTGTTCGATCAGCGGACGGCGAGTGGCGCGCCCCCGGCAGCGGTCGGGGCGCTGTGGCGGCCGTGGCGGCGGATGCAACTGACCGGGGCGCGGCGATGAGGGCGGCGCTGGTGCGGGGCACGGCGGTGGCCGAGCAGCGAGCGGCCGAGATGCGGGCGCGGGTGGTGGCAACAGCGGCGGCGGTGCCGGGAGTGCGGGCCGAAGCGGTCGACGACGCGGTGGTGCTGTCGGGCAAGGGGCTGACGCGCCGGACGATCGTCGATCCGCGGTTGCAGGATATCGCGGGGTGGGGGCGATGATCGCGGGGACGCTGTTGCAGGCGATGCTGGTCGCTCGGCTGCGGGGCGTGCTGACCGGAGCGAGCGTGTTCGATGCGCCGCCGGTGCGTGCCGCGCGGCCCTTTGTCGTGGTCGACATGCCGGTGCTGTCGGATTGGGGAACCAAGGACGCCGCCGGGCGCGAGGGGCGGGTGGTCGTGCAGCTGTTCGACGATGGCGAGGTGCCGGTGCGGCTGCGGACGCTGGCGGCTGCGGCGGAAGGGGCGGTGCTGGCCGCGCCTGCGGCTCTGGCGGGGTGGCGGATCGTCAGTCTGGTGTTCGTGCGCAGCCGGGTGGTGCGCGACGGCAAGGGCTGGATCGGGTCGGTCGAGTTTCGGGTGCGGATGCTGGCGGGGTGAGGGGAATGGCTTTTCCGCACGGTCGTACCCCGGCGTAGGCCGGGGTCCAGTTGCGGCACGGTTCTGAAGACAAAGCAGCGTCCCCCAACCGGGCCCCGGCCTTCGCCGGGGTACGAGTGGAGGAAAGGTGGCGCCGGTGGCTCTGGATCCCCGCCTTCGCGGGGATACGCCGGAGGCGGGGCGGCGAGCATCATCAACATCGGGAGAATGACATGGCGGCAGAGAAGGGGAGTGCGTTCCTGCTGAAGATCGGGAACGGGGCGGTGCCGGTGGCCTATGCGACGGTCGCGGGGCTGCGCACGACGCAGTTGAGCGTCAATGGCGAGGCGGTGGCAATCACCAGCAAGGATTCGGGCGGGTGGCGCGAATTGCTGTCGGGCGCGGGCGTGCGGTCGGTCAGCGTGTCGGGGGCGGGGGTGTTCACCGGTTCGGTGGCGGAGGTCCGGCTGCGGAGCAACGCGCTGGCCGGCTCGATCGACGACTATCGGCTGACGTTCGAGGGAGGCGAGACGATGACCGGGCGGTTCCTCGTCACGCGGCTCGACTATGCCGGCGATTATAATGGCGAGCGCAATTACACGCTGGCGCTCGAATCCTCCGGCCCGGTGGTGTCGGCATGAGCGGCGCGGCGAACGCGGCGCGTGGCGAGGCGAGCCTGCGCGTGCGGGGTGAGACGCTGGTGCTGCGGCCCAGTTTCGCGGCGCTGGTCGCGGCGGAGGGCGAGGTCGGGTCGCTGTTCGCGCTGGTCGAGCGGGCGGCGGCGGGGCGGCTGACGCTGGCCGAACTGGTGGCGCTGCTGTGGCATTGCCTGCGCGATCCGGTGGCGATGTCGCGCGAGGAGTTTGCGGAAGGCGTGACGGCGGCCGGGATCGCGGCGGCGACGCCGGCGCTCAAAATGCTGATCGCGCAGATACTGGGCGGGCGGTGAGTTTTGCCGAGGGCGCGGCGCGGGCGGCCGGGCTGGCGGGGGTGGCGTTCGGGTGGTGCCCGGACGCGTTTTGGGCGGCGACGCCCGCCGAACTGGGGGCGCTGGTGCAGGTGGTGCGGGGCGATGCGCCCGCCCCCTGCGACCGCGCGACGATCGACACGCTGAAGGAGCGTTTTCCCGATGGATGAGGAAATCGAACGGCTGATCGTGCGCGTGCGCGCCGATACCGCCGGGTTTGCGAGCGACGTGGCGGCGATGCAGGCCAGTCTGGACGGGCCGTTTGCCGGTGGGGTCGAGCGGGCGGGGCGGGCGATCGAGACCGCGCTGGGCCGCGCGATCCGTACCGGCAAGCTCGATCTGGATGGCCTGCGCGACACGGCGCTGAAAATGCTGGCGGAGATCGCGGCGGCGGCGGTGCTGGGTTCGGGCGGTGGCGGCGGTGGCGTGGCGGGTGGGATCGCCGGCGTGCTGGGGGCGCTGGTGAGCGGCGCGCCGGGGCGGGCGACCGGCGGACCGGTCAGCCCGGCGCGACCGTATCTGGTGGGGGAGCGCGGGCCGGAACTGTTCGTGCCGACCAGCAGCGGACAGGTGGTGGCGATGCAGGGCGGGCCTGCGCGCGAGGTGCGGGTGGCGATCACGGTGAATGCGCCTGGGCAGGATGCGCCGCGCGCGCTGCAACAATCGAGCCGGCAGGTCGCGCGCGCGGTGCGCGCCGCGCTGATGGAGGCGTGAGATGGGGCATTGGCTGGCCGATAAACGGACGGTGCAGGAAGAGGGCGTATTGACGCGGTTCGATCCGGTGTACTGGACCGTCGATTTTCCGCGACCGATGATGGCGTCGGTGGTGACGACCGCGCCGGATGCGCTGCGGGTGACATGCGTATTCTATCGGCGCGACGATCTGGCGGGGCTGATCTGGGCGTCGGAGGATCGGCACGACCATGTGTTGCTGCGCTACGCGACGTCGCGTGATTATCGCGACTGCCGGTTGCGGTTTCGCTGGCGCTCGGGAGGAGTCCGGCCGCTCGATGCGACCCATGGGCCGGTGCTGACGATCGAGGGGCGCGATGCCGGGGGTGTCGCGCGCGCCTGGTATGTACGGCTGTGGAACTATGCCACGGGTACACCCGACGATGCGGAGATCGCGATCGATTTCGCGAATGTCGTCGGCGGGTACCGGTTGCCCGACGATGCCGTGCCGGTATGGGCGGGCGATGTCGACCGCATGTTCGTGTCGCTGGTGCCGCCGGACTATGATGCGGGGGACGGGTTTCTCAGCAGCCCGGCGGAGGGCTGGGTCGAGCTGTCGGCGATCCGGTGCGACGGGCCGGGATCGGTGCTGGCGATCGGCGAGGTCGTGGTGCCCGAACATGGGCTGCGCATCGCGAGCGGGTATGACGATAGCTATCACCTGACGCCCGCGCGGTTGCTGCACAATGCGCTGCGGCTGGGGTATCGTGGTGCCCTCGTCCATTATGTGGGCATGAGCCATTATTTCCGGCTCGAACGGTCGGGGAACGGGCTGTTCGTGTCGCTGGCCGGGGGCGTGCTGAACGGCCCTTGCGTGGCGTGGCATCGCGACTTCGCGGCGCGTGCCGACGCGCTGGGCTATGATGTGATCTGGTCGCTTAGTTACGAGGTGTTCGACGCGCATTGCTGGGGCGACTGGAAACAGCGGGCGAGCGACGGGTCGCCAGCGCTGACCGGATGGGTGCCGCCATCGACATTGCTGTCGCCAGCGCATGGCGGGGCGATGGCGTATTTGCAGGCGGTGGCGCGGGCGTTCGTCGGGATCGCGCGCGCGGCGGGGGGCAAGGGGCGGTTTCAGGTCGGCGAACCATGGTGGTGGGTGACGACCGATCATCGCATCTGCCTGTACGATGCGGCGGCGAAGGCGGCGCTGGGCGGCAATCCGGTGGTGATCGAAGATGTGCGCGGCGAGTTGACCGTGGCGAAGCGGGCGGTGCTCGACCGGGCGGGGCAATTGCTGGCGGCATCGACGGCGGCTTTGGTCGCGGCGGCGCGCGGGGCGGGGGCGGAACAGGCGCTGTTGCTCGCCTATCTGCCGACGATCCTTGATGCCGCCAGTCCGCAGGTGAAGCGGGCCAATATGCCGGTCGGCTGGGCGAAGCCGGCGTTCGATGTGCTGCAACTGGAGGATTATGACTGGGCGGCGACCGGCAATGTCGGATTGACCGCGCGCGGGGTGAGCGCGGCGGGGGCACGGCTCGGCTATCCGGTCGATGAGCAGCATTATTTTTCGGGCTTCGTGCTGCGGCCCGAGGATCGTGGCCAGTGGCCGGCGATCACGGCGGCGGCGGAGGTCGCGCGCGGGCGCGCCGTGGCGGAGACGTTCGTCTGGGCGCTGCCGCAGGTGTTGCGCGACGGGTTCACCTATTTCGAGGAGGAGGGGGCGATGGAGGCGTATGATGACGTGCGCTTTCCGCTGGCGCTGGGCGCGCAGGCGGAGGTGATGCCGGAAACCTCGACCGCGATCGCGGTTGGGGCCGGGGGTGCCGAGGCGCGCAATGTTGATTGGGCCGAGCCGCGGACGCGCTATGATGTCGGGCCAGGGGTGCGGTCGGAGCGCGATGTGGCGGTGCTGCTCGATTTCTTTCGGGCACGGCTGGGGCCGGCGCGGGCGTTCCGGTTGCAGGATCCGTTCGATCACGCGACGGGGGTGCCGCCCGCGTTCGGCGACGTGGCGATCGGGACCGGCGACGGGGTGACGACGCGCTTCGCGCTGGTGAAGCGATACGGGGCGATGGTGCGGCGGATCACCCGGCCGGTGGCGGGCAGCGTGCGGGTCGGCGTCGGCGGGGTCGAGACGCAGGGCTTTGCGGTGGTCGCCGGCGGCTGGGTGCAGCTCGATGTCGCACCGGCGAGGGGTGTGGCGATAACGGCGGGGTTCGCGTTCGACGTGGCCGTACGCTTTGCCGAGGACCGGTTGCAGGTGGCGCGCGCGACCTTTGGCGCGGCGAGTGCCGCCAGCGTGCCGCTGATCGAGGTGCGCGAGCCATGAGCGCGGTGACGACGCTGACGTGGTGCTGGCGGATCGACCGGCGCGACGGGGTGACGATCGGGCTGACGGCGCATGACCGCGATCTGGTGGTCGATGGGCTGTCGTATCGCGCCGCGCCGGGGATGGTGCCGTCGGCGATCGTGCGCGACGATACGCTCGACGCACCGGTGATGGCGATCGAGGGGGCGCTGTCGCACGGCGCGATCGGGGCGCGGGATTTGCTGGCCGGCCGCTATGACGGCGCGCGGGTGGCGGTGTTCGCGGTCGATTGGGACGCGCCGGGCGTGCCGGTGCCGGTCGCGACCGGGCGGATCGGCGGGGTCGAGATGCGGCGCGGGAGTTTCTCGGCGGAGCTGCTGGGGGGTGAGGTGCGGCTGGATGCGCCGGTGGTCGAGGCGACGTCGCCGGGGTGCCGGGCGACGCTGGGGGATCGCAGGTGCCGGGTGGCGATGGCGGGGCGGCGGCGGATGGTGCGGGTGACGGCGCAGGAGGGCGCGCGGCTGTCGCTGGCGGGCGGGGCGGGGTTTGCGCGCGGGCGGCTGCGGTGGATCGGCGGTGCCAATGGCGGGCTGTCGGCGGTGATTCTTGCCGGGGATGGCGATGGCGTGACGCTGGAACTGCCGCCGCGCTTCGATGGGGTGGGGGCGCTGGTCGAGATCGCCGAGGGGTGCGACGGGACGCTGGCGACCTGTCGCGACCGGTTCGGCAATGTCGCGAATTTTCGGGGCGAGCCGTATCTGCCGGGGATCGACCTGCTGACGCGCTATCCGGGGGCATGAGCGCGCTCGAACGGGCGCGCAGCGTCGTGGGCGTGCGGTTCCGGCGGCAGGGTCGGGGCGAAGGCGGGTTCGACTGTGTCGGGCTGGTCGGCTGGGCGCATGGGGTCGACGTGCCGGCGGATTATCCCGGACGCAGCGGCGATGCGACGCGGGTCGCGGCGGTGCTGGCGGCGGCGGGGTTTCGGCGGGTCGATCGGGCGATGGCCGGCGACGTGCTGCTGCTGCTGAGCGGGCCGGGGCAGTTGCATCTGGGGCTGTCGACCGGGGGTGGCATCCTGCACGCCGATGCGGTGGCGCGGCGCGTGGTCGAGCGGCGCGACGTGCCGTGGCCGATCCTGAGCATCTGGCGGAAATAGGAGGGATATATGGCGACGGTGGTGCTGACCGTGGTGGGTGGCGCGATTGCGGGGCCGATCGGCGCGGCGCTGGGCGCGATGGCCGGGCGGGCGATCGACGACCAGCTGTTCGCCGGGCCGCCGCGCGAGGGGCCGCGGCTGCGCGAATTGCAGGTGCAGCTGTCGAGCTATGGCGCGGCGATCCCGAAGCTGTTCGGGACGATGCGGGTGGCGGGGACGGTGATCTGGGCGACCGACCTGCGCGAGGCGGGGACGACCAGTGGCAAGGGATCGTCGCGGGTGCGGCAATACAGCTATTCCGCGTCGTTCGCAGTGGCGCTGTCGGCACGGCCGATCCGGGGAATCGGGCGGATCTGGGCCGAGGGCAAGCTGTTGCGCGGGGCGGCGGGCGACTGGAAGACGCGGACCGGGTTCCGCTGGTATCCGGGGGATGAGGCGCAAGCGCCCGATCCGCTGATCGAGAGCATCGTCGGGATCGGCAACGCCCCGGCGCATCGTGGGCTGGCCTATGCCGTGTTCGAGGATCTGGCGCTGGCCGATTTCGGCAATCGGATTCCGTCGCTGACCTTCGAGGTCATGGCGGACGATGCGCCGGTACCGGTCGGGCGCATCGCCGAGGCGCTGGGCGATGGCGCGATCCGGGCGGAGACCGCCGGGCCGGTGCTGATCGGCTATGCCGCGAGCGGGGCGCGGGTGCGCGATGCGGTGGCGGCGCTGGTCGATCCGCTGGGCGGGTGGTATGCGCCCGACGGCGAGGGCACGCTGCTGCGGATCGGCGGCGGGCCGGTGCGAACGATCCGCGACGATGGCCCGGCAGGCGAAGCGCCCGAATGGCGGCGGCCGCCGACGACCCCGAGCGACGTCGCCATCGCCTATCACGATGTCGCGCGCGATTATCAGGCGGGCGTGCAGCAGGTGCTGCGGCCCGGCGGTGCGCGGAGCATGCTGCGGGTCGAGTTGCCGGCGGTGCTGGATGCGGCGGGTGCGGCGAAAATCGCGGGCGATATCGCCGCGCGCGCGGTGCTGGCGGGGGAGGTGCGGACGGTCGTGCTCGACTGGCGTGCGATCGATGTCGCACCGGGCGACCGGGTGACGATCGCGGGCGAGGCGGGATCGTGGCGGGTGCGACGGACCCGGATCGAGGCGATGCGGATGACCATCGAACTGGTGCGGATCGCGGCGGCGACCCTGCCGGCCCCGGCGGCGGTCGGGCAGCCGCGACTGGCGGCGGACGTGGTCGCGGGCCGGACGCGGCTGATGCTGGTCGAGCTGCCGGCCGACGCGGGCGACAGCGTGCCGGCGATTGCGGCGGCGGCGGCGGGAACGCAGGCGGGCTGGCGGCGGGCAATGTTGCTGACGGGCGACGATGCCGGTGGCTGGAGCGAGATCGGCGACAGCGCGGCACCGGCGGTGATCGGCACCGTCACCGTGCCGCCCGGACCGGCGAGTGCGCTGATCGAGGACCGGACGAATGGCGTCGAGGTCGCGTTGCTGCACGACGCGATGACGCTGACCGGGATCGATGCGGCGGCGATCGACCGTGGCGGCAATGCGGCGCTGATCGGCGACGAAATCGTGCAGTTCGCGCGGGCCGAGCGGATCGGGGCGGCACGCTGGCGGCTGTCGGGACTGTGGCGCGGTCGGCGTGGAACCGCGGCGGCGATGGCCGGGCACGTGGCGGGCGAGGCCTTCTTCCTGTTGGACGCAGCGACGCTGCGGCGGATCGACGAGCCTGTACCGGCGGTGGGACGAACGGTGACGGCGATGGCGGTGGGGATCGCCGCCGACGACGTCACCACCGCGACCATCGTTCCGGCAGGACGCGGGCTGGTGCCGCCCGCGCCGGTCCACCTGACGGCCGAGATGCGGGAGAATATGCTCGAATTGCGCTGGATACGGTGCGCGCGGGGTGTGGTGGCGTGGCGCGACGGCGTCGAGGTGCCGATCGGCGAGGAGCGCGAGGCGTATCGCGTCACGCTGGGCGGTACGCGGACCATCGAGATCGCCGAGCCGCTGCTGCGCGTCGCGCTGCCGACGATGCCGCTGACCATCGAGGTTCGCCAGATCGGCATTCATGGCCCGTCGGGCGCGGCGACGACAATCTATCGACCGGAGACGAGATGATGACCGAACAGACCAGCCGCCTGTCGCTGCCGCTGCTGCACGCCTCGCAGGCGCAGAAGGAAATGACGCACAACGAGGCGCTGACCCTGATCGACATGCTGTTGCATGGATGCGTCGCCGGGGTCGCGGAGGACACGCCGCCGACGAATGCGACGGTCGGAACCTGCTGGATCGTCGGGGCGATGCCGACCGGTGCATGGGCGGGGAAAGCGCGGCATCTCGCGGGGATGACGGCGGGCGGATGGCGGTTCGCAGGTCCGCGCGACGGCATGCGGCTCTGGTGGTCCGCCAGCGAAACGACCGTGGAGTTCCGCGGGGGTGCGTGGCGCATCGGCGACCTGCGCGGTACGCGATTGACGATCGACGGGGTGCCGGTGATTGGATCGCAACGCGCTGCCATCGCAGGCGCAGAGGGCGGTTCGGTCCGTGACGAAGAGGCGCGCAAGACGTTGTCGGCGGTGCTGGCGGCGCTGCGCGGGCATGGGCTGATCGCCACCTGATTCCGTTGTAATCGTGCAACACCGCAGATTTTGTGCGCTTGCGTGGAAACTAACGCTTCGATACTTGGTTTGCGCTGTCTGTAGGACAACTGTGAAAGGGGACTAGAATGCGGAAGCTTGCCGTCACATTGGCGCTCGCGACCACTGCGCTCGCAACTCCCGCCCTCGCCCGCGACAACGCGTGGTATGTGGGTGTGGAAGGCGGCGCAATGATCGTCGAAGATATCGACTATGATCTGACCACGCCGGCCGGTGGCGTTACCACCGTCGACAGCAACTATGGCTACGACGTCGGTGGCACCGTCGGTTACGATTTCGGTGCGCTGCGCATCGAAACCGAAGTTGCGTACAAGAGCGCAAGCGTCGACGAACTGCGTACCACCGGTTCGATCGCAACCGGCGCATCGACGTCGGTCGGCGCAGGCACGTATAGCGGCGGTGGCCGTACCTCGGCGCTGTCGTTCATGGCGAATGCCCTGCTCGACTTCGGCGATGACGATGCCATCAGCGGCTTCGTCGGTGGCGGTGCCGGTGTCGCGCGCGTCAAGGCGCACGATTATCGGGTGAACAACAACTTCGCGGCGCTCGATGATTCGGACACCGTGTTCGCATGGCAGGCTTTGGCGGGTATCCGTGCGCCGCTGAGCGAAAATGTCGATGTTTCGCTGAAGTATCGCTTCTTCAACGCCGATGACGTTCGCCTCGTGAACGTTCGTGGCGTCGGCTATGACGGTCGTTTCCGGTCGCACAGCCTGCTGGGTGGCCTGACCTTCAACTTCGGTGCGCCGACCCCGCCGCCGCCGGCTCCGCTGCCGCCGGAACCGGTTGCTCCGCCGCCGCCTGCTCCGGTGCCGGAACCGGTTGCGCCGGTCGTTACCTGCACCCCGGGACCGTACATCGTGTTCTTCGAATGGGATAAGTCGGACGTCACGCCGGAAGCGGCTGGCATTCTCGACAACGCCATCTCGAACTACCAGTCGTGCGGCAACGCCCAGGTGATGCTGGCAGGCTTCACCGACCGTTCGGGTTCGGCCCAGTACAACGTCGGTCTGTCGCAGCGTCGCGCTGATGCCGTCCGTGCGTACATGGAAGGCCGTGGCATCTCGGGTGGTACGATCTCGACCGAAGCGTTCGGTGAAGCGCGTCCGCGCGTCGAAACCGCCGATGGCGTCCGCGAACTGCAGAACCGTCGCGTGGAAATCACCTACGGTCCGGGTTCGGGCATGTAATTCAGCTTCTTCATCGAAGCAGAATTCTCGGAAGGGAGGTCGGGCAACCGGCCTCCCTTTTCGTTTGTGCGCCCTGGTTCGCGAGACCTTTGCGAACGTCCTTTATCGGTACCGGGAGAAGGCGTTGGCCCGCCAAGGTCGAACTCCATCACCTTTGGTTGCGCTTACCCTTCGCCGCCTTCAGCGTTTTTCCCTCGCCCGGCGGGAGAGGGAGGGAGTGGCGCAGCCGTGGAAAGGTGAGGGCGATCATATTCGATCGAAAGCGATTCCAAGGGGACGCCGGTACCCCACGAAAACGTCTTTCCGACTGGATCGAGGTCTCTGCCGGGGCGCAGCGGGGATCGGACTCGGTTCGGGACTTGCGCAAAGGTCTCGCCTGGCGAGGTACGGTCTGAATCAGGAGAGGGGCTATGGACGAGCGTGAAACCGCCTGCGCACCGGTCGAGGTGCCATCGGCGTTCGCCGCCGATGTCGCCGGCTATCGCTGGTCGCGGGACGGCGTCGGCGAGTCGGGGGCGACGATCTACCGGCTACACGGCAAAGCAGGCGTGCCCGAACGCTTCCTGAAACACGGCCATGGCACGGTTGCCGACGATATCGTCGATGAACTGGTCCGGTTACGCTGGCTGGCCGGCCGGATCGCGGTGCCGGCCCTCGTGCGTTGCGAGGCGACGGCCGATACGGCGTGGCTGTTGACGACGGCGCTGCCGGGACGCACGGCGTGGCAGATTCTCGACACCGAACCGGAGCGTGCCGACGAATTGGTCGATGCGCTGGTGGATTTCCTGCGGTCGTTCCATGCCATTCCGGTCAGCGACTGTCCGTTCGATAGCGGGCATGGCGTTCGACTTGCGGCGGCGCGTGCGCGGATCGATGCCGGGCTGGTCGACGAAGCCGATTTCGACGACGCGCGGCAGGGCTGGAGCGCCGGGCAGGTTTGGGACGCGATGGGGCGGTTGCTGCCGTTGTCGCCCGATGCGGTCGTGACCCATGGCGATTTCTCGCTCGACAATGTGCTGATCGACGGGGGGCGGGTGGTCGGCTGCATCGATTTAGGTCGGGTTGGGGTCGCGGATCGCTATCAGGATCTGGCGATCCTCGGCCATGGTCTGGACGAATTCGATGCGGCACTGACCCGGCGGATGTTCGACCGCTACGGCATCGCCAAGCCCGAGCAGCGCAAGATCGATTTTCATCTGCTGCTCGATGAACTGTTCTGACACGCGGTCAGGCCGGTTCGGCAAGGGCGGTGGCCAGCCAGTCGGGGCGGAGCGCCTCGCCGAGATCGTCGATCCGGCGATGTTCGACCGCCAGCCCGAGGGCTTCGTGGATGAAGCGGGTGCGCGGACCGGGGGTCACGGTCGGGACGACGACCAGCCGGCGGTTGACGGTCGAGCGATAGTTCATCCGCGCCGTATTTTCCTGTCCGACGTAGCAGCCCTTGGTAAAGCTGACCCCGTTCAGTTCGCGGGCGTTGCATTCGAGCCAGAGCGTCTGCCCGTCGCCCAGTTCGGCGCGGCCCTCGGTCACGCCATGGCGTAACCGATGCCCGGTCCAGCCGTGCGCCGGATCGCCCGGCGCGTTGATCCAGCGATAGCCGAGGCCGGCGAGCCGGGGATCGGGGATGCCGCGTCCGCCGCCGTACGACCAGTGCACGCCGGCATCGCTGCGCTCGATCGTTACCGTCCGTCGCAATCGGTACAGTGTCAGCCGTTTGGCGAGCGCATCGGCAGCGTCGGCTTCGCAATCGACGAGAATGGCGTCGTCGTCGGCCCACAGGAGGAAGTCGAACAGCACCTTGCCCTGCGCGCTCAGCAGCGCCGCCCATTGCGGGGTGTCGGGCGTGACCGCTGCCATGTCCTGCGTCACCAGCCCTTGTAGAAAGGGGCGTGCTTCGTCGCCCGCGATGCGCAGCACGGCGCGGTCGGCAAGCCAGGTTCCGGGGGTGGTAACGGTCATGGTCAACAGGTAGGACGGCCCACCCCCTGGCTACAAGAGGCGGCAATGGTGACCTTCGATACCAAGCTTACCGGTGGCACGGTCCACCTTCCCGGCGGCCCGGCGCGCGTCGATATCGGCATTACCGACGGCCGCATCGCCGGTATCGGTGTGGCGGGCGATGCCGGCGAGACGATCGACTGCACCGGGCTCGACATCCTGCCCGGCGTCATCGACACGCAGGTTCATTTCCGCGAGCCGGGACTGGAGCACAAGGAAGACCTTGCCAGCGGATCGATCGCGGCGGTGATGGGCGGGGTGACCGCGGTGTTCGAAATGCCGAACACCAAGCCGGCGACCGATACCGAGGAAGCGATCGCCGACAAGCTCGCCCGTGCAAAGGGGCGGATGTATTGCGATCACGCCTTCTATGTCGGGGCGACCGCGCGCAACGCGCATCATCTCGACGAACTGGAGCGGTTGCCGGGCACGGCCGGCGTCAAGATCTTCATGGGATCGTCGACCGGCGATTTGCTGGTGTCGGAGGATGACGATCTGCTGCGCGTGTTGCGATCGGGTCAGCGTCGCGTCGCGATCCATGCCGAGGACGAGATGCGGATGATCGCCCGCGAGGGCGAGCGGGTGAGCGGCGATCCGGCCTCGCACCCGGTGTGGCGCGACGACGAAAGCGCGCTGATCGCGACGACGCGCATCCTGCGGCTGGCGCGGGAAGCGGGGCGGCGGGTGCATGTGCTGCATGTGACGACGCCCGCCGAGCTGGAATTGCTGGGCGCGAACAAGGACATCGCGTCGTGCGAGGTAACGCCGCAGCATCTGACGCTTGCCGGAGAGGACGCCTATCCGCGGCTGGGCACCTATGCGCAGATGAACCCGCCGATCCGGTCGGGCGCGCATCGCGACGGGCTGTGGTTCTGGCTCAACCAGGGGGTGCCCGACGTGATCGGTTCGGACCATGCGCCGCATACGATCGAGGAAAAGGCGAAGCGTTATCCCGCGACGCCGAGCGGGATGCCGGGGGTGCAGACGCTGCTGCCGCTGTTGCTCAACCATGTCGCCGAAGGGCGGCTGATGCTGCCGCGGCTGATCGATCTCACCAGCGCCGGCGCGCAGCGGATTTTCGGGTTGGCGGGCAAGGGGCGGATCGCGTTCGGCTATGACGCCGATTTCACCGTCGTCGATCTGAAGCGGCGCTGGACGGTCGAGGAAAGCTGGCTGGCGTCGCGTGCCGGCTGGTCGCCGTTCACCGGCGATACGCTGACCGGGCGGCCGGTCGGGACCATCGTGCGCGGGCGGACCGCGATGTGGGAAGCGGAACTGGTCGGGGACGCGCTGGGCGCGCCGGTCCGGTTCGAATCGACCGCGTTTCGGGGCTGTTGAAGCGGGGAGGGCGATCGGGTCGGCGTCGCCCCGGACGTGATCCGGGGCGCTCCTGGTGGTTCCTCTACCCCGCGTCGTCGGTCGGGCTTTGCCCGCCGGCCGGGTTCGGGCGAGTCCGGCAGTTGCGGGCCGCCCTTTCCCTTAAAACGGCAGCCAACGCTGCTTTTCGCTGAACCGCATATAGCCGACATTCGCGCCGAGCCGCCAGCCGACGCCGAGGCGCACCGGAATCATGACCACATCGCCGCGCCGCAGGTAGCTCGCGGAAAAACCGCCGACGAAATAGGCGCGACCTTCGGCTGCCGGGAAGCGTTTGTACAGTTCCTGCGAATCATAGAGGTTGTAGACCAGCACGAAGACCTTGGTCGCATCGCCACCGACGTCGAACCCGACCGACGGTCCGGTCCAATAGACCGGGCGCTGCCCTTCGACGCGGTGGTTCATGATCCCCGAGCCATAGCGCAGGCCGACGACGAACGCGCCCGCCGCTTCGCGTCCGGCGATATAGGCGTTGGGCTTGCCCTGATCCTTCAAGATGTTTTCGAGGATGCCGGCCAGCCCCTCGGCACCGCGGCCGAACACGCCCTCCGCCGCACCGATCAGGTCGTCGCGTTCGAACGTGTCGTTGGCGGTGCTGGTCGCGGTGCTGCTGGGCGGGGTCTGGCTGACCGGCGGCTGGTCCTGCGCGGGCTGGACCGGTTCCTGCCGATAGGCCGGCAGCACGTCGCTGCGCGGCGTCGGCTGCGGTTGCGGCGCGGGTGCCAGATCGCCGTCGATCGCGTCATTGGGGTCGACGGTGCGCACCTGTGCGTGGGCAGGGATCGCTATCAACAACAGCGGTGCCATCCACCCGATCAACCGTTTCATCACGCTACTCCCCGCATGCAAGCCCGTCGGCGTACGATAGCGGCCAAGCGCCTGTCCCTGCAATGAACGCGCGTTCGATCGGCCGTCAATTACGTTCAACGTAGGAGTTGATCGCGGCGGAAACCCTCGTTATAGGCCCCCTCTCCAAGGCGCAACGCGCTTGGGAGACGTGGGTGAGTGGCTGAAACCAGCGGTTTGCTAAACCGCCGTAGGGGGATTACTCCTACCGAGGGTTCGAATCCCTCCGTCTCCGCCAGCGCATGCTGGAAAATATTGAATTTACTCACTTTTTTGCAAACGCATCGCCTGAAGCCCTCATTCCGTCCCACATTCGGTTTTGCGTTGGTACCGGCAGGTAGGGCGGCACAGCGATGGAATCGCCGAAGGATCGAACTTGGGCACCCGTATCGTTGAGTTTTTCGGCTACAGGCCACTAGACCCCGTTGGCGCGACTTATGCCGCGTCTGCCCGCTGTCCGTTTGTTGAAGCTGACTGCATTAAACCGCGACACGGTGCATGCTCCCTTGAGCAATCGGCGGGCGACCCAATCATCATTTGCCCTAACCGGCTTTACGCCAAACACCATCAGGTTCTTGCTGACATTGCGCAGCAGGCTTTCGGCGCACACGTCGCTTCTCGGCAACAAGACTGAAGCCGGTTCCGCAAACCGAGCTAAACCCGCACCTCGCAAACGAACCAACCCAAAAACCTACGACAGGTTGACTAAATCTGACGCCTTTGCTGAGGTCTAATTCCACCCTTCCGCTTTATTCCCGCCGCAATTCTAAAAATATCTGGAATGTTCACACGCGCCTCATCTCTTTCCTGAATAACACCAATTTGCTCTAACGCCCTTTCCAACGCCTTTAAGCGCGATTCCGAACTATTATGAGCAGTAGCCAATTCTATTGGTGCGCGAGCATCCTTATGTAACTTTAGTATATTTTCAGGAGTTCTTTCTTTCTGCCATTTTTGTTTCAACTCAGAACGCTCCACCGGAACGGTGATACCGCGTAGCGGCTCCAACGCTTCTGCGATCCAAGGATAATCCTCAAATAATTCCCGTCTCCGAATGTCAGATGCAGATGACACGCCCGCCTGTATCGTTCCGTAGTCGATTGCAAGACCCTGATTACTTTCAGGTATCCGCTCCGCAGCAACAGTCAATGCATGCAGAAACGATCGCGGTGAAATCTCCCCGATGCCGTCCATCAAATGGGTAATGATCCATGAGTACGGTCGGCCACGTTTCTCGCCACCGCCCATTTGGTCACCAGCCAACAGGTCGAAAACTGCTGCTTGAACATCAGGGTCTGCACGCAGACAAACAGGAGCTTTGTCCGAAGCGATAGCTTCATTGCGCTCCAACTCAGTTAGGGGAAGGAGCGGCGCAAGAACCTGTCTCGCAGCTAGGTCTCTCCATAGCCAGGAATATGCTAAACCATACAAGTCTGTACTAAACCAATTCAGCCTTGTAGCTTCACCATGAACCTTTGAAGAATCAGCAAACTCAAAAAGGTCTCTATCTGAAAATTGATCCGTCCTCATAAAGACTTTCAGCCGTACAGATCGATAACTTTTCATTGATAGAGTAGTTTTCAATAAACCTTTCGTGAGACTCTGAATCTCTGGCCATGTTTCTGCGAGCTGATCGAGTTGATCGAATAGAATAAGAAATTTTGTCTTATTTCTGGTCAGAATTTCATCATACCGTCTCAATGTTTGCCGCGCGTCATCTGGCCGCGCCTCGGCGAGCTGCACGGCATTCTTGAAAGAAATCTGCTTACCAAACCTTTTACTCAAAATGTGTATGATCGTACCGCGCCAGATGCTTTCGGGGCGACAGTTAGCTACTGATCGTATTTCATCGGCACTGATACCCTGCACACCCTCGCGATCAGAGAATCCAAAGACGACCTCAACTTCGTTGTGGAAAGCTCGCGGGCGTGGTGGAAGTGCAGCCATTGCCGCTTTTCTAGTAACTGGATCTACAAGTGATGTAGCCCAAAAGGTCTTACCCATTCCACGGTTTCCGACCACCAGCGACACGTCGGGATCAACCGCCAAGGAATGTGCTGGCAGCACGTACATTTCTTCAACCGTCGGCGGAGACCCAACGGACGCAGCCCCTGCCTTAGGGATGGACCGAAAGGCAGTTCGGATTGCTTCGGTTTCTTCAAATTTCATTTTGGCGCTCCGTACCGGATAGAACGATACCATCCAACCTTTCCAAGAAGCGACCGAATGGTCCGCTATAAACTTCTTCGTCTAATTGGTCGCCGTTCAACGTCGGATCGAAAGCGTCGTAGGCAGTATCATGCTTAATGAACGTTGCGTCATGTGGTATGAAAAGACCCTTTTCCGACGGTCCAAAGTTGAATGAATCTTCTGATTCATATGAATCATCGTATTCGTAAAGTAGATCCGTACACATATCGTAGAGCTTATTACGGAATGGCTCCCGCATTCTTTCTGTACTAGGCGCTTTAGATTGAACAAACGTCAGTCTTTCTCTCCAGTTGCCGCCTGCTTCGAGTGCTCCATAATCGGTTTGAGCCGACATATAAGAAACAATATATCTATATCCAAGAAATGTCTGCTGCTGATCTGTTCCGAATAATAGCAGATTTGCACCAAGCGTCATCAGCGGCGCGGCAGATATCTCAGATATGCCTGCCCTCGCATCAATCAATACAACATCATAATTTCCGAACGCCTCAAACCGTTCTATCATTGTATTTATCTTCTTCCAAAATGGCACTATTTTACCATCTTGAATTCCGTCAGTAAGCGCCCGCGATAACTTAGGTATAAAATCATTAGGAGAATCGTCTATTATTCTACCTGTTGCAGGTATAACCTGAATAAAGCCATCGTGGAATTTACTGTTCCCTACAAAATCGACAATGTATTCCTCGGGAATGCCGCTAATCTCTTGCTCTATTAAGTAGTCTATTACCCCGTACTTTGGACGATTGTCCAAAGATTTGTCGGTAGAAGGCGACAGGAGCATCGATCCTATCCCAGGAGCCTCTAAGTCAAGGTCGATTGCGAGCACCTTCAACCCTTGCTGTGCGAAATTCGCAGCCGCTACCGTAAGAGCGGTGGTTCGACCGACTCCACCCTTGAGCGAGGCGAAGACTATTCGCTGCGTTTTGCGCTTAGCTGTAGGAAATGGCCCTACAAGCCAGTCGTTTCCAACAATCCTTCGGTCAATGAACTTGAATTGGTAGGAGCGTCCGTCAATATCTGTCTCTACGGGCTTTGCAGCCGGATCACGATTTAGGCTTTCCGCCAAAAACCCATCGATAATAGCAGGCGACGCAGCATAGGCGCCTAACGCGTCCTTGAGAGCAATCTCAACGGAACTGATATCATCCACATTATTACGGCATGCAGTTAGGCGACCAGAGGCATCCCTCACAATAGTTATCGAATCGTCTATCGTAATTCCGCAGCCTTGCAGCGCCAACAAACATCGCGGCAAAGATTCGTTGTAAAATATCATATCTCACACCAAGACAAAACTGTTGACGAATTGCGCTGCGCCGTGTTTCCATCTATGCAACTTCGCGCCGTCAATAGGTACGTGAGTGGGATCGGCATAGCGTATGTCTATGCTCCAATCGGCGAATACGGTAGCGCCTGAAGCGGATAGTTGCTTGAGCGGATTTGCACGTCTTCCTTGAGCATGCACGTTTATGATGCTAGCTGCGTTAGCGATTTTTGTACCGAGCAAGCTCCAGTGTCCGAACATTGGCGAAGCCCTTAGAGCTTGGTTTCCTTGCGATGCCCAATAGCTTTCAAGGCCTGCTTCTCGCATCGCACATTTCACCGCGTTTTCTGCGCAAACGCCAAAATGGTAGCCTGCATCATCGGTATGACCGCCGGCCTCTAAGTGCTCTGCGGTACGTAGGTGACGGATCGCAGCGATATTAAATTGTTCAGGCATCGGGAACAGCCTTTCGTGATTAGCTTCATCGGTGCAACGCAACAGAAGCTGCGTCAAGGAATTGGCAGGTGCCTTCCCATCGCCCTGAGATTTTGCGATCGCTATGCGCACGAAATGGGTCGTTTTTGATACACCGCAGCTAGCCGCATTGAAAAATAGACTCGACGCCTTTTCGATACATGAGTAGTAACGATACAGGAAATCGATACGGAGTCGGATCATGGCGCGGGTGTTTGGGTACTGCCGGGTAAGCACAATCGATCAAACGACCGACAATCAGGTTCGTGAGATTGAAGCTGCCGGGTTCAGCATCGATACCCGCAGGATCGTAACCGAAACCGTATCGGGGTCTGTTGGCGCTATGGAGCGCAAGGGCTTCGCTAAGCTGGTTGATCGGTTGGAAGCCGGTGACGTGCTGGTCGTTACGAAGCTAGATCGCCTAGGCCGCAATGCCACGGACGTTAGGCAGACCGTTGATAGCCTTTCCGCGATCGGTGTTAGGGTACATTGCCTTGCCCTTGGCGGCGTTGACCTTTGCAGCCCCGCTGGTCGTATGACGATGCAGGTTATTGCTGCCGTGGCGGAGTTTGAGCGCGATCTACTGATTGAGCGTACCCAAGCCGGGTTGCAGCGAGCAAAGGCCGAAGGGAAGGCTCTAGGAAGGCCTAGGAGCCTTACTGACGCACAGCACAAGGAAATCCTAGGACAACGTGCAGAAGGCGTTTCCTTGGGCGTCCTAGCGGCTCGGTATGGGGTTACGCGGGCAGCTATCCAAAGGGCGGAGAAGCGGGGGAGCTAAAGGTCCATCGCGGTCATACGGTTGCCGTTGCGACAGGCGAATTATTGCTTTGGAGAAGGATCGGCTTCCCGTTTCGACAGACTTGCGATCAGATAGCGTACAGCTACAGGTGGAATGTCCATAGACGCACTTTTAGGTGCGGCGATGGCAAGTTGCTGCTTTATGTAAGCGCATGCTGCACGGTCTGCTACGACGCTGCCGCTGGTAGTGGTAACTTCACACGCTGTAACGTGACCGGTCGCATCGAAGACTAATCGGGCCTTTACAGGCGAGCGGTAGTCAGAAGGAACGGAAGATACCTGTAAGGGTACGTCAATGGTGGTTCTTGGCTGATGCTCTTCTAAACCCCAACTATTCGACAGTCGGTACTTCCCTTCGATGGGCAAGCCTGCGGCGTCCTTAGCAGGTTCAAATTTAGCTCGCTTATTAAACAACGAACACGTCGCTAGGTCTAGTGTAGCAAAGCCGCTACTCTCTGTGACTTGGCAGGTGCTTACCTTTCCGTCAGTCGAGACGGTAATCATTATGCTGACTATGCCGTATTCATTCCGACGTAAGGATTCCGTGGGATAATCTTCGTATGTGATTAATGCTTGAGGGTTGCGCAGTTGGGGCGGTTGGCTAAAGTCCATCGCCGCAGGCCCTTGCACAACGCCGAACGCTGCAATCGCCAACATGCCGAACATTGCCGTCCCCCCTCACTACAACGACGGACGATGGGGCAGGCCACAGGCGAACGCAACCGGTGTCGCCTGCGAGTGCTGGTCGAGTAACGACGACCAAGCCCAAACCATCTTGTGAAATGTTCTTGTTTCGTTCTACCTAAGCGTAGGAGGAAACGCCATGTTGGATTCGCAGGAAATGATCGCCGCTGCGCTACTATCTGCGCCCGGATGGGCACGAGTGGGCCTTACCGCGCCTGACTCCCGGCTTCGCGTTGAGGCGGCAACGACGTTAGCCGCGCATCTTTGTGAGTATGCAGGCGAACCCCTGTCGATGCAGGATCGGAACCAACTCCCCCTTCCCCTGTGAATCATGGTTCAGCCTATCAAGTATCTGACCGACCTAAAGGACGGGTCCGTTCAGGCTGAATGCCGCGCCTGTGGCAGGATCGCGCTGTTTTCCCCTTTGAGTTGCAAACCCATTGGCGGCGGAAAGGTTGGCGTACTGACTGGCCCGACTTTGCGAAAAGACGGCGTTGCCAATGCGGTGCGCGGGGGCCGAAGGTTACTTGGTCCCCTTCGCAGCCACCGCCTGACGATGACCCGCCCCCGCCACGTCCTAGGTTTTCCCGTCCCAAGGCATCGCAGCATTGGAAGCCTTGGGGTATCGATCAAAGCGAATGGGATAGGGCAAAGGACGATCGGAAGCGGCGACGGTTGGTAAGGCGCGTTCGTGGATGAACCTCGACGGCAGGAAAGGCGTGGACACGGTGACTGACGCGACATAATCAGGTTTTGCGCTTCCAACTTTGAACGGAAGGAAGCGTCCGCAAACGGCGGTGAACACAGGCTCTCGGATTCTCCGGGCGGCCTGCGGAATATAATACCTTCGGGGAATACGCAGGAGACGTGTTCCTGTGTTCGCGTCGTTCAACCGACCCGGTTTGTCGGGTTTGGAGCGGTAGAGCGCGGGGAATGCAAAATGTTAAATTTGCTGGCGACAGCGGCACTAGCCGGTGCTGCATCGTTGTCACTTATCCAGATGGGGTTTGTCGACGTCGGTGAGAAGCCAACTGACTCACTCGCAGCCACGAAACAGCTTATGGCGGGACGGCTACGCGATCCGCAATCGGCACAATATCAGGTTGGGGAACTAAAGCCTGCTCGCTGTAAAGGCGGCTTGCTAAGCGGCAATGTTGCTTGGGAAGGTTGGGCTGCGAACGTCGCTATAAACGGAAAGAATGCCTATGGTGCGTATACCGGCTACCAACCTTATACCGTGCTCTTCTCCGGTGACCGGGCTGTTAACGTCGTGGAAGGCTTGGATTTCGGGGTGTACGGCCCCGCTAAAGGCTTGTTAGGCCTTGGGGGAGGCGCGGGCGTATGTAAGTATCTTCGCCAGTAAACGCATTGGGGCGGAGCGAAATCCAAGCAGTTTCGCACCGTCCCTTAACATTCAATTCACCCGAGTACCGGCGAAGCAGGGCACTTTCGCACTAGGGCGCAACGCTCTTATTTGCCGAAACATGATATTGCTTGGCAGCCATTTTCTATCCGTTACTGCAAACCTGGCGTTCATAATGCGTTCGGTGAAGTGACGCTAATTCTCTGGCAATGTTGCAGCAGCTTCGGCTTGAAACTCGCGTACAAGGCGTAAAACCTTGGCGGACTGCTCGACAGCCTGTTGGTCTGCATCGTCTCCATTCAATGCACTACGAAGCTGCTTAAGAAGAAGCTCTTCGAGCGGGTCAACAAGTTTGCCCACAACAGAAACTCCGTAGCGATCGAGATAGTCATTGTAGGCCGGCATTGCCGCTTTAAGGATATTAATAATGTAAGTGCCGTCAATGAGCTTATGTGAGTCTTTGATTCCTATCGCAATCATATTGAGGCGCGCGAATGCAAAAACTATAACCGCGCGCAGCGCTACATAAGTCGCCCATGCGTCTAGAGGAACGAACAAGCGTTCACTATCACCGCCGATATTAGCAAGCTCCTGCATTCTTTCATTGCTTACACCAGACATGGCCTTGACGGCTTCCCTCACAGCTTCCTGTTTGTCGGCCCTTGCACTCAATTCCTCAACCTTAAATAATCCGAATGTAGTCACCGCCATCTTATACTGACGCAGTTGTAACGAGAGTTGCCACAGCTTCTCAATAGCTTCTATTCGACGTTTTTCGATGATTGCGTCCCTTCCAGCGCGGTTAGAAAGGGCGGAAGATTGTAACGCCGAAATTTTTGCTTCTTTTACGCGCAAATCACTTCGGACACTTTCAATACGGCGTTCAAATGCTGCTTCCACTGAACGTTCTACATACTTCTTAATAGCAATCTTTCCGAACCAAATCGTAACGACACCTAGCAACGGAAAAAGCGCTGCTAACCAAAGTGGAACCGTCATCGTTACCTCGAAATGAATAGGGGATGAGGCGTACCGCAAAGCCTTCGACCAATAAAGAATTATGAGGAATTCCCGGCGATGACCGGACCGTCAATAGATCATAACTGCGCCTCCTAGCTCACCTATCTCGGTCAGCCACATTTTCGCCAGTTGCATGAAAGACTGATTGAATATCGTCGTTGCGGCGCAAATAGGAGGTTTGCAGCCGAAGCCATCAAACAACATGCCTGCGATCTTGAAGCAGCAAGGCTCCGTTCGATGCGGGGAAAGGAATGCCCGATAGAGCGGTAGGTAAAAAAAGAGGGAAGTCCTAGAAAGATTGCTAAGTACGCATACGCTTGCACGATCAGTCAACTACCCGAACCATGGTAACCTCACACCTAAATAAAGCAGTGCGATGGATTAATGTCTATTATAAGGGTCACCATTATCAGAGGTTTAGGTATGTTTACCCATGTTTAAGCAGACTAAGAAATAAACATAGTACGGGGGGCGTTTTTCCTCCTACGGTATAGGTAGCTTGGGCTGTTTGCTGTCAGTTAGGTTGAAAACCTACTAAGCTCCCATCGCGCCTTGAAATTTACGCGGTGTTGCGCTACAATACCCGGCAATGGCGATGCTTGCCCTAGCTGGAACGCCTTAACTCATCCAAGCTATATGCTACCGGTCAGGCTATAATGACCGAGTCCGCGAAATCGATAGCAACCTAGCTTGCGAAGGCATTCATTGCCGATGTGCAGCAGGCCTAGGGCAACGCGCCTTCACCGTATCCTTGTAGCGGTGGCAAGTTAACTTCTTTGGGGAACTTAGAAGCCGCAAGGCCAACCTCCGACCCTCCGGATGAACAGAGATAGTTCGATGGAACAACCTAACGTATATATGGGCTGATATTAATGCTCCTAGTGGCGTCACTAGGTATCACACGGTGTGGCTACCGTCTCCTTCCTTTCAAGGGATTGAGCAAAACGCAGTTAGGCTATTTTAGAAGTTGTAAAAAGTATCTTGGGTGTAAGATTCCGCGTTAATATCATTAGATTATATAACCTAACTAATAAGGTTTATCTAATTGATATCACCCTAGCGGAGGAGGAGGTATGCCCGCATAAATTGAACGCTCATGACTGGATACAGTATGCCGCATTTTTACCTCTAGGCAGATCGGTTGCGGTGACGTCTGACTATCATCACGATTAACTCAGACAGCATATGTAACGTAACGATACGAGAAGGGAAGTGACGGGCTTCAATATCATAAGCATCATCAATTATTATTCGGGCTTCCTCCGGCGTTATTTGACCAGAACGTGAAAAGTCCCAATTCCCTGTTCTAGTGAACCCCTTAGAGACTAGCAGTTGACCAACCGCCTGTCGAATCTGTGTCTTGCTAGCACCACTAACGCTAAATCGTAGCTGCGTATCCATTATTTGTTCCCATCAACAGATTTGGATCGCGTGATATTGTCAAGCATCCAGCGAGAAGGGCTTTCAATAAAGTTTTGAATGTCACTCTCTCGCCATCGGACTGATCGTTGACTGATGCGCACGGGCAAGGGGAAGCGCCCTTGCTTCATCATATGGTAGATCGTGCTTCGCGGGATACCGGTTCGGCTGATTACGGTACTGCCGCGCAAGAGATTGTCTTGCATTACTTGCTCCTCGTTCGGTGGAGGTACAAGTAGTGCCAAATTACGCCTTGTGAAGAGCAAAAACGCGTCGCTGATGACATACTCGTCCAGCGGATAATTGCAAAACAATTACTAGCGCAAATAATACTGGACTATTTAGTAGCGGTTGTGAACGTTGACCAATCGTTCATGAGGTCCTTTCGCTTATCGAAAAGGTCCGACCGGGCGTAAGCTGCTTCTGCTTTATCCTTGATAACGTGTGAAAGTGCGAATTCGATAACTTCGCGGGGGTGAGTCGTCGCTTCACCAGCCCAATCGCGGAATGATGATCGGAAGCCATGCGGTACGGCAGCGATTTTCAGCTCCTTCATGAGCTTGGATAGCGTCATATCGGACAGGGGTTTGCCTTCCTTGCTGCCAGGGAACACAAGGTCGCCACCATCGCGCTTTTGAACTGGCCCCTGTTTTGACCGGACGGAATTAAGCCTAAGAAGGAGGCTTGGGGCTATCCCCTGAGCATAGGCTTATGTCCGTGTCCGAGATCATCATGAGAAGCTGAGGATCGTCGAGGAGACGCTCGACGGTCGCGAGAGCATCTCGGTGGTGGCGCGCCGCAACGGCGTGGCGCCGAACCTGCTGTACCGCTGGCGGCGGCTGATGCTGGAAGGCGGAAGCGTAGCGGTCGCCGGCGACGATGACGTGACCAGCAACCGCCAGGTCCGCGAGATGGACAATCGCATCCGCGAACTGGAGCGCCAGCTCGGCCGCAAGACGCTGGAGGTCGAGATCCTGAAGGAAGCGCTGGAGCGTTCACGCCCAAAAAAAGCGAGCTTGCTCATGCACTCGCCGCTGCCGGAGACTATCCGGTGAGCCTGGTCGCCAGCACGCTCGGGGTCGGGCGCTCGACGGTGTACGACCGCCTGGCCGGCAGCACCAAGGCTCGCGGGCCGTACACCAAGGCCGAGGATGCGGATTTGCTGCCCCGCATTCGCCAGATCGCCGCGCAGCGGCCAACATACGGCTACCGCCGCATCGCGGCGGTCCTCAATCGACAGCAGCGCGCCGAAGGGCTGGCGCCGGTCAACCACAAGCGCGTCTATCGCATCATGGCGGCGGACCGCCTGCTGCTGGCGCGGCGCTATACCGAGCGTGCCGACTATGGCCATGACGGCGTCGTGGTGACGATCCGCTCCAACCTGCGCTGGTGCTCGGACGGCTTCGAATTCACCTGCTGGAACGGCGAGGTCGTGCGCGGCGCCTTCATCATCGATGCCCATGACCGCGAGATCATCGCCTGGAGCGCGGTCGCCAATGCCGGCATCAGCGGCTCGGACGTGCGCGACATCATGCTGGAAGCCGTGGAAACCCGCTTCGGCGGCATGCGCGCGACCACGCCGGTCGAGATGCTGTCCGATAACGGCTCGGCCTATACCGCCCGCGAAACACGGACCTTTGCCCGGCAGCTGGGCCTCAAACCCTGCTTCACCCCTGTCCGCAGCCCGCAGTCCAACGGCATCTCCGAGGCCTTCGTGCATACCCTCAAACGAGATTACGTCCGTGTCTCGCCGCTCCCCGATGCACTCACCGCGTTGACATCGCTGGCCGGATGGATCGAGGACTACAACGACAACCACCCGCACTCAGGGCTCAAAATGCGTTCGCCGCGCGAGCATCGCGCACTGGTTTCTGCAACCGCCTAATTCCGTCCGGTAAAACGGGGGCCAGATCAGCT
>NZ_LMKP01000013.1 GCF_001421715.1 Sphingomonas sp. Leaf22
CCTTTGCGCCGGTTCGCCTCGGACGTACGCAAGATACGCGATATCGTGCCGGGGCGCTGGCCCGACGGACCGGGGCGGGTTGCGCCACGCACCGACCCCTTCGTCCGTCGCTGCCGCTTGTGCGTCAAGGGCACCTCGAAAGCGACAACAACATTGCAGCGCGGACAGCGCGCCGTGTCGCGCTCGGGCAACCCAACTGGCTACAGCGTGAGCCGAAATTGCCTCGCAGCCGGGCATTCCCGACACAACCCTGCGCCTCGTCCATCGTTAGCAGGACCGCGGAAAGCGTATGCAGACTTACATTGGCCGGGCCGGAATGTGCCCGCCTGCGCTTCGGCGTGTCGACCACTGCGCAACACAACTGCACAGATTACCGCAGGCGGCAGCAGCGCCACACAGGACCGCGCCGATCATGGGCCGCGTTAGTCAGTCATCGAGCGCACCGAGAAGCGCCAGCAGCACGACGAAGGCGAGCAGCGCCATCGGGATTGAGCAATATTCCATCCGTATCCAGAACAGCTTGTGCGTCGGAGTCATTCCCAGACGCTCGCCGGTCGCGGGATCGACCAATTGGCGCGGCAGTGTCGTGTTCATCCACTTGCTGACGAACCAATTTACCGCTGCCGTGGCGAACAGGCCGGTGTTCGCTACAAGGAACGCCAGGTTCGGTTGGCCCGGAGCGCCAAACAGCCGTTGCATGAGCACGCCGACCGCGGTGACGACGCCAGCGACGATCAAAAATAGTCAGACCCCTGACCCACTCCAGATGATGAACATCGGCTGATCTCCTTGTAGGCGGCTCGATCGACCGCTTCGTTCCTGATGGTGACGGCGGCACGTCGGTCACGATGGTTGCTTCGCTTCTGCCCGGCTCGTTGCACAGTGCACGTTCCGGCATCGCCACCTGCGAGGGTGGACAGGGCAAGGCCTTACTGTATGATAAATACTATTCGGCATAGTGCCCGGGGGGACATCATGGATCGTTCGACATTCGCCCGGGCCGCGGGGTTGCTATTGTTTGCGATGGCGACGCCCGCAGCAGCGCAGCCCAACGCCACGGTACCGCTGACGGTTTCGGCCACGCGCGCGACCAGTCTCGTCACCTGGGTGCCGAAGCAGGTCAAAGGCGTCGTCCTGTTCTCGACAGGACATGGCTCGTGGCCCGAGCGCTACGACGCGATCGTTTCGGCATGGCAAAAGGCGGGGTTTGCGGTGATCGCGCCGGTGCATGTGGACTCGATGCACTATCCCGATCGGGAGAAGTTTAGTCGCGAAGCGAGCTTCGGCGAACGGATCGCCGATCTCCGCGCCGCCAGCGCCTATGCGGCGAAGACTTGGCCGGGACGACCGGTCGTCGCGGCGGGGCACAGCTTCGGTACGCTGACCGCGCTGTGTCTCGGCGGCGGGCTGGCGTCGTTTGGCAACTTCCGGGATCCCAGCGTAAAGGCGGTGCTCGGCTTCTCGTCACCCGGACGGATCCCCGGCCTGATCGGACCCGACGCCTATGCGGGCGACCGCGTTCCGATGCTGCTCGTCACCGGTGATCGCGACGTCGTACCGGGACTGGTGACCGACTGGCACGATCATCTGTTGCCGGTCCAGTCTGCGCCGGCCGATGACAAGTTCGGCGTCGTCTATGCCGGGGCCGATCACGAGTTTATCGGGCGTCCCGCCGACACCCATTTCGCCGGCGCTGCCGCGATCAGCACCGATTTCCTGCGCGCCTATGCGCTGTCCGACGCCAAGGCACGCAGCCGGCTGACCAAGGCACCCGACACGGCCACGACGACCTGGACGCGCCGCTGATGCGGGGCAAACCGCTTTGGGGCATCGTCGCGGCGGCCATGTTGCTCTGGACCGCCAACGCGGCGGCCCAGCAAAAACCGGTCTTCGATCCCACGTCGTGGAAACGCGACGTCGCCGGTCCCCCGACGCGGGTCATGGTCCTCGCCTCGACGCATTTGAAAAACCTGCCCGGCTTCAAGCCGGAATGGATGGGATTGCTGCTCGACCGCCTCGCGGCCTACAAGCCATCGATCATCACGATCGAGGCACTGTCCGGTCAGGAATGCGATCAGTTGCGCCGTTATCCCGCGACCTATCCGGGCGTGGCCGGCCAATATTGTCCGACCGTCGACGATGCGCGCATGGCGACCGGCCTCGACGTGCCGCAGGCGACGTCGCAGGCCGCCGCGATGCTGGCGGCGTGGCCGGAACGTCCGACGCCGGCCGCGCGCCGTCGGCTCGCCAGCGTGTTTCTGGCGGGCGGCGAGCCGGCGTCGGCGCTCGTTCAGTGGCTGCGGCTCGATCCGGGCGAACGCCATGACGGCGACGGCCTCGACGAAGCGCTGGTCAAACGGCTCGGCACCTTGATGGCGAGCGCCAACGAGAATTATCAGATTGGTGCGGCGCTCGCGGCCCGGCACGGCCTCGAACGGGTGTACCCGATCGACGATCACACTGCCGATGGCGCGATGAGCGAGGAGCAGGCGTTCGGTAAGGCGATCCAGCGGCTATGGTCGACCCCCGGACCGAACGTCGAAAAGCTGAACGCACAAGCGTATGAAAGCCCGGCGGACATGCTCGCCACCTTCCGGCTGAACAATCGCGTCGACATCCAGATCGGCGGGATCGAGGGCGACTTCGGGCGGGCGCTGAAGGATCGCACGCCCGAACTTTGGGGCCGGCAATATGTCAGTTGGTGGGAAATACGGAACCTGCGGATGGTCGCCAACATCCGCGCGACCTTCGCCCAGCAGCCCGGCGCACGCGTGCTGACCATCGTCGGCGCGGCGCACAAACCCTATTTCGATGCCTATCTGAATCTCATGCACGAGGTCGAGCTGGTGGATGTGAATACGGCGTTGTGAACCGCGCCGGGGTTGCCGGTTCGCATTGACCGTCGGTCGTGTAGCGCCTGTTCGAGCGCAGGTAGGACAGGCCGGTATGCGCGCTCCGACGGGCGCGCGCCGGAGCATCTCGGCCAACAAGATGTCGTGGGCCGGTTCTTACAACGCCCGAATCCACGCCGCCTTGGTCGTGGCAAAGCGCGTGTCACCGTCAGACCTGATCCGGTCTGAAAATCCGTCAATCATCCACGCTGCTGAGCACATGTTTGGTTAACCCGAGCAGCGGCGCTCGCTGCGCGGTCATACCACCCCCCGCCCCTGCTACGGCCGGGCTCGAGCCATAAAGTACGAGGGTACCGCCGTCGCTTCCTTGTACGACAATCTGTCTATTTCGGTACGGTTCAGTAACGAATCTTTATCATGCTCGTACCGCTATTCGGCATTTGCCAGACATATTACCATCGCACGTTCGGTGTCCTGCCGCGCCAGATCGACCAGAAATTCGGTCGCGGCGCGCGCGCCTGCGCCGTCGCTGCGGGCGATCATGTCGAACAGTGCCTGATGTTCCATGACCGGGTCGCGCGGCGTACCGGCCCGATATTTGAAAAGCGTGGTCCAACGCACTGCCGCGGCGATACTCGCTGACAGGCTGACCAGCAATTCATTGCCGGTCGCTTCGAGGATGATGGCATGGAAACTCTGATCGGCCGCCTGCCCCGCCTCGCTGTCGAGGCCGAGCCGCGCCATTTCCTCGAGCGCATGGCCCATCCGCGTCAACTGGCGTGCCGTGCGCGAAACCGCCGCCAATTCCGCCGCGGCCGGCTCGACGATCATGCGAAGCTGGAACAGGCTGCGCACGAACGTCAGGGACGGAGGCTCGCCTTCGAACATCCAGCCCAGCAGTTCGGGGTCGAGCAGGTTCCATTCCTGCCGCTCGCGAACGCGGGTGCCCGCCTTGGGGCGGCTTTCGACCAGCCCTTTGGCCGCCAGCATCCGCAGCGACTCGCGGATGACGCTGCGCGACACGTTGAAACCCTCGGCAAGGTCGATTTCGCCGGGCAGATAACTGCCCGGTTCGTGGCGGCCGGTGACGATCGCCACGCCCATCCGGCGGGCCAATACGACGTTGGCCGGCTGTCCGCCGTTGCGCAGAACCATGGTCCCCCTCCCCCGCTTTTCTCCAGCATAGCCGTGAAGATAAAGCTGCGTCGAGCCGCTCGATTCCATATTGTCAGGCAAATATTATACGGTAATATGTCAGACAAGACTCGATTCAGAGTCAGATATGGGGAGAGGCATTATGAGGACCATCAGGCACGCCCTCTTGGCGAGCGTTTCGTTGATGACCGTCGGCGGGTTCTCTGCCGCAGCATCGGCACAGACGGCGGCCGAGACGACCGGCGATGCGGCGGCGGGCGATGGTCAGGATATCGTCGTCACCGGGGTCCGTGCGTCGTTGCGATCGGCGCAGGCCATCAAGCAGAATTCCAACCAGATCGTCGATTCGGTCAGCGCGCAGGACATCGGCAAGCTGCCCGACGTCAACACCACCGAAGCGTTGCAGCGGATCACCGGCGTGCAGATCCAGCGCCGCTATGGTGAGGGCGCGACCGACTTCGATCATCGGACACAGCCGGCCGTAACCGTTCGCGGCCTGACCCAGGTACAGAACTTCCTCGACGGCCGTGCGGTATATTCGGCGTCGGGCGGTCGCGCCTTCGACCTCGAAGGCATTCCGCCCGAACTGCTCTCCGGCATCGACGTGTACAAGAACGCGCCGGCCAATATCATCGAGGGTGGCGTGGGTGGTGCGGTCAACCTGCGCACCCGCCGGCCGTTCGATTCGACGGGTCAGGTCATCAGCATGACCGCCCGCGGCAATTATTACGACCGCGTCGACAAGCCGGGCTATGCGTTCTCGGGCCTGTACAGCAACCGGTACGACACCAGCATCGGTGAAATCGGCCTGCTGGTGAACGCGGTCTATTCGAAAAGCCATTATCGCCAGGACGGCCTGCTTGCCGGTCCGTTCGGCGAGGCACGGCCCGGGTCGATCGCGAATGCGCCGAGCAACGCGCAGATCCCCTATGGTTTCGAAGTCTATGACGATACCGGCGATCGCAGGCGCTTCGGCATCGCCGCCGCGGTACAATGGCAGGCGAGCGATACCGTATTGGTCACCGCACAGTATCAGGGCAGCAAATACTGGTTCAACCGGACCGGCGCATATTATTACGATTTCAACAACCTGCCGGGAAACCAGTATAACTCCGCAGGACAGGTGACCCAGTACAACACGCTGCCGACCGCCGGCGCGGCGTTCACCTTCAACAAGGATGGGTATGCGACCAGTGGTTCGCTGTCGCCGCAGACTTTCGAGACCGGTCGTTTCGATCAGGAACTGTGGAGCGCCAGCCAGAACTACACCTTCAATGTCGGCTGGCAGGCGACCGACCGTGCCAAGGTCAATTTCGACGTCCAGTATCTGACGTCCTATTATAACGCCGATCGCAACGGTCATGTGCTGTCGCTGTACAATCGGACGAACCAGAACGCGACCGGCCAATATGGCGGCACCCTCGCGCCGCATCCGTCGACCGTGGTGTTCGATCTGCGCGGCAAATATCCGCGCTGGGACGTTACCGATCCGTCGGTGCTGAACAACCCGGCGAACTATACGCTGCCGTTCATCGCCGACTCGCTTCAGCGCAACGACGCCGACACGCTCGCGCTTGCCTATGACATCGAATATGATGTCGAAGGCGGCTTCCTGAAGAAGCTGCGTGGCGGTGCCCGCTATTCGGACAACGGCATCGATCTGCGCGGTACGTGGAACGGCGTCGGCCTGTTCCGCGACTATGCACCGGGGGCGAGCAACGTGCCGGCCGGCGCGGCGCTGATCCCGCTGACCCGTTTCCCGCAGCTCGCGATGAAGGGGCCGTCGAAGAACTGGTTCGACGGCAACACCGTCACCGGTGGCATCCTGTACCCCGCGTTCCCGGCCGGCGATGGCGTGTGGGAACAGACCAAGGCGCTGTACGCCCTGTTCGGTGCGCAGACGAAGGATGCCTTCACACCGGGCGACCTCAATCGCCAGACCGAAAAGACCTATACCGCCTGGGGTATCGCCGATTATGAATTCGCACTCGGCAGCATCCGGTTCGACGGCGGTGCCGGTGTGCGGATCGTCAAGACGCGCACCACGTCGGTCGGCACGCAGTTCAATGTCGACGGCACCTTCAGCCCGATCTCGCTGGGCAACGAATATACCAACGTTCTGCCCAGCGTGAACATCCGGGCCCGGCTGACCGACACGTTCCAGATGCGCTTCGCCTATTCGAAGGGCGTGGCGCGGCCGAACTTCGACGTGCTGTCGACCAACGTCACACTGCAGAACCCGAACCAGGTCGATCCGAACAACGGTCTGCCCTTTGCCAATTCGGGCAACCCGTTCCTGCGTCCGATCAAATCGGACAATTTCGACCTGACCGCCGAATGGTATTTCGCGCCGACCGGTTCGCTGACCGCCGGCCTGTTCTACAAGAAGGTCAACGGCTTCCTGTCGAGCGGACGGTTCATCGGCACCTATGGCGGACGTCAATATAACGTGAACTCGACGCTCAATTCGGGCGACGGGACGGTGAAGGGCCTCGAAGCGGGCTATCAGCAGTTCTTCGACTTCCTGCCGGGCCTGCTGAGCGGTTTCGGCATTCAGGCGAACTATACCTATGTCGACTCGAACGTCGAAAACCCGTTCTCGTCGTCGAGCAACAACCTGCCCTCCACGCTGCCGCTCGAAAAGCTGTCGAAGCATAGCTACAATTTGATCGGGCTGTACGAAAAGGGGCCGATCACCGCCCGCCTCGCCTATAATGGCCGGTCGAGCTATCTCGAACAGACGACGGGCAGCGGTGCCAATGGCCAAGGCCAGTTCGCCAAGCCCTATGCATCGCTCGATGCGTCGGTCAGCGTCAATCTGAACGAACACATCGCGGTATCGGCCGACGTCGTGAACCTGAACAACCGGATGAACGTGCTCTACATCGGCACGCCATCGGCACCGCTTCAGTATCAGTTGAACGATCGCCGCTTCGGCCTGTCGCTCCGCGCGACGTATTAAGGACAGGGCGACGCGACGAATTTTTCGTTTCGTCGCCCATATTTCCCCTCCCCTGTCGGCGTGGTTCGCCACGCCGACGCTTTTTGCGCTATCGGATCTGCCATGTCGTCCGCCCCGATCGCCGCCGCCCCGCCCACCATCACCATTCGCCATGTCGGCCATGAACGCGAACCGGTGGTCGTCATCGACCGGGCGACCGGGCAACGCGACGCTCTGGTCGATTTCGCCGCGACCCGATCGCGCTTCGCGCCGGCGACGGAGGTCGGCAGCTTCTATCCCGGCCTGCTCGGGGCAGCGCCGACCGCCTATGTCGACGCGATGGTCCGTCTGGTCCTGCCGCTGATCGCGGCCCATTTCACCCGGGCTCCGGTCCAGCCGGCCCGCGCTCGCGGCAATTTCTCGCTGGTCACGCTCGCCCCCGACGCGCTCAGCCCCGACCAGCGCGTGCCGCATGTCGATTCCGCCGACCGGCTGCAATTCGCGACCGTCCATTTCCTGTCGTCGGCCAATGGCGACGGCACCCGTTTCTTTCGCCACCGCACCACCGGGTTCGAGACGATCGACGCGGAGCGCATGGCGACCTTTCGCGCCGCGCTCGACGCGCAGATCGCCGAGGTGCCCGCCGCCTATGCCGATGGTAGCGACGGCCCGTTCGAGGTGATCGATACGGTCGATGCGGTGCCCGACCGGTTGATCCTGTACCGCGCGGCGCTGCTCCATTCGGGGGCGATCACCGCGCTGCCCGCCGATGCCGCCGATCCGCGGCACGGTCGCCTGACCGGCAATCTGTTCCTGCAATGCCGGATCGCGGCGTGAGCGCGCGCGCCGATGGTCCGCTGCGCCGGATCGCGATCGTCGGCGGCGGCACGGCCGGCTGGATGGCCGCCGCCGCGCTGTCGCGTCTGCTGGGACCGCACGGCCCGACCATCACCCTGATCGAGTCCGAGGAGATCGGCACGATTGGCGTCGGGGAAGCGACGATCCCACCGATTCAGGCCTTCAACGCGATGCTCGGCATCGATGAGGACGATTTCGTCCGCGCGACACAGGGCACGTTCAAGCTCGGTATCGATTTCCACGACTGGGGCCGGGTCGGCCACCGCTATTTCCATCCGTTCGGCGTGTATGGCATCGATGCCGGTGCGGTCCCGTTCGAGGCGACGTGGCGACGGCTGCACGCCGCCGGACAGGCCGGACCGCTCGCCGACTATTCGATCTGCGCCGCTGCCGCGTATGCCGGGCGGTTCCAGCGGCCACAGCCCGGCAACACCCCGCTCGCGCAGATCGGATATGCCTTTCACTTCGACGCCGGGCTCTATGCCCGGTTCCTGCGCGCGCGCGCCGAAACGGCCGGCGTGGTGCGGATCGAAGGGCGGATCGTCGATATCGGCCGGGACGGCAGCGGGTGGATCGATGCGGTCCTGCTGGCCGATGGCCGGCGGATCGATGCGGACTTCTTCATCGACTGTTCGGGCTTTCGCGCGCTGCTGATCGAAGGGGCGATGGGCGCTGGGTTCGAGGATTGGAGCCATTGGCTGCCCAACGATCGCGCGGTCGCCGTCCCCTCCGCCAATGCCGGCCCGCCCAGCCCCTTCACTCGTTCCACCGCACGTGCCGCCGGGTGGCAGTGGCGCATCCCGCTGCAGCATCGCACCGGCAACGGCTATGTCTATTCCAGCAACCATGTGTCCGATGACGAGGCGGCGGCCACCCTGCTCGCCAATCTCGACGGACCGGCATTGGCAGATCCCCGCCCCTTGCGGTTCCGCACCGGGCGACGCGACCGGTTCTGGGTCGGCAATTGCGTGGCGCTCGGCCTGTCCGGCGGATTCCTCGAACCGCTCGAATCCACCTCGATCCATCTCGTCCAGGCGGGCATTGCGCGGTTGCTGGAAATGCTGCCGACGCGCGCCTGCGACCCGGCCGATACCGCGCGGTACAACCGGCTGATGGCCGCCGAGTTCGATCAGGTCCGCGATTTCGTCATCCTGCATTTCCACGCCAGCGAGCGGCGCGACACCGCCTATTGGCGCGATCAGGCCGAACGCTCGATCCCGGAGACGCTGGCCGAACGGCTTGCCATCTATGCCCGCACCGGCCGCGTCTATCGCGAAGGCGACGAGCTGTTCACGAAGACGAGCTGGCTGGCGGTGATGGACGGTCAGGGCCTGCGCGCGGCGAGCTATGATCCGCTCGCCGATGCGATGCCGCTCGACGCCGCCGCCGCGCGGTTGCAGCGGATCGGCGCGGTCGTCGCCGCTACGGCGGCACAGATGCCCGCGCACGACGCCTTCATCGCCCGCCATTGTGCCGCCGCTGGGTGACGCTGACCGGATCGGTGCCGAGCGTACGGCCATGGACCGCCGGGACGCTGATCTCTGCACCCTGATGGTCGACCTCGTCTCGATGGACGAGGAACCACACCCCGCCAGCGCGGCGAGCGACGAATGGCGCGACGCGCTCCCGGCGGAACGGCAGGCACCCCTTCCTACTGCCGAACGGATACCGGCGGTGCGAAGACCAGCAGGGCGTTTGCTACCGGCCGTTCGCGGCCGGCGATGCCGGTATGGATCGGGCGGTTGAGAACGACCGCGCCCTTCCCCTCGGCGACGGCGAGGGTCGAGGAACCGCCGCCGTCGAAGCTCATCGCATCGCTGGCCCCCAGGTCGCGGAGCAGCGCGACCAGCGCGGCATTGTCCGCGCCCATGCTGTATCCCTTTTGCCGGCCGTCCACGACGACGATCCATGCCCGCCGCCGATCCGACGACAGGCCGATGGCCGTGCGCGGACCTTTTCCGCCCTCGGCCATCAGCGCGCGGTGGAGCGGGATGGCCTGCCCGCCCTGCAACAGATGCGGACCGGCAGCGATGGCGTCGCGCGTGCCCGCCGGACACCGCTGCCCAGCCCGGATGTCGGTGCGGCGGCCGAGGCACAGGATCGCCGATACCCGCAGGTCCTGATCGATTTCGACCGGCGAGGCGACCCGCCCGCCGCCGATCGCCGCCCCCGATACCGACACCGGCTCGCCGTCATGCGGGTAATAATCGTCGCCCTTGGGCGATCCGCCGAAAAAGGGCAGGAAGTAGCTGGCGTTGACCGCCACTTGGGCGTGTTGCGCGATCAGGTCGTTGCGGACGGTGTGCGCGACATATTCCATGCCGCGCGAGCGGTCGGGCGGGGTCACGCCCAATCGCAGGCCCGGCCGCGTCAGGTCGAGCGTGACGATGTGGATCACCGCCGGATCGGCCGAGGCATCGACGCGCCGTTCCTGACGATAGGTGACGCCGTCGAACAACGGCTTGTCTGCCGGTGGCGCGGCAGCGGCCTGCCACGCCGCTACCGCTGCCAAGAGGCCGTGCCAGACGCTCACAGCTTCACCGCCGCGCCGAGCCAGAACTGGCGGCCGAAGAAATTCTGATCGCGCGTGCCGAACCCGTCGAAATTCTCGCGGTGCGCATCGGTGGCGTTTCGGACCTCGCCGATGATCTGGATCGGGCCGAACGTCAGCCGCGTCTGCAGGTCGAGCTGGTCGAACGGCTGGTCGTAGCGGTTGGTGAGCGGCGCGGTCGGGCTGATTGAGGTATATTGCCGGCCGATATGCGCGTAGCTCGCCCGCGCCTGCAACCAGTCGCGCTGGTAGAACAGCGCGGCATTGCCCTGAAACTCCGGCTGCTGGGTCAGCCGGTCGAAGCTGCCCCCGGCCGGGAAACGCGACTTGCCGTTCAGATAGGTGGCATTGAGCGACACGCCGAAATCGGCCAGCGGCCCGGGCAGGAAGCGCAGCTTGTTGACGACCAGCGCACCCTCGACCCCGAACACGCGCGACCCGGACAGGTTCTGCGGCTGCGTGACCTGATAGGTGGTACCGTCGATCACCGTCGTGCCCGCCGCCCGCGAATAGATGTCGTCGCGAATATCCTTGTAGAAGGTTGCCAGCGACACAAGGCCGGCATCGCGCGGCATGTAATATTCGAGGCTGGCATCGAAATTCTGCGCCACCCGCGGCCGCAGGTCGGGATTGCCGCGCGTCAGGACCAGCGTCGTCTGGTTCAGCGTTTCGTTGGTGCCGAGGTCGCTGGGGCTGGGCCGTCCGATCGCCTTGTAATAGCCGAGCCGCAGCTTGAGCGGATCGGCCAGTTCGTAGTTAAAGGTGGCGGACGGCAGCCAGCTGCCATAGTTCGCGCCGCGCGTCAGCGAAGTTAGCGTGCTGCCGGCGACGCGAAAGCCGTCGATCGTCGTCTCGGTATCCTCATAGCGGACGCCGGTGATCAGCGTGTGGCGGTCGCCGGTGTGACGTAGCAGGACATAGCTCGCCATCACCTTTTCACCGACGATATAGTCCGACCGCCGCGCGTTGAGCGTGGTCTGCGCGGTATTCAGCGTGAAGGCAGTCGGGTTCTGGCTGAAATACCGCTGGAACGCGGTGAAATCGAGCAATGGCTGCGGCCGGCTCTGCCCACCGGTGTACAGCGGCGACCAGCGGTCGGGCAGCACGAAGTTGGTGGCGGTCAGGCTGGTCCCGGTCGCGCCGCTCCAGACCGCCTGTTGCGTGTCGAAATCGCGCGTCGCGGCACGGTATTTCAGCCCCGCACCGATGCCGAAGCCGCGATCCTGCGCGGTATCGCGATACCCCCAGTCGAACTGCCCCTCGCGCACCAGATCGAGCGAACGATCGCGATAGGGGGTGTAGGAGGCAAAGGTGTAATTGGCCGGATTGGTAAACGTCGCCGGATTGTCGAGCACCGCGATCGGCACGCCATCGGCCAGCGTCTGGCTATAGGCGTTGGCGGCGCTGGTCGGGAGGTTGAACTGCATCTGGTTCGACGCTTCAAGGAAGATGGCGCGTGACCAACTGCCGCGCAGCGCGGCATGGTGACCGTCATCGCCGGTCCACTTCACCCGGCCCTGCCCGACATAAAGCGGCTTTTCGAGCGGGAAGTCGTTGAAGCGCAGGAAGCCGCCGGCGGTGTTGACGCGCGCGGTGCCGCCGGTGGTGCGAACGGTATCGACGGTCCCGCGCGTCAGCTGCTGCTGATGGCGCAATTCATTGTCGGACTGCTGGAAAAACGTGCCCGACACCTCTGCCTGCACGCGCGGATCGGGACGCCATTCGAGCTTGGCGGTTCCGCCATAGCGGTCGACGGTGTTGGGATAGCCTGCCGAAATGATCCCGCTGGCCACGGTGACGCCGTTCACTTGGGTATAGCCGGTCGGGTTCTGCCGCTCCTGATCGCGCCGCTTGCGGCTATAGGCGCCGGTCAGCACGAACCCCCAGGTGTCGTCGACCCCGAACCGGGTCGCGAGCGTCGCATCGGCGCGATAGTTTACGCCGTCGTCGGTCGGCCGGTTGAAGCCCTTGCCGGGGACGGCGCGGCTGTCCGACAGGCCGATGAACGCATTGCCGACAAAGGTCCGGATACCGCGATCGAACGCCGATCGGCTGCGCAGGTTGACGATGCCACCGATCGCATTGCCCTCGACGTCGGGCGTGCGCGACTTGATGACCTCCAGCGCGGAGACGGCGGTCGTCGGGATCGCCTCCATGTTAAGCTGCCGGTTCTGCCGCTCGGCAGTGGCCAGCACCGCGCCGTCGAGCGTGCCGACGGTGAAGTTCGGGTTCATGCCGCGGATGCCGACATAGCGGCCTTCATCCTCGTCGAAGACGGTGGTGACGCCGGGCAGGCGGCGGAAGCTGTCGGAAATATTGTAGTCGGGCTGCTGGCCGATCTCGTCGCTGGCAAGGAATTCGCCGATCCGGTCGTTGTCCCGCTTGGCGGCGATGGCCTGCGTGTTCTGCCGGGCATAGCCGGTGACGACGATATCCTCGCTGGTGGTGTCGGACGGCACCTCCTGCGCCAGCGCCGAAATCGGCATCACCGCACCGGCCAGCAACATCACCCGCCACGTCTTCCCAAAGCGTACCATCGTCAAAACCCCCGATTCCTGAAACACGAATGCCATTTACTGACTATAAGTGACATATAGGTGACGCGACGACACCGGTCGGGCGTCGAACCGTGCAGGGAGCGACAGGATGTTGACACTGCTGGCTATTTCCTTGGCGATGTCGCCCGGTCCGGCCGCCTATGCGTGCGGGGACGATCAGGTGCGCGAGGTGCGAATCACCCCCGATGGCCCGGTCGAGGTCTGGCGATGGACCGCCCGCGATGCCCGCGACCTGCCGGCGGAATATCGGACGCGGCTGATGGCCCATATCGACGAATGCAAGCCGGTCGATCGCAACCGCGCGATCCTCGTCACCGCATCGACCGGCGGCGCGGTGCTGATCGATCGTGCCAGCGGACGCGTGCTGTTCCGGGCGCGGGTGCCGATGGCGCATTCGGCGGACCTGCTGCCCGGCGGGCGGATCGCCATCGCGCTGTCGATTTCGCCCGAAGGTGACCGGTTGCAGCTATACGACCGGCGGCATAGCGAGCAGGTGGTGCAGGACCTGCCGCTGCCATCGGGGCATGGCGCGGTATGGGACGCGAAGCGGCATCGGCTGTTCACCTTGTCGCACGATCTGGTGCAGTCGTTCCGGCTGATCGGTCAGGGGCGCACCTCGCGACTGGTCGAAACCGCGCGCTGGACGCTGCCGGGGCGGCGCGACGGCCACGACCTGTCGCTGGGCGATCACGGGCGTTATTATGTCACGACCGACGACGGCGCGTGGCGGTTCGATCCCGAGGGCGGCAGGTTCGTCCCCTATGCACCGCTCAACCCCGCGCTGCGGGTGAAGTCGGTGAGCGCGACGGCCGACCGCGTCGCATGGGTGCAGGCCGAGGAGAAGTGGTGGGCGAACGGCTTTACGGTGATGACGCCCGATGGTCGCGACCGCCACCGCATCACGCTCGACGGCATCCATCTCTACAAGGTCCGCTGGATACGATAGGTCTGCGGGCAGGCTTGACAAGCCGGGCCCCACACGGCGCAACAGCCGGATGAACGACGGTTATGCCGGTGCCTTTCACCCCCGCTTCCTGCGCGCCGATGGTCAGCGTACCGCGACCGCCAACGAACGGGTCGTCCTTGCGCTGCTGTCGCGGCGTGGCGCGGCTTCCCGTGCCGAGCTTGCCCGCGTCACCGCCCTCGCGCCGCATTCGGTGGGGCGGCTGATCGAACCGCTGATCGAACGTGGGCTGGTGCTGGCGGGCGCACCGGAAGTCGCGGGACGGGGCAAGCCCGGTGCGCCGCTGCGCCTGAACCCCGACGCCGCCTTTTCGATCGGCGTGTCGGTGATGACCGACGCGGCGACGCTGGTCGTGGTGGATTTTACCGGCGCGGTCCGTGCGCGGGCATCGGTGCCGCTGGAACGCGACGATTTCGATGCCGGCACCCGACAGATCGCTGCCCTGATCGACCGGGCCGTTGCCGAAGCCGGGCTCGATCCGGCGCGTCGTCTGGGAATCGGCGTCGGCGTCACCGGCTATTTCATCGGGGACGGCGCAAGGGTCAATCCGCCGCCCTCGCTCGATTCATGGGCGCTGCGGCCGCTCGACACGCTACTGGCCGACGCGTTGGGCGGTCCGGTCTGGGTCGATAATGACGGCAACGTCGCTGCGGTCGGCGAAGCGATGCTGGGCGCGGGCCGGACCTGCTCCGACTTTGCATATCTGTACTTCGCGGCGGGCTTCGGCGGCGGCGTCGTGGCGCGCGGCGCGCCGTTGCGCGGGGCGCACGGCAATGCCGGCGAGTTCGGATCGGTCCTGCCGGCGGGATGGTATCAGCCGAATCTGGAGAATCTGCGCCGTCACCTCGACGATCACGGCATGGCCTTTGACGGATTGCGGACGATGCTGCGCGATCTCGATCTCGCCGCGCCGGCGGTGGACGCGTGGGTCGATCGCTGCATGCCGTCCCTGAACCTCGTCATATCGGCGATCTTCGCCGCGCTCGATCCGGCGATGATCGTTCTGGGCGGCCGGCTCCCCCCCAGCCTTGCCGAGCGCATGATCGCGAAGATCGACATCACCAACCCGACCCGGCGGGGCCATCACCGCCCCATGCCGCGTCTGGTGCCTTCGGTCATCGGCAGCGATGCGGCGGCGATCGGTGCCGCGATGTTACCGACCCGCGCCGCGTTCTTTCAGTAACCGGCCCCCGGATCGCCTGCCGTATTGATCGAGAGCGAGCCGCAGGCAACGCTTCACCCTGCATCCGTCGCCGATGCTGCCAACAAACATCGTTCCAATATCGATGCCCATCGCCGCTGGCCCTGCTCGTCGGCCAGAAGATCCTGCCGGATCTCGATCTCGGCATAGCGGCGGCGCAGCGGATAGGCGTGCAGCGGGAGCGTATAGTCGACCTCATCCATCCGATACGGCTCGTTATCCCCGACGATCAGGTCGGCCTCCCGCCGCAGCGCCGCGAGCAGGGCGAGGGCGAACGACGGATCGCCGCCGTCGTGGAGGATGCCGGCATGCCACGGCCGTGCCGGCCCCCTGGACATGGCGGGGGTGAAGCTGTGGAGTGCGACCAGGATGCTCGCCTGCCCCTCCCGATCGCGCCGCGCTAGTTCGTCCGCGATCGCGTGATGATAGGGTGCATGGATCGCATCGATCCGGGTAGTGCGTTCCTCGGGCGTGAGTGCGGCGTTCGCCGGCACGATCGTCCTGTCGCTTACCGCCGGCATCGCATCGGCGGAACCGGGCGCGCGATTGCAGTCGATCACGAGGCGCGAATAGGTCTGGCGCAGGAAGACCGCGTCGAGCCGCTCGGCCAGCGCGAGGCCGAGACCGGCGACACCGATGTCCCATGCGATGTGGCGGCACAGGTCGGGCGAACCGATTCCCATCCTTCCCAAGGACGAGGGGATGACATTGCCGGCATGATCGCCGATGATCAGAAACGGCGATCGGCCTCCGGGATTGACGGTCACTACCGGCAAAGGGTCGGAATCGCTCAGCAACGCAGCCTCGACGCGGGGATTACCGTTTGATGCCATTCGTGAATCTCTCGCATGTGACGACCTATCTCTACAAGCAGCCGGTCGCGTTCGGCGAGCACCGAATCATGGTCCGGCCGCGCGAGAGTTTCGATCAGCATCTGCTCGAAGCGACGCTGACGATCGACCCCGCGCCGGCCGACGTGCGCTGGCTGCAGGACGTTTTCGGCAATGCCGTCGCCATCGCCACGTTCGAACGGCGCGCGAGCCGGCTGTCCTTTACCAGCGACGTCCGCGTCCGTCACGAACCGGGCGACGTCCAGTATGTCGACATCGAGGAATATGCGCGCAGCTATCCCTTCACCTATTCGTCGGAGGACATGCCCGACCTGCTGCGTTCGATCGAGCGACAGCATCTCGACCCGCAGCGCGAGGTCGACAGCTGGGCACGGCGGTTCCTGAACCCCGGGGGCGTCACCGACACGCTGGCGCTGCTGACGGCGATGACGACCGCGATCCGCCGCGAATTCACCTATCAGTCGCGCGCGGAGAAGGGCACGCAGACCCCGATCGAGACGCTGCGCCGTCGCAAGGGCACGTGTCGCGACTATGCCATCCTGATGATCGAGGCGGTCCGCGCGCTGGGCTTCGCCGCGCGCTTCGTCTCGGGCTATGTCTACAGTCCGTCGGGAACGCGCGACACCCGGATCGGCGGCGGCAACACCCATGCGTGGGTTCGCGTCTACCTGCCGGGATCGGGGTGGGTCGAGTTCGATCCGACCAATGGCATCGTCGGCAGCGCCGGGCTGATCCGCGTCGCGATCGCCCGCGACATCTACCAGGCCGTGCCGATCTCCGGCACCTTCGATGGTTTTCCCGGCAGTTTTCTCGACATGCAGGTGTCGGTGGATATTACGGTGGACCCGTCTCCCCCGCGCGACGTTCCTATCCCTGCCGATACCATAGGGGCCGTTCGATGCTGATCCGCGCCGGTTACGACATCAGTTTTTCCGCCGACACCCCGACGCCGATGATGGCGATGCTGAGCGTGCATCCGTCACGCCATCACGATCTGCGCACCCCGCACCGCATCACCACCGTGCCGGAGGTTGCGCTCCGCGACTATGTCGACGCCTTCGGCAACATCTGCACCCGGGTGAGCGTGCCGCCCGGCGGCCTGACGCTCAGCTGCGACTTCGTCATCGAGGACAGCGGCGAGCCCGACGTCCAGTCGCCCGGCGCGATTCAGCACGACATTGCGGACCTGCCCCATGACGTCCTCGTCTATCTGCTCGGCAGTCGCTACTGCGAAACCGACCGGCTGTCGGAAACGGCGTGGTCGTTGTTCGGCGATGTCCCGCCGGGTTGGGGACGCGTGGAAGCGATCGTGGCGTTCACGCACGATCATGTCGAATTCGGTTATCACCATGCCCGTCCCACCAAGACCGCGTGGGACACCCATCAGGAACAGCAGGGCGTGTGTCGCGATTTCGCGCATCTGGCGATCACGTTGTGCCGCTGCATGAACATCCCGGCGCGCTACTGCACCGGGTATCTGGGCGATATCGGGGTACCGCCGGTCGATGCCGCGATGGATTTCTCGGCATGGTTCGACGTGTATCTGGGCGGCGAATGGCACACGTTCGACGCGCGCCACAAACACCCGCGCATCGGCCGCATCCTGATGGCGCGTGGCCGCGATGCCACCGATACCGCACTGACCACGGTCTTCGGGCAGACGACGCTGACCCGTTTCGAAGTCCATACCGACGAAGTCGCCACGGTTTGACGATCGACGGGTCGCGACGCAACGACGTTATTGCATCGAGTTGTTGAAGAGCCAGGGCGTAGAAGCACCAATCGAGCGCGGCGACCGAATAAATTGCCTCCAGCGGAAGCCACATCTAGGACCCTACATAGCTCTACTGCCCAAACAATTCGATCTTGCCAACGACAACCACCAATCCGACCAGCGTCGACCGGTTCATTTAGCATTATTTCTATATTGCATCGGAACTGATGCACCATGCTGCTCGATTAGGCGCGAACCAAATGGTTGTAGACCATCGTTCTACTCGCCTGCCGCTGGTCGTTCCTTCCGAACCCGACGCGGGACGGTTCGCGATGCGTCGACCCGGTTTGGGGTAGCACGACCGGCGCTCTGCGTGGCGCGTCGTTCGCCTGTTTGCGCATAGGAACGACGGGAAATAGAGGCCATGGCAACCGCGATTTCCCCCTCCGGCGCGGCGCGCACCCCACCCGCCAGGACGCCGACCGGTACGCTCGACGCGCTCAACTTCTTTCTGGCCGACGTGCGCGACGGGCTGGGGCCGTATCTCGCCATCTATCTGCTGGTGGTGCGCGGACCGTCGCATGGCTGGGACGAGCAAACGGTCGGGCTGGTCCTGACCATCGCCGGCATCGTCGGCCTGTTGTCGCAGACGCCCGCGGGCGGGCTGATCGACCGGGTCAAGAACAAGCCGCGCATCGTCATCGCCGCCGCGCTGCTGGTGACGGCCGGCAGCCTGTCGTTGCCGATCGTATCGGGCTTCACGATGGTGACGATCACCCAGTCGATCGCCGCCGCGGCGGGCGCGGTGTTCGCCCCCGCGATTTCGGCGATCACGCTGGGGCTGGTCGGACCGAAGCTGTTCGCCAAACGCGTCGGTCGCAACGAAGCGTTCAACCATGCCGGCAACGCGGTGTCGGCCGGACTGGCGGGGGTGCTGGCATGGTCGTTCGGGCCGGTCGTCGTCTTCTGGCTGATGGCGGCGCTGACCGTCGCCAGCGTCGTGGTGGCCGCCCGGCTGAACAATGACGATATCGACAACGCCGTCGCCCGCGGTCTCGACTGCGAACCCGACGAGGGTTGCGACGAGCCGAGCGGATGGAAGACGCTGGTCGAAAACCGCCCGCTGATGATCTTTGCGCTCGCGGCCTTCACCTTCCATTTGTCCAACGCGGCGATGCTGACATCGGTCAGCCAGCTGCTCGGCCGCACCGTCGGAACCGACAAGGCGACCTCGCTGACCGCCGCGTGCATCGTCGCGGCACAGCTGGTGATGGTCCCGGTCGCGATCGTCGTCGGGCGCAACACCGAACGCTGGGGGACCAAGCCGATGTTCCTGATCGCGTTCGGCTTCCTCGCGATCCGGGGCGCGCTTTATACCGTATCGAACGATCCGTGGTGGCTGGTCGGGGTACAGGCGCTCGACGGGATCGGCGCGGGCATTTTCGGCGCACTGTTCCCGGTGATCGTCGCCGATCTGACCAGGGGGTCGGGCCGCTTCAACGTCAGTCAGGGCGTGGTGTCGAGCATCTTCGGCCTCGGTGCCGCGCTGTCGGCGACGCTGGCCGGGTCGATCATCGTCTGGGCCGGATACAGCGCCGGCTTCCTGACACTGGCGGCGATCGCCGCGATCGGCTTTGTCCTGTATCTGACCGCGATGCCCGAGACGCACAAATGACACGCCCGCTGCGCGGCCCCGACGAGAACGGACGCCATCGGTGATCCTTGCGACCGGGGCGACATGGGGAATCTGCGCTGCCGCGACCGCGGCGGTGATCGCGCGGCCGTTCCGCTGGCCCGAGGCGATCTGGGCACTGGCCGGGGCGGCGCTGCTGCTGCTGCTCGGCCTGATCCCGCTATCGGCGGCGCTGACGGCGGTGGCGAAGGGCGGCGACGTCTATCTGTTCCTGATCGGGATGATGCTGCTTAGCGAAGTCGCGCGTGCCGAAGGGCTGTTCGACTGGGTGGCGGCGACCGCCGCGATCCATGCGCGCGGATCGACCACGCGGCTGTTCGCGCTGGTCTATGTCACCGGCATCGTTACTACCACCTTCCTGTCGAACGATGCGACCGCCGTCGTCCTGACCCCGGCGGTCTATGCCGCCGCGAAAAAGGCGAAGGCCGATCCCCTGCCGCTGTTGTTCGCGTGCGCGCTGATCGCCAATGCCGCCAGCTTCGTCCTGCCGATCTCCAATCCCGCCAACCTCGTGCTGTATGGGGGGCGGATGCCGCCGCTGGGACAGTGGTTCGCGTCGTTCGCCCTCCCTTCGCTGGCGGCGATCGGGGTGACGTTCCTCGTCCTGCGCTGGCTGGAACGCGACCGGCTGGCGGGGACGTGTACCAGCAACGTCGAGCGCGCGCCGCTGACCGCCGGCGGCAAGGCGGCATTCGTCGGGATCGTCGCCACGGCGGCGGTGCTGCTGGTGGTATCGGCGCTCGACATCGAACTGGGATTGCCGACCGCGATCGCCGGGATCGTCACGACGCTGGTGGTATGCGCCATCGCGCGCAATTCGCCGGTCATGTTGCTGCGCGACGTGTCATGGAGCGTCCTGCCGCTGGTCGCCGGGCTGTTCGTGCTGGTCGAGGCGCTGGACCTGACCGGAGTGATCGGACAGGTCGCCGCCGCGCTGCGTACCGCGTCGGCCGATCCGGTATCGGCGGCTGCGGCGTCGGGCACGATCCTCGCCTTCGCATCGAACCTGATGAACAACCTGCCCGCCGGGCTGGTCGCCAGCACCGCCGTCGCACAGGCACAGCCGCCGCGACTGGTGGTCGATGCGCTGCTGATCGGGGTCGACCTCGGCCCCAATCTGTCGATTACCGGCAGTCTGGCGACGATCCTGTGGTTGCAGGCGATCCGGCGCGAGGGCGAGGATGTCGGTTTCTGGCGCTTCCTGAAAATCGGTGCGGTGGCGATGCCGCTGGCCTTGTTCGCGGCGCTGGGTACGCGGATCCTGCTGGGATAGCTGCGCAAGCGATCCCGTACGGTTCAGGCGGGATCGACCTTTATTCGAATCTCCGGCGATATTGCTCCCCTCCCTGACAAGGGAGTGTTGGGGGTGGGTCGGTCCGTTGGCGGACGGCACCTCCCCTCGCGGGCCAACCCACCCCCCGCCCCTCCCTTGTCAGGGAGGGGAGTAAGGTAATTGCGTCCGACCAAGGTCGATCCGGACTCGCGGGACGGCGGCGTTCCTGCATTGACAACGCATCCCTTAAACAATAGCAAATTTGTTAATTAATAGGGGCCGCACGATAACGGCCCGATCCATGGGGAGGCTCTATGCGCCGTACTTCGCTCTCGATCGTTCGTCCGATGTTGCTCGCGGCGGTATCCGCCTTCGCCTTGCCATCGGCGGGTTGGGCACAGACCGCTACCGGCAATGCCCCGGATGCCTCCGCCGTTCCCGCCGACGGGGCGGCCGCTCCCCAACAGGTCGAAGGTCCGGGCGAAGAAATCGTCGTCACCGGCATCCGCGCATCGCAGGCCCGATCGGTCGAGATCAAGCGCAACGCCGCCAGCGTGGTCGAGGCGATCAGCGCGCAGGATATCGGCAAGCTGCCCGACGTCACCATCTCCGATTCGCTGCAACGCATCCCCGGCGTCCAGATCCGCCGCGAGGCGGGCGAAGGCGGCGCGATCAACATCCGCGGCCTGCCGCAGGTCACCACGCTGATGAACGGCGAGCAGTTCCTCGGCGCCAATTCGGTGACGACGGTACAGCCGAACTTCACCGACATCCCGTCGCAGCTGTTCTCCGGCGCGACCGTGTTCAAGTCGCCTACGGCGTCGCTGCAACAGGCGGGTCTGTCGGGGACCGTAGACCTGCTGACCCGCCGGCCGATGGACCTGAAGAAGGGGCTGACGCTGTCGGCCGCCGCCGAAGGGCAATATGGCGACCGGACCGAAAAATGGAGCCCGTCGGCCAACGGCCTGATCGCCTATCATGGCGAGCGGTTCGGCGTGCTGGTGTCGGCGGCGTATAGCGACCTGACGCTCGGCAACAGCTTCCGCGGCATTCAGGATTACGGCGTCGCGCTCAACACCGAAGCCGGCAGCGATGCGGTGCTGAACCGCGACGGTTCGGTCACGCCCGCGAACCCCGGCAATTTCGCGGTCGGCAACAACGGCGTCAGCCGCGGCCGGCCGATCCGCAATTCCGCCGGCAGCCTGTTGGGCTATGACGTTAACGGCGATGGCGACGTCAACGACGCGTTCATCACGCCGCAGTCGCACACCGCGTGGAACCGCATCACCAATCGCGAGCGCTTCGGTGCCAACGCGTCGTTGCAGTTCGAGATCAACGATGCGCTGAAGCTGACCGCCGACGGCTTCTACACCCGCCAGACGCAATATGACCGCACCGCCGGTTTCCAGTTCCAGAATGTCGACTGGCTGTCGTCGCCGTTCCTGCCGACCAAGTCGCGCGATACCGGCGCGGTGTCGCCCAACGGCTACAACGTCAATACGGTGCAGGAATACAGCTACAGCCTGCCCAGCTTCGACAGCTATTCGGAAACCTTCCGTACGAAGAGCGAATCGCAGAATTACAATGTCCAGCTCGACTGGCAGCCGAGCGAACAGTTCAAGGGCACCGTTCGCGGTATCTATGGCAAGGCATCGCGCAAGCGCGATCAGGCCTATACCCAGTTCAGCCTGACCAACGGCACGCAATGGGCCTATAACGGCGTCGGCAACTATCCGGCATCGATCGGTGGCGACCGCCAATTCAATCCGACCGGTTACCAGATTTACAGCCAGACCGCGACCGTCGATTATTCGAGCGGCGCACCGGTGTTCGGCTTCTCGCCCGCCTTCCTCGCACAGGCATCGGACCCGTCGCGCTACGGGCTGAAGACGATCTCGTCGGAGGGCAACCAGTATCAGAATGGCGACCTGTGGGCGGTGCGCGCCGATGGCGAATATACCGCCGACAACGGCGTGAAGCTGTCGTTCGGTGGCCGCTATGGCGAGCGCAGCGTCGACCAGTTCACCTTCGACCGCGTCTCGCCCTTCTATGCCGGCAACACCGACAATGCCGCCAATCCGGCGGGCGGTTGCCTGGTCAAGTGGAAGGCGTTCGACGTCAACCTGAACGACAACAAGTGCGCGGTGCGCGATGCGCAGGGCAATGCCTATACCGCGGGCTATACCCGGCAAGCGAACGACCCGGTCTTTGCCGGCCTGATCAAGCAATATGCCCTGCCCGCCGGCGGCACGCCCGCGCTCTACGCGCTCGACCCGCACGCGATGGACGACAGCGAGGCGTGGCAGAACAAATTCTATCCGGGCAGCCAGAATCTGGTCAATCCGGCCGACAGCTTCACGGTCAACGTCCGCCAGATTTCGGGCTATGGCCAAGTGTCGGGCGAAGGCGAGCTGTTCGGCATGCCGTTCCGGGCCAATGGCGGCCTGCAGGTGGTCAATACCCGCCTGAACGTGCGGCAGAACATCGTCGGCGCGCCGCAGCCTTATGGCGTGTCGGGGGTCGATGCCGGTGACGTCGTGACCAAGCGCGAGTTCACCGACTTCCTGCCCGCGTTCAACGTCGCGTTCGACCTTACGACCAAGCTGCGCGCGCGTGCCGCCTTCTCGAAGACGATGACGGTGCTCGACTTCCTGCAATGGGGCGGCGGTCTGAACGTCAACTACGCGATCAATACGCAGGTGAACCCGGCCCGGTTCGAGGCGCGCACCGCCGATTCGCGCGGCAATCCGAACCTGAACCCGTGGCGCGCGACCAATGCCGAGGCGAGCCTCGAATATTATACCGGCCGCTCCAGCCTGCTGGCGGTCGGTGCGTTCTACATCTCGGTCGACAGCTTCATCACCACCACCACCGAAACCCGCAGCGACATTCCCGACAATGACGGCGTGATCCGTCGCCCGGTCGTCACCAACACGCTGGCACAGGGCGAGGGCGGTACGCTCAAGGGGATCGAGGCGTCGGCGCGCCAGTCGCTCGCCGATTACGGCGTGGGCGGACTGTTCGGCGGGTTCGGCGTCGACGCCAACTATACGCTGTCGCTGGGCGATGCGGGGCAGGTCGATCTGGCCGGCAACAAGATGCCGTTCCAGGACAACAGCAAGCATCAGGTAAACGCCGCCTTGTGGTTCGAGAAATACGGATTGCAGGCGCGCGTCGCCTACAACTTCCGGTCGAAGCGGCTCGCCTCGTCCAACTATGGCGGCATCCCGGGGCTGGCCCAGTATCAGGAACCGACCAGCTATCTCGACGCGTCGATCGCCTATGACCTGACCCCGCACTTCAGCATCTATGGCCAGGCATCGAACCTGACCGGCGAGACCGAACGCTATTACCTCACGTGGCAGGATCAGGTGTTCAACGAGAATATCTACGAGCGTCGCTTCATCGCCGGCGTCCGCGCCAAGTTCTGAACGCGTCGGGGAGGGTCCGGCCCCTCCCCGCTCACCCCGGCCATGCCGGGGTGACGTCCGCCACGGCGGGCGATAGCATGGCATCGCGGAACGGGGACGAGGGGGACGGATGCCGAACGAGCCGGTTCGATCGATCGTCATCGTCGGCGGGGGCACCGCCGGATGGATGGCCGCGACCTATCTGGCGCGGCGGCTGACGCATCTGAACCTGTCGATCATCGTCGTCGACAGCGCCGCGATCGGCACGGTCGGCGTGGGCGAGGCGACGGTGCCCGCGATCCGCGATTTCCTGTCGGCGATCGAACTGGGCGAGCCCGACGTTCTGCGCGAAACCGGCGGTACGATCAAATACGGCATCCGCTTCGATGGATGGGGCGGTGAGGGCCATCGGTTCTTCCACCCGTTCGGCCTGTACGGCGTCGGCGCGCAGGGCGTCGCCTTCCATCATTATTGGCTGAAACTGAACGCCGCGGACCGCGCCGGGCCGCTGGCGGACTATTGCCTCGCAACGCAACTGGCCCGCAACGGGCTGTTCCTGCCGCCCGCCGACCAGCCCGCCAACGATCTGGGCGTGTTCAACTTCGCGCTGCATTTCGATGCGGCCGCCTTTGCCGCGATGCTGCGTCGCCTCGCGCTCGCCAACCGCGTCGCGCATGTCGACGGGCGGATCGGGGCGGTCGCGACCGATCCGGCGCGCGGCCACGTCACCGGGGTCACGCTCGACGATGGGCGCACGATCGAGGGCGACCTGTGGATCGACGCATCGGGGTTTCGCAGCCTGTTACTGGGCGACGCGCTGGGCGTGCCTTATATCGACTGGCGGCACTGGCTGCCGTGCGACCGGGCCATCGCCATTCCCTGCAAGGCCGCAGCCGGCGATCCGACCCCCTATACCGTCGCCACCGCCCGCAAGGCCGGCTGGCAATGGCGCATTCCGCTTCGCCACCGCATCGGCAACGGATCGGTGTATTGCAGCGCGTTCCAGTCGGACGGCGATGCCGAGAACGCGCTGCTCGCCACGCTCGAAGGGGCACCGCTGGCCGATCCCAACCGACTGCGCTTCACGACCGGTCACCGGGAGCGGTTCTGGAGCGGCAACGTCATCGGCCTCGGCCTTGCCTCGGGCTTCCTCGAACCGCTCGAATCGACCAGCATCTCGCTGATCCAGTCGGGGCTCGAGCGGCTCGTCGCGCTGTTCCCCGATCGCGACTGCGACCCGCGCCTTGCCGCGACCTATAACCGGCAATCGGTGCTGGAATTCGAACGGCTGCGCGACTTCCTGTTCCTTCATTATCTTGCCAACGGTCGCAATGAACCGTTCTGGCAGGCCATCCGCGCGGTCGAACCGCCAGAACCCTTGCAGATCAAGCTGGACGCCTGGCGTTCGGGAGGAGAATTTGTGCGAAACGAGTGGGATACGTTCCAGGACCCGAGCTGGTTGAGCCTGTATGCCGGGTTCGGCGACCTGCCCGCCCGCCATTCGCCGCTGGCCGATGCGATCGATGAGGACACGCTGGCCGACAGTTTCGCCCGGATGCGCGAGGCGATCGGCAAGACGCTGGCCCATGCCGAACCGCATGGCCGCTTCCTCGCCCGGGTGACCGGCGCATGAGCGGCGCGACCCACACTCGCGCCGTGGTCGCGATGAGTCTCGGCGGACTGTTGTTCGGGTTCGACACTGCCGTCATCTCGGGCGTGACCGACGCGCTGCGCAGCAACTACGCCCTGTCCGAAGCGGGCCTCGGCCTCGCCGTCTCCGCCGCCTTGTGGGGCACGCTGGTTGGCGCGTTGTTCAGCGGCGCGCCGGGCGACCGCTGGGGCAGCCTTGCCGTGCTGCGCGTCGTCGGGCTGCTCTATGTCGTGTCGGCGGTCGGTTGCGCCATCGCCACCACGCTGACCGGCTTCATCGCGTTCCGCGTGCTCGGCGGCCTCGCCATCGGCGCATCGTCGGTGCTGGTCCCGGTCTATATCGCCGAAATCAGTTCGGCGAAGCGACGCGGGCTGCTCGTCGGGTTGTTCCAGTTCAACATCGTGGCGGGCATCCTGATCGCCTATCTCAGCAACTATCTGGTGGCGCAGGCGGTAACCCCCGATCTGGCTTGGCGGTGGAAGCTGGGCGTGGCGGCGGTGCCGGCCGCGCTGTTCCTGATCCTGCTGACCGGATTGCCGCAAAGCCCGCGCTGGCTGACCGCCCGCGGACGCGGCGACAAAGCGGCGCGTGCGGCGGCACGGCTCGGCCTCGAAGCGATCCCGCCTGCGACGAGCGGCGGCACCGGGCGGCTCGACTGGCACGTGCACCGGATGCCGATCCTGCTCGCCATCGCCATCGGGCTGTTCAACCAGCTGTCGGGGATCAACGCGATCCTCTATTACCTCAACGACATCTTTGCCGCCGCGGGCTTCACCGGCGTGTCCGGCGATATGCAGGCGATCGCCATCGGTGCCGCCAACCTGATCGCGACCGTCATCGGCATGGGCGTGATCGACCGGGTCGGGCGCAAGCCGTTGCTGATCGGCGGCGGCATCGTCACCGCCGTCGCGCTGGGCGGCGTCGCGCTGGTGTATATGGGACAGGCATCGCCGGCCCTGCTGCTGCCGCTGCTGATCCTGTTCATCGCCGCCTTCGCCATGTCGCAGGGCGCGGTGATCTGGGTCTATCTCAGCGAAATCTTCCCGACCGACGTCCGTGCCCGCGGACAGGCGATCGGCAGCGCGACCCACTGGGTCGCCAATGCCGTCCTGTCGTTCGCCTTCCCGCTGGTGGCGCATTGGGACCGAGCGCTGCCCTTCTGGGGCTTTGCCGCCGCGATGCTGGTGCAGGCGCTGCTGGTCTGGCGCTTCTTCCCCGAAACCCGTGGCCGCGATCTTGAAGCGATCAGCGCCGACCTGACGAAAAGGACTTCTGCATGAAACTGGGCATGATCGCCGCGCTGCTGGGCAGCGTCGCCATGGCGGGGGTCGCCGGCGCACAAGTCCCGGTCAATGGCGGGCCGTATAATGCCAGCTTCCTGACCGGCGGGATCGGGATCGAACGCCCGGTCGCCGGACCGGTGACACAGGCCGGGGCACCGTACAGCGTGACGTTGTGGATCAAAGCCGACGCGCGACAGGCGGGCATGGTGCCGCTGGTCGCGCTGGGCGAGGCGCGGGTCGTGGCACTGAACGACGGGCGGCTGACGCTGAACGACGGGGCGACGACGCTGACCGGCCCGGCCATCGCGCCCGGCCGCTGGACGCAGGTCGCGGCGGTATCCGACGGCACCCGCGCGACCCTGTATGTCGACGGTCGCCGCGTCGCGACCGGTACGGCCCGTTCCGCCGCGACCAACGGCGTCCTTCACGTCGCGCGCGCGGTGCCCGGCCGTCCGCATTTCGGCGGTACGCTGGTCGGCGTCACGCTGGATGACCGCGCGCTGTCGCCCGCCGCCATCGCCGCGATGCCGCGCCCCGACTTCGCCAATGTCCAGCTGTGGGAGGTCGGCGTCACTTGGCCTTTCCAGAAAACGGCCAATATCGGCCAGACCCAGCAGCAGGACGCATGGACCCTGCCGCAGTCGAAGGGCGATGCGTACAGCGCGCCGGTCGCCAAACCGCTGCCGACTGCGCCCACCGTGCAGGCGACGGCACCGGGCCGGTGGCAGATCAATGGCTGGCAACTCGCCGCCGCCCCCGATGTCACCGGCGACGGCGCGGCGCTGTCGCGGCCGGGCACTCCCAAGGGGGCGTGGCGCGCGGCGACGGTGCCGGGCACCGTGCTCCAGACGCTGGTCGATCGCGGCGTCTATCCTGACCCCTATTACGGCCTGAACAACCTCAAAATCCCCGAAAAACTGGCACGGCAGAATTACTGGTACCGCACCCGCTTCACCGTGCCGGCCGAGGCTGCCGGCAAGAAGCTGACGATCGTGTTCGGCGGCATCAACTACGCCGCCGACATCTGGGCCAATGGCGTGAAGCTGGGAGCCACGCGCGGCGCGTTCATCCGCGGCCAGTTCGATTACGTGCCCGTCGCGGGCGAGAACGTGATCGCGGTACGGGTATCGCCGCCGCCACATCCCGGCATTCCGCACGAACAATCGGTCAGCGCCGGCGTCGGCGAAAATGGCGGGCAGCTGGCGATCGACGGCCCGACCTTCGTCGCGACCGAGGGGTGGGACTGGATTCCCGGCATCCGCGACCGCAACACCGGGCTGTGGCGGCCGGTCGAGCTGGTCGCCCATGGCGCGGTCCGCATCCTCGACCCGCATGTCGTAACCGACCTGCCGCTGCCGCGCACCGACCGCGCCAATGTCCATGTCACCGTGCCGATCGACAATAGCGGGCCGGCGGGACCGGTGACGGTCAAGGTCGCGTTCGAAGGGGTGTCGGTCGAACGGACCGTGACCGCGCCGACCGGACGCAGCGAGGTCCGCTTCACCCCCGCCGACTTCCCGGCGCTGACCGTCGCCAACCCCAAATTATGGTGGCCCAATGGCTATGGCGAACCGCATCTCTACCACGCGACCTATCAGGTCAGTGACGCGAACGGCGTGTCGGATAGCAAGGCGCAGCGCTTCGGCATCCGCGAGGTCAGCTACGACCTGTCGCTGTTCGATGCGGCGGGCGCGCTGCGCCGGGTCAACGTCCAGACCACCGATGGCGGGCTTGCCGGGCAGAAGCTGATCGACGTCCGCCACGCCGCGATCAAGCAGACGCCGACCGGCTGGGCGGAATCGCTGACCCCGGCGGGTGAGGTGTCGAAGGCGGTGACGACGATCACCGAAACGCTGCCCGAACCGCATCTGACCATCCGCGTGAACGGGGTGCGGATCGCCGCGCGCGGCGGCAATTGGGGCATGGACGACGCGATGAAGCGCGTCAGCTACGACTGGCTCAGCCCGTTCTTCCGCCTCCAGCGCGAGGCGCATATGAACGTCATCCGCAACTGGATGGGCAACAATACCGAGGACGAGTTCTACGACCTGGCCGACGAGAACGGCATGATGGTCCTGAACGATTTCTGGCAATCGACCCAGAATTTCCAGATCGAGCCGGACGATGCCGCGCTGTTCCTCGCCAATGCCCGCGACACGATCGCCCGCTATCGCAACCACCCCAGCATCATCCTGTGGTTCGGCCGCAACGAAGGCGTCCCCTATCCGACGCTGAACGAGGGGCTGGACGATGCCGTGTTCCAGCTCGACGGCACCCGCTGGTTCACCGGGTCGTCGAACGTCGTGAATCTGCAGGGGTCGGGGCCGTATAACTACCGTGCGCCGGTCGGCTATTTCACCGATCTCGCCACCGGTTTCTCCGTGGAGACCGGCACGCCGTCGCTGTCGACGGCGGAATCGGTCGCGTCCTATGTCCCTGCCGCCGATCGCTGGCCGCTAGGCGACGTGCTGGCCTATCACGACTGGCATTTCGGCGGGAATGGCGACACCAAGACGTTCATGCAGACGCTGGCCACGATGTTCGGGACGGCCAAGGACTTCGCCGATTTCGAGCGCAAGGCGCAGATGATGAACCTCGAAACGCACAAGGCGATGTACGAGGGGTTCCTCGGCCACCTGTGGACGAAGAATAGCGGCCGGTTGCTATGGATGACGCATCCGGCATGGCCGTCGAACGCGTGGCAGATCTATTCATGGGACTATGACACCCACGCCGCCTATTATGGCGCGAAGAAAGCCGTCGAACCGCTACACGTCCAGCTGAACCTGCCGGGCAACGAACTGGTCGTGCTCAACACGACCCAGGGCGATGCGAAGGGGCTGACCGCGAGCGTGCGGGTCGTCGGACTGGACAATGCCGAACTGTTCGCACGGTCCGAACGGGTCGATGCGCTGGCCAATCGCGCGACGCCGCTGGCCGCCGTGCCGCTCGACACGCTCTATGCGGCGCATCCGGTGGTGCTGGTACGGCTGACCCTGTCCGATGCGGCCGGCAAGCCCGTTTCGGACAATTTCTACTGGCGCGGGCGCGATACCGTTTCCTATCAGGCGTTGAACGCGCTCGCCCCAGCGACGCTGACGGCACGGATGACGGCCCCGGTGGTCGATGGCGGCGATCGGATGGTCGCGGTGACGCTGTCCAACGACGGCCCGGTCGCCGCACTGAACACCAAATTGACGCTGCTCGACCGCAACGGGCAGCGTATCCTCCCCGCCTTCTACGACGACAACTATATTTCCCTCCTCCCGAAGGAAACCCGCACCATCACCATCCGCTACCCCGCGGCATTGGCCGCGCAGCCGGTCGTGACGTTGCGCGGATGGAACGTCGCGGAAACGATGGTGCCGCAGTGAAACGATAATTTCCGCGTTGCCGGTTTCAACGGCCGGCAGCCGACCGACCGCGGCGGCATCGCTGTCGTGGGCACTCTTCCCGACGATACGGTTCGCGAGAATCTGTCATCGGCCGCCGCTCGACAGGCGACGGCCGATGGCAACGGATCAGAAGCCCCGGCGCAGCGTCACGAACCACTGGCGCGGCGCACCGGCCAGTAGCGTCTGGTTGTCCCCCGAGGCGGTATAGCCGTTGGTGCCGACCGTCGAGATATAGGCGCGATCGGTCAGGTTGGTGACGCTTCCTTCGATCGCGACGCCTTCCAACACGCCACCCAGCCCGGTCAGCCGGTATCCGATGCTGGCGTCGAGCAACACCCGCGCGCCGACCGACTGGTCGTTCAGATAGGTGAAGTAGCGTTTCGACATGTAATCGCCGCCGACCCGCGCGAAGAAGCGGTCATCGTCATAGGCGATCTCGCCCTTGGCCATATGTTCGGGCGTGTCGACCACGGTCCGGCCCGCGATCGGCTGCACCACCGTGCCTGCCGCGTTGCGGACGTCGTTCTGATACGTCGCCTTGTTATACGAATAGCTGGCGAACAGTGTCAGCGGCGACGCGAGGCGATAGGTCGCGGCGAGTTCGGCACCATAGCTTTCGACGCTGCCGGCGTTGTTCAGCGTCGGCGGGTTGCCGATGATCCCCGCCCCGTTCGCAAAGGTCAGCAGCCGGTTCGAGAAATCGACATAATAGCCGACCGCCGACAACTGTAATCCGCCCGAACGCAGACGCGCCCCGCCCTCGACCGTCTTCGACGTTTCGGGCTTCAGGGTGGAACGGATTGCGTTGAATCCGTTCTGGGTCGTTGCGAACGGACCGGTCGTCGCCGACGACACGAACGCTCGCAGATTTTCAGTATAGCTCGCGAACAGTTCCGCTCCGCCGCCCAGGCGGAACAGGGCCGAGACCTGCGGCAGGAACCAGTCCCGCGCCTGGATGTCGCCGACGACCAGCGTACCGGTGCGCAGGTTCGCCGAATTGCGCACGCGCAACCCCTTCCAGCCGCCGTTGACCGTCAATGCGCCGAGGTCGAGGGTATCGGCGACGTGATATTGCAGCGTTTCGGTATCGTATTTACCGTCCCACTGCGTGCGGTACGGGTTGCTCTGGAACTGGCGCGCCGTGCGGTTCGGCGTGGCGGCGTCGTTCATGCCGTAGAAGCGGCGCGCCTGCTCGAACGTGTTCGTTTCGTACCACAGTCCGACTTCGATCCGGTTCGCGCCGGTGGTCAGCGCCATGCGGGTCTGATTGCCGGCGCGGTCGATGCCATATTCGGTAGTGCGGAAACCGAGCGGCGAGGCAAGGCCGGCGGTCGAGGTCGACGATACCGGCAATGCCGACCCGTCCGGCCCCGCGGCCCCCGCCGGGGTCGGCGAATAGGGCGTGATCCACGATCCCTGCCCCTTGTTGTGATGATAATAGCTGGTCGACACCAGCGACAATTCGGGCGTCAGCCGCGCATCGAAGGTCAGACCGCCCAGCCAGTCGCGCCGCAACCCGGCGGCGTCGTAATAGGCGTCGTCGACGGTGCCGAACCCGGTCGGAAAGGTGAAGCCGGCCCCGGTCCATGGCGCGGTGAAGCCCGTCGTCGATCCGTTGTTGGCGGCGGAATACGCACTGCGCGCCGCCTGATTCTGGTACACCCGGCCGATCTGCAGCGCGAGCGGATAGTCGTCCGAAATATTGTCGGCGCGCAGACCGCGCCGGGCGATGATGTCGTAGCTCAGATCCTGATAGTCGTTTTCGCGCCGGTCAGAGAAGTTGAGGAACGCGGTGATGCTGCCGCGGGTGTCGATCTCCTTCACCAGCTTGGCATTGGCCTGATGCTGACGCTGGACGCCGACGCCCTTCCACTTGTCGCTGGTCAGATAGCCATAGGACAGATAGCCCATCAGCCCGCCGCCGAGGTCGCCGGTGTCGATCCGGGCAAAGGCGCGGATCGTATCGTTACTGCCATAGGTGCCCGACGCGACGATATCGGCGGTGTCGGACGGCTTGCGGCTGACAAATTCCAGCGTACCGCCCAGATTGCTGGTCGATGTGGTGCCCAGCGCACCCGCGCCCTGCGCGACCGTGGTCGTCGCGATGTTTTCGGACAGGATCGCGCGGCTGATATGGAGGCCGTTGACGTTGCCATAGCTCATGTCGCCCAGCGGCACGCCGTCCAGCGTGAAGCCCAGCTGGTTCTGGTTGAACCCGCGCAGCGAGATGCGCGTCGACCATTCATAGGCACCGAACGCGTCGGCCGACTGGAAATTGACGCCCGGCAGCTTGGCGGCCGCCTTCAGCGGCGACGTCCCCGGGGTCAGCCGTTCCATGTCGATCGCCGAGATCGTCTGCACCTGCCGCGTCTGGCCAAAGCCTAGCACGACGATTTCCTCGCCTTCCGCCGGTGCCGCTTCATCGACCTCGGGGGCGGCAACGGGTGCTACGACCACGCGTTCCTGGCCGTACGCCGTGCCTGTCATGAGTGCGAGTGGCGCTGCGCCAACCAACCAGATGCGTGCCGTCATGATAACCCCCTGCGACATTCTGAACTGCCGTCCTGTCGGGGGGCGCTTGCGACGGTATCGTGAAGTACGTGCGACGGTTCGGCGACCAATCGATGACAATGCGCCGCCAATGGCTGCAGGGTACGTTCGGGCTCCAAACCGGGCGGCCGGTCAGAATTCGGCAGGTACAATCGATTATTAACCATCTGTCACGTTGTCGCAACGAACCTGTAATCCACCTGCCATGCGCAACGGGCAGCCTGATGCGCGAAGGCGGCCGGGGCCGCACCATCGCATGCGGGGAATGTCGGGTATGGATCTGTCGAAATATGTCCGGGTCGGACGCTATGACCTGCCCGAACCCACCCGCACCACCGCCCCCGCCGGCAACGTGCTGGGACAGGAAGCCTCGGGCGTCGCCTATAACTGGGATACCGACACGCTGTTCATCATCGGCGACGGCGGGCGTTCGATTACCGAGGTGAGCAAGTCGGGCAAGCTGGTCAGCACGATGACGCTGGGTGCCGGCAACAGTCCGCAGGGCACCGCCTTCTACGATCCCGAAGGCATCACCTATATCGGCAACGGCCAGTTCGTGTTCACCGAGGAACGCGATCGCAACGCCGTGCTCATCACCTATGAAGCGGGCGCGACCAAGACGCGCGCCGATGCGCAGGTCGTCAATCTCGGCACCTTCGTCAACAATATCGGTCTGGAGGGTCTGAGCTACGACCCGCTGACCAAGGGCTTCATCTTCGTCAAGGAAGCCGGACCGATCGGCGTGTTCCAGACGACGCTCGACTTCGCCAACAACACCGCCAGCAACGGATCGGCGACGACCGAAAATTCGACGAACCTGTTCGATCCGGCGCTGCTCGGCCTGTCCGACGTCGCCGACGTGTTCGCGCTGTCGAACATCCCGTCGCTGGCCGGCACCGCCGAAGCCGACAACCTCCTGATCATCAGCCAGGAAGAGGGCAAGATCGTGAAGGTCGATCGCGCCGGCAACATCCTGAGCGAACTGGTCATCCAGACCGATGCCGGCAATCCGCTGGGCGTCGCTGACCAGCAGCATGAGGGGATCACTGTCGATCGCAACGGCTTCATCTATGTCGTCAACGAGAATGGTGGCGGCGATGCCGATCATCCGCAACTCTGGGTCTATGCCCCGGCCGACTTCCCCAATGCCGCGCCGAGCGCGATCACGCTCGGCAACGCTTTGTCGGTGATCGAGGAAAACAGCGGCACCGCCCGCCGGGTGAAGGTCGCCGACGTGCTGGTCGCCGACGACGGCATCGGCGTGAACCAGCTGGCCGTCACCGGAGCCGACGCCGCCTTCTTCGACGTCGATTCGACCGGCCTGTATCTGAAGGCCGGTACGAAACTCGATTACGAAACCAAGACCAGCTATGCGGTCACCGTCACCGTCGATGATCCCAATGTCGGCGGCGCGGTCGATGCCAGCGTCGATTATGTGCTGAACGTCACCGACATCGCCAACGAAGTCGTCAAGCCGACGCTGTTCATCTCCGAAATCGCGCCATGGTCGAGCAGCAACAGTCCGGTCGCCGCCGACTGGTTCGAAGTCACCAATAGCGGCGACGTCGCGATCGACCTCACCGGATGGAAGGTCGACGATAATTCGGCGCAATTCAGCAACGCCCGCGCGCTGACCGGCATCGCCCGGATCGGTGCAGGGGAGTCGGTCATCTTCTTCGAAACCGCCGATCTGGCCGCGACGCAGGCGGCGTTCGTCGATGCATGGTTCGGCGGCAAGGCCCCGGCAGGACTGCAATTCGGTGCCTATACCGGGTCGGGCGTCGGCCTGAGCAGCAACGGCGATCAGGTCAATCTGTACGACACGGCCGGCGAAGTGCGGGCCAGCGTCAGCTTCGGCGCATCGCCCGCCGCCAGCCCGTTCGCAACCTTCAACAACGCCGCCGCCGTCAACAATGGCGAAGTGACCACGCTCAGCGAAGCTGGCGAGAACGGCGCGGTCGCGGTCGGCACCGGCGCCACCGCCGCGATCGGTTCGCCCGGCACGGTCGGCAAGCTGTTCGTATCGGAAGTCGCGCCTTGGGCAAGCGGCGACAGCCCGGTCGGTGCCGACTGGTTCGAAGTCACTAATTCGACCGGTCTCGCCATCGACCTGACCGGGTGGAAGGTCGACGACAATTCGCAGTCACCGATCGCCGCCGTCGCCCTGACCGGCGTCGATGCGATCGCCGCCGGGGAATCGGTCATCTTCGTCAACGGCGGCGCGATCGAGGTTCAGGCGTTCGTCACCACATGGTTCGGCGGCACGCTGCCCGATGGCGTCCGGATCGGGACCTATACCGGATCGGGCATCGGGCTGAGCACCGGCGGCGATCAGGTCAACCTGTACGACGCGGGCAATATGCTGCGTGCCAGCGTCAGCTTCGGCCAGTCGACCGGCCGCCCGTCGCTCGCGACGTTCGACAACGCCGCCGGGCTGACCGGCCCGATCGCGCAGACCAGCACCATCGGCACCAATGGTGCCTATCAGGTGACGACCGTCAACGGCACCGAAACCGGATCGCCCGGATCGATCCGCACGGCGATCGACGACAGCAATGCCGCACCGACTGCCATCGCGCTCGCCAACGCGCTGGACGGCATCGACGAAAACACCGGCACGCTGACCCGGATCAAGGTCGCCGACATCGCCATTACCGACGATGGACGCGGCACCAATGCGCTGGGCCTGACCGGCAGCGACGCGGCCTTTTTCGAAGTCGACGCCAACGGCCTGTATCTGAAGGCCGGCACCAATCTCGATTACGAAGCCAGGACCAGCTACGCGGTCACCATCACCGTCGACGATCCGACGGTCGGTGCGACGCCCGACGCCACCATCGATTATGTGCTGAACGTCCGCGACATCGCCAACGAAGGCACCGGTCCGGCGATCCGCATCACCGAAGTCGCCCCATGGGCCAGCGGCGACAGCCCGGTGCGCGCCGACTGGTTCGAACTGACGAACTTTTCCGATGCCGCGGTCGATATCGCCGGGTGGCGCGTCGACGACGATTCGAACAGCTTCGCCGCGTCGGTCGCGCTGAGCGGCGTGACCAGCATCGCCGCCGGCCAGTCGGTGATCTTCCTCCAGACCACCGACCTTGCCGCGACGGCAAAAACCTTCGTCGACACGTGGTTCGACGGACAGGCACCGGCCGGGCTGACCTTTGGCAGCTATACCGGGTCGGGCATCGGATTGAGCGGCGGCGGCGACGCGGTCGTCCTGTTCGACGCCGCCGGGCGGGTCGCGGCCAACGTCACCTTCGGCGCGTCGACCGGCGTGCCCGCGCTGGCGACGTTCGACAATGCGGCGGGGCTGAACAATGCCCGCCTGACGACCATCGCCACCGCCGGCATCGACGGTGCGTTCGCGGTTCCCGGCAGCACCGGCAACAGCGAAACCGGATCGCCGGGCTATATCGCGCCGTCGCAGATCGTCGGCGGGGCCGGTAACGACGTGCTGAACGGCACCGTCCTTGCCGATTTGATGATGGGCGGCGCGGGCAACGACACGCTGTCGGGCATGGCCGGCAACGACCGTCTGGTCGGCGGCGCCGGATCGGACACGATGCGCGGCAGCGCGGGGGCCGATGCGTTCTTCTTCGCGGTCGGCGACAACAGCCTGTCGCGGGCCCGGGCACAGACGCTCGATCGCATCCTCGACTTCTCGGCGCAGGACGTGCTGGTCACCGACGTCGCGCTGTTCGACAGCGACGACAACGGCATCGTCACCTTCGGCCGGAACAAGCTGCTCGACCTGACCGGCGGCGGACAGGTCAGCATCATCGGCGAGAACGGCAAGCGCGTCCTCGCGCTCGAGTTCGACGGCATCTGGCGCGACGAAGCGACCGGCATCGACCATTATGTCTACAGCCTGGTCGGCTCCGCCGCCGGGGTCGCCACCCTCGACCTGACCGCTTGACGCATCGCCGGGGGATCGGAAGCACGCGCCGCCGATCCCCCCGGTTCCTTACCGTCGGGCGCGCACCTGCCGCCAGACCAGCAGCGCGTCGACCGCATCGGTCTGGATCAGGCGGACGCCGCTATCCGCCAGTCGTCCCCAGACCGCTTCGGGATCGCGGGCCGCGGCCGCATCGCCGCCCAGCCCGGTCACGAACCCTTCGAACAGGGTGTTGACCCAGACGGCCATGCCCGCTTGACGGGCGGCGGCGACGCTGGCCGGCAGGCTGGCGAGCGGCATCCGCGGCAGTTCGACGGCCAGCGGCTTACGCCGCGCGCCCGCCTGTTGCCGGATAATCGCCGGCACGTCGGCGGCGGCCGGGTCGCCGGTGATCGGGATCGGCGCAAACGGCACCCGGTCATAGGGCGGCATCGCGGCCAGTGGCGGCGACCCGATCCCGGCAAAGGTCTTGACGATCACCCGGTCGGCCACACCCGCTCGCACCACCGCGTCGACCACCTCGCCATAGATTGCGTCCTTCACGTCGAGGTTCAGGACGATCCGCCCCTTCGCCAGCGCCAGCAGCTCGTCGAGGGTCGGCACCCGTTCGTCGGTGAGCGCGGTCCCCGCCCCGCCTTCGTCGTCGCGCAGGCGCAGCGCGCGGATTTGCGCAAGGGTCAGGTCGGCGACCTTCCCGGTGCCATCGGTGGTCCGGTCGACGCTGTCGTCATGGACCATGACCAGATAGCCGTCGCGGGTGCGGCGCACATCGGTTTCCATCACCTCGACGCCCAACGCCGCACAGCGCAGCAGCCCGGCGCGAGAATTTTCGGGAAGCGTTCCGGCCATCCCACGCGTCGGCGCGGCGGCATGACAGCCGCGATGGGCGATGGCGATGATGCCGCCCCTGGGATCGGCGATCCGACGCATCGTATCGACCGGTCCCGCCTGTGCCGCCGACGCGACGACACAGGCAAGGACGGTGGCGAGCAGCGGACGGATCACCACTTGCGGCTCACGATCAGGCGGAAGTTGCGCCCGAACAGCGGCCGGCCGAAGATCGCGGTCGGCACGCCCTGCCCGAACCGGTCGCCTGCGGTATTGCCTTCGGTAAAGCCATGCGCGTTGGTGATGTTGTCGCCCACGATCTGGACCTGCCAGTCGCCGTTGCTGACCGTCCCGCCCAACCCGAACGCGCCATAAGCCGGCAGCGCGGTGCTGTTGAAGAAGTCGGTATAGCGCCGGCCGACATAGTCATAGCGTCCATAGACGCTGACCGCTGCGCCGCCCAAGTCGAGGTCGATGGTCGGCCGTACGTTCAGGAACAACTTCGGTTCGCGGATGATCTGCTTGCCGCTCGCCCGGCTGCCATCGGCACCGGTATTGCTGCTGAAGTTCAGATAGCGCGGGTCCTGGAACGTCACCGACCCGGCGAGCGAGAAGGGTCCGGTCAGGCGCAGCTGCCCATCGGCCTCCAGCCCCTTGGTCTCGGCGGTGCCGATGAAGTTCGTCACCTGATCGGCGCGGCCCGTCGCCGGGTTGAACGCGGCGAAGCTGGCGTTCAGCGGATCGAAGCGGGTGTAGAAGCCGGTGACGTAGAGATAGGAGCGTCCGGCGGCGAACTTCACGCCCGCCTCGTACAGCTTGGCCTTGGTCGCGACGATCGCCGCCACCGGATAGTTCAGCGCGATGGTCGTGTTGGGCGGCACCTCCAGCTGCGAAGCGCGGAGATACGCGCCGATATTGCCGGTTGCGTCGTAATTGGCCCCGACCGTCCAGTTGGTCGCCTGCTGCTTCAGCCGCAACGTACCGATCGCGCCGGTGAACCCGCGCGTGGCATTGTCGGCCAGCGTGGTGGCGTCGCCCAGATTATAGCTCGACGTCAGCCGGCCGAACCCGTCATAGCTATACCATTCGTGACGCAGGCCGGCATCGATCCGCAGCCGGTCGGTCACGTCCCACGTGTCGGTGCCGTACAGCGCGAACAGCTGGCCGTCGGTCGCACCGCCGCCCAGCGTCGCGGCATTCGCCAGCGCGCCATTGTCGGTGACATAGCCCAGCACCGCGCCCGTCGCGCCATAGGCGGCGAGGTCCAGCGTGCGCGGCCGCGACTTCACCTCAACCAGCAGGTTCTGGTACGCGTTGAACGTCTTCTGACCCCAGAAAGAGGTATAGACCCCGGCACGCAGATCGTGCGCACCGATCGCGGTTTCCAGCTTGCGCGTGACCGACAGGTCGCCCTGCGTCGAATGGAAATCCGTTTCGACCGAACGATATTGCGCCTGCATTACCAGGCCGGAATCGGCGGCGGGGTTATAGGCGGTCTGTCCGCCCGTACCGGCGACGCTGTAGCCGAGGCGGCTGACGTTCGCACCGAATGCGGTGGTCGCCGCTGCGCGGAAATTATTGGCGAACGTCGTCGCATCGACCGGGTTCGACGTCGAATAGAAGGCGTCGAAATGCAGCTTGCCCTGCGTCACGCCACCCTTGGCCGACACGTGCCAGTCGCCGACATCGCCTTCGTAATTCAGCGCGACGTTCCCGAATTGCAGATGCCGCCCATTGGCCAGATCGCCGCGCTGGTTCTGCAACACGCCAGCACCATCGCGATACTTGATGTTCACCTGCCGCAGCGACGGGCTGTTCAGCGTACCGGTGAAATAGTCGATATACTTGTCGAGGCTGACCGACGGATCGCGCGGATCGGCGGTCGGGATCGACAGATAGAACAGGTTGTGGTCGTTGGTGTATTGCCCCGACAGCTTCACGAACCCATTGGCCAGATCATGGCGGATGTTGGCGCGGATCTGCCCGCCGCGATCGGACGGAAAGCCGGAGTCGCGATAGCCGTCATGATGGCGCAGGAAGCCGCCGATGGCGTAATAGGTGTCCTTCGAAATCGGTCCCGCCTGATATGCGTCGAGGCGGTACAGCCCGGTATCGCCCAGCGTCAGCTGCGCCTTGCCGCGCGTCGTCGCATTGCCGGTCACGGTGATGACGTTGGCGATCGCGGCCGCGGTGCTGGCATAGATCGGTGCCGGACCGCCGCGAACGACCTCGATCCGGTCGGTCATCAGGTCGAGCCGGTTCATGCCGTCGCCCTGATTGAAGAAGAAGCCGTCCAGTTCTTGGAACAACGGCAACCCGTCCTGCTGATAATAGAGGAAACCGCGATCGGTCGGGATGCCGCGCACGCGGGTGATGTTCTGCACCTCGCCGCCGGTCGCCTCGGCATGGATGCCCGGCAACGTCCCGATCAGGTCGGTCGTGCTCTTGGGCGCGATTTTCTGAATATCGGTCTGGCTCAGCGAATTGACCGCATAGGATACGTCGAAGCGCCGCTGCTGCCGCGCCGATCCGGTGACGATGATGTCCGATGCCGGTGCGTCCATGGACTCCACGGTCTCGGCGGTCGGCGTCGTATCGCGCGCGGTCGGCGTGGTTTGCGCGATGGCCGGACTGGCGATGGCAAGCAGCGCGACATACGCGACGCCGCCCAGGAATTTGGTGTGCATGGAAAGAAGCCCCCTTTGGTTTCGTTGAAGGGCCCTTGGCGGCACTGCGTGACAGTTTTATTTGCTTACACGCAATTAAATCGTGGTTTGATGGGACGTGATCGCGTGGATCGGGATCATCGCCGCGCCGATCACCACCGCCTTGCTGCCGATGGCGGACGCAAGCACAGGCGGCAGGGTCGCCCGATACTTGTCGCCGCGACGACGGCCGATCGCGTCCAGCCCGTCGGCGATGCGGCGCAGCAGCGGCAGCGGCAATGCGCCCGACACGATGATCGCGCCGGGATCGAGCCAGACGATGCCGCTCAGCACGGCCAGGTCCAGCTGCCCGATCACCCGGTCGGTCCAGCGGTCGATGATCGCCCGATGCGTCGCCATCAATCCGTCGATGTCCGCTAGCGAATCGACCTCGACACCCTCGGCACGCAGGGTCCGCAGCAGGTCGATGCCCGATGGCCGGTCGCCATCACCGGGAAACAGCCGTCCGACCTCACCGGCATTGCCATGTTCGCCGAGGAACAGGTCGCGCTCCGCAATCAATCCGCCGCCGACGCCATGCCCCAGAAACAGGGTCAGGACCGATCGATAGCGACCGATGATGCCGTCCTGATAATATTCGGCCAGCCCGGCGACGCTGGCGTCGTTCTCGATCCACACCGGCATGCCCAGCACGTCGCCGATGATCTCGGCCAGCGGCACGTCGTCCCACCCGGCGACGCGGTCGACGACGGCGCGACGATTGCGGTCGCCCGACAGGGCATAGCCCGGAACGGCGACCCCCATCCCCAGAAACTGGCCGCGCATGAATCCGTGTGCCGCCGCCAGCGCCTGCAACCGCGCCTCGACGGCGCGCGCGAACACGCGGGGGTCGGGACTGTCGAATGGCGTCGTATCATGTACCAGCGGCCGGCCGCGAAAATCGACCAGCACCAGTTCCAGCCAACCGGGATGCGGCGTCGCACCGATCGCCCAGCCGCCGCCCCCTGACACGGTCAGCGGCACCAATGGCCGCCCCCGCGCCACCGCTTCGGGGGATTCGCGTTCCTCGATCAAGCCGAGCGCCAACAGCGATTGGGTCAGCCGGGTCACCGTCGCGCCGTTCATCCCCAGCACCTGCGCCAGTCGCGTCCGCGGGGCGGTCCCCTCGATCCGCAACTGGATCAGGACCCGGCGTTGCGGTTCGCTGAGCGGGATGGGCGGGCGGTGCGGACGCGACATGATGCGGATGATATAGTTGCGACGTGTCAAATAAATGAAATCGCCGCCGCCTATGCGCAGCCATCATGCCTTCCGCTGCCGATCCCGTCCCGACTTCGCTGCCGACCCGGATCGGCTACAGCATCGGCAATCTGGGCAAGAGCGTCGTCTGGACCAGTTTCGAAAACTTCATGCTGTTCTATCTGGTGTCGATCGCGGGATTGCCGCCAATGCTGGCGGGCGGATTGCTGGCGGCGGCGATGTTGTGGGACGGGCTGTTCGATCTGGGTATCGCCTTATGGGCCGATGCCCATGGCAGCGGCGACCGGCTGGGGCGGCTGATCGTGATCGGCACGCCGATGTGCGCGACCGGGTTCTACCTGTTGTTCACGCTCGATCGGCCGGGGGCGATCGCGGCGGCGATCTTTCTGTGCCGGGTCGGCTATTCGCTATGCGATGTCGGCCATAACACGCTGCTGGTCCGCGTTGCCCGGACACCGGGCGATGCGTCGTCGGTATCGGGCTATCGACTGATCTTCAGCGCGTGCGGTGCCGGGCTGGTGGCGCTGGCGTCGACCTGGATCCTCGCCCCGTCCGACGCGGCGGCGCGGCAGGATGCGTTCGCCATCAGCGCGCTGATGGGCGGGCTGTTATACGCAGCGACGCTCGCCATCGCCGTAATCGCGACCCGGCATCTGGGAGGACGAACCGGGCACCGCCAGCAGCTGTCGCCGCGCGACCGGTTGCGCGGATTGTGGCGGCACGAAGCGTTCCGCCGAACGCTGCTGGTCGCGGCGATCCAGGCCGGGGCAGTGCCGCTGTTCCTGCGCACATTGCCCTTTTTCGGACAGGCGGTGCATCACGATGCGGGCTGGGCCGGACCCGCGCTCGCGACGATCACGCTGGGTCAGGCGCTGTCGCTGCCGGGCTGGATGGCGCTGTCCCGCCGCCTGTCGTCGGTCGCGATCTCGCGGATCGGGCATGGCACGACCATCGTCGCGATGGCGGGGCTGGCGATCGGGTCGCGTGGGCCGATCGGCACCGCGATGCTCCTGTTGCTCGGCAGCGCGCTTGCCGCGATGAATCTGGCGATCTGGGCGATGCTCGCGCTGGCCGCGCAACGGTCGGCAGCGAACGAGGCGACCCCGGTCGGCCTGTTCCTGACCACGCTGAAATCCGCCGCCGCGCTCGGGAATCTGGCATCCGGCGCGCTGGTCGCCATGGCCCCCCCGCAATCGGCGGACAGCTGGTCGACCTTCACCTTCGGGGCGTTGCTGTTTCCGGTGGCCGGATGTGGCCTGACCTTGCTGCTGTTGCGCCCGCGCGTGCCTGCCGCCGCAACTCAAGGAGGTTTATCGACAGGCCAAGACTAGCGTCAATGGTCGGCGCGTAGCCGATATCCGACGCCGAGTTCGTTGGCGATGACACTGCCCACCGGTCCGGGGGCTTCGAGTTTTTGGCGCAGGTTGCGGATGACGATGCGCAAATATTCGACGCGCGGTTCCTCCTCCGCGCCCCAGCACGCGGACAGCACCCGCTCATGCGTCACGACGCGGCCGATATGCCGCGCCAGCATGCCGAGCACGTCATGCTCCTTCCGGGTGAGGTGCAGCTCCTCCTTGCCCCGACGAACGATCCGCCGATCGAGATCGATGCTGAGGTCGCCGCGGCGGACGATCTTCTGCGTGGCGGGTGACACCCCCTGATGACGCAGCGCGACCCGCAACCGGGCGAGCAGTTCGTCGGTATCGAACGGCTTCGTCACGAAATCGTCCGCGCCGAGATCGAGCGCGGTGACCTTCTCGTCGGTCGCGTCGCGTGCCGATACGACGAGGATCACGATGTCGCCCTGCGCGCGCAACTGCGGGATGATGCTCAGCCCGTCACGATCGGGAAGGCCGAGGTCGAGCAGGACGGCATCGGGATGCTCGACCGCCGCCTGCCGCAGCGCGCCTTTGGCATCTTCGGCCTCGACGACGGCATAGTCGGCCCGCAACAGCGTGTTGCGAAGCAACCGGCGGATCGCCGCGTCGTCGTCCACGACAAGGATTTTAGCCGGCATGGCGAGGGGCGCTTTCGGTCGCGTGCGGTTGGACGATCAGGGCGGGCGGGAACACCAGCGCGAAGGCGGCACCGGTGCCGTCGGGGCGGTTTGAGGCTTCGACGGTCATGCCCATCGCCTCCGCGAACGCCTTGACGATGGCGAGCCCGAGGCCGGTCCCGCCGATCGCGCGATCGGACCCCTCCAGACGTTTGAACATTTCGAACACCTCGCGCTCGCGACCCGGCGGCAATCCCGGCCCGTGATCGAGGACCGCGAGCCGCAGCTCGCCATACCGGTTTCGCCCCTCGATCACGATGTCCGTCCCCGGCTCGCCATATCGGCCGGCATTGTCGAGCAGGTTCAACAGGCAGTGATGGAGCAGCTGCGGATCGGCCCGCACCAGCGGCAAGTCTGGCGGGACGTCCAGACGCACGGCATGTCCCTCCAGCGCACGTCGGGCATCGTGCGCCGCCCCGGTGACCGCATCGCTCAGGTCGGTCGCCTCGATATTCAGTTTCAGCGCCCCCGCCTCGACCCGGGCCATGTCGAGCAGGTTGGCGACGAAGCGATTGAGCCGCTGCGCCTCGCTCTCGATCGTACCGATCAGTTCGGGCGTGACCCCGTGATGCAGTTCGGCCGCGGCGGCGATCACCGCGGTCAGCGGCGTGCGCAGATCGTGGCTGACCGAGGATAGCAGCGCGGCGCGAAGCCGGTCACGGGTGCGGACCACATCGACGTCGCGCATCTCGGCCTGAAGCCGCAGCCGTTCGAGCACCAGCGCGGACTGGTCGATCAGGCTGCCGAGCAGCGGCAACTGATCGGCGCGCACCGGGCTGCCGGCCTTGTCGCTGGCGACGCCCAGCACACCGAGGACCCGGTCGCCCGCCTTCATCGGCTGGAACAGCCATTCCGAGGCGGCAAGCGTCCCCGATCCCTTGCCCGCCGGGCTGCCGGTGTCGAAGGCCCAGCTGGCCGCGGCATTGTCCATCGTGTCGAGGCGATAGGCCGGGTCGCTGACCGCGATGATGTCGAGCGCCGCGCCATGCCCACGGCCGAGCAGCACGACCTGTACGTCGAGCAGCCGGCGGACATCGTCACAGATCATCTGCGCAGCGACATCGCGGTCGTTGACCCCGGCGATCTGGCGCAGGAAGCCGGCCAGCGTCGCGTTGGTCCGCGCGCTGGCGGTGGCCAGATCGGCCTGCGCGCGCACCCGCGCGGTCAGCTGGCTGGTCGCGATGGCGATGCCGAGCAGCACGATTATCGAGATCAGGTTTTCGGGATTGCTGACCGTCAGCGTCCCGGTCGGCGGCAGGAAGAAGAAATTATAGGCGAGGCTGGAGGCGATGCCGGCGTACAGGCCCGTCCGCAGGCCATAGAGGCTCSCCGCCGCCATCACCGGCAGCAGATAGAGCAGCGCCACGTTGCCGAGGTCGAGGATCTGGAACAGCGCGCTGGCGAGGCCGGTGATCGCCGCGACCATCACGCTGGTGATCGCATAGCCGGCGGGCGTACCCCATTGCCCCGGCCGTCGCCGGATGTGCTGCCGGCCCGATGGCGCGCTCGGCATCGGCAGCACGTGAACGGTGACGCCGGGGGTATCGCGGACCAGCCGGTCGACGACCGACCCATGGCGAAGCTCGAACCAGCGCGAACGGTCCGCCTTGCCCAGCACCAGCTGGGTAGCGCGCAGGTCGAGCAGCACGGACTGGATGCCGGCCACGACATTTTCGGCGGGCACGGTCGCGACCGCGCCGCCCAGCTGCGTCGCCAGCGTCATCGTCGCCGCGATCCGGGCGTGCTGTTCGTCGGTGAAGTGCGCAGCGCGCGGGGTTTCGATGAACACCGCGGTCCATGGGCCACGCAAGCCATCGGCGACCCGCTTGGCGGCACGCACCAGCGCGTCGCACCCCGGCAGCTCGCTGATCGCGACGACGATGCGGTCGCCCCCGGCCCAGGTACCGCCGAGTCCCAAGGACCGGACATCGTCCAGCATCCGGGCATCGACGGCCTGTGCCGCCCGTCGAAGCGCCAGTTCGCGCAACGCGGACAGGTTCGATTTCGAAAAGAAGTGCTCGAGCGCGCGACTTGCTTCGGCGGGGAGATAGACCTTCCCCGCTTTCAACCGCTCGATCAGCTCGTCGGGCGGAATGTCGACGACCTCGATCTCGGCGATTTCGAGGATGCGGTCGGGCACCGTCTCGCGCACCCGCACCCGGGTGAAGCTGGCGACGATATCGTTCAGGCTTTCGACGTGCTGGATGTTGACGGTCGAATAGACGTCGATGCCCGCCGCCAGCAGCTCCTCGACATCCTGATAGCGTTTGGGATGCCGGCTGCCCGGCGCGTTGGTGTGGGCCAGTTCGTCGACCAGCGCCAGACGCGGCGCACGGTGCAGGATGGCGTCGATATCCATCTCGCGCAGCGTGCGCCCTTCATAGGCCATGTCGCGCCGGGCGACGATCTCATGGCCGCGCAGCAGCGCCTCGGTTTCGGCGCGGCCATGGGTTTCGACGACGCCGATGACGACATCGACCCCGTCGCGCTGCCGGGCGGCCCCTTCGGACAGCATTTCATAGGTCTTGCCGACGCCGGGGGCCGCGCCGAGGAAGATCTTCAGCCGCCCCCTGCCCTCCTGCTCGGCCGCGCGCAGAAGGGCGTCAGGATCGGGACGCGCCATGTCCGGTCCGGATCCCGCCACCGGCATCAGCGCGCGGGCGACCGGACCGGCGCGCCGGGCACCGCGTCGAGCGCCGTATTGAGCGCGAGGACGTTGACGTGGGGATCCCCCAGCAGCGAGGTTTCGGTGTTTCCAGTCACGATCGCGCGAACGCGATCGGGCGAGATGCCGCGTACGCGCGCGATGCGCGGCACCTGTACCATCGCCGCCGCCGGCGACAGATCGGGGTCCAGCCCCGAACCGCTGGCGGTGACCAGATCGGCGGGCACCGCGCCGGTCAGCCCCTCACCCCGGCGTTTCGCGACATCCGGCGTTACCCGGTCGACCAGCGCCCGGCTCGTCGGACCCAGGTTCGAACCGGACGAGGCGAGCCCGTCATAGCCCTTGCCGGCCGCCGACGGCCGCGTCTGGAAATAGCGGTCGGCGGTGAAGGCCTGTCCGACGACGGTCGATCCGATGACCCGGCCGGTCGTGTCGCGAACGAGACTGCCATTGGCCTGGCTCGGGAAGATCGCCTGGCCGATACCGGTCATCGCGAGAGGGTATGCCAGCCCGAGCAGCAGCGCGAACAGGATCGTCATGACGATCGCCGGACGCAGCGCGGTAGAAAAATCTTTGCCCATGATATCGATCCTTACGCGAGGCCGAGGCCACCGACCACAAGGTCGATGATCTTGATGCCGACGAACGGGGCGAGAAGACCCCCAAAACCGTAGATGGCGAGGTTGCGTGCCAATAATGGCCCCGCCGCCATCGGCTTGTATGCCACGCCCTTCAGTGCCAGCGGCACCAGCAGCGGGATGATGACCGCGTTGAAGATGATCGCGCTCAGGATCGCCGACTGGGGCGAGCCGAGGCCCATGACGTTCAGCACGCCGAGGCCCGGATAGAGCGCGACGAACATCGCGGGAATGATCGCGAAATACTTGGCCACGTCGTTGGCGACCGAGAAGGTCGTGAGCGCACCGCGCGTCATCAGCAACTGCTTGCCGAGGCCCACCACCTCGATCAGCTTGGTCGGATCGCTGTCGAGGTCGACCATGTTGCCCGCCTCGCGCGCGGCCTGCGTGCCGGTGTTCATCGCCACGCCGACATCGGCCTGCGCGAGGGCGGGCGCGTCGTTGGTGCCGTCGCCACACATCGCCACCAGCTTGCCGCCCAGCTGTTCCGTGCGGATCAGCGCCAGCTTGTCTTCGGGCGTCGCCTGCGCGAGGAAGTCGTCCACCCCCGCCTCGGCGGCGATGGCAGCGGCGGTCAGCGGGTTGTCGCCGGTGATCATCACCGTGCGGATGCCCATCGTGCGCAGCTCGCCGAAGCGTTCGCGGATACCCGCCTTCACCACGTCCTTCAGGAAGATCGCGCCGAGCAGGCGGCCATCCTTGGCCACCGCCAGCGGGGTACCGCCGGCGCGTGCGATCTCGTCGGTGATGCGGCGCAGTTCGGTTGCCGCCGCCGTCTCGCCCGACCCGGGGTTCGCCTTCAGGATCGAGACGACGGCCCCCTTCTGGATTAGCGTGCCGTCGAAGCGGACGCCCGATACGCGGGTCTGGGCGGTGAACGGGATGACCTCCGCCCCGGCGGGCATCAGCCGTTGCAGATTGAACGCTTCGCGCGCCAGCACCACGATCGAACGGCCTTCGGGCGTTTCGTCCGCAAGGCTGGCGAACAGGGCGGCTTCGGCCAGTTCGGCATCGCTGGTGCCGCCGACCGCCCGGAACTCGCTTGCCTGCCGGTCGCCGATCGTGATCGTGCCGGTCTTGTCGAGCAGCAGGACGTCGATATCGCCCGCCGCCTCGACCGCGCGGCCCGATTTCGCGAGCACGTTGAAGCGGACGAGCCGGTCCATGCCCGCGATCCCGATCGCCGACAGCAGCGCCGCGATCGTCGTCGGGATCAGCGTGATGAGCAACGCGGCGAGAATGGCGACGGGGATGCTGCCGCCCGCATAGGCGGCGAAGCCCGGAATGGTGGCGACCGCGATCAGGAAGATGATGGTCAGACCGACGAGCAACAGCGTCAGCGCGATCTCGTTGGGCGTCTTCTGCCGTTCGGCCCCCTCGACCAGCGCGATCATGCGGTCGAGAAAGCCCTTGCCCGGCTCGACCGTCACCTTGACGCGGATCTCGTCGGAAATGACGCGCGTGCCCGCGGTCACGGCCGAGCGATCGCCGCCGGCCTCGCGGATCACCGGTGCGCTTTCACCGGTGATCGCCGCTTCGTTGACCGACGCGACGCCCGATACGACGTCGCCGTCCGACGGGATCAGGTCGTTCGTCTCGACCAGCACGACGTCGCCGACCCTCAGCTGGCTGGCGGGCACCGCGTCATATGCGCGCCCGTCGCCCTTCAGCCGCTTGGCCGTCAGTTCGGCCTTGGTGGCGCGCAGGCTCGCCGCCTGCGCCTTGCCGCGCCCCTCGGCCAGCGCCTCGGCAAAAGTGCCGAACAACACGGTCAGCCACAGCCAGACGACCAGCTGGAGCTTGAACCCGATCGTCAGGCCGTCCTGCCCGACGACGAGCAGGACGGTCATCAGCGCCGCAACGACGGCGGTGACGAACATGACCGGGTTGCGGACAAGCTCCCTTGGGTTGAGCTTCAGGAACGACGCGGTGATCGCGGGCAGGACGAGATCGGCTGTAAACAGGCTCTTGGCCGGATCTTTTTGTGATTGGGTTTTCGCCATGATGGCCCCCGTGTCAGAACAACTGGCCGCGGATCATCGCGAGATGATCGGCGATCGGACCGAGCGCGAGGCTCGGCAGGAAGGTGAGGCCACCCAGAACGAGGATGATGCCCACCAGCAGGCCGACCCACAGGCCGCCCGTCGTCGGGAACGATCCCGCGCTTTCCGGCGTGTATTTCTTCGCCGCGAGGCTGCCGGCGATCGCCAGCATCGGCACGATGACGAAGAAGCGGCCGACCCACATCGCGACCCCCAGCAGCCCGTTGTACCACGGCGTGTTGGCGGTCAGTCCGGCAAAGGCCGAACCGTTGTTCGCGACGGCGGAGGTGAAGGCGTAGAGGATCTCCGAAAAGCCGTGCGGCCCCTTGTTCAGCGGCCCGGCCAGCCCCTGTTCCTGCACCGACGACAGGGCGGTCAGGCCGAGGATCATCAGCGGCAGCACCGCGATGGCGAGGACCGCCAGCTTGACCTCGCGCGCCTCGATCTTCTTGCCGACATATTCGGGCGTGCGGCCGACCATCAGCCCGGCGACGAACACCGCGAGGATGGCAAACAGCAGGAAGCCGTAGATGCCGGCACCGACGCCGCCGATCACGACCTCGCCCAGCTGCATGTTGAACAGCGGGATCAGCCCGCCGAGCGCCGTGAAGCTGTCGTGCATCGCGTTGACCGCACCGCACGACGCGGCGGTGGTGACGACCGAGAAGAGCGCGGAGGCGGCGATGCCGAAGCGCACCTCCTTGCCCTCCATATTGCCGCCCGCGACGCCGATCTGGTGCAGCACCGGGTTACCTACCGCTTCCGCCCAGTAGGTAACGGTCGTGCCAGCGAGGAACAGGACCATCATCGCCGCGAGGATCGCCCAGCCCTGTCGCGGGTTGCCGACCGCCTTGCCGAAGGTCCAGGTCAGCCCGACGCCGATGACAAAGATCGACAGCATCTGGATGAAGTTGGTCAGCGCCGTCGGGTTCTCGAACGGATGCGACGAATTGGCGTTGAAGAAGCCGCCGCCATTGGTGCCGAGCATCTTGATCGCTTCCTGCGAAGCGACCGGCCCCAGCAGGATCGACTGGCGCGCGCCCTCCAGCGTCTGCACGTCGACGACCCCGCCCAGCGTCTGCGGCACGCCGCTGGCGATGTAGAAGAGGGTCAGCGCGATGCAGAGCGGCAGCAGCAGATAGAGCGTGATCCGCGTCACATCGGCCCAGAAGTTACCGACCGTCTTCGTTTCCCGCCGCGCGAACCCACGAAACAGTGCGAAGGCCAGCGCGATGCCGGTCGCCGACGACAGGAAGTTGTGGATCGTCAGCCCCAGCATCTGGCTGAGGTTCGACATGGTGCTCTCGCCGCCATAGCTTTGCCAGTTAGTGTTGGCGGTGAAGCTGATCGCGGTGTTGAACGACAGATGCTCGCCGACGCCGGCCAGATGCTGCGGGTTGCCCGGCAAGATGCCCTGCAGACGCAGCACCGCATAGGTGAACGCCATGAGGACCGCGTTGAACAGGAGCATGTGCACCGCGTAGCGGCGCCAGCTCTGCTCCTGCGAGGGATCGATACCCGACAACCTGTAGAAGCCCCGCTCGACCGGGCCGAGCAGGAGGTGAAGCGGGGTGCGTCGCCCTTCGTACAGCGCGAACAGCCACAGACCGACCGGCTTGGCGAGTGCCAGCAGGATGCCGGTAAAGGCGATGATCAGGAACCAGCCCTGAAATGTCATGGTGCCGCCCCTTTCAGAAGCGTTCGGGGCGGATCAGGACGCCCACGAGATAGACGAGAAGGCCGAGCGCGGTCAGCGCCGCCAGCCAGAGATCGAGCGTCATGTCAGCGCTCCCTCACGCATTGTCGCAAAGGCGGACATAGGCGAGCGTCAGCGCCATTAGTCCGACCATGATCGCGACCCACAGCAGGTCATGCATCGGTGTTCTCCAAAGCTCAGAAGGCAGCGGTCAGCGCGACCACGACGGTGCCGCCGGCGATGTTGCCGGTGCCGTCCTGACCCTTGCTGAAACTGGGGCGGAGGTACGTCGCCTCGCGGTTCGAAATGTCGGTATCGACATAGCTGACGTTGAACGTCAGGTTTTTGTACGTGGCATCTGCCCCGAACGACCAATCCCAATAGGTGCCGGTGGGCGAAACCGCGGTCGCGTTCGGACCGAGCCCGTCCTGTCCCCAGCTATGGCCGACATGCGCCCGGGCGGTGATCGGCGTACCGGCGAGCGCGAACGCGCCGTCGCCCCACAGATACAGGTTGTCGTCCCTGGCACCGGGATCGGTGTAGGTTCCGGCGGCAGCGGCGGCACCGGTGTCGTACCATTTGCCGATGGCCTCCTGCCTCGGCGCATAGGCAGCACCGGCGGTGAGCGTCGCCGGCCCGGCAATGCCGGTCAGTCTGGCATAGGGTTCGGCGAAATCGGTCTTGTCGGCACCACCCGGATAGAGGTACCAGGTCAGCCCGACGTCCAGCGTCGCGGTGTCGGACAGCCTCGCCTTGTACCCGCCGATCAGGTCGAGCTCCATATTGGCCCCGCCGAACGTGCCCCAGCCGGCAAGGTTCGAACCCCATGTTCCAATATACAGGCCGCTGTCGTGCGCGACGGTGATGCCGCCCTGCACCGCCATTTCCTGATCGGACTGCGATACGCCGCGGAACCGGTAATCGGACGCGATCGACGCCGACCCGCTGATCGTGATCGCCGGGGACGATGCGGTCCCGGCGGACGCTTCCGCGTCGTCGGCGGGTGCCGATTGGGCTTGCGCCGCGGCCGGCAGCGCGAACAGCGCCACGACTGCGGCCGCCTGATAAAACTTCATTCCAGCCATCCCTTTGCGCGGCGAACGTCGCATGACGCTGCCTTCAGGGACGCGCGATTAGGCCCATATCGCGTAGCAATTCGAGAGCGATTCCGGGTAATCGCATAGTGCGCGCATATAGATGTCGCTTTTTCGGTCGGTTTGGACGCCATGCGGCGTCCCGGGCGGTGGCATATTGCCCCCGCCCTTGACCTCGCGGTGCCCGGCATCCGACACTTCGCGAATGATCAAGCCTTTCGTCGCCACCGTCGCGCTATTCGCCCTCGCCACCGGAACCGCTGCGCAGACCGTGCCCACGCGGCAGGTCGGCACCGCCACCCTGTCGGGCGTGCCCGACATTCCCGCCGATGTGCGCGAGGCGGTGCAGCGCTATCAGAACAGCCGCGCGGCACAGTTCGAGGACTGGCTGCCCGACGGTTCGATGCTGATCGCCACGCGCTTCGGCGCAACCCAGCAACTGCATCATGTCGCGGCCCCCGGCGGCGCACGGACGCAGATCACCTTCGGCGCCGAACCGGTCGCCGCAGCGACGACGATCCCCGGCAGCGACCGGTTCGTGATGACGCGCGACACGGGCGGGGACGAATGGTTTCAGCTGTACACGCGCGGTCTCGCCGGTGTCGCGACGCCGCTGACCGAGGCCGGGACGCGCAACCAGTCGCCGGTCTTCAGCAAGGACGGTGCGCTGATGGCATGGGCGCGCGCGACCAGGGGCAGCGCTGCCTATGCGATCCTCGGCATCGATCCGAAGGCGGGCGGGAAACCGCGTACGCTCTACCAGTCCGACGGTGCGGTGGCACCCGCCGATATCGCGCCCGACGCCGCGCGGCTGATTTTCGTGCGCAGCCTGTCCAACCGCGAGGACCAGCTGTTCGAACTCAATATCGCCAGCGGCAAGGCAACGCGGATCGCGCCGAACGCCGCTGGCGCGGTCTATGCCGATCCGCGCTATCTGCCGGGCGGCCGCAAGCTGATCGCCATCTCCGATGCCGGCAGCGACACCCGCCGGCTGGTCGAGATCGATATCGCTAGCGGTGCGCAGACGGTCCTGACCCCGGACCTGAAATGGGATGTGGAAAGCTTCGACCTGACCGCCGACGGACGCGTGCTGGCCTATGCCGTGAACGAGGACGGCTTCTCGCGCATCGTGGTTCAGGACCGCGTCACGCGCCGGGCGCTGCAGCAACCGTTTCTGCCCCGCGGGGTGCTGACCGCGCTTAAATTCTCACCGGATGGCCGAAATCTGGCGATCGGCCTGACCTCGGCGACGTCGGCCGGCGACGTATGGAGTTGGCCGGTGACCGGCGGCGACCTGACGCGCTGGACGGTGTCGGAACTGGGCGAACTCGATCCTGTCACACTCGCCGAACCCGAACTGGTGCGATTCAAATCGTTCGACGGCCTGTCCGTCCCCGCGTTCGTCTATCGCCCCCGGGGAGTGCCGGCGGGCACGCGGACGCCGGTCATCATCGACATCCATGGCGGCCCGGAGGCGCAGACGCGTCCGATCTGGAACTATGGCGCGCAATATTTCGCCGATGTGCTGAAGGCGACGGTGATCCTGCCCAACGTCCGTGGCAGCGACGGTTATGGCAAGCGCTACCTGAACCTCGACAATGGCGCGAAGCGCGAGGATTCGGTGAAGGATATCGGCGCGCTGCTCGACTGGATCGGCACGCAGCCCGGCCTCGATGCGGCCCGCGTCGCGGTCTATGGCCAGTCCTATGGCGGCTATATGAGCCTTGCCGTCATGACGAAATATTCGGACCGGCTGGTCGGCGGGGTCGAACGCTACGGCATCAGCAACTGGAACACCTTCCTCCAGAACACCGAAGCCTATCGCCGCGACAATCGCCGCGCCGAATATGGCGACGAACGCGATCCGGCGATGCGCGCCGTGCTGACGCGGGTGTCGCCGATCACCAATGTCGCGCGGATCACCAAGCCGATGCTGGTGATGCAGGGGGCCAACGACCCGCGCGTGCCGCAATCGGAATCGGATCAGGTCGTCGCCCGCCTCCGCGCAAACGGCAACGACACCTGGTATGTGCTGTTCGCCGACGAAGGCCACGGCTTTCTGAAAAAGCCGAACAACGACCTGCGGCGCGAGGTGGAAACGGTGTTCCTGCGGCGGCTATTCGCGCGGTAGAACGTGGCTGGAGCGTGCCGGCCTATGTCTGGGAAAGCGCGCCGCTGGCGATGACGGGGCCGGTCGGCGTCGGTTCGGGCGAACCGCCCAGCGGTTCGATCGATATCGCCAGCACCTCGTTCGTCCCCAGCGCACCGCGCTCGGCCACCGGCAGGGTAAGGCGTGTCGCGCCGGCCCGGTCGAGCAGACCGATCGAATGCGGCACACCGTCGCGGATGATCCACAGCTGCGCGTCTTTCCCCGTCGGTGCCAGACCGCTGGTCGCGACGCGAACCTCGCTGGCATCGAGGTCGATCGACGCTGCGAAGGGCGCATCGCTCTTGTCGGCGGGCACGAGTACCGCCAGCATCGTCTGCTGCACCCGTGGCGACGGCTGTTCGACCGTCCCCTTCGGCTGGACAAGCAGGAGCGCGACCGACGCCGCGATCGCGCCGGCCAGCGGAACGAACGCCCATCGGAACCCCGATCGTTTCGCCGCGGGTGCCGGAAAAATCCGGTCGGTCCGCAGTGGCGGTGCCTCGACGGGACGAACGTCGTCGAACAGCGCGGCAAAGCGATGCCGCCACCATTCGACCTCACGCGCGAACTGCGGGTCCGACAGCGACCGGCGCAACGCCGCCGATCGATCGTCACCCTCCAGCAAGCCGAACGCGAACTCGGCGGCCATCGTTTCGGGATCAGGATCAGTCATCGCCGACACACCCCCGAAGCTGCAACAATCCGCGTCGGACCCAACTCTTCATCGTCCCCAATGGTACCCCGCGGGCGTCGGCGATTTCGGCATAGGTCATCCCGTCGACGAAGGCGGTCCGGATGGCATCGCGCTGCGCAAGCGTCAGTTCGTTCAGGCAGTCATAAAGCCGTTGCACGGTTTCGGCACGCTCCGCCGTCGCCGCCTGGTCGGGCGTATCGTCGGCGATATCGAACGCCTCCTCGATCGGGCGCATCGGCCGCCGGCCGTGTCCGCGGACCCAGTCGATCGCCCGGTTGCGCGCGATCGTCGCCAGCCATGCGACCGGATAGAGCGACCCGACCTGAAACGCGCCGGCCCGTTTCCAGATGATCGCATACACCTCGTGCAGCACGTCTTCCGCCGAACTGCGGTCGCCACAGATGCGCAGGCAGATGCCGAAGAGCTTGGCGGACGTCATGCGATATAATTCGCCCAACGCATCCCGATCCTCGGCCGCGACCCGTTCCAGCATCTCGCATAACCGGATGCGTTCCTCGAGGGCGTCGGTCGTCATATCAGGCACAGGTCCTTTGTCGGCGGGTCGTCGATCGGACAACGGGTGGTCATGCGTCCTTACCGCCGGAATGGCCGACGTGCTACCGCGATGCGCCGATCGGAGGTGGCCGGCAGGGTGCACGGGCCGGCACCGCAAAATGCGCATCCGGGCGTTTTCAAACAGCCGCTTACCCCCGAAATCGGATATATCTTGCCAACCTCTCGCCATTGGTTATGTCGAACGCTGGTTTAGGGAAGGTGATACACGATGAAGAAGGTATTTGCATTTGGCGTCGCCGCCGGTCTGCTGTCGCTGGCCGCATGCAACAACACCCCGCGTGAACAGGCCGCCGACAATATCGAAGCGAACGCAGAAGCGGTTGCCGACAACCTCGAAGACGCTGCGGACGCCGTCTCGAACGACGTCGTCGAGGCGAATCTGGAAAACGCTGCCGAGGCGGTTCGCGCGACCGGCGAGAACCAGGCCGAAGACATGCGGACCCACGATGCCGACACCAACCTGAAGAACGGCATCTGATCGAAACCGAACCCGCCGGTAGCGCCGATGCACGGCGATACCGATCCGGAAAGGCGCCCACGGCAACGCGGGCGCCTTTTTCGTTGCGGCTCCCGGTGGCAGTCGCCGCTGGGGCACGGTAACCGTCCGCGATGGTCGGCGGCGACCACCCTGCTTAAGCGAAACGTCATGCGGCAGCAGTCGGAACCCGCATATCTGCGAACATCGTAGCGCCCGGAAACCGACCGTGCGGTGCGACCCATCCAGAATCTCGAAGCGCCCCCCCCTGCGATCACACTTCCAGCGTGGCATTTATGTGACAGCTCCGAAGTTAGTAGGCTTCGTCTACATTTTCACTCTTGCCGGCTTCCCGAACGAATACTCTTATATCGGTAAGCCCTATCGGGCGGAAAAACGGGGAAATTTTGTGAAACTGTCACATCTTTATGTGGCCACGGCATTGACGCCGCTGGCTATCGCTATCGCTTTGCCTGCGTCGGCCCAGACCATCGCCACCGATACGCAAGCCAGCCCGGTTCCCGATCCGACCCAGGTGCCGAGCGACGCCCAAAACCCGCAATCGCCGAACGCCGAGGACGGCACCGTGACGGTCGGCACGGACATCGTCGTCACCGGTTCGCGCATCCGCCGCGACGAATTCTCGGTGGCGGAACCGATCACCGTGATCGGTCGGGGCGAAATAACCCAGGCCGGCTTCGCCAGCGTCGGCGATGCGTTGCAAAGCAATGCCGTTGCGCAGGGCGCGTCGCAGATCAACAGCGCCTATGGCGGCTTCGTCACCGACGGCGGGGGCGGCGCGAACACGCTTGGCCTGCGCGGCCTTGGCCCCAACCGCACGCTGATCCTGCTGAACGGTCGGCGACTGGCACCGGGCGGCACGCGCGGATCGCTGCTCGCTGCCGACCTGAACGTCCTGCCCAACGCGATCGTCGAACGGATCGAGGTGCTGAAGGCCGGCGCGTCGTCGGTCTATGGATCGGACGCGGTCGCCGGCGTCGTCAACATCATCACCGACCAGAAGCTCAAGGGCCTCCAGCTCAATTTCCAGATGAACGTGCCCGAGGTCGGAGCCGGCATCGATCGCCGCGCCAGCGCCAGCTTCGGCTTCAGCAACGATCGTTTGAGCGTCATCGGTTCAGCCGAATATCGCAAACGCGATCTCCTGTCGCGCAACGACGTGCCGTTTTTCGGCTGCCCGATCGGCGGTTTCCTGAACGGCGAGGGCTCGGCATTCGGTTCGGGCGACAATTTTTCGCCGGACGATCCTCGTGCCTGTTTCACGCTCGATAATGGTGGCGTGACGATCAATACGCTGGGCCTGCCGACCCGCGATGCGATCGGGCGTACCAGCGGTGCCGTCGGCCGGTTCAACCGGTTCGTACCAGCGCCCGGCCAGACCACCGGCCCGTTCCCCGGCTATCTCGGCGTCGGCACCTATGACCGCGACACCTTCGATCCGCGGCAGGAGGAAGAGCCGCTCATCAACGACACCGAAATCTATACCGGCTATCTGTCGGCGACCTACAAGCTGGACTTCCTCGGCAATGCCGAAGTGTATGGCGAATTGCTGGCGACGCGGCGCAAGTCGTCGACGGACCTGTATCGCCAGCTGTCGCTCGATTATCTCCAGGGCAGCCCGCTGCTTCCCGAAGCGATCCGCAACGGTGCCTTCGCCAACCCCACCAACACGTCGAGCGGCCGCAACATCGCGGCGCGGGCGTTCATCGGCTATGGCATGACCTCCTCTGCCCAGACGGTGGACTATGTCCGCGCGTCGGGCGGCGTGCGCGGCGACTTCTTCTTCCCCAACTGGCGCTATGACGCCTATATCGGCAAGTCGTTCAACGACGGCACCTACGAAGCCGAGTCCTTCCTGATCGACCGGCTCGCCAATTCGCTGAACGTCACCGCCAACGCCAACGGCACGTTCAGCTGTGCCAGCATCGCCTCGAACGCCAACTGCGTCGCTGCCCCCTTCCTGAGCGCGGCGGTGATCGGCGGCCAGTTGCCGACCGATTTCCGCAACTACATCGTCCAGAACACGATCGGGAAGACCCGCTTCCGCGAGACGACCTATGCGTTCAATATCGACGGCCCACTGGTCCGTCTGCCCGCCGGTGACGTGCAAGTCGCGCTGGGCGTCGAGCATCGCCGACAGAGCCTGAACGACCAGCCCGATCTCAATTCAGTCAACGGCAACCTGTACGGTCTGACCGCGGCGACGCCGACGGTCGGCAAGGACAATGTGAAGGAAGGCTTCGGTGAAATCTTCGTGCCGCTGCTCGAGGATCAGCCATTCTTCTATCGTCTGAACCTGACCGGATCGGCGCGCTATACCGACTATGCGTCCTATGGTTCGGACGTGACCTACAAGATCGCGGGCGAATGGGAACCGTTCCGCGGCTTCGGCATCCGCGGCAGCTATGGCACGTCGTACCGCGCGCCGGCGCTGGCCGAACAGTTCCTCGGCGCCACCAGCGGCTTCCTGGGCTCGAACAGCGATCCGTGCAGCGCGCTGCCGGTCGCGGGCGAACAGTCGCCGAACCAGCAGATCGTCGCGCGCAACTGCGCCTCGATCGGCCTGCCAGCGGACTTCGAACAGCGCAGCGGCATCACGTCGTTCCGCGTCGGCGGTGCCGAAGCGGGCCTGAGCGCCGAAACGTCGACCAACTGGACGATCGGTGCCGTCATCAGTCCGCGGTTGCCCGAAGCGATCGGCCAGCTATCGCTGTCGCTCGATTATTTCGACGTGAAGGTCGACAACGGCGTTTCGGACCTGAGCGGAACGACGATCCTGCAGCGTTGCTACGGCAGTGCGAACTTCAATCCGACCGAAGGCTTCTGCCGGTTCGTCCAGCGCGACAGCAATCAGGCGCTGACGGTGACGAGCAGCTTCGTCAACCTGTCGGAAAACATCGTCAAGGGCTTCGAATTCAACGGCCGCTATGCCCGCGAACTGCTCGGCGGAAAGTTCATCCTGAACGCCAACGTCACCAAATATACCGAACAATCGACGCGCCTGTTCCCGGAAGAATTCCTGACGGATTCTAACGGGATCCTGACCGCGCCGGATTGGGTCGGCAATTTCGACGCGACGTTCAGCATCGATCCGGTCACGATCCGCTACGGTCTCGACTGGACCGGTGGCGACCGCAACCGGACCTATGACTATTTCGCATTCGACAACCTGACCGGTGAAATCGACGCCGATCTGCAACAGGAATATCGCGACAACTATTATTTGGAGGCAAGCAGCTACTTCCTGCATTCCTTGTCGCTGCAGTTCAATGTGCAGAAGCAGTATCAGTTCACCTTCGGTGTCCGCAATCTGCTCGACACCAAGCCGCCGCGGATCAGCGCGATCGGGTTCACGACCGTTGCCAACGCTCCGCTTTATTCGGGCTACGACTATGTCGGGCGGCAGTTCTTCGCCAACGCGAATATCAAGTTCTGACCATCCGGAAGGCCCCGAGCGATCGGGGCCTTTCCTTTTGATCCGGGGTAATGGCGCGAGCACGACGAGCGGCGGCGATTTCGGACAAAGCGTTTTGTCTTGGGCAACTTAGCGGGGTCGCGATCCGTTAGCATTCCGAACGAGAAGGATTGCCATGACCGATCACATTGCCCGCAACCCCGGAACCGGCGGCGAGACGCATCAGACGACCGATGCCGATCACCCGGTGCTGACCACCAACCACGGCACGCCGATTTCCGACAACCAGAACCAGTTGAAGGCGGGCGCGCGTGGACCCGTGCTGATCGAGGACGAAGTCTTCCGCGAGAAGATGAACCACTTCGATCACGAGCGCATTCCCGAACGTATCGTCCATGCCCGCGGATCGGCCGCGCACGGCTATTTCGAATGCACCGACAGCCTGTCCGACATCACCGTCGCCGACCTGTTCCAGAAGAAGGGGCAGCGCACCGACGTGTTCGTCCGCTTCTCGACGGTCGCGGGCGGATCGGGATCGGTGGATACGCCGCGCGATGTGCGCGGCTTCGCGGTGAAATTCTACACGCGCGAAGGCAATTGGGATCTGGTCGGCAACAACATCCCGGTGTTCTTCATCCAGGACGCGATCAAGTTCCCCGACCTGATCCATGCTGCCAAGATGGAGGCGGATCGCGGATATCCGCAGGCGGCGACCGCGCACGACACCTTCTGGGACTTCATCTCACTGATGCCCGAATCGACGCATATGATCATGTGGGCGATGTCGGACCGGACGCTGCCGCGCACCTTCGCCAATATGGAGGGGTTCGGCGTCCACACCTTCCGCCTGATCGATGCGGCGGGCAAGTCGACCTTCGTCAAGTTCCACTGGAAGCCCAAAGCGGGTCTCGCCTCGACCATCTGGGACGAAACGGTGAAGATCGCCGGTGCCGACCCCGATTTCCAGCGTCGCGACCTGTTCGAACGGATCGACCGGGGCGACTATCCCGAATGGGAACTGGGCGTCCAGCTGTTCGACGAGGCCTTTGCCGACAGCCAGCCCTATGACGTACTCGACGCGACCAAGATCATTCCGGAGGAAGTCCTGCCGGTCCGCATCGTCGGGCGGATGGTGCTCGACCGTTATCCCGACAATTTCTTCGCCGAAACCGAACAGGCGGCGTTCGTGCCGAGCCATGTCGTCCCCGGCATCGGCTTTTCGAACGATCCGCTGCTGCAAGGGCGGCTGTTCAGCTATACCGATACGCAGCTGTCGCGGCTCGGATCGGTCAATTTCCACCAGCTGCCGATCAACGCCGCCAAGGGCCGCGCCGAAGCGGCGGGCTGTCCGTTCCTGAACCAGCAGCGCGACGGCCATATGCAGATGGCGGTGCCCAAGGGCCGCGCCAATTACGAGCCGAACAGTCTGGCAAGGGCCGGCGAGGAAGCCGGCGCGCGCGAGGACCCGGAAAAGGGGTACAAGACGTATCCCTCGGAAGAGCAGGGCCAGAAACTGCGCATCCGCCCCGAAAGCTTCGCCGACCATTATAGCCAGGCGCGGCTGTTCTTCCGGTCGATGGACCCGGCCGAACAGGCGCACATTGCCTCTGCGCTGGTGTTCGAGCTGTCGAAGGTCAGCCTCGATCATATCCGCAGCGCGGTACTCGCCAATCTGCGCAACGTCGACGAGGGGCTGGCGGGCCGCGTCGCCGATGGGCTGGCGATGGACCTGCCCGAGGCATCGCCGACTGCCGCACCGGTGCTCGACATGGATGTGTCGCCGGCGCTCCGCATCATTCGCGGACCGCTGGAAAAGCATACGCTGGAAGGGCGCACCGTCGGCATCCTGATCGCCGACGGCACCGATGCCGGTGAGTTGAAGGCGCTCAAGGACGCGGTGAAGGCCGCCGGCGGCAGTGCGATGACGATCGCGCCGAAGGTCGGCAAGGTGCCGCTGTCCGACGGATCGACCATCGCCGCCGATGCACAGCTGTTCGGCCAGCCCTCGGTCACCGTCGATGCGTGTGCGGTGATCCTGTCGGACGAAGCCGCGCAGAAGCTGACCAAGGAAGGCGCAGCCGTCCAGTGGGTCATGGACGCGTTCGGGCACCTGAAGGCGATCGGCCACAACGCCGCTGCGCAGCCGTTGCTCGACAAGGCCGGCGTCGAGGCGGACGAGGGCATCACCGACCTCGCATCCTTCGTCGACGCCGCCAAGCAGCGTTATTGGGACCGCGAGCCCAAGGTCCGTACCCTGGCGTAATCGACGCGGCCGGAGGGTTCGCCCTCCGGCCCGTTACTTTCGCCGCAACTTTTTACCAAGTCCGTGGTAAATCCGCTGCGGAGCCCCTGCCCCGGGCCGGATCGACATGCATCATGCATCGGACGCCGTCGCTTGCGGCTCCCCCCCTGAAAGGGGGAGTGTTCACTTCGGACTCTGTAGACGTTTTCTGGCGAGGAAGATGTCGAGGGTGATCTCGAGCATCTGTTGGGTCTTGGAGGCGCGTTTGGTTCGGCGGTTGAAGCG
>NZ_LMKP01000014.1 GCF_001421715.1 Sphingomonas sp. Leaf22
GCGCGCGGGCATTGCCGCGCAGGCGGAGCAGGGCGGTGCATCTATGAACTTATATCAAATCGATACCGTTGATGATGGCACCGCTCATCAGGTTATAATGTTCCTGGCTCAGGCTGACCTCGGTGACGAATGCCGCCGGGGCAAAGCCCTTGTTCAGCAGGTCGGTATAATAAGCAGCACCACCCGCATCCGGTGCGCGGTCGAGCGTGTTGCGATAGACATAATCCACCAGTTCGGCATTACTCTTGCCCTGGATAGCTGCCTTGAACTCACTTGAACCGGCGAAATCGTCCGCTACCTGCGACAGCGACATGGTTCCCGACTTCACGCGATCGGCGTAATATTGCAGACCACCCACATCCGGACGACGGCCCAGGAAGCTATCATAGAACAGCGTTACCGCCTGATAGCTGTCGTCGACGCTGAAATAGCCATTTGCTACCATTTCCGCCGTAAGACCGCGATGCTCTGCCGATTCCGACAGATCGGCCACGAACACGCCGCGGCTCAGACCAGCATCCAGCAACTGGGTGTAAAATGCCTTGCCGCTTGCATCCGCAGTACGTCCCAACGCCTTCTGGTACACGTAATCGACGAACTGCCCGTTATTGAGGCCACCCGTTGCTGTCTGAAACTCGGCCGATCCCGCAATCTCATTCGCAACCGCTGCCAACGATACCCCGCGATCTTCGATACGATCGACGTAAAACTCCAGACCAACCGCATCCGGCGCACGATCCAGAATCGTGTCATACAAACGCATCACCTGCGCACCCGCACTATCCGCATCCGTTACGAACATACCGTCGGTAAACTGGAAATACTCGACGCCGGTCGCAATAAAAGGGGCTGGTGATCTTCGGCNCGGCGCACGATCCAGAATCGTGTCATACAAACGCATCACCTGCGCACCCGCACTATCCGCATCCGTTACGAACATACCGTCGGTAAACTGGAAATACTCTATTCCTTCGGCAACGTCGTTACCTTCCGAACCAACTATCTGGATCGAACCATCGTCGAAACCCACGACATTATTATTGAAATAACTGTCTAACATTGCGGTATCGACACCGTCACCACCGACTATTATATCATTACCGATACCGCCGTACAGAAAATCATTGCCACCTAGCCCTTCAATCTCGTCATCCCCGATCCCGCCCCAAATCATATCGTTTCCTTCGGAACCGTATAGGCGATCGTCTAGGCTGGATCCGAATATCCTCACGTTCTCGGAAAATATCCTCTCCAGGATTTCGTCGTACGAACCCGTCTCGACTAACTTCGCGAGATCGACAGCAGGAAAATTCAAACCGCCGATAGCGAAAATTTTGGTACCGTCGCGGTATTCGAAGATATCCGTGATCGTACCGGCAATGATTGTTCCGTCGGCTCCGATGGCCATTCCGGCTACCATCATTTCATCACGAAAACCGCCATCGAACCGCAATTCGATGCTGTTCGCCGTTTTCACAGCCAGAACAGGAGCCAGGTAACTGGAGAGTGCCGTCTCGTACATGTCCAATGCAACGATCGGGTCCGCGATGATACTGATCATGCTGTCGCTTTCGCCCTACGCACAGAAACTGCAAGTACGTTCCTTGGTTACTCTATTTGCAGTTTTTGTTATAAAAAATGGTTACGGGCGGATGACGTATGTGAATAAATTTTACAGTTTTCTGATTATACGAATAAGTATTAAACCAAGCTGAAGAAGATTGTCGGCGTCTGTCGCACCTGTCAGTCAATCCTCGACGCCGCCGATCCGAGCCGGGCTATCTCCACCGACCATGCCCTGCTGCTGGAGGCGAACTCCGACCTGACCCGCGATCTGGAAGATCAGATGTACGTCCGCGACGTGGTGTTCACGACCGGTATCGCCGATTGTGGCGACCATTATGTCGTTGCGTTGAGCGAGGCGGACCCTCGCGTGCCGGATCACGCATAATTCCAAAGGGTCGGTTCGTGTAGACTGCCTTTGATTGCCCCTGCGGTCTCCCCCCACCCCCCAAGCAAAACTACCCCCGCCCTAAATCCCCACTCTATTGATCGGCAATGCTATCCCGGCCATTCTCCCACGTAATACAGGGAGATTACGCATGGCATTGTCGTTGGCGCTGATTCTGGCGCAGGTCGCCACGCCGGTGGTGCCCGAACCGGTCGCGCCCGCAACCGCCACCCCCGCACAGGCCACACCGGCAGAGGCCACACCCGAAACCGAGACCACACAGGACCCGCCGCGCGCCGATACCGGCCGCCTTGCCCCCGCACAGGGCGGCGGGGACATCGTCGTCACTGCCCGCCGCCGGGTGGAAACGGTGCAGAGCGTGCCGATCGCGATCTCGGTCATCGGCGGCACGACGCTGGCCGATACCGGGGCGTACAACGTCAACCGCCTGACCCAGCTGCAACCGACGCTGCAATTCTATTCGACCAACCCGCGCAATTCGGCCGCCAATATCCGTGGCTTGGGCGCGCCGTTCGGTCTTACCAACGACGGTATCGAACAGGGCGTCGGCATCTATGTCGATGGCGTCTATTACAGCCGCATCGCCTCGGCGACGTTCGACTTCACCGACACCGAACGGATCGAGGTGCTGCGCGGGCCGCAGGGCACGCTCTATGGCAAGAACACCACGGCGGGCGCGATCAACATCACCACCCGCAAGCCGAGCTTCACCCCCGAAGCCCGCGTCGAACTCACCACCGGCAATTACGACTTCATCCAGGCCAAGGCATCCGCCTCCGGCCCGATCGTCGATGGCAAGCTCGCCGCGCGCATCTCCGCCTCGGTCACCTCGCGGCGCGGCACGATCCGCAACACCGTGCTGGGCGGCTATGCCAATGCGCAGGATAACCAGAGCGTGCGCGGCCAGTTGCTGTGGACGCCCGCGCCCAATCTCGATGTGACGCTGTACGGCGATTACGGCCACCAGAACCCCGATTGCTGCGCGCAGATCTATGTCCGAACCGGCACGACGCAGCGCCCGCTGAACCGGCAATATGCCGCGCTCGCCGCCGCGTTCGGCTATGCCCCGCCCTCGACCAACGCCTTCGACCGGCTGACCGACCTCGACACGCCGCTGCGTGCGCGACAGGAACTGGGCGGCGTCTCGCTGGTCGGCAATCTCGACCTGGGCGGGGCGACGCTGACCTCGGTCAGCGCGTGGCGTTTCTGGAACTGGGACCCGTCGAACGACCGCGATTTCACCGGCCTGCCGATCACCATCGTGTCGGCCAATCCGTCGCAGCAGCGCCAGTGGAGCCAGGAACTGCGCATCGCGTCGAACGGCAAGCGCCCGGTCGATTACGTCGCCGGCCTGTTCTATTTCCACCAGACGATCGATACGCAGGGGTTGCAGGTCCAGGGGCCGGCCGCCTCGCGCTTCCTGCTCAACCCCGGCAGCGTCACCCCGGGCAGCGCCGGCTGCGCGCCCGTGACGGCGGCGGCCTGCAACCCGGCGGTGCTGGGCGGCCTGACCGCGCGCAACACCATCGGTTTCTCGAACACCAGCGCGGCGGTATTCGGGAAAGCGACGTGGCACATCACCGACGCGCTCTCGATCGCGCCGGGCGTGCGCGTGAACTATGACAAGAAGACCGGCGATTACGTGTCGGTCGTCACCACCGGCAGCGGATCGACCATACTGACCAACGACCAGCGCGGCGTGCTCGCCCCGCAGTCGTATCAGCCTGATTTCGACGACTGGAACGTGTCGGGCGACGTCACCCTCGCCTATGACGTGGCGCGCGACGTCCATGCGTACGCGACCTATGCCCGCAGCTATAAATCGGGCGGCATCAACCTGTCGGGCCTGCCGCTCGACCGCGACAACAACCCGATCCTCGCGGCGGCACAGGTAAAGCCCGAACAGGTCAATCATTACGAACTGGGGCTGAAGACCCAGTGGCTCGACCGGCGGATCACCGCCAATCTCGCCGCCTTCTGGACCGACATCGCCGATTATCAGGCGACGGTGACCAACGGCCAGTTGGGCGTCCTGCGCGGCTATCTCGCCAATGCCGAGGCGGTCCGCACGCGTGGGCTGGAACTCGACACCGCCTTCCGCCCGACCGAGCGGCTGAACCTCTATGCCAACGCGGCATACACCGATGCGAAGTACGTCCGCTTCACCGACGCCCCCTGCCCGCCCGAATTGTCGGGCGGCAGCGCGCCGGCGGCGGGGCAGCAGACCAGCCCGGCGGGCACCCCCGGCGGCATCAGCCCGTCGGCCTGCGACGTATCGGGACAGCGCCTGCCCGGCATCTCGAAATGGGCGTTCAGCTATGGTGCCGAATATACCCTGCCGGCCAAGATCGGGGCCACCGACGGCAATGCCTATCTCGGCTTCGACGGCAGCTATCGCTCGCGCTTCTCGTCCAACCCGTCGCCCTCGGCCTATACCTATATCGACGGCTACAGCCTTGCGAACTTCCGCCTCGGCTACCGCGCCGATGCCGGGTGGAACGCGTTCCTGTGGCTGCGCAACGCCTTCGACCAGAATTACTATGAACTGCTCGCGACCCAGTCGGGCAATACCGGCCTGATCGTCGGGCAACCGGGCGATCCGCGGACGTACGGCGTGACGATCTCGGCGTCGTTCTGACCTCCCGTACCCCCGCGCAGGCGGGGGTCCAGGGCCACACGGGAAACGCCGCCTTGCTTGGCTCCGGGCCCGGCCTGCGCGGGGGTACGCCTGCGGGTAAGCTTCCGGTTATCCCTTTGGCGGCGGATTTCGACGGACAAGGGATAATGGTTCGCGCGAAGGCGCAAAGGACGCGAAGAGAAGAAAGATAGGGGGTTCGCGCAGAGGCGCAGAGGCGCGGAGGCGTTGCGATCCGGGTGGGCGCTCGCGATCGGGAGACACCTTCCCCGCTGACAGATAGCGGAAGGCCGCTTGCGCGGGGTGACATCCGCCGGAGACGCACCCCCTCTGCGCCTCTGCGCCTCTGCGCGAACCCCCTCCCCTTCTTCCTCCGCGTCTCCGCGCCTCCGTGTGCTCCCCCTCCTTCTCCCTTCCCCACGCCTCCGCGTGAACCAATCTGCAGGAGGGTGACCTCACCGCCCGGTCAGCGCATAATCCTGTACCAGCACCCCGGCAGGAACATGCCACGCCGCCGAAATCGCCCGGATCATCGGCAGCGTCAGTGCCCGGCGGCGGCTCAGTATCTCGGTCGCGCGCGACTGCCCGATCAGCATGGCCAGTTGCGCACGGGTATAGCCGTTCATTTCCATCGCTGCCTCGATGGCTCGTACCGGATCGAGCGGCTCGATCGGCCAGCGCTGCCGTTCATAGGTTTCGACCAGCGTCACCAGCACGTCGAGCCGGTCCCCTGCTTCGGTTCCTTCCTCGGCACCCCATAACGCTTCGATCTCACGAAGCGCATCCTCATGATCGGCATCGCTCCGGATCGGGCGAATATGCATGGCTGCGTTTCCTTCCATCAAAACAGGCTCACCGTCAGGGCATCGATCCGGTCATATTCGGCATTGGTACCGATGAACTTCACGAACGCGATCGATCGCCGCCAATCGAACGCCACGATCATCCGGTAATCGCCACCAGCTACCTCGAACCGTACCCGTTCCCCGTTCAGCGCCTTTGCCTTCGAAAAATCGGCCATGACATCCAACGGGTTCTGCCATGCGGCAGCGGCTGCCACTTCATGCCAATGCTTCAACGACGCTTCGGCAGCGGGATGCCGTTCCCAAAAGGCGATCAACCGGTTTCGGGCGATGATCCGCATGACGACCTTATAAAGCTTCCCAATATGGGAAACAAGTTGGTTTCCCATATTGGGAAGCAACCATGGTCCTTGCCGTGCCGTTCCGGGCAGTCCGCCCCCCGCCCGCGTCAGGCCGCTTCAGCAAGCGCGACATGATCGACCACCCGGTTGCGTCCAGCATCCTTGGCGGCATAAAGCGCGGCATCGGCCTGCGCGATCAGCTTTTCCCAACTCGTGCCGCCCCGGCCGGTCCGGCTGCACCCCAGGCTAATCGTACAGTGAATTTCCCGGTCGTCGGCGACGACGATCGGCGTTTGCTCGATCGCCGACCGGACGCGTTCGGCCAGGTCAACGGCGGTCAGGGACGATGCGGGCGCGAGCAGGATCATGAACTCCTCGCCGCCGACCCGGCCGACCAGATCGCCCGGACACACGGTCTCGCCGATCCGTCGCGCCACCGTCGCCAGCACCGCGTCGCCCGCCGGATGCCCCCAGCGGTCGTTGACCTGCTTGAAATGATCGATGTCGAGCAGGATCAGCCGCACCTCGCCCGCGTTGCGGTCAAGCGCGGCGATTCGCTGCGCGCCCGCCTCCCACATCACCCGCCGGTTCGACAGACCGGTCAGCGTGTCGCGGGTGGCATATTGGATCAACCGTTCGTCCAGCTGCCGCGCGATCATCCACAACAGGCAGATCGCGATCATCCACGACAGCAGCAGCCGGACGATCAACGCCACGATCGAACTCAGCTCGAACGCCGCAATCCCCTGGGTCTCGATCAGTACCGGCACCGTGCGCATCGCCATCGTCACCGCCCAGGCGAAATGGAACACCGCCGCCAGCCTTGCCGGCGGCCGATGCGATGTATCGGCATCGCGCCACAATACGACGCCGGTGGCGATCGTCAGCAGGCCGCGCAACATGACGCCGATCACCAGCATGACGCCGTAATCGGGCACGGGGCGCGACAGGGCATAGGCCACTTCGACGATGGCGATGCACCCGGCAACCGCGATCGGCCAGTTGTCGCGGGCGGGGCGATGCAGCAGGCGGTTGGTCGCGACCAGCGACAGCGCGGTTCCGGCATCGATCGTCAGGTTCGCGATCAACTGGCCACGGGGCAGCACCAATCCGACGGCAGTGGACGCCAGCAACAGAAACCCGATGGTGAGCAGGCCATAGGCCGCAGACCAGTACAGCAGGCTGTCCGACCGTTTCAGGTAATCGGTCACCCGCCAGAAACCAAGGAACAACAATGCGGTAGCAAACGACGTCAGTCCATTGACGAAAAACATCGTCGTCAGATCGATCGGTTGGGCATCGACATGCATGAACCGTCCGATAATCCGATACTATTAAGGAATCATACTATCGACCGGGCGACGAATCGGCACGATTACTTGCAGCGGTCAACGTCCGGTACAGGTGGCACGGACGGACGCGCGGCGCAGACCGGGGCCGCAAGCGGCATCCGGTGCCCGCGTGCCAACATGCCGGAGCAGGCCTTTTCCGGCGGACTTCGACCCCCGTCCCCCACGCACCGGAACCCAACGCCACCCCAGTCGCTCCGCCCCCATGACCGACGAACCCACCCGCCCCGGCCGCGCCGTTCCCTCTGGCCGTCTGTCGCGCCTGTCCGGCTTCGGGCGTCTGGCCGGCGGCATCGCCGGGGGCGTGCTCGCCGAAGGAGCACGGCGATTGGCGAGCGGTGAACGCCCGCGCATGGGCGACCTGATCCTCACCCCCGCCAATGCCAAGCGCATGGCCGACCGCCTGTCGCACCTGCGCGGGGCGGCCATGAAGCTCGGGCAGATGATCTCGATGGACGCGGGCGACCTGTTGCCCCCCGAACTGGCCACCATCCTCGCCCAGCTGCGCAATCAGGGTCAGCCGATGCCGCCCGCGCAGCTCGACCGGCTGCTGATCGCCGAATGGGGCACCGACTGGCGCAGCAAGCTCGCCAAGTTCGACGCGAACCCGATTGCCGCCGCCTCGATCGGGCAGGTCCATCGCGCCGAGCTGAAGGACGGCCGCCGCCTCGCCATCAAGGTCCAGTATCCCGGCGTGCGCGAAAGCATCGACGCCGATGTCGACAATGTCGCGACGCTGCTGCGCGTCTCCAACCTGTTGCCGCGCGAACTGGACCTGAAACCCCTGCTCGCCGAGGCCAAGCGCCAGCTCGCCGACGAAGCCGATTATCTGCGCGAGGCCGACGCCATGCGCCGCTATGGGCAGCGCCTTGCCGGCGACCCGCGCTATGTCGTGCCCGCGCCGGTCGACGCGCTGACCACGCCGCGCATCCTGACCATGGACTATATCGACGGTACCCCGATCGAGGGGCTGGCGACCGCGCCGCAAGCCACGCGCGACACGGCGATGACCGCGATGATCGACCTGGTCTTGCGCGAACTGTTCGACTTCGCCGAGATGCAGACCGATCCCAATTTTGCCAATTATCGCTGGCAGGCCGACAGTGGCCGGGTCGTCCTGCTCGATTTCGGCGCGACGCGCCCCGTGCCGCCCGACACCGCCGATGCGTACCGCCGCCTCATCGCCGCCGGCCTCGCCCACGACCGCGACACGATCCGCGACGTGGCGGTCGAAACCGGCTTTCTGGGTGCCGCCGCCGTGGCAGCGCATCGCGGCGCGGTCGACCGGATCATCGCCGCGATCGACGACGCGATGGCCCGTCCCGGCCCCTTCGACTTCGGCGACCGCGCCTTCGTGCCGGTGGTCCGCGAGGAAGCCCGCACCCTCGCCACCGACCGCGCGACGTGGCACGTGCCGCACGTCGAAACGCTGTTCGTACAGCGCAAGATCAGCGGCACGGCGCTGCTCGGCGCACGACTGAAGGCGCGGGTCGACGTGCGGGGGATGGCGGCGAAGGCGACGGGTCGACCTGTCGACATGTAGACGTTTGTTGACGACGATGGCATTTTTTGCCATTATTCTGCCGTTGGAGACGACCATGGCATCGATGAACATCTCGCTTCCCGACCCGTTGCGCGACCATGTGCAGGCGCGCGTCGATAGTGGGCATTATGCCAGCGCCAGCGATTATGTCCGCGACCTGATCCGCCGCGATCAACAGGGGATCGAGGACGAAGCGCGGTGGTTGCGCGAACTCGATACGTCGATCGCGGAAAGCATGGCTGAAATGCAGGCCGGCGGGGGCATCGACCTCGGTGTCGTGTGCGACGGGATCATGGCGCGCCTGGCGACGGCGGAAGATCGCTCCGCTACATGAGGGTAATCCTTTCGGCCCGGGCACAGGTCGATCTCGAACTGATCACCGCCTTCATCGCGCAAGACAATCCCGCCCGCGCGGCGACCTTCGTCGTCGAACTGCGCACGGTCGCGACCGGTCTCGCCGATATGCCCCGCGCCTTCCCCCTGATCCCGCGGTACGAACGGCAGGGTATTCGCCGACGGTCATGGAAAGGATATGGCATCATCTATTCCGCATTGTCCGACCGCGTGTTCGTCCATCGGATATTGGGGCCCGGTCAGGATCATGACCGGGCACTGCGGTTGCACTGACCCCTTTCCTACACGCCCTGTGCCCGTCATGCTCGGCCGGTCCGGCCGGCCGCGCACCGGCCACCCGCAAACCATGCGGTACGTGGCACCTTCGTCACCTTTGCCCGCCCAACCGCTTGCTGGACGGTCCGTGGCGTACCCGGTATCGAGTAGGGATATGCCGGCGGACGGACAAAACCGGGGGGTGGCAAGATGATGGGGCAGGTCGGGGAACCGGCGCGACGGATCGAGGGGTGGAAGTCGATCGCCGCCTATCTCGGTCGCGACCGCTCGACCGCGATCCGCTGGTCGCGCGAGCGCGGCCTGCCGGTCCATGCCCTGCCCGGCGGCCGCGCCCGCAGCGTCTATGCGCTGGCCCATGAACTCGACGCGTGGATTTCGGGGCAGGAGGCACTGCCGCCTGACCCGACGCCCGGTGCCGTCGCCGACCCTCCCTCCGAACCGCCCCGTACCCCGCCACCGATCCCCGCCATCGACCCGCTGGCGCTACCCCGCCCGGCCCCGCCGCGCCGCTGGCCGATCGTGCTGGGCGCGCTGGCGCTGCTGGGGGTGAGCGTCGCCGGGATCGAATGGATCGGCCCCTCGCCCGACCGGCTCGACGCGCCGACCCATGCGCGCTTCGTCGCCGCCCGCGACGACGCGGCGATGCGCAGCGCCGCGCGACTGCACGCCGCCACCGCCACGCTGACCCGCCTCGCCCACGACCATCCCGGCAATGTCGAGGTGCAGGAGGCGCTGGCCGAGGCATGGGTGCTGACCCGCGAGTTCGGATCGGCCTCCGACACGCTCTGTATCAGCCGGGCCCGCGCCGCGGCGGCGGCGGCCCGCGCGATCGATCCGCACTCGGCGGTCGCCGACCGGGTCGACGGGGTCATCGCCTATTGGTGGGACGGCAAGCCGCAACGGGCCGGCGAACTGTTCCGCCGCGCGATCGCCCATGCCCCGGGCGACCCGCTGGCGCATCTATGGTACGCCAATATCCTTGCCGACAATGGCGAGGACGCCGCCGCGCAGCGCGAATTCGACGCCGCGCGGACGCTGGCGCCCGGCGCGCCATGGCTGCTTGCCGATTATGGCTGGGGCCTGTGGTCGGCAGGGCGGACGCAGCAGGCGCAGGCGCTGCTCACCACCGTCGCCACCCAATATCCGACGCTGGCCAGCGTCCACGACGCGCTGAGCGTCACCGCGCTGGCCGAGGGTGATCTCGCCGGCTACGCCCACCACCTCGCCATCCGTGCCCAGGTGCGCGGCGAACCCGAACTCATCGCCTATAGCGCCGCGCTCCGGCGCACGATCGACAGCGACCGGCGCGCGGGCATCGGACGGGCCACGACCTATGCGGTGATCCTCAGCCGTGCGGTGTCGATCACCCAGAATGACGACCTGCCGGACCATAGCTGGCCGGCGTTCGTCGCCGCGGTCGCGGGCGACCGGGCGGCGCTGCTCGCGATCCTCGACGATGCGCGGGCGCGGGGCGAACGATGGGGATCGGCCGGATTCGTCCGCCGCATCCGGGCGCATTTTGCCGGCGACGCGCGGATCGATGCCGCGCTGCGGGCGCTGGCACAGCCACGGATCGACACCGCCTGACCGGTCGATCCACCTGATTCCGCACCGATTTCGCGGTATCACCACCCGATGCGACGCTTTGCGACACCTTGCCACCGGACGATTCCGGTGCGGCGGGCCTAGCATCGAACCGTTCGGTAACGACCGGTTCAGGGGAGCGATATGGCGGGGGTACGCACGGTCGTTTCGACCGAATGGGGGAAGGTCGCGGACCATGGATCGGGGGATCGTGGCCGCGACCTGTATTGGCAGGGCCGCGTCGATCAGGCGGACGAGGCCGGCGCACTGATCGACGCCAGCGGTCGCATCCTGCGCACGACGCCGGCTTGCGACGCGCTGCTGGTCAGCGGTGGCGACGGCGTGGCGCGCTGGACGCTGCTGCCCTGCGAACAGGCGCGGGTCGACACCGTGCTCGCGCGTGCCACCGCGCGGATCGCGCCGGAGGCGGCGGCATTACGCTATCACGCCGCCCCCGATCGCGCGCCACTGATCCTGATCGCGCGGCCGGTGCCTTGGGCGATGCGGCTGCAGCACGCCACGCCCGGCGCGGCGGTGGTGACGCTGATCGACCCGGCCGAGCGTCCTGCGCCGGCATCACAGCTGTGGCGCGAGGCGTTCGACCTGACCCCCAGCGAGGTCGCGCTCGCCGCGCTGCTGATGGCGGGCCATTCGCTGGAATCGGCGGCGGCGGCGCGCGACTGTCGCCAGACGACGCTGCGCGTCCATCTGCGCCACATCTTCGCCAAGACCGGCGTGTCGCGGCAGGCCGATCTGATCAGCCTGCTGGCGCGGATCGGACGGGGATAACCCCAAAAGGCTTCTGCCGCCGCGTGAACCCCTTACGCGGCGGCAGGGGACCGGTCAGTCCGAACCGAAGATGTCGCGCGTGAACAGCTTGGTCCCGATATCGGCAAGTTCGGGCGCGGCGCGGTTGGCGATCACTACGTCGCACTCGGCCTTGAACGCGTCGATATCCTTCACGACCTTCGATCCGAAGAAATTGTCCTCGTCGAGGCTCGGTTCGTACACGACGACCTCGATCCCCTTCGCCTTCACCCGCTTCATGATCCCCTGGATCGACGACTGGCGGAAATTGTCCGATCCGGCCTTCATCGTCAGGCGGTACACGCCGACCTTCTTCGGGCGGCGCGCGATGATCTGGTCCGCCAGGAAATCCTTGCGGGTGCGGTTCGCATCGACGATCGCGCGGATCAGGTTCTGCGGCACTTCCGAATAGTTGGCGAGCAGCTGCTTGGTATCCTTGGGCAGGCAATAGCCGCCATAGCCGAAGCTCGGATTGTTGTAGTGCATGCCGACCCGCGGATCGAGACCGACGCCCTCGATGATCTGCTTGGTGTCCATGCCGCCGGCGATCGCATAGCTGTCGAGTTCGTTGAAGAAGGCGACGCGCATCGCGAGATAGGTGTTGGCGAACAGCTTGATCGCCTCCGCCTCGCGGCTGTCGGTGAACAGCACGGCCACATCCTTCTTCTCCGCACCCTGCAGCAGCAGGTCGGCGAAGATCTTCGCGCGTTCCGAGCGTTCGCCGACGATGATCCGCGACGGGTGGAGATTGTCGTACAGCGCGCGGCCTTCGCGCAGGAATTCGGGGCTGAACACCACGTTCGGCGCGTTCAGCCGCTGGCGGACCTCATCGACGAAGCCGACCGGGATAGTCGACTTGACGATGATCGTCGCCTGCGGCGCGGCGGCCGCCGCCTTGCTGATGACCGCCTCGACCGAGCTGGTGTTGAACTTGTCGGTTTCGACGTCGTAATTGGTCGGGGTGGCGACGATGACATAGTCGGCACCGTCCAGCGCCTGCGCGGCATCGGTGGTCGCGGTCAGGTCAAGCGTGCGTTCGGCAAGAAAGCGTTCCAGCTCGGCATCACCGATCGGCGACTTGCGGTCGTTGACCAGCGCGACGCGGTCGTCCGAAATGTCGACGGCGACGACATTGTTGTGCTGCGCCAGCAACACTGCGTTCGACATGCCGACATAGCCAAGTCCGAAAACCGCGATCTTCATGTTCGTAGCACCCCTTGCCCGCCCGGCGCATCGCCGCATGATGAAACCGCCTAGCCCCGGAACGGGCACGCAACAACCCCCCTGAACATGGCGTCACGGACGGCGAAGCGCTTCGATCCGGGGCAGATTCCGGTTTTCCGGACCGAAAATGCTGCATTGCAAAAAAGCGATGGCGGCCCGGGCGGCCGGTGCCGTGACAGGCACCGACCGCCAGCAAGCCGCTACAGCACGAAATCGCCCGCGCCGAGCGACGTCGCATACACCAGGAACGCGAAGTCGGCGACGCCGTCCCGGTTGCTGTCACCCTGCACCAGTAGATAGCCGTCCGCCGCCGTCTGATAGCGTAGCTCGAACGTCGTGTGGGTCGTCGTCGTGAACGCGGCGGTGCCGATGAAGGTGAACGCCTGGTTCCCGCTGGCGCTCGACGGGTCGATCGTCGCGAGGTCGATGCGATCGCCGTCCGCCGCGACGAAGTCGGTGATCCGGTCGAGCAGATCGGCCGTTCCGAAATCGCTCACCCTGGTGAAGACGAAGCGATCCGCCCCCGTACCGCCGGTCATCACGTCGCCGCCGGTGCTGCCGGTCAGCACGTCGCTGCCCGTACCGCCCTCCAGCGTATCGTTGCCGCTGCCCGACGACAGCGTGTCGTTGCCGTCGAGACCGCGCAGCACATCGGCACCACTGCCGGACGTGATCGTGTTGCCGAGGGTGTTGCCGGTGCCGGAAAACGCCTTGCTGCTCGAATAAACGAGCTTCTCGACATTCGCGCCCAGCGTGTAGCTGACCAGCGAGGTGGTGACCGTGTCGGTCCCCTCGCCGACCGCCTCGACGATCACGTCGCCGATATTGTCGACCACGTACCCGTCGTCGCCGGTGCCGCCGGTCAGCGTGTCGGCCCCGGCCCCGCCACTGAGCGTATCGTTGCCGGCACCGCCGGTCAGCGAGTCCGCATATTTCCCGCCGGTCAGGGCATTGGCGACGTCGTTGCCGATGCCGGTGAAGCCGGTGGTGCCGTTGTAGCTCAGGCTTTCGAGATCGGCGGCGAGCGTGAAGCTGGCGAGCGAGGTGACGATCGTGTCGGTGCCGCCGCCGGCCGCCTCGACGATCACATCGGCGATGTTGTCGACATAATAGGTGTCGTTGCCGCTGCCGCCGTCCATCGTGTCCGCCCCGGCCCCGCCGGTCAGCGTGTCGTTGCCGACCAGGCCATAGAGCAGGTCGTTGCCGCTGCCGCCGGTCAGGGCATTGGCCAGTTCGTTGCCGGTGCCGGTGAACGCCCCGGTGCCGGTGAACACGACACTCTCGAAATTGGCGGCCAGCGTGTAGGCGTTGCGAGCGGTACGCACCGTATCGCGGCCGCCATTCGCCGCCTCGACGATCAGGTCGTTGCCGTCGAGCACATAGACGTCGTTGCCCGACCCGCCGTCGAGCGTATCGTCACCCGCACCACCGTCGAGCGTATCGTCGTCGCCCTCCCCTACCAGCGAGTCATTGCCCGCACCGCCGACGAGATTGTCGTCGCCGGCACCGCCGCGCAACGTATCGTTGCCGCTGCCGGCGGTCAGGGTGTTGGCCGAGGCGTTGCCGGTGCCGGTGAACGCCGCGGTACCGGTATAGGTGACCGCTTCGAAATACAGCGCCAGCGTCCAGCTCGACAGGCCGGTGACGATGGTATCGGTGCCGCCGCCCGACAGTTCGACCAGCGTGTCGGTGGTGGTGTCGACGAGATAGGTGTCGTTGCCCGATCCCCCCTCCAGACGGTCGACGCCCGCACCGCCGTCGAGCGTGTCGTTGCCCGACCCGCCCGAGAGCGTGTCGTTGCCCGCCCCCCCGGTCATGCGGTTGCTGGATGCGTTGCCGGTGCCGACGAAGCCGGCGGTACCGGTATAGACGAGGTTCTCGACGTTCGCGAACGAGGCGATGGTCAGGCTGCCGAGCGCGGTGCGGACCGTATCGTTACCCCCGCCCGACGATTCGACGACGATATCGGTCGATAGATCGACCAGATAGGTGTCGTCGCCGGTGCCGCCGATCATCGAATCCGCACCCGTGCCGCCGATCAGCGTGTCGTTGCCCGCGCCGCCGCTCAGGGTGTCGGCCAGCGCGCCGCCGGTGATGACGTTGGCCAGCGCATTGCCGGTGCCGACGAAGCGCAGGCCGCCGGTATAGGTCAGGTTTTCGACATTGGTCAGCGACGCGATCGAATAGGTGCTGATCGTCGCCACCGATCCGCCGGGCAGATCGGCCTCGACCGTGTCGATGCCGCCGCTCGCCGCCTCGACGATCATATCGGCGGTATCCTCGACCCGGTACAGGTCGTTGCCGGTGCCGCCGGTCATCGTGTCGATGCCGTCGCCGCCGTCGAGGATGTCGTTGCCGGTGCCGCCGATCAGGATGTCGTTGCCATTGCCGCCGTCGAGGCTGTCATTGCCCGCCGGCCCGCCGTCCAGCGTGTCGTTGCCGCCGAAGCCGCGCAACGTATCGTCGCCCTCGCCACCCGTACGATTGTCGGGGGCGTCGTTGCCGTCATAGACGATGCCGGTATTGCCGTCGCTGGGCACCAAATCCTGATCGGTGAAGCGCAGCAGTTCGACGCCGGTGATCGTGTCGTCGCCATCGGGACCAAGCCCGCCGCGATTGTCGACGACGCGGAACACGCCCGGCGATTCCTGAGTGATCGTATAGTCGGCGCGGACCGAGGAATAGATGGCGATATCATTGCCATTGCCGCCGTCGATCCGGTCGTTGCCGCCGCCGCCGACCAACCGGTCGTCGCCGGCACCGCCCAGCAACACGTCGTTGCCGGCCCCGGCGTCCAGCGTATCGGCACCGCTGTCGTCGCCGCCGGTCAGCGTGTCCGCCCCCGACGATCCGGTGATGCGGTCGTTGCCGTCGCCGCCATAGAGGTTCGCGCCGCTGCCGCCGATCGTGTCGTCGCCGGCCCCGCCGTCGAGCCACGCATCGGCGGTTCCGCCCAGCTGATCGTTGCCGAGACCGCCGAGCAGCGTGCCCGACCCGGACAGCGTGTCGTTGCCGGCACCGCCGTCCATCCGGTTGGCGCCGTCGCCATCGTTCAGCACGTCGTTGTCGGCCCCGCCGTCGAGCGTGTCGTCGCCCGATCCGCCGGTCAGCGTATCGCTGCCCGCGCCGCCCAACAGGCTGTCGTGGTTGGCATCGCCGGCCAGCACGTCGTTGCCGGTGCCGCCGTCGATGGTGTCGTTGCCGAAGCCGCCGGTGACGGTATCGTTGCCGGTCCCGCCCAACAGGCTGTCGGCCCCGTCGAAGCCGTCGATCAGGTCGTCATTGTCGCCGCCGTCGACCGTATCGTTGCCGGCCCCGGCGAACAGCGCGTCGTTGCCGCTGCCGCCCGCGATCGAGTCATCGTCGTTATAGCCGAAGATGCGGTCGTTGCCGGCCGCGCCGATCAGCGTGTCGTTGCCCGATTCCCCGAGCAGATAGTCGTCGAGCGCGGTGCCGGTCAGCGCATTGGCACCGTCGTCACCGTGCAGCACGCTGCCGCCGACCGCGCCTTGCGTCACATCGGCGAACTGGATCGTTTCCATGCCGGTCAGGAAATCGGTGCCGCCGCCGCCGCGATTGTCGATGACGTACACGCCGCCATCGCCCGCCGCGACGGTGAAGTTGGCACGCTGGCCGCCGATGATCGCCCGGTCGGTACCCGCCCCGCCGATCAGCGTGTCGCTGCCCTCGCCGGCGGTCAGCGTATCGTCGCCGTCGCCACCGTCGAGCAGGTCGTCGCCGCTGCCTGCGGTCAGGATATCGGCCCCCTCGCCGCCCGACAGCGTGCCGCCGCCGGTCAGCGTATCGTTGCCGGCATCGCCCGACAGCATGCCGAAGCCGGTCAGCGCGTCGTTGCCCGCACCGCCCGACAGCGTATCGACGCCCGAACCGCCGGTCAGGATGTCGTTGCCGTCCTCACCATACAGCGCGTCGTCGCCGGTGCCGCCGTCAATCGTGTCGGCATCCATGCCGCCATAGATCAGGTCGTTGCCGGCATCGCCGGACAGGCTGTCGAGGCCCGATCCGCCATAGATGCTGTCGTCGTCGTCCCCGCCGCGCAGCGTGTCGTTGCCGCCGCCGATCGTCTCGACGCCCAGCACCGGCCCCCCTACGGCCAAACCGGTCACCGGATCGACCGGTTGGGTGATGGTCAGGTCGCCGCCGGCCAGAATATCCTCGCCCGTGCCGCCGACGATCGAGTCATTGCCGGTGCCGCCGACGATCAGATCGTCGTCGTCGCCGCCGTCGAGCAGGTCGTCGCCCGCCTCGCCATAGATGCGGTCGGCTTCGGTCCCGCCATCGACGCTATCGTTGCCCGCACCGGCGAGGATGCTGTCCTCGCCCGCCAGACCGCGGATCGAGTCATTGCCGCCTTGGCCCTCGAGCGTGTCGTCGCCCGATCCGGCGAAGCGCGGCCCCGACGGATTGGTGACGTTGACCACGCCCGACGACGAACCGGTGGTGATGTCGCCGATCGTGTCGTTGCCCGATCCGCCGCGCAGATAGACGCCGGGATTGGCCTTTGCGATGTAGTCGGCATCGTCGAAGCGCAGCACGCGGACATTGGTCAGCGTGTCGGTGCCCTCGGGCGATCCGGGGCGGTTGTCGGTCACGGTGACGACGCCACCCGTCTCGGTCACGGTGAAGTCGTTGCGATTGCCGTAATAGCGGACGATGTCGGGGGTCAGCGCGCCCGACCCGCCGCCATCGATCGTGTCGTTGCCGCCATTGCCGGCGAGGAAATCGCCGCCGCTGCCGCCGTCGATAACGTCATTGCCGGCACCGCCCGAGATCCAGTCGGCACCGCCGCCGCCGAGCAGCGAATCCTCACCATAATTGCCGGAAATGACGTCGTCGCCCTCGCCACCGTCGAGCGTCTGCGCGCCGTCATACCCGCTGAGTTCGGTGCCGTAGAGCGTGTCGTTGCCAGCGTCGCCAAAGCCGATCGCGCCGGTCCGGACGCCAAGCGCGTCATTGCCCGCCTCGCCCCGCAAAATGCCGTAGCCGTAGATGGCATCGTTACCGTCACCGCCCAGCGCGTTGCCCGATCCGATGGTGATCGTGTCGTTGCCGGCCTCGCCCAGCAACTGGCCGCTGCCCGACAGGACGTCGTCGCCTTCGCCGCCGCTCAAGGTGCCGTCGCCATAGAGCGCGTCGCGACCGGCACCGCCGACCAGTTCGTCGGTACCGCCGCCGCCGGTGAGGACGTCGTCGCCATCGCCGCCGAGCGCCCGGTCGTTGCCGGTGCCGCCATCGATGGTGTCGTTGCCGATGCCGCCGTCGAGGCTGTCATTGCCCGCGCCGCCGAACAGCTGGTCGTCGTCGCTGCCGCCCAGCAGCGTGTCGTTGTCCGCCCCGCCGTCGAGCACGTCATAGCCGACGCCGCCGTCGAGCAGGTCGGCTCCGCGCCCGCCGAAGATGCGGTCGTTGCCGCCCAGACCGAACAGGCGGTCGTCGCCCCGGTCCTGATCGGGATCGTCGATGCCGTTGGCCGGAGCGGTGACCCCGGCCGGCAGCCCCGCGCCGCTGATCGAATCGTCCAGTTCGGTGCCGGTCAGCGTGTCGTTGCCCGCCGTTCCGTTGAACACCATGCCCGCCGTCGCCGCCGACAGGGCGAAGGTGGCGTTGGTGAAGGTCGCCCGTTCGATGCCCGACAGGCGATCGGTGCCGAGGTCGTTGCCGTCGCGGCGATTGTCGACGACGAAATAGCCGCCATTGCCGTCGCGGATGACCGAGGCGCTCTCGCGCGCCATTTCGAACGAGGCGGTATCCTCGCCATCGCCGCCGACCAGCGTGTCGCTGGCATCGCCGCCGGACAGCCAGTCGTTGCCGGTGCCGCCGATCAGGCTGTCGGCCCCCCAATTGCCATAGACGACGTCGTTGTCGGCCCCGCCGTCCAGCGTCTGCGCACCGTCATAGCCGGTGGGCGACCAGCCCGACAGCGTGTCGTTGCCCGCGCCGCCGGTGCCGGTACCGCCGGTCCCGACCTGCAACAGGTCCGCACCGATCCCGCCGTCAAGCGTGCCATAGCCGGTGAGGCTGTCGTTGCCGGCATCGCCCGACAGGAGCCCGGTCGCATAGAGGTTGCCGGTGATCCGATCGTCGCCATCGCCGCCATAGAGCGATCCGTTGCCGTTCAGCGTGTCGTTGCCGGTGCCGCCGAGGATGCGGTTCAGCCCGCCCAGATCCTCGACATAATCGGCGTCCGCCCCGGCATCGATCGTGTCGTCGCCAAGGCCGCCATAGACGGTGTCGTTGCCGTCGCCCGCGCTGATGGAGTCCGTGCCGGTGCCGCCGTCGATATAGTCGTTGCCGGTCCCGCCGGTCAGCGTGTCCGACCCGGAATCGCCGGTCACCACGTCGTTGCCCGCCCCGGCATCGATGATGTCGTTGCCGTCGTCGCCGCCCAGACGGTCGTTGCCGGCGAGGCCGGTGATGGTGTCGTTGCCGCTGTCGCCGATCAGGATGTCGTCGAACGCGGTGCCGGTCAGCACCAGCCCGACATTGCTGCCCGGCAGCGTCTGTTCGTCACCGCTGTCGAACTGGAGCAGCTCGACGCCGTACACCCGGTCGGTGCCGTTGGGGCTGCCGCCGCGCAGGTCCTGCACGGTGATGCTGCCGTCGCTGTTGTTGACGATGCTGTAATCCGACCGGCGGCCGGTATAGACCAGCTTGTCGAAGCCCGACCCGCCATAGACGGTATCGGTCCCGCCGCCGCCCCACAGGGTGTCGTCGCCCGCACCGCCCAGCAGCGTGTCGCTGCCGCTGCCGCCCGAGATCGAGTCCGCGCCCGATCCGCCATCGAGCAGCAGGTCGCTGGCATAATAGCCCGACAGCGTGTCGTTGCCGTCATTGCCCTGTCCACTGCCGCTCGACACATAGACGACGTCGTTGCCGTCGCCGCCGCGCACCAGCCCCGATCCGCTCAGCGTGTCGTTGCCGGCCTCGCCATCGAGCAGCCCGCTGCCGCTGATGCTGTCGTTGCCGAGGCCGCCGGTCAGCGTGCCGTTGCCGCCGATCGTGTCGTTGCCGTCGCCGCCCGACAGGATGTTGCCGTTGTCGTCATAGTCGGTGATGCGATCGTCGCCCGCGCCGCCGTCGATCGTGTCGGCCCCCGCGCTCTGGACGATGGTGTCGTTGCCGTCGCCGCCGGCGATGCTGTCGCCATCGGCACCGCCATCAATCCAGTCAGCCCCGATGCCGCCGTCGATCGTGTCGACCCCGGCCTCGCCATAGAGCACGTCGTTGCCGGCGCTGCCCGCGACGCTGTCCGCGCCGGTGCCGGCGACGATCCGGTCGTTGCCGGCCAGGCCGTCGATCGTGTCGTTGCCGTCGCCGCCGGTGATGCTGTCGTCGAACGCGGTGCCGGTCAGGCGGTCGGCGGCGGTCGTGCCGGCGACGACGATGCCGGTGTTGGCGGCGGTCACGTCGAAATCGAGGTCGGTGAAGCGCAGCGTGGTGATGCCGCGCATTTGGTCGGTGCCGTCGACGCCGCGCCCGTCGCGGTTGTCGGCGACGATATAGCCGCCATTGCCGTCGCGGATCACCGATGCGAAGGCGCGCGTCCCGCTATACAGCGCCACGTCGTAATCGCCGCCACCGACGATCGTGTCGTCGCCATCGCCGCCGTCGAGCGTGTCGTTGCCCGCCCCGCCGTCGAGGCTGTCGTTATCGCCCGACACGCCCGGATAGCGCCCGCCCGACAGCGTGTCGGACCCATCGCCACCCAGCAGCGTCTCACGCGTGCCATAGAAGCCGATCAGGCGATCGTCGCCCGCACCGCCGTCCATGCTGACCGGGCCGGTCCACGGCCAAGCGGTGGCGATGGTGTCGTTGCCCGCCTCGCCATAGGCCGCGCCCGACACGATGTTGATCGCGTCGTTGCCGATCCCGCCGAGCAGCGTTCCCGACCCCGACAGCGTGTCGATGCCGTCGCCCCCGACCAGCGTGCCCTCACCCGACAGCGCATCGTTGCCGACCCCGCCATCGAGCAGCCCGCTGCCCGAAAGCGCGTCGTTGCCGATGCCGCCTTCCAGCGTGCCCGTTCCGATCAGCGTGTCGTTGCCGGTATCCCCGTACAGGCGGTTGCTGCCGAGGCTGTCCTCCAACCGGTCGTTGCCGGTGCTGCCGCGCAACGTGTCCGACCCGGCATCGCCATACAGCCAGTCGGCATCGTCGCCGCCGTCGAGCACGTCCTGACCCGTCCCGCCCCACAGCGTGTCGTCGCCCTCGCCACCCTCCAGCGTGTCGCGGCCCGACTGGCCGTACAGCACGTCGTTGCCGACGCCGCCACGCACCGAGTCATTGCCGAAGCCGGCATCGATGATGTCGAAGCCCGAATTGCCATAGAGCGTGTCGTCGCCGGCCAGCGTGGCCGAGGTCAGCGTCGCATTGGGAATGCGATCGTCGATGCCGGCGCTGTCCTGCCAGAAGATGCCGGGCGTGCTGACCAGCGCATATTCGTCGTCGTCGAACTGGAGCAGCTCGACCCCCGACAGCGTATCGGTGCCGAATGGGCTGCCGCTGCGCAGGTCGGTCAGGATCGTCGTGCCATTGGCCCCGGCGGTGATCGAGAAATCGGCCATCCGCCCGGCCACGCGAACCACGTCCGATCCGCTGCCGCCGTCGACGCTGTCGGCACCGGCACCGGCGAACAGCAGGTCGTCGCCGGTACCGCCGAGCAGCGTATCGGCCCCCGCGCCGCCATCGATCGTGTCGGCGTCCGCGCCGCCGTCCAGTCGGTCGGCCGACGCCGATCCGCGCAGGCTGTCATTGCCGGCATCACCGGTCATCTGCACGCCCGCACCCGCCGACGACGCGTCGAGCGTGTCGTTGCCGGCACCGCCCGTCGCGGTGCCGCTGTACAGCGACATCGCGTCGTCGCCGTCGCCGCCGTCGAGCGATCCCGACCCGAAGAGCTGGTCGTTGTCCGCCCCGCCCAGCAGGGTGCCGGTGCCGCTCAGATAGTCATTGCCCGCGCCACCCTCGATCCGGTTGGTGCCGGTCAGGTCGGTGATGGTGTCGTTGCCGGCATCGCCCAGCAGCGTGTCGTTGCCGGTATCGCCCTCGATCCGGTCGTCGCCGGCCCCGCCCGAGATCGAATCGTCGCCGCCATTGCCGTCGATGGTGTCGTTGCCCCCCAGCCCCTCGATCGTGTCGTTCGAGTTCGATCCCGGCAGCGAATCCGCCGCCTCGCTACCCTGGATCAACAGGCCGATGCCGCTGGGCGAGATCGACGGCGTGAAGTTGTAGAGCGTCAGTTCCTCGGACACCGACGTGTCCATATTGCGCAGGACCGCGACCGTCTTCCAGCCCGTGGCGGTGCCGGCGGCATCAAAATCGACCTGCAGGAACAGTTCGCCCGCCGCGCCCAACAGGCGCATATGCCCGGTCAGGAACGGGTTCTGCCCGGCGGTGAAGTTGCTGAAATAGGCCACGACGTTCGACACGTCGAGCACGTCGCCGCCCGCCCCTGCGGTGAAATTCTGGATGACGTCGGCGGTGCCGTCGCCATAGCGCAGATAATAGCCGTTCAGGCGGAACACGTCCTGCCCGGCACCGCCATCGAGCGTGTCGACGACAGTGTCATAGCCGACATTGTCGAAAACATCGTCGCCGGCATCACCCGACACGACGCCGCGGACATAGCTGAACGTATCGTCGCCATCGCCACCCGATACGGTGTTCTGGCCATATTGGTCGTTGAACCAGTCGTTGCCGTCGCCGCCCGACAGGCTGTCATCGCCCTGTCCGCCATCGATCCGGTCGCGGCCGGCACCGCCGAGGATCGTGTCGCGGCCCATGCCACCGTCGATCGTGTCGTCGCCGCCCAGCCCCTCGATCCGGTCGGGGCTGTTGGTACCATCGATATCGTCGCCAAGCTGGGTACCGGTGCGGGTAACGCCGACCGGACCGACGCCATTCGCGAAATTGTCGTAGTTCAGCGCCGTCGCGACGACATTCTGCAACCGCGCGACCGTCTGCCAGCCAAGCGTGGCGGCGGTGCCGTCATGATCGACCTGCAACAGCGTGTCGGCACCGTCCTGCAACAACCGCATATGGCCGGTTTCGAACGGATTGCCGCCATCGACGCCGGACATGTAGCTGGTGCCGAGGTTGATGACGTCGCCACCGGTACCGGCGGTGAAGTCGGTAATCGTCGTTATGCCCGAACCCGCAACCGGATAGCGGATCGAGTATTCGTAGAAGTCGTACGTATCGCGCCCGAGACCACCCGTCAGCGTGTTCGTGACGGCTTGCCCCTGCCACGAGCCGATATTGTAGAACAGGTCATCGCCATCGCCGCCATCGATGACGTTCGTACCACCATAGTCGGACAGCCGGTCGTTACCCGCCCCGCCGCTGATCGTATCGTTCCCCCCGCTACCCTCGATCGTGTCGTCGCCAAGCCCGCCGCTGAGGCTGTCATTGCCATCGCCGCCATCGATCGTGTCGTTTCCGGCATCGCCGACGATGGTGTCGTTCCCGCCATCCCCGGTCAGATTGTCGTTGCCGGCCCCGCCGACGATGCTGTCATTGCCGTTGCCGCCGTTCAGCGTATCGTCGCCGAGGCCACCAATCAGCGTATCGCGGTCGTTCGACCCGGTGACCCGGTCGTCGCCGTCGCTGCCCTGCTGCAACTGGCCCGCACCATCGATGCTCCAGCCACCGGTAAAGTTCGCGGTCTGGAAGGCGGCGGGCAGGACGTTCTGGAACCGGATCAGCGTCGTCCACGCATTGCCGCCGCCGTCGCGGTCCCATTGCAGCAGCGTATCGGTGCCACCATCGGCGGTCAGGCGGAAATGCCCGTCGGTCCATGGATTGACCGTGCCGGTGTAATTCTGAAGCTGGCCGAGCAATTGCGCCACATCGACGACGTCACCGTCGACCCCGGTCGCGAAGTCGGTGATGGTCGTCTGGACCTGTTGCCCATAAGGATAGAAGACATAGCTGTCGCGGCCGGCACCGCCGGTGATGGTGTCCGCGCCGGTATTGTAGCCGAGATATTCGAACCGGTCGTCGCCGGCCCCGCCATCGATGCTGTCGGCACCGGTATAATCGCGGAACAGGTCGTTGCCGTCGCCGCCCAGCAGCGTGTCGTTGCCGTCGTCGCCGGTGATCGTGTCGTTGCCGGTGCCGCCATCGACCTGATCGTTGCCGCTGCCGCCGGACAGCGCATCGTTGCCGGCACCGCCGGCGAGGGTGTCGTTATCCTCCTGCCCGCTGAGGTTGTCGTTCCCCTCGCCACCGGTCAGGCTGTCGTTGCCGATCCCGCCTTGCACATTGTCGTTGCCGGCATCGCCCGACAGCGTGTCGTTGCCCTGTTCGCCGTAGAGCAGGTCGTCGCCATCGCCGCCCGCGACGGAATCATGCCCGCCATTGCCGTCGATCGTGTCGTCGCCCAACCCGCCGGTCACACTGTCGGCATCGGCCGTTCCGGCGATGCGATCGTCCTGCGCCGATCCGGTAACGGTCTGACCGACCCCGGCCGGATCGATACGTACATCGCCGATGACGAAATTGTCGCGGGTAAAGGTCGCGCCCGCCTTGCCGGCGAAGGTGATGAGGTCGACCCAGGTCGCCCCGCCGGTCGCGCCGTTCCAGTCGACCTGCAACACCCGGTCGCTGCCGCTGACCACCAGTCGCAGATAGCCCGTCGCGAACGGATTGCTGCCGGCGACATAGCCGGTCCAATAGCTGCCGATCGACGCCAGCGAGACGACATCGCCATCGGCCCCGACCGCGAAATCGGTGATCCGATCGGCGGTCACGCTGCCGGGCGAAACCGACGTCAGTTCATAGGTATCGCGCCCGTCACCACCGGTCAGCGTGTCGGTGGCACCGCTATAGCCGACATAGCGGAAATAATCGTCGCCAGCCCCGCCGGTGATGCTGTTGGCGCCCTGATAGTCTTGGAACCGGTCGTTGCCGTCGCCACCCGACAGCGTGTCGTTGCCGGCACCGCCATCCAGCGTATCGTTGCCGCTGCCGCCATCGAGACTGTCGGCCTCGCTATTGCCCGACAGATTATCGTCGCCACTGCCGCCGATCAGCGTATCGAGACCGGCACCACCGTCCAGATAATCGTCGCCTGCCCCGCCCGACAGCAGGTCGTTGTCACCCTCGCCATAGAGCGCGTCGTTATCGTCGCCGCCGTCGAGCGTGTCGTTGCCAGCGCCACCGAACAACTGGTCGCTGCGTTCACCGCCGCTGATCGAATCCGCGCCGTCATTGCCGTACAGCGTGTCAGCACCCTGCGCGCCGTTGATGGTATCGTTGCCGGCGAGGCCCGAATAATTGTCGTAGCCGGCACCGGTAAAGCTGTCCGCGCCGGCCGTGCCGCTCTGCGTCGCGGCGACGCCGGTCGAGCGCAGGTCGGGGGTGAAATTGTCGGGGGTCAGCGCGGTCGCGGTGACGTTCTTGAGCAACAGATATTGCTGGAAATTGTCGCCGCCGCCATTCTGGTCGAAATCGACCGCGGTATCGCTGCCGACCTGGCGCAGCCGCATCCAGCCACCCGAGATCAGCTTGGTCGCATCCATCTGCTCGCCGCCGAGCGACAGCCCGGCCTGATCGAGGACGATCAGGTCACCGCCGCTGCCGGTGGCGAAGTCGGTGATCGTGCTGACGATCGGCGTCTGGTTGAACAGGTAATAGAGGTTGTAGCGATCGCGCCCGGTGCCGCCGCTATAGCTGTCATTGCCCTGATAATAGCCGACATAGTCGAAGCGGTCGTCGCCCGCGCCGCCGATGGACGTATCTGCGCCGGTATAGTCGCCGAAACTGTCGTCGCCATCGCCGCCGATGAAGCTGTCATCGCCGTACGAAAGACCGAAATTGTCGTCCCCGGCCCCGCCGTCGAAGGTGTCGTTACCATATTCATAGCTGCTGAAGGCGTCGTCGCCGTCGCCGCCGGACAGGCTGTCGTTGCCGCCCTGTCCGATCAGCGTGTCGTTGCCGGCCCCGCCGACCAGCGTGTCGTTACCCTCGCCACCGTCGAGATAGTCGTTGCCGGTGCCGCCATCGATGCTGTCGTTGCCGGTGCCGCCATAGAGCGAGTCATCACCGCCCAGCCCGGAGAGGGTGTCGCCCATCGGCGTGCCCTCGATCCGCTGGTTGTTGGCATCGCCGGTCAGGGTCGCACCGGCAAAGCCCGGGCGGTACCATGTCGTGAAATTATCGGCGGTGAAGGCGGCCGGGTTCGTCACTCCTGCGAACCGGGCGATCGTCCGCCACGCATAGCCGGTGGCAGCGGCGTCGTTGTCGATCTGTAGCACGACCACGCCGCTCTCGGTGGTGAAGCGCAGATAGCCGGCGGTGAACGGGTTGGTCGACGGGTCCCAATTGTAGAAATAATCGGTTTCGATCTGGAGCCGGTCGCCACCCGCGCCGGTCGCGAAATCGGTGATGACGGTCAGGTTGGCGGTCGTCGTCGGATAGGCCGACAGGATATAGGTATCGCGCCCGGTCCCGCCGGTCACGGTATCGACCGACCCGCCATAGCCGACTTCGCTGCTGAACGTGTCGTCGCCGTCGCCCAGATCGACCGTCGCGTTGCCGGCATAGCTGTAATAGCCGCCCCGCACGCTGTCGTTGCCTGCACCCGCGACCACCGTGTCGTTGCCGTACACCGCCTCGATCGTGTCGTCGCCATCGCCGCCGATCAGGCTGTCGTTGCCGTCGCCGCCATCGATATAGTCGTTGCCCGCATCGCCGGCCAGCGTATCGTTGCCGCCTTCGCCATACAGCCGATCGTCGCCCGAACCGCCCTCGACGTCGTCGTCGCCTTCATTGCCGTTCAGATAGTCGTTGCCGTCGCCGCCCAGCAGCGCGTCGTTCTGCCCGCCGCCATACAGGCTGTCGTCGCCGGTGCCGCCGTCGATGCTGTCCGCGCCGTAATTGCCGCTCAGCGTATCGTTACCGCCCAGCCCGGTGATGGTATCGCCGTCGTTGGTGCCGTTGATCTCCTGCGCCAGCGCGCTGCCGGTCAGCACCAGCCCCTGCGCATTCGGCGCATAGCCCAGCGTGAAATTGTCGCGGGTAAAGGCCGCGGGCGCGATCCCTTCGAAGGTCAGCCACGTCGCCCAGTTGTTGGCACCGCCATCCTGGTCGATCTGGAGCAGGGTGTTGCCGCCGCTGGCGATCAGCCGCAGATGCCCGGTCGTGAACGGGTTCGCGCCGGTGGCGAGGTTCGAGAAGTTCCAGTAGCCGTCGACGACGTCGCCGTTCGCGCCGCCTTCGAACCCGGCGATCGTGTCCGCGCCCTGCCCGGCATAGTAATAATAGGTCTGGAACGTATCGCGCCCCGCCCCGCCGACGAAACGGTCGGTGCCGCCACCATAGCCGACATAGTCGAACCGGTCGTCACCATCGCCGCCCAGCAGCGTATTGTTGCCCTCATAATCCTGAAAAAAGTCGTTGCCCGCGCCGCCGGTCAGACTGTCGTTGCCGGCATTGCCGTAGAGCGTGTCGTTGCCGTCGCCGCCCGCGACCGTATCGTTGCCGATATCGCCAGAGAGCGTGTCGTTGCCGGCCCCGCCATCGAGGCTGTCATTGCCCGCATTGCCGTCCAGCACGTCGTCGCCGACGCCGCCCGACAGGGTATCGGCGACCAGCGACCCGTTCAGCACGTCGCGCCCTTCGCCGCCGGTCAGGACATAGCCCTTGTCGGCGGGCGCATAGCCGATGAAATTGGCGGCGGTCATCGCGGTCGCGGTCACGCCGTTCAGTTGCAGTACCGATACCCAGCCATAGCCGGTACCAGCGCCGTCGCGGTCAACCTGCAACAGCGTGTTGCTGCCCGACTGCAGCAGCCGCAGAAATCCGGTCGCGAACGGATTGCTGCTCGAATCCCAGCCCGACAGATAGGAGGTGACGTCGTTCAGGTCGATGACGTCACGGTTCTCGGTGCTGCCGGCCACGAAGTCGGTGACGATGTCGGTGTGCTGGTTCGACGGATACGCATAGAGGCCATAGCCGTCGATCGTCAGCGTATCATTGCCCGCGCCCAGTGTGATCGTGTCCGCGCCACCCGCCTCGTTGCGGCCGCTGCCGACGAAGCGGATCTCGTCGTCGCCCGCCCCGGCATTGATGAGGTTCGCGCCGGCATTGTCCTCGAAGATGTCGTCGCCTGCACCGCCGATCAGCGTGTCGTTGCCGGCCCCGCCAAGGATCGAATCACGCCCGTCGCCGCCATCGATCGAGTCATTGCCATATCCGCCGATCAGCGTGTCGCCCATCGATCCGCCCCGGATCGTGTCGTTGCCGCCGCCGCCGTCGATCCGGTCGGCAAAGGCCCCGCCATCGATCAGGTCGTTGGAATCGGTACCGGTCAGCGTATCGGCCAGCGGGGTGCCGGTGATCGTCTCGCCCACGCCGGTCGGGCTCCAGCTCGGCACGAAATTGCTCGCGACCAGCGCGGTGGCGGTGACGTTTTTCAGCACCAGCAGCGTCTTGATGCTGTGCGCGGTGGCGCTGGCGTCGATATCGATGCGGATCAGCGTGTCGCTGCCCGACTGCACCGCCGACAGGAAGCCGGTGAGGAACGGGTTGGTGCCCGCGCTATAGCCGATCAGGTCGTTGACGACCTCGGACAGGTCGATGACGTCGCCCGACGCGCCGGTGGTGAAGTCGGTGACGGTGTCGGCGAGGAAGCTCAGCGGGAAATTGCGGACGCCATAGCCATCGACGCGCAGCGTGTCGCGACCCGCGCCGGTGGTGATCGTGTCGGCACCGCCGGTGCTGCCACCGTCCATATAGCCGATGCCGTTGAACGTGTCGTTGCCGGTGCCGCCGTCGAGGACGTTGCTGCCACGATAATCCTCGATGACATCGTCGCCCGCCCCGCCGCGCACGGTGTCGTTGCCGTCATTGCCGTACAGCACGTCGTTGCCGTCGCCGCCATCGATGCTGTCGTTGCCGGCATTGCCGTACAGCGTATCGTTGCCGCCATTGCCGGCGATGCTGTCGTCCGTGGCGGTGCCCGAGTAATTGTCGCCACCGGTGGTGCCGCTATAATTCGCCATCTGCCATCCCCCACGTCCGACGGCGCGCCCCCCGCCATCGTCATCAACCATCCGACCCATTGTCGGAAATGCGCGACACAATGGTTACTTGAACGTAAATACTCAATAGTTTTACCAGTCTATTGACAGGACACATTCTGAATATTCGCACCTACCCCGAATGGAGTATTGCGGTTGGACATATTATTTATCCACCAGAACATGCCGGCGCAGTTCAAGAACCTTGCGCCCGCGCTGGCGGCATCGGGAAAACATCGCGTCGTCTTCGTAACCCGTGGCAAAGGCGTCGATATTCCCGGCGTCCGCTGTGTCGGTTACGAAGCGCCGCGTCCGGCCAATCCGACCACCCATCATTATGTCCGCCTGTACGAAGCCAGCGTCCGTTACGGGCAGCAGGTCGCGCGCACGCTGCTCCAGCTGAAACGCGAAGGCTTCGTGCCGACGATCGTCATCGGCCATCCGGGCTGGGGCGAGATGATGTTCGTGCGCGACGTGTTTCCGCGCGCCGTCATCCTCAGCTATGCCGAATTCTATTATCACGGGGCCGGGGCCGATGTCGGTTTCGATCCGGCGCAGCCCGCCGATCTCGACACCGTGTGTCGCACGCGGGCGCGCAACGCGCATCTGCTGCTCAGCCTCGACATGGCCGATGCCGGCATCGCACCGACCGAATGGCAGCGCAGCCGCCACCCCGACATCTACCAGCCCCGCATCCGCACCATCTTCGACGGGGTGGAGACCGATGTGGTGAAGCCCGATCCGGCGGCGCGCTTTCGCCTGCCCGACGGGCGCACGCTGTCGCGGCAGGACGAGGTCATCACCTATGTCGCGCGCAACCTCGAACCCTATCGCGGGTATCCGTCGTTCATCCGCGCGCTACCGGCCATCCTGACCGCCCGGCCCGAGGCGCAGGTCGTCATTACCGGCGGCGATCAGGTCAGCTATGGCGCGCCCGCCCCCGAAGGGCGGTCGTGGCGCGAGCAGATGGAGCTGGAGGTGCCGCTGACCACCGGTCCGTTCGCCGATCGCGTCCATTTCACCGGCAAGCTGTCCTATGCGAACTATCTGTCGCTGCTGCGCGTCTCCAGCGTCCACACCTATCTGACCGTACCGTTCGTGCTGTCATGGTCGTTCGTCGAGGCGATGGCGACCGGCTGCGTCATGGTCGCATCGGATACCGCGCCGGTGCTCGAATTTCTCGAACCCGGCATCAACGGCCATCTGGTCCCCTTCCACGACCCCGCCGCCATCGCCGACCGGATCATCGCCACCCTCGCCGACCGCAGCGATCACCTGCGCCTGCGCAAGGCAGCCCGGGCGACCGCCGTCGGCCGCTGCGGGCTGTCGGTCTGCCTGCCGCGCCAGATGCAGCTGGTCGAGCAACTGACCGGGGTGTCGGTGTAGCGTCTGTCTGGAAACATGCGAAGGAGCGTTTCGCCATCGCTTCGAACCATCCCTTGGGTCTGGATGGTTACCCCATCGATCACCGTCCGTTCGCACGCCTGTAGCGCGCCGGGAACAACACCGTCAGACGGACTCCTGCCGCGGCAAGGTTGGAGGTCGCTGTTCCAGCAAGTCGTTGGCGGTGCAGCGCCGTCACGCGCTTGACCTGCGCAATGCTGCGTCCTGCCAGTTCCGCGGTTCGAGCAACACACATTCCGGCATCGCGCAACGCGACAATATGACGGTGGTGGGCAAGGTCCCGATGAGTGTCGTGTGGGCCTGCTCGATCCGATACGGAATGGGGCAGTCCGGCTGCGGCAAGCGCCTTCCGGGTGAAGATATCGACCTGCTTTTCGGTCAGGCGTGGCGGTCGCGGGCTTCCTTCAGGAACTGGGCGCGGTTGTAGCCGCCAAGCTCCTTGCGCAGCACGTCGCGCTCGACCAGCGCCGCCCCGCGTTCGTGGCGTTCGGCGAGAATGTCGCGCCCGCGCCGCTTCGAGTAATCGACGAACCAGATGGCGAGCGGAACGGTGGCGAAGGTGGCCATCAGCAGCGAACCGACGAGGCCGCGGGTCGCCTTGTTCCACGCGCGGATGACCTCACCGACATGGGGGACCATGCCCATGACGGTGCGTTGGCATGAACCATCGGGCATCAGCAGGTCGACCGCCTTTGTCTGATCGAACCCAACCCAGTCCCAGAACCACGCGAGGATGCGCATGCAGATGAGCTGGACCTTGTTCTCGTCGAGCGTCAGCGACAGGACCACGGTGTACCTCCACCCCTCCCCCTCTTCTCCCCTGCAACAGCTCAGTGGGCAGGAAGCCAGTCCTCGCAGCGTAGTCCTTCTACCCGTTCGAATTCGCCGAGGTTGCCGGTGACAACGACCAGCCCCCGACTGCGGGCATGTCCCGCGATCAGCAGGTCGTAGCTACCGATCATCCGCCCCTGTCTCGCCAGAACGGCGCGAATGTCACCGGCATGGGCTGCCGCATCGTCGTCGAAGGGCAGCACGTCCAAACGGCTCGCGAAACGTTCGACCTCGCTGCGGTTCTCGATCGGGCGCGCGGATTTGGCAGCCCCGTAGAGGAGCTCGAACAGCACGATACTGGATATGCACAGGCCATCGGCCTCGGCATTGAACCGCTCCCGGATCGTCTGTGGCCGATCGCGCAGCACCCGGATGCACAGGTTCGTGTCGAGCATGTAGCGAAGCATCAGAACGACTCTCGTACCTGCGCTTCCGGCTGCTTGTTCTCGTCGATATCGATCCCAGACGCAGCGAAGAAGTCGTCCCACTGGCGGTCCGCCGGCACGATTACACGCCTGTCTCCGTCACGCAGGATGGCGACCTCGCGGACACCCTCGGGAAACGCCACATCCTTGGGCAGACGGACGGCCTGCGAACGATTGGATTGGAACAGGTTGGTCCGGGTCAACTGACGCACTCCTTCTAGACCGTCGCTATTTGGATATGTCGCTGGGATATACAACTTTGCACGGGGGCGATACGTCGAATCGACATGCAGCGCATCAGCCAGCGCGCTGTCGGGGTGGCACTGGATGAGGCGCTCGAGTGCTTTAAGCGGCAGCAACGCCGGATCGAGGCGCGGCCCGTTGGGCCTGGCCACCATGCGCCCATCGCCAGCAGATGACGGCAGTTGCGTACCTCGACCAGCAATTAACCCCGCTCGGCACGGCTGAAGACGCGATCGAGTCCGTACAGCCATCGGCTGAACTCGGCGGGGTACCATGCCGCCGAGGCTGCTGTGCGGACGCCTGCCCTGCCCATTCCGCCAATACCGGCGTTCGGCGTTCCACCATCGTCCATCGCCCATATGGAAGACGCGCTTCAGATGTCTCCGACCGCAATGCTCGCAGCACCCTTTGGCACGGGCAAACCGAACGAAGTTGGAGATATGCTGCCAATCGATCGGGTATAAAAAACATGCTCAGGACGGATCGGCATTGGTAACAGTGCTATGCAGTAGAGCGGATTCCGGTGGCAAGGCACCGTTTGGTCCGAGAGCAGCCACAGGCAGGAACCGATAGACCGTGCCGCGCGAAATCCCCAGTTCGCGGGCGATATGCGCCGGGCGCATTCCCTGTGCCGCACGGCTGCGCACCGCTTCCGGATCGATGCGGGGCTTGCCGCCCTTGTAGACGCCGCGCGCCTTGGCCGCGGCGATCCCCTCCGCCTGGCGTTCACGGCGCAGGTTCGTTTCGAATTCGGCAAAGACGCCGAGCATGTCGAGAAACGCCTTGCCCGCCGCCGTGCCGGTATCGATCGGCTGCTCGGTCGCCTTCAGCGTGATTCCCCGTCCCTTCAGCTCATGGACGATATCCTGCAGATCCTTCATCGACCGCGCGAGCCGGTCGATCCGCGTCACGACCAGTGTGTCGCCGTCGCGCAGGAAGTCGAGCAGGATCTGCAACTCGCTGCGCGCAGCGCGCGACGACCCCGACTTCTTTTCCGAGCGGACCGTCTGACACCCCGCCGCGCGCAGCGCCGCTTGCTGGATGCCAAGGTCCTGATCGTCGGTCGACACGCGGGCATAGCCGAACAGGGCCATATTCCCCCCTTTCTGTTCGATCGCGGTCTAGACCCTTGGCGGCAAATGTTCAACTTGCCTGCAATCGACCCTGATCGGACGGGTGGAGCGTTACAGGAGTGGCGTGGTATCAGGGTATACCCTTATTATACATACGCCGAACACGCATCTTGCCATTTCAAGACCCGTATGTCATTCTTTCTCCATTATGGTTCATATGCTATCTTGTGGCACATTTTCGATCTGGATAACGTTATGACGCTGCAAGTCGCAATAACTGCCACTGGACGTATGAGCCTGCCTGCCGACATCCGCAAGCGCTTGGGGCTAACAAACGGAGGAGCGGTTTATGTCGACGAAACGCCGGACGGCGTCATCCTGCGCACCGCGGAACAGATTGTGGCACATGCCAGATCACTGGCGAAGCAATATGACAAGGTAGACGGCAGCAGCGTCAATGACTTTCTTGCCAACCGCATGACCGAGAGCGGCGCGTGAGTGCGATGATCCTCGATGCGTCGGCGCTGCTGGCGCTGCTCCGGGGCGAAGCGGGTGGCAAGAAGGTCGAGGATGTACTCGGCGATGCGTGCATGTCCGTCGTCAACATGGCCGAGGTCGCATCGCATTATTCGAAACTCGGCATGCCGGATGACGTCGTGACGTCGATGCTCCGACCGCTGCCGATCAGGCTGATCGATGCCGATGCCGGACTATGCTGGGACGCGGGCCGGTTGCGCGGCGTGACGGTCGAGGCGGGCCTGTCGCTTGGCGATCGCTTCTGCCTCGCACTGGCTCGGCGCAAGAAACTGCCCGCCTGGACCGCCGACCGCACATGGCGCGACATCGCCGATGCCGTCGGCGTGAAGGTCGTCGCTATCCGTTGAGGGGGGCACGACGCTAACCCTTTTGATTGACGGGGAGTTTTACATCGGCTCCGTTGGCGACCTTCCATTGGATGAGGTCTTCATGCCGCACGCGATCGATCGACGTTCCATGCTCGCCGCCGCCGCGGTCGGTGGCGTAGCATTGGCCGGCACCGGTGCCGGCGCGCAATCGCGGACGGCCGGAGGCGGCCCCGAACTCTACGAGCTTCGCACCTACCGGTTGGTTGGATCGATGAAGGAGCGACTGGACGGGTATCTGGAACGTGCCTTCCTTCCCGCCGCGCGCCGTGCCGGATGCGGGCCCATCGGCGCCTTCACCACGGCGATCGGCATGGGCAGCGCCAACGTCCAGCTGCTGATCCCCCACCCCTCGATCGCCGCCTTTCTGGAACTCCCCGGCAAACTGGCCGCCGATCCGGCCTATGCCCAGGCCGCCACGGCCTATTCCGACGCGCCCCTCGCCAGCCCGCCCTATGTTGCGCTCGAGGTGAAACTGATGCGGGCGTTCGGGGGATTTCCCCGCATCGAAGCGCCCGGCCCCGGCAAGGGACGCATCTTCGAGCTGCGAACCTATCACAGCCATAGCGAGAAGGCGGGTGCGACCAAGATCGGCATGTTCGATACCGGTGGCGAGGTCGACATCTTCCGCCGCACCGGCCTCACCCCGGTCTTCTTCGCGCAGGACCTGACCGGCACCCATCTGCCCAGCCTGACCTATATGCTGACCTTCCCCGATCTTGCGGCGCGCGAGCGGAGCTGGAAGGCGTTCGGCGCGGACCCGGCATGGCAGCGACTGATCGCCATGCCCGGCCTTGCCGAGACGGTAACGGACATCGACAACCAGATCCTCAATCCGACGCGCTATTCGCAGATTTGATGGATCGCGGCACTGTGCCGTCCCTGCCGACAGCGACACACGTCAAGACCGGCGATCAGCCCCGCTTCACCGGGTCGTGCCATACGAAGTCGATAGCACGCTGCCCTTCGGGACGGAAAATGGTGCCGCTGGACACGGCTCCGATAGAGTTCTCGATCACATGGTTCGTCATCAACCATCATTCCCAGTAATATCCGTATCGTGAACATGACAATACGCCACTCGACCGCAGCAACAGCAACCGGTTCGCTCGACTGTACACAGTTTGGTTACTTCTGCCGCTAACCATAGCTGACTAGCCCTCAATCAATATCTCACTATTGAAATGTTGTCGCAGTGCAGGTGCGGAATAAGGCTGAAAGGATATTGTCGGCTAAGGACGGTTAGCGGGACCTGACTGGACGTTTCACCTGCCATCACATAAGCAGGCTTTCCGGCACGGGGGCCGCATTAGGGGGGATTTCTGGATGGTACGCCATGGTTCGGTGCGTTTGCGCCGGTGGTCGTTCGCGATCGGTACGAGCATCGTTGCGATGGCGGCATCGTCTGCGGCGAACGCGCAATGTTCGCCCAAGCCGGTAAGCTCGTCGACGACAACCAACTGCACGGGCACCGAAAATGGCGGGCTGATCGCCGATGACTATGGCGTCCGCGTCGTCGTGCAGGAGAATGCGATCGTACGCGGCGGGTTCGACGCCGCCATCGATACCCGGTCGCAGAGCGCGACCTTCACGATCAACGGCCGGGTCGATGGCGAAAACCGGACCGGCTTCCTGGTTACCAACGGAGAGCCGTATCTGGCGCCGTGCGATCCCTATGCCGGTGCCTCGCCGATCGTCTGCCCCCCGGGACTGCAGACCTATTATCCGTGGGCGAACGCCACCATATCGATTGGTGCACGAGGGACGATCACGGGCGGGCAAGCACTGGTAAGCCGCCAGTTATTCAACAACCCCTTCGGCAGCATCAGTGTCAGCATCACCAATGAAGGCCTGATCGAAGGGACAGCGGCACCGCCATCCGTGATGCCAGCACGCTTCTGAGCATCGGCAACCGGGTCGGCGCGACGATCCGCGGCGTCGGCAATGCGATCGACACCGATGGGGCATTGTCCCTGACCAATGCCGGGACGATCGACGGATCGATCATCTCGCGCCGGACCGCGAACGATGGCAATGCGAGCCGCATCGTCAACGAGGCTGGCGCGACGATCCGTGGCGTCGGCACAGCGATCGACGTCAGCGGTTCGCTGTACCTGACCAATGCCGGGACGATCACCGGATCGGTCGTGTCGCGTGCCGCCGCGGGTAGCGTCAGCAGCATCGATACCCTCGCCGGGACGATCATCGGCGACCTGACCCTCGGCGCCGGCAACGACACGCTGGCGGCGCGCTATGTCGCCGGACAGATCGTTACCGGCATTACCGGAACGATCGACGGCGGTGCGGGTGTAGATACCTTGGCGCTGCGTCTTTCCGAAAACGCCGACTTAACCACTTTCCCGCTGCTGACCGGATTCGAGCAGCTTGGCCTGCGCCTCGAAAATACGCCAACGGTAACCCTCGGCGCGGCGGGTAGCGTCATTCGCAACCAGCTAAGCGTGAGCGGCGGCGGCACCGTCACGCTCAACGGTATCTTGCGCGGAACCGGAGAGGTTCTCAGCACCGGCTATTCCGACGGCGCACCCACCATCGTGAACGCGGGCACCATCGAAGGCACCGCTGCCGACAATGGTTACCTGGTTCGCATCTATTCTGCCAACCGCTTCCAGAATGATGGTACGATCAATGCGGCCGGCAACGGCGCATCGATCATTGCGCAAGGCATGTTCGTCAACACCGGGACGCTGCAGGCGAGCGGAACGGCGCTGGAACTGTCGGGTACCGGCTTCACCAATAGCGGCACGATCCGCTCGACCGCCGGCATCGGCGCCACCATGCGTGGTTCGTCGGGGATGAACTGGACCAACAGCGGTACCATCGAAGGCGCGATCGCCGGGGTCCAGCTCTCCAGCAACCTTACCAACACGGGCCTGATCACGTCGCCAGCGCTGGCGGTCGACCTCGGCTATTACGGTATCCTGTTCAATGGTGCCGGAGGTCGGGTCGTCGGCGATGTCCGTCCGTCGACGTCCGGTATCGGCCTGTTCAACGCGACGGTCGCCAATGCCGGGACGATCGACGGCAACGTCTCGTTCGGTGGTGTCGGCAACGAATACAGCTATGGCAGCAACCGGTATTTCGCCTTGCCGGGTGGCGTGCTGAACGGAAACCTGACGCTGGGCCGTAACGAGACGCTCGTCACCTCCTTGGGCAATGCGGGCAGCAGCGGCTTTGCCGGCATCAACGGGACGGTCACCGCGACGAACGCGCTGCTGCGCTATCGCGTCACTGCCGACACGACCACCTCGGCAACGGCGCGTCCGGGTTTCGCCGAGATCGGCTATGACCTGTACGATGGCGCCAAGCTGACGCTGACCAGCGTCGGTACGCCTTTGATCGTGGCGGGCAAGGGCAGCGTCGACGTCACCGGCGACATCGTCGCCACCACCCGCTCGGCCATTTCGGTGTCGGAGGTCCTGACGGCACCCGGCGAGACCCGGAGCGATCAGACCGGTCTCGCCATCATCAGCCGCGGAACCATCACCCTCGACAGATCGAGTGGCAGCGACGGTCTTGCCTTCGCCGCGGTGCAGACCGGACGCGAGCATAGCTTCACGAACGCCGGCACGATCCTCGTGCGCGGTGGAGACAGGCAGCAGGCTGCGATCGGTATCTACGCCTCCAGCCAGGGAACCGTCGTCAACGACGGGACAATTTCGCTCGATGGCGCGACCGGCATCTCGGAAGCCTTGAAGATCACCAACAACGGCACGATCAGCCAGATCGCTGGCGGTCGCGTATCGGACGGCATCTTTTCCTGGAGTGGCCTCGACCTCACCAATTTCGGCTCGATCGAGGTTGCCGGAAACGCGGTTGGCAGTTCGTCATCGATGACGATCGACAATGCCGGCCGCATCACCAGCACGAACGACGTCGCGATCGGGGGTGGCCAATATAATCCGCAGGCCATGATCACCAATCGCGTCGGCGCCACGATAACCGGCGACGGTACCGCGATCCGGGTCAGCGGCGGGACGCTGGTCAATGCCGGTACCATCATCGGCACCGTCGATCTCGGCTACAGCAGCTATAACTACAACAACCGATCCTATGGCAACGCGATATATGACGGGTTGGGTGGCACGATCGCCGGCGACCTGCGGTTCGGCGACGGCGACGACACGCTGATCGTCTATGACGACGTGACCGGCGTCAGCGGCACGATCGATGCCGGCGGCGGTACCAACACCTATATCCATGCCCGTTCCACCAACGGCACGGTGACGCTGGGCCGGGACCTGCCGACCGGTTTCGCTGTCGAAGGCGTGCGTGCCACCGGACCGGATACGCAGGTGACCATCGCCGCTGCGGCAACCGTCGCGAACACCCTGAAACTGTCGGGCACCGGCAATATCATCAACACCGCGACGATCGACGGCATGGTGACCACCGACACCGATCGGTGGGAGAACGGGATGATGGTGGTTCCGCCGCTGCTCGCCTCGTTCACCAACCAGGGTCGGATGAACGGCGGCTTCGATGGTCGCGTCGGACGCTTCGTCAATGCCGCCACCGGCATCGTGACGACCCAGGATTCGCAAGGGTCGGCGGTACGGATCCAACAGCCCGGCGCGGTCGACTTTGCGAACGCCGGCACGATCGACATCGGCGCAGGCAATCTCGCCGTCTCGCTGGGGTCGGACAGTGCGGTGACCGCAGCGAACGACGGATCGATCACCGGCAAGCTCGGCATATCGGTGCAGAACTTCACCAACGTGATCGCTTCCGCGCCGCTGACGGCATCGCTGGCCAACCGTGGCACGATCACCAGCGGTCGCAACGCGATCGAGATGACGATGGTCGATACGGCCGACGGCGTATCGTCGATGACGCTCGACAATCGCGGCACGATCGAGACGACGGGCAAGGGCGCGACCGCAGCTTATCTGGAGGCGCGCGGGTTCTACTGGTCCGGCGAGCCAAGCGCCGGCATGCGGCAGATCACCGTGACCAACAGCGGTACGATCCGTGCGAATGCCGGTGGTGAGGATGTTACCTACACCTATTGGAGCTATGACCCGTCGACCGGACAGGTCGAACAGCGGACCGAAACCTATACCAGCATTGCCACGGCGCTGACGATGCTGACGGCACCGACCGGCGCAGCGCATTCCATCACGCTGAACAACAGCGCGACCGGCAGGATCGAAGCGACAGGAATATTGTCGACCGCCATAGGCGCGCTGGGTACGCTGGACCTGACCAACGCCGGTACGATCCATGGTGGTGCCAGCTTCACCGCGAACGGTGAAACGTTGGCCGGCGCGATCCAGTCCTTTGGCACCAATGACCGGATCATCAACACCGGCACGATCATCGGATCGATCGACACGGGCGCAGGCGACGACCGTATCGAGAATTACGGCACGCTCGACGGCGATGTCTTTCTGGGCGCCGGCGACGACACCTTCCTGCATCGTGTCTCGGCCATCCTGTCCGGTACCGTCGATGGCGGCGCGGGCACCGACAGCCTGATCATCGACGCTGCCGGCGGTGGCACGGTACGCGGCGACCAGTTCGTCAACTTCGAGCGGTTCAGCCAGACCGGCAGCGGCGCGGTCAATTATATCGGCGCGTTCCAGGCCACGACGCTCGACGTCAGCGGCGGCACGCTGAACGTCGGCGCAGGCGAAACGCTGAGCAGCATCGGCCCGGTCACGATCACCGGCAGCGATGCGGCCGAAACCGTCGACAATGCGGGAACGATCACCGGTTCGGTGGCGCTGGGCGCGGGCGACGACATTTTCGTCGATCGCGCGGGCAGCAGCGTCGCCGGTAGGGTCGATGGCGGCGCGGGGGTCGACCTGTACCGCGTCGTCCTGTCGGGCAACCGCAACGGGATCGGCACGCGCAGCGGCTTCGAACAGCTCGCCGTTACCGGCAACGGCACGCTGGCGCTGACCCTCGACCAGAGCTTCGACAGCGTCGCCCTCGCCGGCACCGGCCTTGTGCTCGCGCTGAACGGCAACAGCGTCGGCACCGTCACCGGCAGCGACGCGGCCGAAATGCTGAGCGTCGACGGCGATATCGGCCGCGCCGCACTGGGCGGCGGCAACGACATGCTAGTGCTGGGGACAGCGGTCGCCAACGGCACCTATACCGGCGGGGCGGGTAGCGACACGCTGCGCTTCTCCACCAACGCACCGGTAACGCTGACGGGCAGCGCCAGCGGGTTCGAGACGATTGCGCTCACCGGTACCGCACTCACGATCGACGGGACGCTCGGCGCGGCCGGCGACCTGATGACGCTGGGCGATGGCGCGCAGACGGTGGCGCTGGCCAATGGCGGCACGATCAACGGCACGCTCGATCTGGGCGCTGGCAATGACAGCTTCAGCCTGGCCCCCGGTGCCACGCTGAACGGCATCGTCGCGGGCGGCGCGGGGGATGACCTCGCCACGGTGGCGCTGGCCGGACCGCGTACGCTCGACGCCGCCACGCTGACCGGCTTCGAAACGCTGGCGAGCACCGGCACCGGCACGCTGACCCTGACCGGCGCACAAAGCTATGGACAGGTGGTCGCGGCCACCGACCTGACCGTCGCCGGCGGCGCATCGCTGACCGCCGGTACCGTGCGCTTCGCCGGCGGCAACGAACGGCTGACGATCGCGGGCGGCTTTGCCGGCGCGGTCGATGGCGGTGCGGGCAGCGATACGATCGCCGTGTCGGGCGGCAGCGCAAACGCTCCGGTCGCCTTCACGGCCATCAGCAATGTCGAGACGTTCGGGATGACCGGCGGCTACGCCACCGTTTCGGGCAATGCGGCGCTCGGCAATGCGGCGCTGACCGGCGGGCGTCTGGTCGGGCTTGCCAACTCGACGATCGCCGCAAGCCGCATCGACGTCGGCACGGGTGCGACCTTCGGTTCGGCGGGTACCGTCAACGGCAACGTCAATGTCGCCGGTACGCTCAGCCCGGGTGCATCGCCGGGGGTGATGACCGTCAACGGCAATGTCGCGCTGGCCAGCGGTTCGCTGTCGGTGTTCGAACTGACCCCGACCGTGTCCGACAAGCTGGTCGTCAACGGCGCACTCTCGATCGCCAGCGGCGCGACGTTGCAGATCGTACCGGTCGGCACGCTGCGCGCCGGCACCAGCTACGACCTGATCACCGCCAGCGGCGGGATCACCGGCGGGTTCACGACCATCAACAAGCCGTCGAGCCTGTTCGGCGTGATCGTCCAGCGCGCCGACCGCATCCAGCTGCTCGGCCAGTTCCTGACCGACCCGCGCTTCTCGCCGCAGGTCGCGCGCAGCATCGCCTATGCGAACGCCACGCTGGCGGTGCAGCCGGCGACCAGCGCGCTGTTCGACAGCCTGCCGGCACTGGTCGATACGTCCGGAGCATCGAATGCGCGCGGCTTCGCGCAGTTGACGCCGGAAGCCTATGCCTCGGCGACACAGCTCGGGGTCGACCATGCCCTGTCGCTGACCCAGGTCGCCCGTGGAAACGCGTTCGCGACCGACCGGCAGGATGCAGGCGCGTTCACCTTCGCGCAGACGATCGGCCAGTGGCACACACTGCAGGGCGATGCCGCAGAGGGCAGCAACACCGCGCGTGCGCAAAGCTATGGCTTCCTCGGTGGGGTCGGATATGGCGACCGCAGCTGGATGATCGGCGCGTTCGCCGGGTATCTGAACGGCCGGCAGCAGATCGGCGCACTGGGCGCGCGCACGCGTGCCGACGGCGTGGTGGCGGGCGTTCATGGCCGCTACGGCGCGGACAGCGGGTGGGGCTTCAGCGCTTCGCTGCTGTACGATGGCGGCACGACGGATACGGTGCGCGCCTTGCCGACGGGACGTGACGGGATCGGCAACTATGCCCTGCACAGCTGGGCCAGCGATGTCGCCGCATCCTATGGCATCGACGTAGGGGATGGCTGGTCGCTACGCCCGCGGGTCGGCGTAACGTACATCCGCACCTCGCGCGAAGCGGTGCGCGAAACCGGGTCCAGCCCGTTCGCCCTGACCGTCGCTGGCAACCGGCATGTATCGGGCTTTGCCGATACCGGGGTGACGCTGGCGCGCAGCGATGCCTCGGACGCGCCGTTCCGGCCGTTCGTGTCGCTGGGCGCCCGCTACCAACTCGAAGGACAGCGCGCGACGGCACTGGCGGGCTATGCCGGCAACGGTCCGGGGCTGGTCGCGGTCGGCGCGGGCCGTACCGAACTGGTCGGCACCGCAGCGGGCGGTGTCGCCTATCGCCTGCCGAGTGGGCTCGACATCTTTGCCTCCGCATCGGCACAGACCGGTCGTGACGATCATCAGGAAACGATCAGCACCGGCGTACGGCTGCGCTTCTGATCGCGGTTTGACCGGCTCCGACCTTGCGCAAGGTCGGAGCCGCCCCCCTCAATCGTGCCGCAAGGCCCAGGCCGGGGCCGCGCGGCTTGCGCGGAGTGACTGGCCGAGCACGGTCAGCACCGCGACCAGCAGCGCCACCGCCGTCGCACCCGCAAAGAATAGCGGTGACAGCGGGATCGCGTCCTCGAACCCGGCCAGCCACGTCCGCATCGCGAAGAACGCCAGCGGCCACGCGACGAGGTTCGCGATCAGCACGGGCCGCAGGAACTGCCCGACCAGCAGCTTGACGATATCGATCGACGACGCGCCCAGCGTCTTGCGGATGCCGATCTCCTTCACCCGGCGCTGGGTATTGAACGAGGCGAGACCCCATAGCCCGACGCAACCGATCAGCACGGCAAGGCCCGCCCCGATCCCGAACAGCCGCGTCGCACGGTCGTCGGCTTCGTAGAAGTCGGTCAGGCGGTCGTCGGCGGTCTTCGCATCGAACGGCACCTGCGGCACCATCCGCTGCCAAAGTTGCTCGAGGCTTTTCAGCGCGGTGCGTGGGTTGCCGTTCACCCGGATCGTCGTGACCGAGGTCTGGATGTCCTCGGGCCGGCGGTTGTAGATATAATAGGATGGCGGGATAGCGATGCGCGGCGTATCGAAGCGCAGGTCGTCGACCACGCCGATGATCGTACGCGGACGATCGCCACCCAGCGTCTTGCCGATCGCTTCGTCGGGCGTCTTGAACCGCAACGAGGTCAGCGCGCGGCGGGTGATGACGATGTTCGCACCGTCCTCGCCCTTGCGACCGGTAATGTCATCGCCGCCATGCGCGTCGTTAAACCAGCGGCCGGCCAGCAGCCTTGCGCCATGGGTTTCGAAGAAGCGTGGCGATACCCGGATCCAGGTCAGCGACGGTCCCGACCCGGCGACACCCGGCAAGGGTACGTTGGTGTTGTTGCTCTCGCCGCTGCCGCCGACCGCCGCATTGGCAATGGTCGCATCCTTGACCTGTGGCAGCGCCCGGATCGCGGTCAGAATCGAGGGCAGGCGATCCTTCGGCACCGCCGGATCGGAGGTCGATCTGAGCACCAGCAACCCATCGCGCTGAAACCCCAGATCGGTCGTGCGAACATGCCGGGTCTGTGCGACCAGCACGGCGGTGCCGATCATGAACGCGATGGCGAGACCGAACTGCCCGATCACCAGCAGTTCGCGGATACGCGTACCCGTACGCCCGCCGCCGGGCGAGCGCGCCGAGGCCAGCACGGCGGCGGCCGGAAAGCGCGACAGCAGGATCGCCGGATACACCCCCGCTAGCACGCCGACGATCACCGTCAGCAGCGCCAGCGCCGGCACGACCACGCCATACGGCATGGTCAGCGACAGCCCGCCGGCGGCATTGACCAGCGGCAGGCCCAGTTCGGCGAGGATCAGCCCGCCCAGCGCGGCGATGGCGACGGTCAGCACCGCTTCGCCGAGGAACTGGCGGATCAGCGTGCCGCGATCGGCACCCAGCACCTTGCGCATCGCCACTTCGCGGGCGCGCAGGCCGGCACGGGCGGTGGCGAGGTTGATATAGTTGATGACCGCGATCAGCAGCGTCAGCACACCGACCAGTCCCAGGGTGACGACGGTCATCTTGGCGCTGCTGCTGTCGGTGCCCTGCGGTTCGAGATGCAGATCGGCGAGCGGCAGCAGCGTCAGATGCTGCATGTCCGATGCCTTGCCGCCCGGATCGGCCAATCCTTTGCCGCGCCGGTCGACGAACCCGGTCAGTTTGTCCTCATAGGCGCGCGCCGCCGCCGGCGTGTCGAACCGCAAATAGCTGGCAAGCGACGAACTGCCCCAGTGATACCAATATTCGTTGGCCATATCGCGGGTGAGCGGCGTCAGCACCGACAGCTTGAAATCGCTGTTCTTGGGCAGGTCGCGGAACACCGCGCTGACCCGGTAGGTCCGCACTTTGTCCATCGACAGGACTAGCGTCTGCCCGATCGGATCGCGGCCGCCGAAATAGGCGCGCGCGGTCGTCTGATCGATCGCGACATTACCCGGCTGTGCCAGCGCGGTCGCGTGATCGCCAGCGACCAGCGGCAGCGGGAATACCCGGAAGAAGGTGGAATCGACCTGCGCGGCATTCACCTTGGTCGCGCGGCCGTCGGTCAGGATCGTGCCGGCGCCTTCCCCCCCACCATTGATGCGGGTGCCGACCGTGCCCGGAAAGTCCTCGCGCAACTGATCCAGCAACCCGCCCATGGTATAGGCATAGGCGCCGCTGGTCGGATTGTCGGGCATGGTCCACACCGTCTGCACGACATAGGCCTTGTCGTAATCGGGCAGCCATTTCTCATAGCTGGTCTCGAACCGGACATAGAGGCCGAGGATCAGGAACACTGCGATCCCGACCGCGAGGCCGCCGATATTCAACGCGGCATATAGCTTGTGGCGCACAAGCGAGCGATAGAGCGACAGCAGCCCGAAACGGTTCATCGATGTTCCCCCAGGATCAGCCGCAGGTGACGCGGGCCATGCCGCTCCGCGACACCGCGCATTGCGGCCGGCCGGTGACGGTCACGCGGGCGATGCCGCTGGCGTCGATGGTGGCGGGGCCATTCACCTGCGCGCGGACCGATCCGGTGCCGCTGGCATCGACCGACAATGCTCCGGTGGTGAGTGTCGAGGTGTCGACATGTCCAGTCCCGCTGGCATCGATCGCCAGCGCGTCCGCCCGGCCATCGGCGACGATGCGCCCGGTGCCGCTGAGGTCGAGCGACAGCCGCGCGGCACGCACCCCGCGCAGCGTCGCGGTGCCGGTGCCCGATACGTCGATCGTCGCGCGGGTGGTGCGCAGGCCGTCGATGGCGAGGGCACCGGTACCGCGCATCCGTGCCTCGAACGTCGGGGTGTCAAGCGCGGCGATGCGGACCGATCCGGTGCCACTCGTCTGGATGACGGCAAGGCGCGGCAGGGTGACGTTGATCGTCGCGGCGGGCTTGTTCCGGCGGCTGTCGCAGCTGCCCGGTGCCCGCAGGAGCGTCAGGACCCGGCCACGCACCGCGACGCCGATCGCCGCCAGCGACCCCGCCTGCCCCTGTGCCCGCACCGCGAAGCGCGCGCCGAAGGTGACGACGACATGATCGCAGCCGCGCAGGTCGATGCGATCGAAATCGGCAACGGCGAAGCTGCGCGTCGCCCCCTGTGCCAGTGCCGGGGTCGGCACGGCGGAGGCGAGCAGCGCGAGGGTGAGGAGCGGTTTCATGGGCGTGGTCTCCGATCGGGAGGGAATGGAGGATACGCTGCCACCGGCCCGGGGCCGTATCCCCGCGCAGGCGGGGATCCAGAGCGGCAAACGTGAAGGGTAGTTAGTGTGGCCCTGGCCCCCCGCCTGCGCGGGGGTACGCAGGAATTGAGGTTGGGCCGTGCGCATCACATCGCCCGCATCGCGCTGGCGACGATGCGGCCATCCAGCATGTCGATGCGCCGCCGCGCCATGTCGGCATGGGCGGGCGAGTGGGTGACCATGACGATCGTCGCGCCGTCGGCGTTCAGCCCCATCAGGATGTTCATCACCTGCTCGCCATTGGCGGTGTCGAGATTGCCGGTCGGCTCGTCCGCCAGGATCAGTTTCGGATCGCCGACGATCGCGCGGGCTATCGCCGCGCGCTGCTGCTGCCCGCCCGACAGCTGGTGCGGGAAATGGCGGGCGCGATGGGCAATGCCGACCTTGTCCATCGCCGCGGCCACCCGCCCCTTCCGATCGCCGGCATCACTGCGATAGGCGAGGCCGAGCGCCACATTCTCCTCGATCGTCAGCTCGTCGATCAGGTTGAAGCTCTGAAACACGAAGCCGAGCGTCGATCCCCGGAATTTGGCGAGGTCCTTTTCATCGAGCGCCGCCAGATCGCGCTCGCCGAACCAATATTTGCCGCCGGTCGGGCGATCGACCGTGCCGAGCGTGTTGAGCAGCGTCGATTTGCCGCAGCCCGACGGCCCCATGATCGCGACGAACTCGCCCGCTTCGACGTGCAGGTTGATATCGGCCAGCGCGGTCGTCTCGACCTCGTCGGAGACATAGCGGCGCTGGATATTCTCTAGACGGATCATAGACCTGCCCCCTTGGTTGATGTTGCCTAGTTGATGTTCAGCGTGTCGCCCTTCACGGTCGACAGATTGCTGGTGACGATGCGGTCGCCGGGGTTCAGCCCCGACAGGATTTCGACCACTTCCGGATTGCGGCGGCCGATCTTGACGGGGCGGCGCGTGGCGTGGGTGCCATCGGCGTCGAGCACGAAGGCGAACGCGCCATTCTCCGCCGCCAGCCACCCGCCGACCGGGGCGACGACCGCCTTGGACGCAGCGCCCAGCGTGATGCGGATATCGATGGTCTGGCCGCGATTGAGGTTGGGTGGTGTCCGGTCGAAGGTCAGTTCGACGCGGAACCGCCCGTCCTTCACTGCCGGCAGCACCTTGCTGACGGTCAGCGTCGCGCCGTCCGCCCGCGCGCGCTGCCCGACCGCGACGCGGCCGAGATAATATTCGTCGACATCGGCCTCCAGCTTCCACGACCCCTCGCTGTCGACCTGTCCCGCCGGGTCGCCGGCCTTCAGCGTTTGCCCCGGTTGCAACGTGAAGTTGGTCAGCCGCCCGGCGGCGGGCGCGCGGATGGTCAGCGCCGACAGCCCGCCGCGCACCGCCGCGAGATTGCCGGCGAGCCGCGCCTGCGTATCCGCCAGACGCGCGCCCTGCGTCGCGGTGATCCGCGCCTCGGTACCGGCACCGCTGCGCAGCTGGGCGAGGCGGCGCGCCTGATACTCGGCCTCGGCGCGATAGCCGGCGACGCCCGCTTCGGACACGATGCCCTTGTCGAACAGCTGCTGGCGGATGGCGAGGTCGCGGCGCGCCTTGATCAGATCATATTCGGCCTGCGCGACCTGTGCCGAGCGGTCGAGCCGGCTGCGCTCGATCCCCAGCCCCTCACCCGCGACCGCGCCGAGCTGGCCGGCGATCGCCGCCTCGCGCGTCAGCACTTCGAGCCGCAGTTCGGGATTGGCGAGCGTCGCCAGCTTCTGTCCGGCGGCGACCATCGCCCCGTCCTGCACCAGCAATGTCTCGACCTGCCCACCCGACAATACCCCGACCAGCGTGGTCAGGCGCGGGGCGACGGTGCCGCGCACCGGCAGGTAATCGTCGAATGCGGCGCGGGTCACCTCGCCGGTTTCGATCCGGTCGGCATCGATATCGGTCGATCCGGCGGCGGGCAGGAAGCGCCACAACGCGACCGCCGCCAACACCACCGCCACCGCGATCCACAGCGGACGCCGCCGCCACCAGCGCGCGCGGGGCTTCTCAACACGGCGGTCCATGGCGGCACCGGGCGCGCTCCCCTGCCCTGTCGTCGTGCTGCTTGCGCCGTCGGTCGGTTCGGTCATCATGGACACAGTGTCACCGATCCGGGCGGAAAATCCTAAGTGCCTGCAAACGAACGAACTTCATCCGAACTGCCGGCAAGTGACCGTCCATGTCCGGACGCACTGTCCGAAAATGGACAGGGGGCGGGCGCGTCAAGCGGCCTGACCGTGCTGCTGATCGACGACAATGCCAGCGTCGCCGAATCGATCGCGCTGGCGGTGCGCCTCAGCGGGCACCGGATCGATGCCGCCGCGACGCCCGAAGAGGCGCTGTCGCGGCTCGCCGCCGGACGCTACGACGTGGTGCTGCTCGACATGAACTATGCCGCCGGACGCACCGATGGCGCGGAGGGGCTGGCATTGCTGGCACGCATCCTGTCCGACGATCCGGGGACGGCGGTGGTGGTCATCACCGCGCATAGCGGCGTGCGGATCGCGGTGGAGGCGATGCGCGCCGGTGCACGCGATTTCATCATGAAGCCGTGGCGCAACGCCGACCTGCTCGCCCGCATCGCCACCGCCGCGCGAGCGCGAACCCCGGTCGCGGCGGTGGCGCAGCCGATGGCGACCGAACCGGCGCGGCTGCTGGGCGACAGTGCGGCGATGGCGGCCCTGCGCGACCTGATCCGCCGCATCGGCCCGACCCGGGCCGGGGTGGTGGTGACCGGTCCGGCCGGATCGGGGCGCGGGCTGACCGCCGCCGCGCTCCACGCCGCGTCGGCCGATGCCGGGACGACGATGCCGGTAATCGACCTGCGCGACGATGCGGCATGGGGTCGACTTGTCGACACGTCGACCATCCTGCTGCGCCATCCCGATCGTCTGGGCGAGGTGGCGCAGGCGCGGTTGCTGGCACACTTGCCCGCGACCACGCGCTGCATCGCCATCGCCGACCGCGCGAACGGCATCCTGCCCGCGCTCGCTCGCCGCATCGCCACGGTCGAGATCGCGGTGCCGCCATTGGCCGCGCGCGGCGACGACGCGCTGCTGCTCGCGCGCCATTTCCTGCGGATGGCGGCGGCGCGGCATGGGCGGCCGGTCCCGACCCTCACCCCCGCCGCGCAAGCCCGCATCCTGCGCGGACCATGGCCCGACGAGGTGCGCGGGCTGGCGGCGGCGATCGAGCGCGCGGTGCTGCTGGGCGATGGCGGCGCGATCGACACCGCGCTACTGGCGCCGGAGACGGTGGCGATGGTCGCCGCCGACGCGCCCGCGCGCTTCGACCTCGACGAAAACGAACGCGCGGTGATCGAGGCGGCGCTGCGCGAACATCGCCACAATGTCAGCCATGCGGCGGCGGCACTCGGGTTGAGCCGGGGGGCACTGTACCGGCGGATGGCGCGGCATGGGTTGTAGGGTGTGCCCCCCCGTCCACCGGCGTACCCCTGCGCCGGCGAGACCTTTGCGAACGTCCCGATTGCCGATCGTCGGGCGTACCCCCGCGCAGGCGGGGGTCCAGGACCCCTCGCACAAAGCGTTGTTCTGCTTGGCTCTGGGCTCCCGCCTGCGCGGGGGTACGGGCAGGGATCGGTACCTCCTCCCCCGTACCCCGGCGAAGGCCGGGGTCCAGGGCCCCACGCACAAACCGTTGCTCTGCTTGTCTCTGGACCCCCGCCTGCGCGGGGGTACGGGCAGGGATCGGCACCTCCTACCTCATACCCCGGCGAAGGCCGGGGTCCAGTTGGGAAGGTTTCTCCGTAGGGTACCAACGTCCCCCAACTGGGCCCCGGCCTTCGCCGGGGTACGGTCAAGGTACTTTCGCAAAGGTCTCGCCTGCGCCGGGGTACGGGTTGGTGGCTTGCACAGGGGTTTCGCCCCCGCCGGGGTACGAGCGCGTGGCGTTCGCAGCGCACTCGCCTCCACCGGCGTACGGCATCGCTTTGGAACGCACGCCCCATGCTGACCGCCGAACGCCGCCGCACCCTCGCCGCGCTCGGATCGGGCGTCACCCTCACCCTTGGCGGTGCAGCCCTCGTGCTGGCGTGGCAGGCGGGCATCTGGGGATCGCTGCTCGGCACGCTCGGCATCGTCGTCTGGGCGCTGGCGCTGGGGTGCTGGATCGCGCTGCGCCGGGCATCGGCCACCCCCGCCCCGCGCACCTCGCCGCACGACACGCTGCCGATCGCGGCGCTGCTCGATCAGGTGCCCGTCCCGCTGCTGCGCATCGATGCGGCGCAGGTCCGCGCGATCAACCGCGCCGCGCGCGCGCTGTTCGTCGCCGACGACCGGCTGATCGCCCCGCCCGCCGCCCTGACCGATCCCGACGCGCGGCACCTGCGCCATGCCGGGCGGCGCTGGCGGATCGATGCGGTGACGCTCGGCCCCGACACCCGCCTCGCCGCGCTGATCGACATTGCTGCCGAGGAACATGCCGCGCAGGAACGCGCCAGCGACGAGATGATCGACATTCTCGGCCACGAGCTTCTGAACGGCCTGTCGCCGGTCGTCTCGCTGGCCGACAGTGCCATGACGGCGCATCGCCGGGGCGACGCGATGCTCGGCGACATCCTCGCCACCCTCGCCCGCCGGGTCGAGGGGCTGGAGGGCTTTACCCGCGCCTATCGCCAGCTCGCCCGCCTGCCCGATCCGGTGCCCGCCCCCGTCGCGCTGGACGAACTGGCCGTCGATCTCGCGCGGTTGTTCCGCGGGCGGTTCGGCGACCGGGTGGCGCTCACCGCCGATGGCCGCGGCACCGCACAGATCGACCATGACCAGATGGTGCAGGCGCTGTGGGCGCTGCTCCAGAACGCTGCCGAAGCCGCCCTGGCCGCCGACGCGCCGGCGCGGGTCGCGCTGACCCTGACCGCCGAAGACGGCTTTTTGGCCGAGATCCGCGACAGCGGCAGCGGCATCGCCGCCACCGATCGCGCCCGCATCTTCCGCCCGTTCCACACCGACAAGGCGGGGGGTTCGGGGATCGGCCTGACCCTCGCCCGCCGCATCGCCCGCGCGCATGGCGGCGAGCTGATGCTGCTCGACACGCGCGTGACGTGCTTTCGCCTGACCCTGTCCGACATGTCGACAGGTCGAGCTGTCGAATGATCGGCCGTCACTTCCAGCAAACACCGGCACCGTTTCCCGACATGTCGACACGTCGGGATGTCGAATGACCGACAGGTCGAACGGCTATGAGGCAATCGCCGACCGATACGTCGCCGCCCGCTCCGCCATCGGCAGCGACGTCGTCCGCGACTGGGCCGCCACCCTGCCCGCCGGTGCGGCAATCGTCGACATTGGCTGCGGCAGCGGATGGCCGGTCGCGACGACCCTGACCGCCGCCGGCCATCGGGTCGCCGGCATCGACCCTTCACCCACGCTGCTCGCCGCCTTTCGCCGTGCGCTGCCCCATGCCGATGCCGCGTGCGAGGCGGTCGAGGACAGCCGCTTCTTCGACCGCCGGTTCGATGCCGCGGTCGCGATCGGATTGCTGTTCCTGCTCCCCGAAACCGCGCAGGCGACGCTGATCGCGCGGGTCGGACAGGTGCTGAAACCGGGTGGTCGCTTCCTGTTCGGGGCACCGCGCATCGCGTGTACGTGGCGCGACACGCTGACCGGTCGGACGTCGCGATCGCTGGGCGAAACCGCCTATCGCGGGCTGCTGGCTGATGCAGGACTGCATCTCTCTGCAAATTATCGTGATAATGGCGGTAACGACTATGGGATGGCAGTTGCCGGGCAGGGGGGCGACGCCTACGATAGGACGGTATCGTAACGAGGATCGTACCCGCCCGTGGAGCACCGCCGGCTAGAAGCGCACAGGCCGGACAGCGGCACGACGCACGAGCGGGTGACCCCGTCCGGCCGTCCGCCGCAGGCCAGCGCCCTGCCGCCCGGCGATCTGGGCCAGATGCGGCGAACGCTGGTGCGCCGCGAATTGATCGGTCGGCCGATCGATCCGCCGTCCGATCACACCATCCGGCGGCTCGCCACCTGCCGCTGCGGCACGGTCCGCGCCATCTGTACCGGCGACCCCTTGCGCGTGTCGGTATGCCATTGCCACGATTGCCAGCGGCGCAGCGGCAGCGCCTTTGCGGTCGACGCCCGTTTTGCCGAGGATCGCGTATCGTTCGACGGCCCGACCCAGCGCTGGTCGGCACGCGGCGGCAGCGGGATGCGATCGACCTATCATTTCTGCGCGACCTGCGGATCGACGGTCGCCTACACCACCGACACCCGCCCGGGGCAGATCGCGATCCCGGTCGGCGCCTTCGCCGACCCCGCCTTTCCCCCGCCGACGGTATCGGGGTGGGAACAGATGCAGCAGCCGTGGGTGGCGATCACCGGCGACGATATCGAGCATCGCGACTAGGCTAACCGCCTCGCGCCCCGTCAGCGTGTCGTTGGGTGTCCCGATTGAGATCGAGAAATGGGAAAAGAGGCTGTTAGCGGCTCCAGAGGCGGCCGACGGGATAAGTGATAGCGGCAAGGCCAAGTGGAACAAGCAGCACTGCCGCTGCAAATAACGCGATCAGTCCGTAACCCATATCGCCGCTGTGATTGCGATTGGGTTCAGCAATTTCCGTCTGCATAGTCGCGCAGGTTATAACGAATCCCAAAAGCATAACTGCGCCAAGTAGCAGAAGCAGTCGTACCTTGCCCGTCCATGCAAGCCATATGAACAATGCGAGCCAAGCCGCGTAGCTTGCCCAAAACAGGACGAAGAACACTATCTCGCTCATCTTTCCCAAAACGGAATCGCTGAAGACGAGTACAGTGTGCCAGCTAGTTGGCCTCCAAACAACGTGACATGCTGTGGAGCGTGTTGCGCGCTGTCGCTTTCCCGGAAACGAACAGCCCGTGAGACGGCCAAGACAGTCCCATTGGATGATTTTTCGGGTGCACGACAATCGTTGCTACCGCCATTAAACAGGTGTACAAAAATATATGGAGATCGAGTTCGACCCTGCCAAGGATCGCCTCAACGCCAGCAAGCACGGCGTGTCGCTGAGCGCGGCGGAAGGATTCGATTGGGATACGACCTTGGAGCGCGAAGATAATCGCTTCGATTACGGAGAGGTTAGGTTCGTCGCCCTCGGTCTGATCGGTGATCGCCTGCACGTGCTGGTGTTCACTGAAGGCTCTCACGAGGACGCGGTGCGCGCCATCAGCCTACGCCCCGCCGAGAAGCATGAGGTAAGGTTCTATTATGACCAAGTTTAATCCCGATCTTCACGACGACAACCCGCCGCTGGATGCTAACTTCATGGCTGGCATGACGCCTTCCCGGCGCGGTCGGCCGAAGCTGGAAACGCCGAAGGTTGAAGTCAAAATTCGCCTGGACGCTGCGACGGTCGAGCATCTGCGTGGCAGCGGCCCCGGATGGCAGACCCGCGTGAACGCATTGCTCGGCCGACTGGTGGAGACGGGGCAAATTTAGCGGTTGGGTCGTCCCGTTTTGGAAGGTCGATCGAGAACAATGGCACCCCTGTGAAGTCGGATCACGGCCACCGAGGCGGGCTTTCCCAAATCATTTTCCCGATCGCCTTTTCCCGAAATGGTGCCGGATCGACGGGAAATTGGGACGCTCGAACCTGTCTGAATACACTTGTTCGCCGTCGTTCAGCGGCACCACCAGGCAACCGGCCGTTTTCCTTGCGCAGCATAGGCGGCAATCCCTGTCGGATAGCCGGCAGGTGCGACGATGCGCCTGCACGGGTTTTCCGACGGGCTAAGCGTAGTTTCTTGCCCGTTCCATGCATGTCACCCAGGTCAGGGGCAAACCAACCTGTCGAACCATCGACGTGTCGACAGGTCGACGATCAATGGCCGTAGCGTTTGATCCCGCGCTGGCGCAGGCGGCGGCGCTGGCGGCGGCGATAGGCGACGATCGCCCAGGGAATCACGATCAGCGCGACGACACCGATGATCGCATAAGCGATGAGTTCGCGGGACATGTCCATCACGGTTTCTTGCAATCTCAAACAGGCCCTGTCCATCGCAGCGATCGGCACAGGGCGGAAATTTCGGTTCGTACGCCGCACCGACCATAGCAGGATTGATCGACGTGTCGACAGGTCGAGCCGTCGACAGGCTATTCGCCGATCGGGCTCTCGCCATATTTGCGCAGCACGTCGTTGAACGCCTCGGCCATCAGCGCCTGCAGGCTGCGGTCCTGCCGCCGCGCCAGCATGTGCATCGCCAGCGACATGTCGGGGGTGAAGAAACCGGCGATCTGCTTGCGGCCCTGCCGGCTCGCCGGACCCTTGGCATCGGACGTGACGGCCGTAGCGGGCGCGGGTGCCGCCGGGGCAGGGGGCGGCGGGGTCGTGCGATCGCGCAGATTGGCGAAGGACGGTTTGCGGCTCATGGGCTGACTTTCCGGAAACGGGGGGCCGACATGTCGAGCTGTCGACATGTCCACTTGTAGAGTTCGCGAACCTCCTCGGCCGCCTTGCCGGCAGGTTCGCTCTCCATGACCGTGCGCCCCTCGGCACTGGCATGGCGATAGGCGGCACGATCGGGCAGCAGCACCGGACAGGGCGGGGTGCCGAAGCTGTCGACCAGTTCGCCCGCCTCCTGATACACGCGCGGCGCATTGGGCGGGCCGGCGGTGAACACGACGAAGGCCGGGCGGCGCAGCAGCTGCACCAGCTTGGCGGTGGTCTGGATCGCCGACAGGTCGAAGGCGCTGGGCCGGCACGGGATCAGCACGAGGTCCGCCGCTTCTACTGCGGCGCGCGCCGCGCTGTCGGCATGCGGCGGGGTGTCGATCACGATCACCTCGGCCCCCTGCGCGCTGGCGGCGGCGATCTTGGCGGCGAGGCGGGGCGGGGGGCTGTCGATCACCTCGGGCGGTGCCTCGCCACGCCACGACGCCCATTGGCTGGCGGTCGCCTGCGGATCGGTATCGACGACCAGCGCGACGCGCCCGCTCGCCTGTGCGGCAGCGGCGAGGTGCAGGGCGAGCGTCGTCTTTCCCGCGCCGCCCTTCTGGCTGATGATGGCTATTGTCGGCATGTCGGGATATCTACGTGTCGACATGCCGACAGGTCAAGCTGTCTAGGTGTCGAAACAGAGCATCTTCGAAGTGCCGGGCACGATATCTTCGACAGGCTGCTGCCCAAGGGAAACGTGGCGTGTATGCGAGGCTCCGAGGACGTCGAGGTTTGGTGGGAAACCGTCATTCCCAATCAGCGCCTGTTCGATTAGGCTGCTCGAGTGAGCGATCAACGGCCAAGCCGAGGGCACATGGATGTCCATCCCCAAAATGACTGGGAAACGGTGCATTATGACGCGCGCTATGATGTCTATTGGGTCGAAGCGGGCGCAGCCAGACAGACGCTGTTCTTCTGCCCATGGTGCGGTGAACGCCTCCCGCCATCTCTGCGAGATCGCTGGTTTGACGAACTTGAAGCGTTAGGTATCGATCCCGACATCGGCCCCATTCCCGAAGACTTCCAGTCTAGCGCATGGCGGGGTGTCCCAGCAGCATTAGCACCAGCTCGGCAGGGGGGCGCCATAAAAGGGCGTTACATCGATTTCGTCGATATGCCCTTGGACGACAGCGTGGACGAGTAGGTCCGCGATCGGGCGAAACGGGACATTTCGACCGACCATCAATCCGACATGTCGACACCTCGACAGCTTGTTTTTCTACCCATGCTGCAAAAACCCCACCACCTCTGCCCATTGGTGAACGCGTACGGATCGCGACGAGCGCGACCGGCACCGCCGCCAACCGCCACCCTCACCGCAACAAATTCGCCTTGGCCAGTTCCACCACTTCATCCCCGCGCCCGCTCATGATCGCGCGCAGCGTATAGAGGCTGAACCCCTTGACCTGCTCCGCCTGGATCTTGGGCGGCATGGCGAGTTCGAGCGTCTCGGTCACCACGTCGACCAGTGCCGGGCCGTCATGCGCGAAGGCGGCACGCAGGGTCGCTTCCAACTCGTCCGACCGCGTCACCCGCGCGCCGAAAAAGCCCATCTGCGCAGCGACCGCGCCGAAGTCCGGGTTCTTGAGGGCGACATTGGTGTCGATATAGCCCGCCGCCTTCTGCTCCAGCTCGACGAAGCCCAGCGTCGAATTGTTGAAGACCACGATCTTGATCGGCAGCCGCATCTGCACCGCGGTCAGCATGTCGCCCATCAGCATCGTCAGCCCGCCATCGCCCGACAGCGACACGACCTGCCGCCCCGGATACGCCGCCTGCACGCCCAGCGCCTGCGGCATCGCGTTCGCCATCGACCCATGGTTGAACGATCCGATCAGCCGCCGCCGCCCGTTCATCGTCAGGTAGCGCGCCGCCCACACCGCCGGCGTGCCGACGTCGGCAGTGAACACCGCATCGTCGGTGGCGAGGCGGTCGACCACTTTCGCCACGAACTGCGGATGCAGCGGCTTGTCGCCGTCGCGCGGTGTAGCGAGGTCGTCCAGCCCTTCGCGCGCCTTGGCATAATGCGCCCGCGCCCTGGTCAGGAAGCGGTCCGACCGGTCGGGCGCGATCTGCGGGGTCAGCAGCGCCGCCGCCTCGCGCACGTCGCCGACGATGCCGATATCGATCTGCGCCCGCCGCCCCAGCGCGGAAGGGTCACGGTCGATCTGTGCGATCCTCGCCTTTTCGGGATAGAAGTTGCGATAGGGGAAATCGGTGCCGAGCATCAGCAGCGTGTCGCACTCCATCATCGCGTGATAGCCCGACGAAAAGCCGATCAGCCCGGTCATGCCGACGTCATAGGGATTGTCCCATTCGATCCATTCCTTACCGCGATAGGCATGGACGATCGGGGCCTGCAGCGCCGCCGCCAGCGCCACGACCTCGTCATGCGCGTGCGCGACACCGGCCCCGCACAACAGCGTCACCGCCTTCGACCCGTTGAGCAGGTCGGCAAGCCGCGCGATCTCGCCGGTCTGCGGCACGATGCGCGGGGGCAGGGGGGTGGCGAAACCGGCGCGGGCATGGTCGGGCGCGGCCTTCAGCGCGACGTCGCCGGGGATCACCAGCACCGCCACGCCCTGTTGCCCGATCGCGGTGCGCAGCGCGCGGTGGAGCAGTTCGGGCAGCTGTTCGGGGGTCTGCACCATCTCGCAAAAATGGCTGCATTCGCGGAACAGCTCGGTCGGGTGCGTTTCCTGGAAATAGTTCAGGCCGATCTCGCTCGACGGGATATGCGCGGCGATGGCGAGCACGGGCACGCGGTTGCGCTGGCAATCGAACAGCCCGTTGATCAGGTGGAGATTGCCCGGCCCGCAGCTGCCCGCACATACCGCCAGCTTGCCCGTCGCCGCCGCCTCGGCCCCGGCGGAAAAGGCCGCGACCTCCTCATGCCGGACATGCATCCATTCGATCCTGCCCGACCGGCGCAGGCTGTCGTTGATCGCGTTCAGGCTGTCGCCCGTCACGCCCCAGATCCGCTCGATGCCCGCGGCGATCAGCGTGTCGGTGATGAGATCGGCGATCTTCATGGCAATTCCCTCGAATGTTCGAGGGCGGAACGAGGGACGGGCGGTTTGGCTTCGTCGGCGTGGTTGCGATGATGGCAAGCCGGGTTTCAGGGAGCGGTGGACGGCGCGCGGCGGCCTGCGCCGCGCCGTCGCCACCCTATTGCACGGTCGTCCCGACGATCGCGGCCTCGGCCACCCGCCCGCGCCGACGCTCCAGCATCTGTCGTTCGGACACGGGATTGCCGAGCGCCGCCCGATCCCCCGATCGCGGGCCGATCCTGTCCTCGACATAGCCGATGGCGACCATACTGCCGAGCACGACCGCGGCAAACGCGCCCGCCGCCACATATCCGGTACGCTTTTTCATGAGGCCGATCCCGATACAGAGGGAAAATACCCCCCGAAAACCGGCACTGGCCGGTTTGGCTCCCCGCTATTTCCCGGGGTCTGCCGCGATCGTACCGATCGCCGACCCCTTACCATATTCCCGCACAGGCGGGGGTCGGCCAAAGGATGTTTATAAACAGATGCTTGGGGTCCGTTCCGACGATGGTCGGAATAATAGTCTGACGTCGAAAATCTTCTCGATCGGAATGGTTTTTCAGGAGTGGCCGGTTCTGGTGGAGAGCCGACGTCTAAGCCTGGAGCCTCAAGCGCAATTGGGCCAGTTCGCCGCGATCACACGGTTCACCACGGTCGCAGCCGGCAGCTCCCACTGGTCTGAGTGCTGGTTGAGATGCTCGAGCATCAGCGTGCGGCGCTGCCGCATGCCGAGTTCGGGAACTACGCATGAACGTTCACTCGCCTTGCTTTCCTTCACAAAAGCTGCGTCCATCAACCCCTTGATGAAGCCATCGCACCATGTATCGAAGCCCGGCTCCTTGCAGGCCGCAAGTAGGTCCCGCCCGCTCGTGACGTTGTGAGCAGAAGCGATCAGCAAGAGTCCAACAATCAGCATCCTGTCGAATCCCCCTGCAACCACCTTACCGCCAATGTGCAGTGTCCGCTATTCGGCGTCGGCGGACCCATGAGCGGGACTCGAACCCGCCAAACACCTCAATCTTTTGAGGTGCCCGCTCCGACAGCGTCAGGGCCGGTCGTAGTGAGCTGCTGCCGGTTTCGTGGACACCGAGATAAGGTGTTTTTCGGAACCGGAGGATGGAGATGCAACGACGGAAGTTCAGCCGCGAGTTCAAGCTC
>NZ_LMKP01000015.1 GCF_001421715.1 Sphingomonas sp. Leaf22
TCCAACGCGACGCCACTCGACCCTGGGTTATCTCAGCCCCATGGACTTCGAGCGGCAGGCGCAGGTAGCTCCAACGCGACGCCACTCGACCCTGGGTTATCTCAGCCCCATGGACTTCGAGCGGCAGGCGCAGGTAGCTTAACCTCGTGTCTACCAGACCGGCAGCAGCTCAATAACGAGAGTTTCAACGGGTCGTTTCGCGACGAACTGCTCAATGGTGAGATCTTCTACAGCCTCACCGAAGCCAGAGTGCTGATCGAGGCGTGGCGCCGTCACTACAACACCATCCGGCCACACAGCAGCCTGGGCTACCGTCCACCGGCCCCGGAAGCGGTGACACCGCCATTGCCGGCCTCCGGTTCCGCTTCGCTCCACCTACGCCCGGCAATGGCGGCGGAGACAACAATGCACTAACTAACAACCAGGACCACTCGGTGGGGGCTGCTCACTACGTCGAACGCCGGTCAATGCGTCGCATTGGTCTCGAATTAAGATTGCAGGTTTCACAACTTGGTTCTGACACCGACCCGTCGGTCTTGTGAGCGGAGAAGCCGTGCTCGGCATGATTGAATGGTCACTCCTCAGGGTCGACACCGTCACCTGTAGCTCCCTCCAGCTTGGCGAGAGGCGGCTCGATCGCGCTCTCCGCAACGCGCGCCATTTCCCCTTCGATCGCCTCGGCCTTGAGCCCTTTAGTTCCCGCCATCGACTGCATGGTCGTCTACTTCCGACGGACGACGGAAGTTTGCGCGTAGAGGTGCGGGCCGATCTAGAAGCCGATCGAACGGGCCTCTAAGTGCGGCAGCGGTACGCAGAACTTTAGCGGCTTCTCCAGATGTCTGATGAGGTTCTCGGGGCGACCTGCTGGACAACACCATTAGTGCCGTGTCTATCTAGCGGAGTGGTGTCGTTTGTATCTGGCGCCTACACTTTACCAGTTCGATAAGAGATATTATGTAAAACTTACCTCCGGCCTACGCACAACTCGCGTGGGAAACCCACCGTACCTGAAAGATCGCATCGTCGCCAACGCCAGCGTAAAATTCCGGCGCTTGCATCCGTGCTACTCCTAGGAAGTGGCTGTTCTAAGCAATGCACCCTTCACCGAAGAGGTACCGATGCAACCCTATGCCGTCCTGACCCGTACAGCGCATCGATGCCGGGAAGCACTACCTGAGCGACGGTGTTGGCCGGTACGGTGAGGTCAAGCAACGCTTGTCGGCCGTCGTGCCGCCACGCCACCACGATCCTGCCGGACGCGCTGTCGAGCGAGGTGGTGGCGGACCTGAAACGCGGGTCGAGGACGGGGGCGACGCGGAACCGCTGGAAACCGGGCTCGATCGGCTCGATCCCGCCGATCCTGCGGTAAAGGAACGAGCAGACCGCCCCGAACGCATAGTGATTGAACGAATTCATTGATACGTCGCCAACGTCGCTGTTCCAGCGTTCCCATGTCGTCGTCGCGCCGCGCGTCACCATATAGCCCCATGACGGATAGCCGGTGCGCAGCAGCAGATCGAACGCCAGCGGCGCGTGCCCCGCATCGACCAGCGCATCGAGCGCCAGCGGCGTGCCAAGGAAGCCGGTCGTCAGGAGCCGACCGCGCCGGATCACTTCGGCGGCAAGGCGTTCCCCCGCGCGAGCGCGTAACGCATCCGGCACGAGTCCAAGCCGCAGCGCGAGGATGTAGCCGGTGTGGCTGCCGTTGCCGACCGTGCTATCTGCGCCAACGAACGCGGCCATGAATGCCGCGCGCGTCCGTGCTGCCTTTTGGTGCCATTGTCGGGCATCGGCGCGTCCGGTCCACATTGCCATCTGCGCCATCTGGTCGAGCGACCGGGCCAGCATCGCGGTCGAGATCAGCGGCTTGGGTGTCGTCTCGTCGCCGGGCCACTTGGCGTCCAGCGCCAGCCAATCCCCCAGATCGGCACCACGCCCCTTGTTCCAGATGCCGTCGGGATTGGTCGCGAGGATACCGTCGCAATAGGCGGCCATCGCCGCCCAATTGTCGTCTACCACCGACCGGTCGCCGGTGTGCAGATAATCGACAAAGGGCAGCATGACGCCGGCATCGGCCCAGCCCGGCGTCGGCGTGTCGGTTCCCCAGCCCAGCCCCTTGGGAGACGGCGACCACATCGGGAACGCACCGTTCGCCGCCTGGTCGTCACGGAGCATCCGGGTGAACGACCGCGTGAAACCCGATACATCCATGTTGAATGCCGCCGTGTCCCAAAAGACCTGCGCATCCCCCGTCCAGCCGAGCCGTTCGTCGCGCTGCGGGCAGTCGGTAGGGTTGCCGCGGAAGTTCGACCGCTGGCTCCATAGCGTATTGAGCCACAGCTTCTGCACCACCGGCTGATCGGTGGCGAAGGTGCCGATCTCGGGCAGATCGCTGGAAACGACCAGCGCGGTGACCATGGCGGCGGTCAGGTCGTCGAGGCCGTCAATCCGGGCGTAGCGAAAGCCCTGGAAGGTGAAAGCGGGCTCCAGCACCTCCCCCGCTTCGCCCGCAAGGACGTAGCGATCCTGGGCACGGGCGACGCGCAGGTTGCGGCGGTCGAGAGCACCCTCCTTCGTCAGGATTTCGGCATGGGTGACGACCACCTCGCGACCGGCCTGCCCCGTCACGGACAGGCGCACGCGGCCAGCGAAATTCTGTCCGAAGTCGACGATGTGCGAGTCCGGACCGATCCGACGAATCGTCGCAGCCGGAACGGTGCGGGTGATGCGGATCGGCGGTCCGAGCGGGGCAGCCAGTGCGGCATCGGGGGTGGGCGCATCCCATACCGGGAGCCATGCGTCGTCATCGAAGCCGGGCGACGCCCAGCCCGCCGGCCAGCGCCGCCGGTCGTGGTCCTCGCCGGCGTAGATCTCCGACATCGTGATCGGCGCTTCGTGGTGCCGCCATTCGCCATCGGTGACGACATGCGCGCCCTCGCGGCTGCCCGCGGTCTCGATCATCAGCCGCAGCCGGCGGGGGGCCGGACCATAGGCGTAGCGGCCATCGGGTGCCTGATAGCTGGCATAGAAGCCGTCGCCGACCATCACGCCGACCACATTCTCGCCGGCCCGCAACAGGCGCGACACGTCATAGGTGCGATAGGGGATGTGCCGACGATACTCCGCCGGCTCGGACTGGAGCTCATCGTCGCCGACCCGGATGCCGTTGATCCAGATGCGGTAGCTGCCCAGCGCCGCGACGTGGAGACGCACGGCACGCGGCACGGTGGCCAGATCGAACTGCCGGCGCATCAGCCGCGCCGGTGTGGGCGGCCAAGCGAAATGCGGCTGTTGCGGGTCGATCGGCGCAGCCTGCCATCCTCCGGCAGCGTCCGCCACTTCCCAGCCATCGACGATGCGACGGACCTCACCGGCCGTCGCGGGCAGCCGCAACTGCGCCGCGATCGATGCGATCGCCCCGCCATCGCCCTTCCCCGCCGCCACCTCGGCGATCAGTTCGTGCCGACCGGCCGGCAGCGGCAGGACGAAGCGCGCCGCCGGCGGCCCGCCATAGGCGTCGGGATGCCAGCCCGGAACGGCGATGGGCACCCCGTCGAGCCGCAGGCCGGTCAGCCGGCTGCGCGTATCGACCACCAGCACGGCATCACCCGCCGTGCTGGCGAAGCCGAGACGGAACCGCGCCGGCCGCTTGTCGTCGGGCAGGCGCGCGCTCGTCCAGGGCGGCGGCGCGAGGCGATCGTCCCGCTCCTCCGCCCCCTCGGCGGCCAGCCATCGTCCCTGCCAGTCCGCCTCGGCCAACAGCCCGGTCTCCCAGGCGGCCGGCGCGCTCCAGGGAGAGGCGGCGCCGGCCTCGTTCCAGATTCGGACCTGCCAGAAGCAGCGCCTGCGGGCGGCGAGCGGCGCGCCGGCGTAGCGGATGCCCGTTGAGGTCGCATCCGCCACCCGTCCGCTGTCCCACAGATCGCCCCGGCCCGAGGCCAATATCGCGGGATCGCCGGCCACCCGGACGTGGAACGCCGTCTGGCGCGTACCGGCGGGGCCCTCGACACGCCATGACAGCATGGGCCGCACATCGCCCACGGCCAGCGGGTCCTGCAGACTCGCGGTCCGCAGTCCAACCGCCCGCAGGCGTCCGTTGCCCGCGCCGCCTGCCGGACCCGCCAGCATCGCAGCGCCAGCACTGGCACCCGTCGTCATCAGCATCCTGCGACGGTTCATCGACGCCATTGCGCCATCCTCCCTATGTTCGACCCGATTCTCGTTTCGACCGGATCGTCGATGCTACAGGCCGTTCTCGCACTATAGCAGGTCGGGTGGCATCGGCATTCTCGGAATCCCTCGCGCTGGTCGAGCAGGAACAGCCGTCCGTAGAGGATGCCGTTGGCCTTTATGCTGCGGCGGTGAGTACGTCCGCGGCGAAGGTTGCCGGGCTTTCCACCGAACTCGGCAGCACCGGACAAATGCTCTAACGTCACGTCAGGCGAGGTCAGGCCGAACGCTGAAAAAATATCGGCACGACGCAATCGAGGAGAGGAATATCCATGATGAAGGCCATCGGACGATCATTGTCGATTGCTGTTGCCATGGCGGCCGCCGGCCCGGCGCGGGCGCAGATGCCAGACACGATCCTGTACGGCGTCGCCTATTACGATGAATATACGCCGGTCGACCGTGTCGACGACGATGCGCGGATGATGAAGGCGGCCGGGATCAGCGTCGTCCGCATTGCGGAATCGACGTGGGGCACGCTGGAACCGCAGCCCGGGGTGTTCGACTTCCGTCATGTCGACCGGATGCTGGCCGCGATGCACCGGCAGAGCATCAAGGTAATCGTGGGAACGCCGACCTATGCCGTGCCGACCTGGCTCGCGCGCCAGCACCCGAACGTGCTGGTCGTTCGCCCCGATGGCATCCGTGCGCAGTACGGCCCGCGGCAGAACATGGACATCACCGATCCCGATTATCGTGCGGCGGCCGAGCGGGTGATCGTCGCGCTGGTCAATCACGTGAAAGACCATCCGGCGGTAATCGGCTACCAGCTCGACAACGAGACCAAGGCCTACAACACCAGCGGCCCTGCGGTGCAGGCCGCCTTTGCGCGCGCGATCCGGCTGAAGTGGCCGGACCTCAATGCTTTGAACAAGGCATGGGGCCTTGATTACTGGTCGAACCGGATCAACCGGTGGGAGGATTTCCCGTCGACCAACGGGTCGATCAACGCCAGCATGTCGGGTGCCTTCGCCGCCTATCAGCGCAGCCTCGTCACCGATTTCCTGACGTGGCAGGCCCAATTGGTGCGCGCCCATGCCCGCCCCGGGCAGTTCCTGACGCAGAATTTCGACTTGGGCTGGCGCGGTCATTCTTACGGAATCCAGCCAGAGGTCGATCACTGGAAGGCCGCACGACCGCTCGATATTGCAGGCATCGACATCTATCATCCGAGCCAGGACAAGCTGACCGGCGTCGAGATCGCCTTCGGCGGCGACGTGACTCGCTCGATGCGGAACGGGCAGAATTATCTGGTGCTGGAGACGCAGGCGCAGGGGTTTCCGCACTGGACACCGTATCCCGGCCAGCTGCGGTTGCAGGCGTTCAGCCATCTCGCCTCCGGCGCGCAGATGGTCGAATACTGGCATTGGGCGACTACTGCGAACGCGATCGAGACCTATTGGCGTGGGCTGCTGTCGCAGGACTACAAGCCCAACGCGGCATACGCCGAAGCGAAGGGAATCGGTGCCGATTTCGCCCGGCTCGGGCCGAAGCTTGCCGGGATGACCAAGCGCAACCGGGTGGCGGTCTATGTCAGCAACGCCGCCCAGACCGCCTTCGACGCGTTCAAACCCGACGGCGCGGACTATAATCAGGTCGTTCGCCCCTTCTACGACGCGCTCTACCGGATGAACGTCGAGGCCGACATCCTGTCGCCCGACAGCACCGCCAGCCTCGACGATTACAAGCTCATCCTCGTGCCCGCGCTCTACGCGGCCAGTGATGCCGAGATTGCCCGGCTCAACGACTACGCCCGGCGCGGCGGTCATCTGCTCTACACCTTCAAGAGCGGTTTTTCGGACGAGAACACCAAGGTCCGCTATGCCACGCAGCCAGGCGCGATCGCGGAGGCGGCCGGCGTCACCTACCAGGAATTCACCATCCCCGTCGGTGTCAAGCTGGCGGACAATCCGTTCGAGGTCGCAGACGTGGACAATGCGCCGCGATGGTGGATGGAAATGCTGAAACCCACGACCGCACAGGTGGTCGCACGGTATAAACATCCGTCATGGCCGGCGGCAGCGGCGATGACCCGCAACAACTGGGGCAAGGGCGAGGTCAGCTATGTCGGCTTCATGCCGAGCGATGCGCTGGCGGAAAAGATCGTGGCAGCCGAGGTCGCGCGGGCAGGTGTCATGCCGTCGGTTCCGGGGGCACGCTTTCCAGTGATCGTTCGTGGTGGTAGGCTTACGAACGGCCATATGGTCCGCTATGTCCTCAACTATTCGTCCAATCCGCAAACCATGACTGCTCCTCGCGCAGGCATTGAACTGCTGCACGGACAAAAGGTAGTGAGCGGCGCAAGCCTAAACTTGGCACCATGGGGTGTGGCCGTTATTGAGGAAGAGTAACGACTGGATTTAGACCGGGTTGCTTTACATAGAAGCCGAGTTGGCGTCGTTGGAGAAACGCTTACCGTTATCCGGTTCTTACGCATGCGAATTCGATAAGCATCGGCTACCGTCGCTTTGAAAGGCTTAATTCGTCCTTCGTGAGATATCGATCGGACGCGTAGTAGCTTCGAAGTTGTTCGACGGTATTCTGATCGGCGCCCTTCAGCCAGCGAGTATGCCAGGTCAGGAACCATAGCCAGTCCGCCGTAGGCCCCAGCAAGGTGGGATCGGGTATCGGACCGTTTTCGTGAAGGCAGATGGGTACGGTGTCGCGCACGATCTGCTTCACCTGCCCGAACATTGGAGCAAGTGCGCCATGGTCGTTGGCGTAGATGTCGGCACCAGCGATGTCGACATATGCTCGGCCAGGATAATAGGCCGCGTCGACGTTCTGCCCTGCCCAACCCAGCACCCAGATCAGATTGTCGAGCGCCATCGACCGCGTGTACGTGTCGTACATGAGCCGCCAAAGCGCCTTGAATGCGTCCGGGCCGTGCTTGCCCCACCAGAACCAGTCACCGCTGAATTCGTGGAACGGACGCCACAGCACGGGAATGCGCTGGTCCCGCAGCTTGGCCAGCAGCGCTCCGGTCTCCTTCATTTGAGCCATCATCTCCCGGTTCTGCGGCGTACCCGGGATCAGCGCACGAGCGACGTCAAAGTCCTTCTTGCTGTTCTCATACCCCGTGCCGACCTCTGGTGATCCCCAATGCCAGCAGATCGAGGCGATACCGCCGGAGCGATGCCACTCGGCTGCGCGTGCGTTGACACCGGCATTGTCCTGCGGGTGAATATAATCGAGCCCCAGCACGGCAGGCAGCTTGCCCGTCTGCTGCTCGATGTACGGTAACTCGTCACGCTCGCTACCGGGAGACTCCTGCTGCCCGGTGAGCGTCTTGCGACCGTAGATCGACCACAAATACCGGTAGAGCGCTTTTGCCTCGGCCGAGGCGGAAGGATTGCTCAAGGTGCGTTTGGGCACGGCCGCGCCAGCGTGTCCGGCGAACCCAAACGCCGCCACGCCGCCAACCATCAACGCGCGCCGGCTGAAGATCATCCCATTCTCTCCATCGTGATCGGCTATCATCGGCAGGCATCTTCCACAGTTCGCTTCGCGGTAGGTACGGAGCCGCTGGCTGAACCTCAAGAAACGGATGTCAAAAATCGGAAAGCGGGCAGGCGGCTTCAGATGACTGGAAATTGGCCATCATCACGCCGCTAGTGCCCGATCCTGCGTGATGCTAACATAAGCTATGGTTGCTTGCTGCCTTGTCGGGCTTGCCAGCGCGCTTGCGATCAGTGTGCAGGCCTTACCGGAACGTGGGCAATCCTCCTCGCCATATCCTCCGATTACGCTCGGCAACGCGGAGATCGATGATCGTTTGGAAGTTTCCGGCGACGCGATTGAGGGGCAACAGATCGATACACGCATGGTCGTTGGCGTAACGGTCGACGGCTCGGGTCCCTATCGGTTCGTCGTGGACAGTGGAGCCGATCGATCGGTCATCGGAGAAAGGTTGGCCCGCACGCTCGGCCTCCCTGCAGGGTGTTCCGTGACGTTGCATGATGTGGCCGGGGCAAGCAGACGCGAGACGGTACGCATCGCCCGGTTGGGCCTAGGCAGCGGCACGGTCGAGAACATCGTCGCACCGATACTGTCCGAAACGTCGCTTGGCGCGCGCGGTATTATTGGGATCGATGCCCTGCGCGGACAGCGGCTGATGCTCGATTTCGAAGCCGACACCGTCACGGTCGAGGATACGCGCCGCCCGGCAAAGGTGCAGGCCGACGAGATCGTCGTCACCGCCCGCAGTCGCGGCGGACAATTGATCCTGACTGAGGCCCGCGCGAATGGGGTCGACATACGTGCCGTCGTCGACACTGGATCACAGCTGACGATTGGTAATCTAGCGCTTCGTGACGTATTGGTGCGTCGCCGTCGCCCGCCATCTGAACCATCGTCGGCTACGCTGGTCAGCGTAACCGGAGAAACCCTGCTGGTGCCGTTGATGATCGTGCCCGAAATCAGGGTCGGCCGGGTCATCATGCGCGACGTTCTAATCGGGTTCGCCGACCTGCCTCCATTTCGGCTGTTCGGCCTTCGTGAAGCGCCGGCAATGCTGCTGGGAACCGATCTGATGGGAAATTTCCGCCGCGTCTCGCTCGATTTCCGCGCGAAGAAGGTGCGGTTCCAGTTGCGTAGTCATCGACCAGGATCGGCAGGGCGCAGGAGCGCTCGTACGTTGCGGGACGTTGGCGGATCGGATGTTACTGATCCGAGCGACCGGTAGTGGCACGGCGTTCCTTCGGCCATCAGCGAAATGGCGGCTACCGAGGGAGGATGCCCATCTCTACGGCAGGTAGGAAGAGAAGACCCCAAGGTTCACCGCTTGCGATCGTCACCCCGCTGTTTGCTCAACCGGCGCACGACCGATACCAGCTTCGCCATGGCCGGATCGGTGATCGGTTCCGCAACACAGATTTCGCGGCTTCGTTCGCCGATCGTCAGCCCAACCGTATAGGTGCGTGCGTCGGGTTGCGCACGATTCTCGGCCGGTGCGCAGTCGAAAAACCCGGCCTGGTCGGCAAGTTCGGCAAGTTCCGCACGCTGGGGGCTGGTGAGATCGCCGAAGCAGACCGTGTGCTCCTTCGCAAGTCCCGGAAAATGGGCAAGGCCGCCTTCGATCCGTAAGCGGGCCTCGCCCGTTACCGGTTCGCCATCGGCCTTGTCCGTCGTCATCCAATCACTCCAACTGCCTGCCACGCCCCGGCGACTGCGGCCACCTCAGGACTTCCCAACCCGTATAAACGACCTGCAACGTCGATGGTAACGCGGGCGAAGCCGGCAAAGTCCGTGTTGGCTCTCGTATTCGGGTCGAGCAGCGCATTGTACCAGATCCGCCCGGCATGGTCCCACGCGTTTCCGCCGATCGACGTCGCCGCCAGATAGAAGGCGCGGTTGGGAATGCCGGAATTGATATGGACCCCGCCATTATCCTGATTCGTGCGGACGAAATCGTCCATATGCGCGGGCTGCGGATCCTTGCCGAGGACCGGGTCGTCATAGGCACTGCCCGGTGCCGGCATCGAACGAAGCGCTATGCCGTTTACCCTGGCGGTCAACAGACCGGCACCGATCAGCCAGTCCGCCTGATCCGCGGTCTGCCCGAGCAAGCGCTGTTTCACGAGGCTGCCGAACACGTCGGAGATGCTTTCGTTCAGCGCCCCCGACTGGTTGAAATATGCGAGGCCCGCCTCCTTCTCGGTCACGCCGTGGGTCAGTTCGTGGCCGATGACGTCGAGCGAGATCGTGAAGCGATTGAACAATTCGCCGTCACCATCGCCGAACACCATCTGGGTTCCGTCCCAGAAGGCGTTGTCATAATCCTGGTCGTAATGGACCGTCGCGTCGAGCGGCATGCCGGCATCGTCGATCGAGTTGCGCTGATACGCCCCCCAATACAGGGCGAACGTGGCGCCGAGGCCGTCATAGGCTTCGTCGACCGCCACATCACCGGTCGGTCCGTCACCCTCGCGGCGCACCACGGTCGCGCCGGGCGCCTCGGGTTCGCCGGCCGCGTCGCGAATGGTCCGTAGCGGGCTCGGCGTCAGGATATTACCGGCGGCGGCCCGGCGGCGGGCGATATCGCCGACGACCGGGCCAGCAGTGCTGGCGCGTACCATGCGGATGGTTGGATCGATCAACAGACTGCGGATCGCCAACGCACGCATTTCCGGCGAGCCGTTCTCGGCGATCCGCGAAAGAATGTAGGGCGGAAGGATGCAGTGCAGCGAGTGTCGATGAACGGAGGTGCACATGATCGTATCTCCTGTGGATTTGGTCAGCGGCGGGCGCGGCGCACCGTAAAGGGTATCAGCGCGACCCACATGACCGTGATGAAGGCAAAAAACTGCCCCGTCTGTTCGGGGCCGCCCGGCAGATACCCGAAGCCGCCCAGGGAAGCCGCGTACAGGACGAACGAAACGACCGAGACGACGATGGCGAGAATATCGCCGCTGCCCCCTTCCTCGTCCTGTGTCGCGAACCAGCGAAGCGCCATGATGAAGAGTATGATGACGGCGATCAGGATCAGGCGGAGAACCGCGTGACCGGCGGCGATGCCGATCGCGAGCGGGTAGAGCGTCACCGCCTCGACCGGGAACAGCTTTACGAGGCTGGTATAATAGGGTTCGGCGACGGGAGAGGACCGTGTTCCCGCCAATGCCCCCCGCGTCGACGGGGCACGCAGCCGAAGCGCCCCGCGCAGCGCGGGCCTCGCGCTTGTCACGCCCGGTCCGTCCATTGCCGCGATCGCCCGTTGGACCGTCGTGGCATAGCGCGAAACCGCGGCGTCATCGGGGACGAGGACCACGCCCATTTTCGTCGCCTGACCACAGCGGTCGAAAACCGTGGCGAACAGCGGACGATCCCCGTCTTCCGTCCCGTGCGATCCGACGAACCGCTCGCGCGCGCTACCGAGCGCCGTGCGCAGGCCGAAGAAGGTGTCGAAGAAGCGCGGCAGATAGCGTGGATTGGCGGTGAACGCCTGCAATTGGTCGATCAGCGTGTCCGCTGCGTCCCGGGCCTGATGAAAGTTGGTCATGAGTCCTCCTCAGGCGGGGGTTGCGAGCGATGCGATCAGGCCCAGCGCTCGGGTGATACGCTCGATGTTCAGCTGCGCGGCGGCGCGGCGCTGTTGCCGTGTCAGGCGGCCGGCCAGCGCGTCGCGCAGTCCCGCCTGCGCCTTGGCGGCAAGGTCGATCGCGTCCGCGACCCGCGCGGCGCGTACCGGCCCGTCCTTCGCTGCCTCGCGCGCTGCGAAGATGCGGGCGGCCAACTGTTCGCGCTGGTCGGCTGGCAGGGTCGCGCGGTTGCGGATATAGGTTCGGAACAGGGCGTTGCCGTAGAGGTCGTCGGCATTGCGTGCCGCCCCTTTTCCCCATGCGGTGACCTGCACCGACAGCGATGCCAGTGCCCGATCGACGACGGCACCACGTTCGAGGACCAGCGCGCGAACATCGCGTACCTGCCGGGCTTCGCGCGCCAGATCGTCGGCGAAGGCGATCAGCGCGACGAGGCTCTGGCCCTGCTCGCTCGCCACCGCGGCGTTGATGTTCGGCAGGTCGGTGCTGGCGACGAAGTTCGTGAAGCGGGCAAGTCGGTCGGCCTGATCGGCAAAGGCGGTGAGTTCCGCTGATACATCGGTCTTCGGTGCCTCGACGATGGCGGCAAGGGCGTCGGCATAGTCGCTGATCGCAGCGATCAGGGCAATGCGCGGTTCCAGCACGGCGCGTGGGTTGCTGCCGATATCGATGTCGAAGGCGGCATAGCCTTGCATCGGAGCCTCGGCCGACAGGCATAACGGCGCGGGCGGTGCGTCGGGCACGATGGGCACCTGTATACGCAGTGGCGTCACCGGCAGGCAGCTAGAATCGCTCGCGACGAGTGCTGCTGCAGCTTCGCGTCGACGCTGCTCGATGGCATCGAAATAGCTGGCCGTTGCCGTCACCGCCTCGCGGCTTTGTGCCTGCACCGTTCCTGCTGCGTCCAGCCGAATGGCATTGGTGGCACAGCCGCAGACGAGCGACGCTAGGGTCAGTATCGGCAGAACGGCATTGATGCGGCGGCCCATGGCGATCTCCTTGCGATCAGCGGACATCATGCCTGTAAACCGCGATTTTGCCTTTCGTTTCTTCGTCGGGGCAAGCGGCGCGATCGCGGCCGATCCGGCGGTGGGTCGCGGCGCCGCAGGGCGGCGATGATATTGGCGATACTGGTGATAAGCGCCGCGATGCCGACCAGCATCGGACCGTCGATCATGTCGGGCATTTTTCCGACTCCATAGTTGATCCGCGAGCCAGTGTTCCAGCTATGTTCTTTGTAGGACAATGTTTTTTCGCGGATCAGGCCAAAATGTCTCCCGGGCCGGTGATAAGCCGTCGGACGCTCTCACCGGTCGCCGCTTCTTCGTTCGAAAAGCCGTCGAAGGTGTGCAGCATGCCGAAATCAAGATCGGTCAAACCCTCGATCGCGCGTACCGACCGCTGATATGTTTTGAAGGCGCCGAACAGCAGCGTGTGCTCGGTCAGGTCGACGTCATGATCGATCAGGTAGGCGGTTGACGATGGGCGCCCATCGTCATGGACGAAGGCGACGACTTTCCAATAGGCCAAGGGGATCGCAACGCCGCGGTAGAGGGGGTCGGTCGCACGGAACACCGGGCCGGTGAACACGCTCGCCCGCTCGCCGACGCGGCGGGTGTTATCGAGGATATAGTCCTCAAGGCTGAGCCAGGTCCGCTGGTTGAAGGCGGAGAGTTGCGGTGCGCAATTGGTGAAGTGGAAAGTATCCCGGTTGGCGATACCGGCGGTCGTTCCCCAGTTCGGGTCTTCCCGGCGAACCAGATGTCCCCGGTCGAAATCGTTATTGGCGTACAGCGCCTCGCCGACTTGCGCATCCTCGGGGATGCGGCCGTCAAATGCCCAGGGATCACCGCCGCGTGGTACCGATACGCTTGCGCTTCCATCGATATTGACGCCAGTGAATAGCGCCAAACGACGACTCCGAGACATGACGATCGAGAAATGCTCGTAGTCGAGGCGTGCGTCGGGGTTGTTCACAATGGGCAGGACATCATCCGCGATTGCGGAAGCGCTGGGTAGCGGTACGACAAATTCGCCCAGATGATCGGCACGATACCCTTGTCTGCCCTGAAAATATGCGTTGGGCGACGTTCGAACCGTTGCTGCGTCAAACGGGAGCAGGGTTTCGCTCGCTGGAACCACTGGACGCAGATCGTTCAGGCGCGGCCGGTACAACAGATCGATCTTCATCGCGTTTCTCCGTAACTTTCCCAGGGTCAGGACTCGTTGATCACAGCCAGAGGATGACGGCGGCTGCGACGGTGATGGCAGAGAAGAAGCCGGTTGGGCAGCGGTCGTATCGGGTAGCGACGCTCCGCCAGTCCTTGAGACGTCCGATCAAGATTTCGATGCGGCTGCGGCGGCGATAGCGGCGCTTGTCGTAACTGACGGGCTCGTTGCGCGATTTGCGGCTCGGGATGCAGGGCTGAATGCTCTTGACCTGCAGCGCCTTCCTCAACGAGTCGGTGTCGTAGCCGCGGTCGTTAGGTCGCCATTGTGCCTTGGGCAGGCCACCCAGCATTGCTGCCGCCGGTGTAGTCGCTGACCTGACCGGCAGTCATCAATCGGACCCTGCTTGCAGTGTAGCGACTTGTTTGCGATCTCCCACTGCCTTGCTTTGCAGGCCAGCAACCAAAGGATCAAAACGCGCGAACCACACCGAGTTTCACGGTCGTGCGTCGATAGTCATACAGGCCAACCGTCGACCAGTTTCGCTCGGCACCCACCTGCACCAGCGGCGCAAAGCCCCGGACGGTCAGTTGCCGCAGCGTGACGCCGAGTGAGGTCGAAAGCAGCCATTCTCGCCGACGATCGGTAAACAGGATCAGCCGCGCATCCCCTTCCAGTCGGTTGAGACCGACATCGGCGGTCAGGTCGACCCGCTTCATCTGGAACCACGACGTCGCCCCGACCCCGGCGGAAGCCGCAGCATAGCCGGGATCGGCAGCCGTCTGCCGATAGCCGCTGAGGCGCAGGCCATATCCCGTCCTCGGGCTGACGGCACGATCGAACCCGATCGATGCATCGTAGAGACCGCCATTCTGCAGGTCGTTGGCCCGATACGATGCCCGTTCGGCACCGCCATGGGCGACCATCTGGTTCTGCCGCCCGATGGGGTGGATCCAGTCGAAGGACAGGCTGTCGGTCTGGGCGTAAGGATGCCCTCCGTACCAACGCCAGGTCTTGCCGATCGACGGACTGAGTCTATCCTGCTTTCGCTGCCATTCCAGCCCGAGCAGCATTGAAGCGGCTACATCGTTGAACTGCGACCGGCGATACAGATTTCCGAGCGTCGAAAAGCGCGGCAGCACCGTTAGGCCGGGAGAGACGGCGATCCGTCCATACCCCTGTCCGGCAAGGCGCAATCCGACGCCGGACTGGGCGCGGGCGTCGCGCGACAGGGTGAGCGGCGCGATGACGGTGTCCAGCGTCCGCGCCTGTGTCGCGCGGTTGATATTGCTGTCGGGTGCAACGGCGATCTGAACCGCACCGCCCAGCGCGCGTGACGATCGCAGCGCGAGGGCGAACTGGTCCACCGTTACCGCGACCGCGTCAGGCAGGCCGATCGACTGCGCCTGCCGCACCGCGCGTCGGGCTCCGGCATCGTCCCCCAGTGCCGCCAGCACACGCGCCAGTTCGAGGCGAACCCGCGCTGCATCAGGCTTCTCGTCAAGCAGAGCGCGGAATGCCAAGGCCGCCTCGCGGTACCGCTGTTTACCGGACAGCATCATTCCCTTGCGGAACCGTGCTTCGGCGCGCACCTCGGGATCGGGATCATGTTCCAGCGCGGCAAAGAGCTGGACGGCATCGTCGGTCCGGTCTGCCGCCTGCGCTGCGTCGGCTGCGGCGAATATCTGTGCCGCCGACAGGCCCTCACGGACCTGCTCCGTGGAATCGGGTTGTCCCGCCAATGTTACGACACCGGCAAAACCCAGCCAGAGCAGGAGCATCAGCGTCTTTTAGCGACGGTAACGCCGGAGATGGCAGTGCTGCCGATATCCGCAGGGAAATTGCCGTTGTTGAGGATCGTAAAGGTGGCTGCGATTTCCTGGGCGTCGGGACCGTAGAAGCGCGGTGCGATATTGCTGAAATCGATGTTCACGGCGGTCGTCGCGCCCGCACGATTGAGCGCGGCGGCGTTCATCCCACGGGCGGTAATTGCGTCCGAAAACGTCCAGGTGCCAAGTGACGTCGTGGTACCACCGCCGGTCGGAACACCGGTCAGCATCAGCGCCCCTTCGTAACGCTGATTGCTGAAATCCACCGCGAACCGCGATGTGCCGCCGACATCTATCGTCTCCCCAGAGGTCGTCGCCGTTGAACCATAGACGATCCCGTCATAACTGGCGGTGCCCGTCCGGCCAGCCAGCAGTTTGACCGGTGTTTCGAAGCCGTAGGCGGCAAAAAACTTGCGGACCTCCGCAAAGCTGCCGTTACGGAACGGAACGCTCCAGATGCCGAACCCCGCATAGGTCAGCTGGATTTCGCCGCTGCTGGTCATCGCAGGTCGATAGATGTCGACATGCGATGCATTGCCATCGGTCGTGAAATCGTAGCTGGCAAAGTTCGGTCGCTGCGTCGCCGAACGATTCGCCGGCCCGAACAGATACGGCGACACCATGCCGTCATACGGCCGGTACGCGAAGCCGCCATCGGGCGTCAGCTGGAGGTTGCCCGGTGCTGAAAATCCGTTGGGCAGCCCGTTATAGCCAATGGCACCGCGGAACTGGGGCGAGAGGGACGTATTCGTCGCCGTGGTCCACGTTGCCGTAGGGGCGGGAAGCGACGTCGCGGCCACGATGTTGGTCAGGGTCAACGATACGGGAGCCCTAGTGGTATCTCGCTGCCCGGTCAGTGTCCCCGTAACCGCCGCTCCCGAACGATTGGTAGCCGAGAAACTGGCTCCGACCTCTTCTGCCGACGGACCGAAGAAACGCCCGTTCATCGTTCCCGAAACCACGCCGTCGAAGCCGGCATAGTAGACGTTGCCCGACAAACTGTTGCCGCTGCCGACCTGACCGGTAGTAACCAGTTCGATGCCGCCACCGCTGCCGTAGGAGTTGCTGGCGAGGCTATATTCGCCGACCATGTTGATCGACCGGAACGTACCACTGCTCAGGTCGACGTCCAGCGTACCCGCACCCGTGAATGCCTTCGGTTCCTTGCCAGGCGTGGTGATGAAACCGAATGCCGCGGTTTCATACCCGGCATAACCGGTACGCGGCACAGCGGTTGCCGCCGTTTCCAAGCCGAAGACGAAGGCATCGAAAACGGTATTCTGCGTCGTCGAAGACACGGAATTGCGCTGCCAATATCCCAGCGCAACATATGCGTTGGACTTGCTGCCGTTGTAAGGCTGCGTTGCGATCGTGAGATAGTCGCGTTGCGCGCTATCGCTGTTCGTATACCGTGTTTCGCCGGGAAATTCGGTCTTCTGCCCCTGCGCTGCGGTAAAGATGGCGCTGCGTCCGGCGGTCTCGATCGTATAGGATTTGGCGACGGCGTCGTAGCTGACCTTGACGGTCGATGTCGTTGATGCGGCCTTTTCCACCAAACGGTCCGACAGATTTATACTAGTATCAACGCTCGCGCCGTTAGCTGAAAATATCTGGCTCGCCTTCAGATCGGTAATGACAGTGTTGGTCGGGGCGGGGGTCGGCGTTACCGCGATTGGTACAGACCCCGCACTGTTGGTTCCGCCGCCGCCACACGCGCCAAGCAACACGCACGGTGCCAACGCCATGTTCACCGATCGCCGCATCCTGCTCCCCTGCCCCACAATGTCTTGAGTCCCCGCAACAGGGATACACTGCTTGGGTAGTGATACAAGACCGGCATCGCCGACCCGCTCAGGCTATATCCTAGGGTTTTGATATGGTGGCGGTATGGCAGATTGCCGGACGACGGTGATATTTCAGCAAGTAGGCATTGCCGCTTCTAATAATTTTCAAGGCTGACCCGCTGTCTACGCTTCGATTGTTGGATTGGCCCGCAGCTGCTCAGTGCGGTTGAGTTGGAAGGCGCGAACGTTGGTGATGCGGTCGTTATCATTCCGGATCAGCCATTTCATAAATAGAAATGCTTCGACCTATAACCGGCCATTCATGTTTGTATGGGCCTGCCAAATTTTGGGCATTCTTTCATATTGTCAGTGAACTCATCACGACCAAAATTCACGCATTCACAATTTTATGGCACTGTATTGGAAGAATTTTTATAAAAACTACAATCTTCTGATGTGCCCATGGAACTAGGAACCGTGGACAAAGCTTGACGGCGGGATGTGCCACTGATTCAAGGCTGCCATTTGGAGGCAGGCTTGGGCGGGCGGATCGGTTTGCCGGATGAGGAATGGTCGCTGATCGGGCCGCTGCTACCGGCCGAGGGTGGACGAGGCTGTCGTCCCGCTGGTGACAACCGGCCCTTCTTCGAAGGTATGATGTGGATTGCGCGGACGGGTGCGCAGTGGCGGCATCTGCCGGAGGAATATGGCAAGTGGAACAGCGTGTTCCGCCGCTATCGTCGCTGGGTGACGACAGGCGTGTTCGAGGCCATGCTGGAGACGCTGGCCGGCGCGGTCGAACGCGATGGCCGGGCCGACATGATCGACAGTACGGTTGTCCGGGCGCATCATTGTGCCGTGGGCATAAAAAAGGGACTGGCGCGGCCGAGGCGCTTGGCCGATCGCGAGGCGGCTTCACCACCAAACTCCATGCCCGCTGCGATGTCAGAGGTCGCCCGCTCGCCTTTGTCCTGACACCGGGCCAAGCACACGACACGCAAGGCTTTGGACCATTGATGCGCATGATCGCCGACCGGATCGACGCTCTGCTTGCAGATAAAGGCTATGACAGCGACGCGGTTCGCGACACCCTGGCCAGCATGAACATTGAGGCCGTGATACCGGCTCGGCGCAACCGTCGTAAACCGGCTGCGCATGATCGGACCAAGTACCGCTGGCGCAATCAGGTCGAGCGTCTGTTCAACAAACTTAAGAATTGGCGACGGATCGCAACCCGCTACGACAAAACGGCAGAGTCCTACATCGGCTTCGTCAACCTCGCATCAGTCCTGCTCTGGCTACCCTTTGTCCACGATGCCTAGGATCATCCGGTCGCTCCGAGCCGTTCCAATTGCCGCCCTTACATCCGTAATTCCCAAACCCAATACTGACGATCGTTAATTTTGTGACTCCAGTGATTCGTATATTATCGGGCTATACACAGTACACCTAGCAATAAACCGGTTTCAAAAATTCGTGGAATGTCTAGCGAATTTTTACACTTTCATTATACGTAGCGCAATATAGGGGCTCCCTGGCAGAACAATACTCGGCCGCGCAGGGTCGTGACTGTCGTATTCGTCGCGCTGGACCATATGGAACACGCCTTCCACCGGTGTGATTGTCATGTTCCATGTGTCGAGGATGTCGATCCGGTAATCGGGGTGCGGATTGGCAGCGCGTGTGGGCAGGACGACGTCCCAGCGCGTCGGGCGGCTGTTGCCGAAATATTTAAGATACCAAGTGAAATCGCGCCCGCCGAGATGATAGTCCCAGAATTGCTGAATCGGATCGATCCCTGGCGACGGTACGCTTGCGAGGATGCGGTTCAGGAACGCCAACCGGGGCGGACTGGTCCCGCGCAGGCTGCCGCCCTGCCCCAGCCACGACTGGTCGGGATTGCCGGTATCGGTGAAAACCTCGCCATGCCCGACATAGGCACCGCCGAGCGTGCCCCACCAAAAACGTTCGACTAGTTGCTCGCCGGTAAGCCGCGCCCAGCGCTTGTCCGAATTCCCCTCGTAGATCACCTCGTCGAAGATCACCGCCTTCTGCGCGAAATTGCGGTGCGGATGGACCCGCCCGTCGTCGAGCACCGCCGCGCCGTGCTGAATGCTAGCATGGGTGATCCATGGCTTGCGGTGATCGTAATAGACGTTGAGCTGGTGGATCGACCGCAGCCGGTCGTGCGGATCGGCGGCAACCAGTACCGCGAACAGATGGTCCCAGTCGGCGATCGTCTTGTCCTCGACGATGTCATATTCGTTGGCCATCGCCCACCAGACATGGCGATACGCACCGAATCGCGCTGCGACGTAGCGGACATAGCGTTCGTCGTCCGACCGCCGCATCGCCGAATAGCCGCGCAGTTTGTCGTAGGGGTGGAACAGGATGACGTCGGCCTCGATCCCCAGTTCGCCCAGCCGGCGGACGCGGTCCTCGAACCGGCGAAAATAGGCGGGATCGAAGCGGGTCGGGTCCCAGTCGCGCGGCCCCCCGCCGGTGCGCACGAACGGATCGGTCGCGACCGATGCGACGTTCGGGAAGACGCACATCCGGATCTTGTTGAACGGTCCGGCCTTCAGCGTCGCCAGCGTCCGGGCGCACTGCGCATCGGATTGCAGCGCCCACGAATAGGCGGTCGTGCCCACCGGACGATAGGGCGTGCCGTTGGCGTGGACGAAATGATAGCCGTCGCGCGTCATCCGCACCGGGCCGTGGTTGCCGGCCGACGGGGGCACGCTCTCCACCGTCCCGCTTCGCCTGTCGAGCGCGGCGACGTTGCTCGCCGTCGTCCACGTCCATCGCCCGAGCGACGGCGGGCTGAAGCGGATGCGATAGATGCCATCGCCATCGTAGAAGCCGGGCACCGCGATCCGTGCCGTTCCCAGCGCGAAGGTCGCGCTCAGCGTCACGTCGTCGAACGGGTTGCCGCCCGCCGGGCCGGCGAGCGCGATCTCGTGGAGTCCCCAGCGCTCGACCCGCTGTGGGTTCCCGGCCGCGGCAGCCGGAGTCAGTGCCGCCGTCGCCACGGCCGCCGCACCGCCCAAAATGGTCCTTCGCGAAACCGTCACCATCGCTCTCCAATTGCGCCGCAACTCATACTATCATATGTCGTCATATGATATAGAATCGAAGGGAGAGGGAATGGAAGGCGCAATCGCGGAAGGAATCGGTTCCGACCGAAACGACTGGAAGAACACGATTCTGGCCGGGCTTGCCAACTATATCGATGCCGGATCCATCGTCGCGGGTTCGGCCGCGCTCGCACTGTGGATGCAGGCCTATGACCTAAGCCCCGGTTTCGTCGGGCTGATTGGCGCGTTCGGGCCGAACGCCATTTCCGCCGGCATCGGCGCGTTCGTCGGCGGGCGGCTGTGCGACCTGTTCGGGCGCAAGAAGATCTACCAATATGACATGCTGTTCTATGCGTTCGGCATGTTGTGGCTGATCTTCGCGATGAATGCATGGATGGTGCTGATCGGCTTCTTCCTCGTCGGGCTGGCGGTCGGCGCGGATATTCCGGCATCATGGTCGCTGATCGCCGAAACCGCACCAAAGGGCGCGCGCGGCAAGCATAGTGGCGTGGCGCAGGTGCTGTGGTATCTGGGCCCGGTCGTCGTGCTGCTGATGTTTCTGGTGCTCGAACCGCTGGGCCTGCTCGGCGCGCGGATCGTGTTCGCGCACCTTGCCATTCTGGCGGTGGCGCTGACCTTCCTGCGATCGCGGATGAAGGAATCGCAACGCTGGCTGGATGCGCAGGCGGACAAGGCACCGGCGGCCGGCCCGACGGCGCAGCCCGCGCGGCTGCGCGACCTGATGACAAGGCAGTGGATCGCGCCGATGGCGTTTTTGATCGGCATGTACGGCATGTGGAACCTGTGGGCGGGCACCAACGGCTTCTTCTTTCCCTATATCCTGCGCACGGTCGGCAACCAGAGCCAGGCGATGGCGGTGGCGGTGCAGTCGTTCAGCTTCCTGCTCGGCGTGCTGTCGATCTGGCTGATCTTCATGCGACTGTCCGACCGGGTTAACCAGCGCACGCTGTTCCTGGTGTCGGCGATCGTCCAGGTGATCGGCATGTCGCTGCTGGCGATCTTTCCGCTGACGCTGCCGATGGCGCTGTTCCATGTGGTGCTGATGAGCATCGGCCAGGGGTTCGGCGCACAATCCTTCTTCCAGCTCTGGAGCGCCGAGATGTTCCCCACGTTGCTGCGATCGACGGCGCAGGGGCTGATGTTCGGGATCGTGCGGATCACGCTGGGTATCTTCAGCTTCTTCGTGCCGCTGCTGACGGCGACCGGATTCCAGACGCTGGCCTGGATCCTGACCGGGTTCCTGGTTCTGAGCGGGTTGATCGGCTACCTCGGCGCACCGCGCAACGAGGGCAAGTCGCTCGACGAACTCGAGGCGGAGATGGAGGGGCAGGCGGCGTAGGACGGCAGGCCGGGCCGGGGGGATCCCCGGCCCGGCACCGCGTCACCCCGCGTGTTTGATCGCGCTTGCCCAATGGGCGCGCATCGCCGCCCGGGCCGGCGCGTCGATCGCGGGCACGAACACCGCCTCGGGCGTCAGTCGCAGGTCGGCACCGTCCAGTCCCATCGCCTCGGCCGCCAACCGTGCCGCGCCCAGCGCGCTGGCTTCGGCAGCATGCGGGCGAAGGATCGACCGGCCGGTCAGGTCGGCGAGAAGCTGCGCCAGCAACGGGTTCTTCGCCGCGCCGCCGTCGATCGACACGGTGGCGCAGCTGCGGCAGAGATCGGCCTCCATCGCGACCAGCACGTCGGCGATCTGGAGGGCGATCGCGTCCAGCGTCGCGCGCGCGACGTGCGCCGGGCGGGTCGACAGGGTCATGCCGCCGATCTGCCCGCGCGCCTGCGGTCGCCAGTGCGGCGCGCCCAGCCCGGCCAGCGCGGGGACGAACGTCACTCCGCCGGCATCGGCGACGGTGGCCGCCAGCGCCGTCAGCCCCGCTTCGTCGGTCAGCCCGAGCAGCGTCGTGACGAATGCCGCCGCCTGCCCCGACACCGAGATATTCCCTTCGAGCGCATGGCGGACGACGCCGCCACGGCTCCACGCGATTGTGCCGGACAGGCCGTGCGCCGAGCGCACCCGCCCGTCGGTCGGCGTCATCAGCGAGCTGCCGGTGCCGATCGTCGCCTTCACCCCGCTGCCCGGGGTCTCGATCCCGTGCGCGAACAGCGCGGCATGGCTGTCCCCGACCATGGCATGGATCGGGGTGCCCGGCGGCAACGCGGTGATGCCGGGCGCGACGGTGCCGAACGCGGCATCCGACGACAGTATCTGCGGCAGCATGGCGAGCGGCACGTCGAAGATCGCGGCAAGATCCTCGTCCCAGCGCAGCCGATCGAGATCGAACAACTGAGTGCGCGACGCATTGCTATGATCGGTCGCATGTACCGCGCCATCGGTCAGGTTCCACAACAGCCAACTGTCGATCGTGCCGCAGCGCAGTTCACCGCGCGCCGCGCGGTCGCGCGCGCCGGGCATGGCGTCGAGCAGGCCGGCGATCTTGGCGGCGGGAAATAGCGGGTCGAGGCTAAGCCCGGTGCGCGCGAGCACCAGCGGTTCGTGCCCCTGCCCGCGCAGCGCGGCCAGCCGCCCGGCCGATCGCTGGCATTGCCACAGCACTGCCGGAGTCAGTGCCCGACCCGTAGCCGCGTCCCAGATCACCACGGTTTCGCGCTGGTTGGCGATGGCCACCCCCATGACCCGCACATCGGGGGCGGAGGCGACCAGTTCGCCGATCAGCGCGGCGACCGCTTCCCAGATGTCGGACGCCGATTGTTCGGCCCAGCCGGGCCGCGGATAGGCGACGCGCATCGCGCGCGACCGCGACCGGACGACCGTGCCGTCGGTGGCGACCAGCAACGCCTTGGTATTGGTCGTCCCCTGATCGATCGCGAGGATGACCGGGCGGCTCATCACGCCGCCCGCTGTCCGAGCACGTCGCGCACCGCCGCCGCGATACCGGTGGCGGTCAGGTCGAAGCGCTCCATCAGCCAGTCGGCCGATCCGGTCGGCAGGAAGCCGGGAAAGCCCAGCATCCGCATCGGCACCGGCGCATGGCGCGCGCACCATTCGGCGACCGCGCCGCCCAACCCGCCGTGCGCCAGCCCTTCCTCGGCGGTCACGATCGCGCCGGTCGCCGCCGCCGCGGCCAGCGCGGCGGCATCGATCGGCGACACAGTGGCCATGTTGACGACGCGCGCCGCCACCCCCTCACCCACAAGGATGTCGGCGGCGGCGATCGCGCGGTGGACCAGCGTCCCGCTGGCGACGATCGCCACGTCGCCGCCCTCGCGCAGCGTCTCGGCCCGGCCGATCGCGAAGGGGGTGTCGTCCCGGTCGAGCGCGGGCACCGGCATCCGGCTGATGCGGACATAGACCGGGCCGTCGTGCGCGGCGGCGGCGCGGATCGCGGCATCGGTCTGCCATGGATCGGCGGGGACGATCACCGTCAGCTTGTCGATCGCGCGCAACCACGCGACATCCTCGATACTGTGATGCGTCGCGCCCAGTTCGCCATAGGCGACGCCGCTGGAGATGCCGCACAGCTTGACGTTGGCCTGGCTGTAGCCGCAGTCGACCTTGATCTGCTCCATCGCCCGCGCGGTCAGGAAACATCCCGCGCCGCTGACGAACGGCACCTTGCCACCGTTGGCCAGCCCCGCGGCGACGCTGACCATATTCTGTTCGGCGATGCCGACGTTGACGAGCCGGTCGGGAAAACGGTCGCGGAACCTGCCGAGCTTCGACGATCCGACCGAGTCGTTGACTACCGCGACGATGCGGTCGTCGGTGGTCGCCATGTCCTCCAGCGCGGCGACATAGGCGTCACGGCAGTCGAACAGACCGTGCGGGTTGGACGCGGCGACGCTCACGACGCCATCTCCGCTTCCAGCTCGCGGATCGCCTGGACATATTGCGCCGCATTCGGCACGCCATGATGCCAGCCCGCCTGATCGCGCATGAAGCTGACGCCCTGACCCTTGGCGGTATCGGCGATGATGCACAGCGGCCGGTCGCGTGGGGCCGCCGCCGCGTCGAACGCCGCCAGCAGCGCGCCCGCGTCATGCCCGTCGACGCCGACGACTTCCCAGCCGAACGCGCGCCATTTGTCGGCCAGCGGTTCGAGCGCGTTCGTATCCTCCGTCCTCGCACCCTGTTGCAGGCGGTTGCGATCGACCACGACGGTCAGCTTGCCCAGCCGCCGATGCCCGGCGAGCATCGCTGCCTCCCACATGCTGCCTTCCTGCAATTCGCCGTCGCCGGTGAGCGCGAAGACGCGGTAGTCGGCCCGGTCGATCTGTCCGGCGATGGCGATGCCCACCGCGACCGGAAACCCGTGGCCGAGGGGTCCGGTGTTGGTTTCGACGCCCGGCAGATACATCCGGTTGGGATGGCCGTTCAGCCGCGATTCCGGCTGGAGATAGGTGTCGAGTTCGGCTTCGGGAAAGAAGCCTCGCGCCGCCAGCGCCGAATAGAGCGCGCCGGTGCAATGTCCCTTGCTCATCACGAACCGGTCGCGGTTCGGATCGTCGGGCCGGGCGGGATCGATCCGCAGAACGTCGAAATACAGCGTGGCGAGGATATCGGTCGCCGACAGGTCGCCGCCGGGATGCCCCTGCCCCGCCCCGACGATCATCGCCAGGAGCCGCCGACGCATCCAGTTGGCCCTGGCACGCACCCGATCGGCGCGCGCGGCGAAATCGTCATTGCCTGTGGCGAACATATTATTCATATGACGTCTTATATGTGATTATTGCCGGAACGCAATTGCGTTGCTTGGCTAAAATTTCGCGGGAGGATCGATAGATGGGCAAGCAACGCTATGGTGCCGGGATTTGGCATTTCGCAACCTATGTCGATCGCTACGCCACCGATGGCTATGGCGAGACCCGTTCGCTGATCGACATGATCGATCTGGCGGGGCGGGTCGACGACCTGTCGGTAGTGGACATCAACTATCCCTTCGTCGATCCCAGCCTGTCGCTGTCTCAGGTCGACGCGGCGCTGGCGCGCAACGCGCTGTCGGTGATCGGGATTACGCCCGAAATCTATACGCGGCAGTTCGCGCGCGGCGCCTTCACCAATCCCGATCCGGGCATCCGCCGCCTCGCCAATGAGATGTGCAACGACGCCGCCCGCGTCGTCCGCCATTTCGGCGCGGACTATGTGAAGCTGTGGCCGGGGCAGGACGGGTGGGACTATCCGTTCCAGGTCGACCACCGCGACCTGTGGCGGATGAGCGTCGAAGGCGTGGCCGAATTGGCGGGACAGAACCCCGACTTGAAATTCGTCATCGAATACAAGCCGCGTGAACCGCGCGTCCACATGAGCTACGACAGTGTCGCGCGCACCCTGCTGGGCATCGAGCGGATGGGGCTGCCCAATGTCGGTATCCTGCTCGATTTCGGCCATTCGCTGTACGGCGGCGAAAGCCCGGCCGACGCCGCGCAACTGGCGATCGATCACGGCCGGCTGTTCGGGATGGACGTGAACGACAATTTTCGCGGGTGGGACGACGATCTGATCGCCGGCTCGGTCCATCCGATCGAGCTGTTCGAGTTCTTCTATACCCTACGCAAGAACGGGTGGGAGGGCGTGTGGCAGCTCGATCAGTTCCCGTTCCGCGAGGACAGCGTCGCCGCCGCCAATTCGGCGATCGGCTTCCTGAAGGCGGTGGAGCGCGCGCTGGACAAGCTGGACTTCGCCGCGATGCAGGCAGCACAGGACCGGCAGGATGCGGTGGCCGCGCTCAATCTGGCGCGGCAGGCGCTGTTCAGCTCCTACTGATGATTATTTCCTCCGCCAGCGATTTCCGCGAGGCCGCACGACGGCGCGTGCCGCGATTCCTGTTCGATTATGCCGATGGCGGCGCCAATGGCGAGGAGACGCTGCGCTGCAACGTGTCCGACCTAGCCGGCATCGGCCTGCGCCAGCGGGTGTTGCGCGACGTGGCCGCCATCGACCTGACGACCAATTTGTTCGGCCGCCAGATCGCCCTGCCGCTCGCACTGGGTCCGGTCGGCATCGGCGGCATGTACGCCCGGCGCGGCGAGGTGCAGGCCGCCCGCGCGGCGGCGGCGGCCGGGGTTCCCGCCTGCCTGTCGACGGTGTCGATCTGTTCGATCGATGAGGTCGCGGCGGTCGCCGACCCGTTCTGGTTCCAACTGTACGTGTTGCGCGACCGGGCGTTCATGCGCGACCTGATCGCGCAGGCGAAGGCGGCGGGCGCCGGCGTGCTGGTGTTCACCGTCGACATGCCGGTGCCCGGCGCACGCTACCGCGACGCCCATGCCGGCATGTCCGGCCCGCGCGCGCCGCTGCGACGGGTGATGCAGACGCTGGGGCGGCCGCACTGGGCATGGAATGTGGGGCTGCGCGGCCGGCCGCACATGCTGGGCAATCTGCTGCCGGTGCTGGGCAGCGACAGCGGGCTGAACGATTATATGGGCTGGCTGGCGAAGAATTTCGATCCGTCGATCCGGTGGAGTGACCTCGACTGGATCCGCGCGGCATGGGACGGCCCGCTGGTCATCAAGGGCATCCTCGATCCCGAGGACGCGCGGGAGGCGGTGCGCATCGGCGCAGACGGCATCGTCGTGTCGAACCACGGCGGCCGGCAACTGGACGGCGTGCTTTCGACCGCGCGCGCGCTGCCCGCGATCGCCGACGCGGTGGGGGATGCGCTGAGCGTGCTGGCGGACGGCGGGATACGCTCCGGGCTGGACGTCGTGCGCATGCTGGCATTGGGCGCGAAGGGCGTCCTGCTCGGTCGCGCGTGGATCTATGCGCTGGCGGCGCAGGGCGAGGCGGGCGTCGCCCGGCTCGTCGACCTGATCGCGCGCGAGATGACCGTGGCGATGACGCTGACCGGCGTGAACCGGATCGCCGCGATCGACCGGTCGATCCTTGCCGACCCTGCACTTCGCCTTACCGCCGGAGCCACCGCATGACCCTGCGCGTCGTCGACCTTCGTGCCGAGGCCATCGTCGATCCGATCGGCATCCACGTCCCCGCCCCGCGCCTGTCGTGGCGGATCGAGAGCGACGGCCACGGCGTCGTCCAGTCGCGCTACCGCATCCGCGCCGAAGCGGACGGGGCCGTCGTCTGGGACAGCGGCGAGGTGGCCTCCGATGCCAGTTTCGCCGTCCCCTATGGCGGGCCGCCGCCACGCCCCCGGCAACGGGTGTCATGGTCGGTCGAGATCGCCACCGCCGACGGACGGCAGGCCGGTTCCCGTCCGGCATGGTTCGAGGCGGGACTGTTAGACACATGGGGCGCCGACTGGATTGAGGCGGAGGACGACCTTGCCGCTGCCGACCGGATGGCGGGCATGGCATGGGTATGGAGCGACACCGCGCTCGACCCGCGCCTGCACGGCTTCCGCCTCGACCTGCTCGTCCCGCCCGACGTGGTGCATGCCGAGATCGCGGTGGCGGGCAAGGATCATCTACGCGGCGTGTGGATCGACGGGCTGCCCGCGCCGCTCGACCAGCCATGGGGCTATGATAGTCCGCTGCCGTTCTGGGGATCGCTCGCCCCGGTCGTGGCGACGCTGCGGCCCGGCCGCGCCAGCGTCTGCGTCGCGGTCGACGCCGATGTCACCGGCTTCTTTCCGGTCGATGGCGGCGCGTTCGCCAGCCTGATCCGGCTGCACCACGCCGACGGGCGGATCGACCGGATCGTCAGCGGACCGGCGTGGCGGGTGCTGCCCGATCCGCCGGCAGGATGGCAGGATGCGGGCTTCGACGCCGGCGACTGGCCCTGCGCGGTTCCGAGCGGATCGAACGCCGGCAACGACCCGCGCCCGGCCGAACCGGCGATGCTGCTGCGCCACGACTTCGTCGCGCGCGGCGGGATCGTCGCCGCCCGCCTCTATGCGACGGCGCTCGGCAGTCATATCGCGACGATCAACGGGCAACGGGTGTCGGACGCGATCCTCTCGCCCGAGATCAGCGTCGCCGATGCCCATGTCTTTTACGAAAGCGTCGACGTTACCGGGCTGATTGTGCCGGGCGCCAACGCCATCGGACTGACGGTCGGCGACGGATGGTATGCCAGCGCGTTCGGCTGGCGGATCGAACGTTATGCGTTCGGCCCCGCACCGCGCCGGGTGCGCGCCGAACTGCACATCGACCATGCCGATGGCAGCCGGCAGCGGATCGCGACCGGTCCCGGCTGGCGCATCGCCCCCTCCCCGATCATGCGGTCCGAAATCTACGATGGCGAGACGGTCGACGCGCGGTGGACGATCGCGGCGTGGGACCATGCCGGGTTCGACGATTCGGGCTGGTCGACCGCCGCCATCGGCACCGCGCCCGACGTTGCGCTGCTGCCGCTCGTCTCGCCGCCGCTGCGTGCCGTGGACGAACGCCGCGCGGTGACAGTCGCCGAGCCGGTGCCGGGCCGGTTCGTGTTCGATTTCGGGCAGAATTTCGCGGGTTGGGCACGGATCGCCGCGCGGGGCGACGCGGGCACGACGATCACCGCGCGCTTCGCCGAACTGCTCGGCGACGACGGCACGGTCGACATGGCCAACCTGCGCCTCGCCCGCGCGACCGACCGGTTCATTCTGGCGGGAACCGGCGCGCGCGAGACGTTCGAGCCGTCGTTCACCTATCACGGCTTCCGCTATGTCGAGATCGAGGGCTATCCGGGGGTGCCGGAGGTCGAGGATGTCGTCGGCATCGTCGTCCATAGCGATTGCCGCATCACCGGCGCGATGCGCTTCGTCGATGCCCCGTTGTTGCAGACGATCTGGCGCAACGCACTGTGGAGCCAGCGGTCGAACTTCTTCGCCGTCCCGACCGATTGCCCGCAGCGCGACGAACGCATGGGGTGGATGGGCGACATCCAGGTGTTCCTCGATGCGGCGGCGTTCAACATGGAGGTCGCCCCCTTCCTGCGCCGGTTCCTGATCGACGTCCGCGCCGCTCAGCGCGCCGACGGCGGCTATCCGATCGTCGTGCCCCAACCGCAATCCTATCCGCCCGTCGTCACCGCCGGGTGGAGCGAGGCGGGGGTGATCCTGCCGTATCAACTGTGGCAGCGCTACGGCGACACGGCGGTCATCGACGAGAACTGGACAGCGATGACGCGGTGGATGGCGCATGTCGCCGCCGCCAATCCCGATGGCGTGTGGCGTCACGATCGCGGACTCGATCTGGGCGACTGGTTGTCGGTCGATGCGGTGAAGCCCGATGACGAAACAACGCCGCGCGGACTGTGCGCCACCGCCTATTGGGCATGGACGGCCGAGCTGATGGCGGCGATGGCCGATGCGACCGGACGGCGCGACGAGGCGGCGGACTATCGCGCGCTGCGCCTGCGGATCGGCGCTGCCTTCGCCGCCGAATATGGCGGCCAAGGCGGCAGGGTCGGCAACGGCAGCCAGACCGGGCAGGTGCTGGCGCTGCACATGGGACTGGTACCGGCGGAGTGGCGCGCCACCGCCGCACGTGTGCTGGCCGACGATATCCGCGCACGAGGCATGACGCTGTCGACCGGGTTTCTCGGCACGCCCTATCTGCTCGACGTGCTGGCCGACGCGGGGTTGCTGGCCGAGGTCGAGGCGCTGCTGCTTCAGACCCACTATCCGGGTTGGGGCTATATGGCGGGGCAAGGTGCGACCAGCGTGTGGGAGCGGTGGAACGGCGATACCGGCGATATCGCGATGAACAGCTACAATCATTATGCCTTCGGCGCGGTGGTCGGGTTCTTCTATCGCCGGCTCGCCGGGATCGCGCCGGGTGCGCCGGGGTTCGGGCGAATCGCGGTGCGGCCGCTGTGGCTGCCCGGGGTCGGGCGGGTCGAGGCGTCCTATGATTCCTGTGTCGGGCGGATCGCGACGCGAACGCATGGTGACGGCGACGGGCTGACCGGACTGGCGCTGTCGGTTCCGGCCAATACCACCGCCGACGTCGAACTGCCGATGTGCCGTGCGTGGCGCGAGGGCGGCCGGGCGCTGCGCGTCCACCCTGCCATCCACGACCTGCGCGACGCGGACGGCATGGTCCGGTTCAGCATCGGATCGGGCGACTGGACTTTCGCGATGGACGATTGACGTTACCCGACACCAAAGCTAAACATCATACGTCTTACGATAGAGGGGAGAGGCAGGGTGGTCACGCTGTTCGGCGAGACGATGTCGCGGCGGACGCTGGCGACCCGGACCGGGGCATTGTCGCAGTTCGCCGGCGTGCGGCTGTCGACGCTGGGCGACGGGGTGGAGCGTGGTATCCGCCAGCTCGAATTCCGCACCGGCACCGGGCTGCGCTTCACGGTGTTGATCGACCGGGCGATGGATATTGCCGAATGCGAGCATGCCGGGCGCGCGGTCGGATGGCATTCGCCCTCTGGCTTCCGGCACCCCGGACTGCACGATTATGAGGGCGAAGGCGGGCTGGGCTGGTTCCGGTCGATGTCGGGGCTGAACATCACCTGCGGCCTCGACCACACGCTGTTCATGCACGACGATCCGGCCGGGCACTATCATTACGGCCCGCGCGCCAAGGTGGCGTCGTCGCTCCACGGCCGCATCGGCACGATCCCCGCGCGCCTGACCGGCTATGGCGAGCATTGGGACGGCGACTACTGCGTATTGTGGGCCGAAGGTGTGGTGCAGCAATCGACGGTGTTCGGCGAGGACCTCCACCTGATCCGCCGGATCGAAGCCGATGTCGGCGGGGACGAGATCCGGCTGCACGACCGCGTGGTCAACCACGGTTTCTACCGCACGCCGCATATGTATTGCTACCATATCAACGTCGGCCATCCAGTGCTGGCACCGGGCGCACGCTATGTCGCGCCCATCCGCGACGTCGTCTGGGCGGCGCATGTCGACAGCTATCAGGCGCAGGGCGTCGGCTATCGCACCGCCCCCGCGCCGATCGCCAATTTCCACGAACAGGTGTGGCAGCACGACATGGCCGCCGATCCCCACGGCCGGGTCAACGTCGCGTTGGTCAACGAAGCGATCGGCTTCGGCTTCGAGGTGGAGACGCTGAAGACCCAGTTTCCGGCGATGTACCAGTGGCAGAACTTCCACGCCGGCCATTACGCGCTGGGCATCGAACCATCGACCAACCACGTAATGGGCAAGGACTTCGCGCGTAATCGCGGCGAGCTGATCGAACTGGAGCATGGGCAAGAACGCCGGTACGACACCGTGCTTCGCCTGCTGCCCGATGCGGCGGCGGTGGCGGATGCCGTCGCCCGCATCGAAGCGGTCGCCCACCAGCCGCAGGCGGACTATCCGCAACCCAGCGGCATCTTCCCGCCGATCCGGGGCCGGTCATGATCGGTCGCAGGATCCTCTATACCGGCGCGGCGGGCGGACTGGGGCTTGACACCACGCTGCTGCTGATGCGGCGCGGGGCGACCGTGATCGCTCTCGACAATGACCCGGCGAAGGTCGCGAAGCTGCGGGATGCGGCAAGCGCCCTCGATACCGGGCGGCTGGTGGTATCTACCGTCGACCTGTCCGATCTCACCGGCTTGCGCGCCGAGCTCGACCGGTTGATCGTCGAGTTGGGCGGTATCGACGTGGTGGTCAACAACGCCGCCATCTATCCGTCGAAACCGTTCGAGGACTATTCGATTGAGGAGCATCAGTTCGTCCAGCGGGTGAACGTCGATGCCGGGATCGTCGCGGTGCAGGCCGCATTGCCGGGGATGCGCGCGCGTGGCTTCGGTCGGATCGTCAACATCGCCAGCATCACCATTTCCGGCGGGTGGGCGCATCTTTCGCCCTATGTCGCGTCAAAGGGCGCGCTGATCGGGCTGACGCGGGCATGGGCGCGCGAGTTCGGCCCGTATGGCGTGACCGTCAACGCGATCGCGCCGGGAGCCTTCCCGACCGATGCCGAGGCGATCCACCCCGATCCGGAAGGGTACAACCGCATGGTGCTGGACGCGCAGGCGATCAAGCGGCGCGGGACCGCCGCCGACATCGCCGCGGCCATCGCCTTTTTCGCCGCCGACGAGGCGAGTTTCATCACCGGCCAGACGCTGCACGTCAACGGCGGCTGGGTCATGGCCTGAAGGACCGACCATATGACTATCCTGAAGGGCATCCGCGTCCTCGACTGTTCGATCGCGATGGCCGGGCCGTTCGCGGCGCAGCGGCTGGGCGATCTGGGCGCCGATGTGGTGAAGGTCGAACCGACCTCGGGCGAATGGCAGCGCCATGCCTCGGCCGGCGGGGCAACCGGCAACCTCATCAACGTGTCGTTCCTGTCGCTCAACCGCAACAAGCGATCGTTCGCGGTCGACCTGAAGGCGGCGGAGGGTAAGGCGCTGCTGCTGGAGATGGTGAAGACTGCCGACGTGTTCCTCCAGAACTATCGCCCCGGCGTCGCCGAACGGCTGGGCGTGGACTATGCGACGCTGTCGGCGATCAACCCGCGGCTGATCTATGTCTCGATGTCGGGCTATGGCGAGGACGGGCCGTATCGCAGCTATCCAGGGCAGGACCTGTTGTTGCAGGGAATGTCGGGCGCGATGCTGTCGGCCGGGGCGGACGGCGAGCCGCCCACGCCCGCCGGACAATATCTGGTCGATGCCGTCACCGCCTATTCGGCGTTCGAGGGCGCGCTGGCCGCGCTGTTCCACCGCGAACGCACCGGCGATGGCCAGTTGGTGCAGATCAATATGCTCGACGCGATCACTACCATCCAGATGCAGGAACTGTCGGTTTTCACCATCGGCAACAAGCCGCAGACCCGCTCGGCCGAAGCGCATGCCCACAGCTATATCCGCGCACCGTACGGCGTGTTCGCGACCAGCGACGGCTATGTGACGCTGGCGATGGCACCGCTGAAAAAACTGGGCGAATTGCTCGGCGATCCGTTCTTCGCCGAACTGGACGACGAATGCGATAGCTGGACGCACCGCGACGCGATCTTCGCGCGGGTGAAGGCGGCGCTGCCGTCGGCGACCAGTGCGCAATGGCTCGAACGGTTTCGTGCGGTCGATATCTGGGCGGGGCCGGTCTATGGCTATGCCGATCTGGTCGACGATCCGCAGATCCGCCACAACGGCACCTTCGTCGAATATGACCATCCGACCGAAGGCCGGGTCAAGACACCGGGCTTCCCGATCCGCTTTTCGAAAACACCCTCCGCCATCGCGCGCGGCGCACCGCTGGTGGGCGAGCACAGCCGCGAGGTGCTGGGCGAGTTGGGGCTGGATCGGGAGGCGATCGACCGGCTGATCGAATCCGGCGTCGTGCGGCAGCACGCATGAGCTTTCGTGGCCTGACCTGGGACCATCCGCGCGGTTACAATGCACTGGCGGCGGCGGGCGGCACGCTCGTCGTGTGGGACCGGCATCCGCTGGAGGGGTTCGAGTCGCGGCCGATCGCCGAGCAATGCGCGCTGTACGATCTGGTGGTGCTCGACCATCCGCACGTCGGCGAGGCGGTGGCGACGGATTGCCTGATCCCGCTGGAAAAGCTGTTCGCCGCCGATGAACTGGCCACATGGGCGATGGCGGCGATCGGGCCGTCGCTGGCGAGCTATCTTTATGCGGACCAGCACTGGGCGCTACCGCTCGATGCCGCGACGCAGGTGATGGCGATCCGTCGCGACTGGAACGACGCGGCGCCGACGACCTGGGCGGACGTAGTGGCGCTGGCCGAGCGGGTTCCGATCGCCCTGTCGCTGGCCGGGCCGCATGCCGCGCTGACCTTCCAGTCGATCTGCGGCGCGCTGGCCGCCGTGCCGACGCGGCCGGGCGATCGGTTCGTCGACCGCCCGCTCGCCCGCGAGGCATGGGCTCTTATGGCGCGGCTGACCGGCGATGCGACGCGCGCCGCGGCAGCTATGAACCCGATCGCGCTGCTGGAAGCGATGGCGGCCGGCACCGGTCCGGTGCTGTGTCCGCTGATCTATGGCTATGTAAACTATGCCGCCAACGGACAGGTCCGCTATGCCGATGCACCCAGCGGCAACCGCATCGGATCGGCGCTGGGCGGCACCGGCATTGCGGTGTCGCGCCGTGCGAAGGTGACGCCCGAGCTGCTCGACCATCTGCGCTGGCTGTTGTCCGACGAAGCGCAACGTGGCTTCATTCCGGCGCATGACGGGCAGCCGTCGTTCCGGTCGGCATGGACCAATCCGGCGGTCGATGCCGCCGCCGGCGGATTCTATGGCGCGACCCGCGCGACGATCGAGGCGGCGCTGATCCGTCCGCGCCACGACCATGCCATCGCGTTCCAGACGGCGGCATCGGCGGCGATCCGCGACGGGTTGCTGCGCGGACTGCCGGCGGACGTGGTGCTCGACGCCGTCGACGCGGCCTATTCCCAGCATCACCTGCCCGGAGCGGAAACATGATCGACGAGCTGCGCTTCACCATCGCCGATCGCATCGCGACGATCGTGATCGACCGGCCGCACAAGCTGAACGCAATGACCCCGGCGATGGCCGATGCGCTGGTCGCGGCGGTCGGCGAGTGCAACCGGTCGGACGCGGTGCGCGCGGTGGTGGTGACGGGAGCAGGAGAAAAGGCGTTCAGCGCGGGATCGGACATCACCACGCTGGACGGCTATGCGACGCCATGGGATTTCCGCAATCGCGCCGATTACTGCGATGCGCTACGCGCGTGCCGCAAGCCGGTGATCGCGGCGGTGAACGGCTATGCGCTGGGCGGCGGGCTGGAAACCGCGATGGCGTGCGACATCCGCATCGCATCGACCAACGCCCGCTTCGCCGCGCCCGAGATCAAGCTCGGCTGGATCGGCGGCGGCGGCATGGCGGCCGGGCTGGCCTATGCCGCCGGGCCGTCGAACGCGGCGATGCTGCTGCTGACCGGCGACATGATCGATGCCGATCGCGCCCTGGCATGGGGGTTGGTGAGCGAGGTCGTCGCTCCCGAGCGTCTAACGGCGCGAGCGCACGAGATGGCCGCCGTCATCGCGTCGCGCGCGCCGATCGCCGCCGAAACCGCCAAGCTGAACCTGCGGGCGGGCTTCACCATGCCGTGGGACAAGGCGATCGAGTACGAGCGTGACCTGCAGGCGATCTGCTTCGCGACCGACGACGCGCGCGAGGGCCGGGCGGCGTTCGCCGAACGGCGCGCACCTGATTTCCGGAGGCGCTGAGCCATGCCCGCCACCCGCCCCCGCATCTTGCTGACGCGCCGCTGGCCGGCACCGGTCGAGGACCGGCTGGCCGAACGCTACGACGTCACCCGCAACGCGTCAGACGTTCCGCTCGACGCGCCGGCGCTAGCCGCGGCGATGCGGGATCACGATGCGGTGTGTCCCACGGTCACCGACCGGCTGCCCGCCGCCATCCTCACAACGGACGGCCGGCGGGCGGGCATCGTCGCCAACTATGGCGCGGGGTTCGACCATATCGATCTGGACGCGGCGAGGCGTGCCGGGGTGGTCGTCACCAACACGCCCGACGTGCTGACCGATGCCACCGCCGATATCGCGATGCTGCTGATCCTGATGGCCAGCCGCCGCGCGTCGGAGGGCGAACGCGAGCTGCGCGCCGGTCGATGGACCGGCTGGCGTCCGACGCACCTGCTGGGCCATGGCCTGTCGGGCAAGACGCTCGGCCTGATCGGCTATGGCCGGATCGCCCGCGCGACGGCGGCGCGCGCGCGGGCGTTCGGGATGACGGTGGTGTACCACAGCCGCCACCGGGCCGGGGACATGCCCGACGATACCTATCGCGCGACCCCGGCGGCGCTGGCGACGGATGCCGATGTCGTGTCGCTGCATGCGCCGGGCGGCGACGCGACGCGGCACATGGTCGATGCCGCGTTCCTCGCGACGATGCGGCCGCACGGCGTGCTGGTGAACACCGCGCGGGGCACGCTGGTCGACGAGGCCGCGCTGGCGCGGGCGTTGCGCGACGGCACGATCGCGGCGGCGGGACTGGACGTCTATGCCGCCGAACCGGTGGTGTCGCAGGCGTTGCTCGACGCGCCCAACGTCGTGCTGCTGCCGCATCTCGGCAGCGCCACGCACGAAACGCGGGTCGCGATGGGCATGCGCGTCGCCGACAATCTTGACGCCTTCTTCGACGGACGCGCCCCCGATGACCGGATCACCTGAACGTTTGGCGGCACGGGTGCGCGACTGGCGCGGGCGGGGCCCGCTGATCCTCGGCCTGTGCGGTGCGCAGGGTTCGGGCAAGTCGACGCTGGCCGCCGCGCTAGCCGATCGGCTGTCGGCAGAGGGCTGGCGCGTCGCCATCCTGTCGCTCGACGACCTGTATCTGGGCGGGGCGGCACGCGATGCCTTGGCCCGCACCGTCCATCCGCTGCTGCGCACGCGCGGCGTGCCGCTGACGCACGACGTCGCGCACGGCATCGCGGTGATCGATGCGATCCGCACGGGCGATAGCGTGGCGCTGCCCCGGTTCGACAAGGCGCGCGACGAACCGGAACCGGCGGCATGCTGGCTGATCGCGCCGGCGAACCTCGACCTGCTGATCTTCGAGGGGTGGTGCGTCGGCGCACGGCCGCAGGGATCCGCCGCCCTCGCCGAACCGGTCAACACGCTCGAGCGCGACGAGGACCCGCGGGGTCGCTGGCGCCGCGCGGTCGATGCGGCGCTGGCGGGGGACTATGCCGCGTTGTTCGCGCGGATCGACCGGCTGGTGCTGCTCGCCGCGCCAGGGTTCGAGGTCGTGGCGGACTGGCGCGCCGAACAGGAGGACACGCTACGCCGCCGGCTGATCGCGCAGGGACGCCCGACCGACGGGCTGATGGATCGCGTGGCGATCGGGCGGTTCGTCGCGCATTACGAACGACTCACGCGCTGGATCCTGCACGAGATGCCGGCGCGGGCCGACCTTGTCCTGCCACTCGATCGGCGGCGTGGCCTATTGGGATAAAAAACAGCCGCCGGGCCGGTCGGGCACGCGGCGGCCGAAGGGAAACCGGGGGGAACCGGTTGCGTCGGAACGATCATCGCCGCACGCCGGCACGCGCGATCACCGCCTGCGCCTCGACCGGCCAGTCGCTGTCGGGCACTAGGATGTTGTCGCGCGCGACGTTGCCGATCTCGCTCAGCCAGCGGCCGCCGGTCGTGCTGGAATTATGCCAGTTGCCGGTCGCGAGATTGTCGGTCGAGATGCGCCGCCGGAACATCTTGCCGGCGGTATTGATGTTCAGCCATTTGCCGCGCGTCTCTACGACGTTGCCGGTCACGGTGAAATGCTTGCTGCCTTCGTCGAGGTAGATCGCGATCTTGCCGTCGATGTCGAAGATGTGGTTGCCGCGCACGATCGCGTTCGGGTTGGCCGACAGATTGTAGATCGCGCCGCCGTCCATGAACCATGTCTTCACGCCATGGATGCGGTTGTTCTCGACCAGCGTGTCGCGCAGCGTCGTCGGCGTCGCATAGCGGACGTTGTGGACATAGCCCTTCTGGTTCTCGTCGTAGTTCGGGTTGCCGCCGACGTCATTATAGCCCCAGCCCCACCCGACCGCGATGCCGTCGTATGGTGCGTCGCTGACGTCGTTGTGGGCGATGCGCGCGCCGCTGACATAGGTCGTCAGGATCGCGGCATTGTCCTTATAATCTTGGCTGACCGAGGCGACGACATTGTCCTCGATCACCAGATCGCGGTTGATGAGCGCGGGATCGCCGGGATGATGCGCGTCGACCCGCACCCCGCCCGCCATGACCGCGCTGCCCGATACGACCGCGAAATGGTTGCGCGCCACCCGGATACGCGCGGTGGCGAGGCCGATGCCGCTTAGGTTCGCGGTGGCGTCGTTGCCGATGCCCAGCGCGACCTGTCCGATCTGGGTAAAGCGATTGCCCTCGAAACTCACGTCGCGCGCGGCGGCGACCTGGACGGCGGCGGGCATCTGGTGCCATTTCTGGCGCATCGATTCGAATTCGACGCAGCCCCAGCCGCAGCTCTGCCACGCATCCTTCGGCCGGATCGGCGATACGTCGGACAGGAACGCCCCGCTCTGCTGATTGGCATAGCCGTTGGGACGCGACGGCCCCATCCAGCTCGTGTACGAAAAGCGCAGACCTTTGAACGCCAGCCGCTCGACCGGCGCGGCGGGCGTGCCGGCGATCGACACCAGCGCTTCGAGCCGGGGCAGCACCACGTTCAGCCGCGTAATATCGTCGTCCTGCGCGATCCGCAGGTAAAGCTTGCCCTCCTGCGGATCTAGGAACCATTGATAGGGTTTGGCATGCCAGTCGTTGGCCTTGCCGATGAACTCGAGCGCGTTGACGAGGAACAGGCGTGAATCCGCCGGAAAGATCGGCTGGGTGATCGTGTCGTAGCCCCAGCTATTATTGTCCCACGCCGGCTGGTGCATCGTCACGCGGCGGCCGGCGATCGACTGCACCGGCGAATAGCGGTCGGTGAAGAAGCCGGTCGCTTCCACCTCCATCCGGTCGGGGCGCTTCACCATGGCGACATAGGCCAGATCGGGGCTGACGATATCGAAGCCGGTCGCCGAGAACGCCACGTCGCGGGCCTTGATCTCGACCCACGGCCGTTCGGCGAGCTGGTCGTTGACCCATAGCTGGCGCGCGTCCAGCCCCTTGGGCACGTCGGCGACCCAGATGTGGCGATCGGCATCGTGCAGGCGAAAGCCGCGCACCGCCATGCCGCCCGACAGCACGGGCCGCGTGCCATCCGCCGCGCGCCATTCGACCCGGTGCCCCGCCCGCCCGCCATCGGCGGCAGCGAAGCGCAGCGGCCGGTCGAGCGCATAGGTCCCGTCGGCCAGCACGACCGTCACGTCGCCACCGGCGCTGGCCGCCCGGACCAGCGCCTGCGCGCGTTCGAGCGACCGCACCGGGCGGGTCGCGCTGCCGGTCGCGCGGTCGTTGCCGTCGGGCGCGACATGGATCACTGCCTGCGCCAGCGCGCTGCCGCTCGCCAGCAATCCCGCCAGGGCCAGCGTGACGCACGCCGTCGCACGGCAGCGCGGTCGGGGGGCACCAGCGTTCATTGTTCCTGCTCCTCGGCGCGGTTTCCTCCCGCTTCTATATACATATGATGTCTTATGTTTAAGGGGGTTGCAAGACTGTGTTTTACGCGGAGAAGTTTGGTGATTCCAATGCCCGTTGCCGTTGACCGCCGGTTCGTGCTGTCCGCCGCCTGTGCGACGCTGGTCGCCGCCGGCCTTGCCGATCGGGCGCAGGCGGTGGCCGCCGGCGTGTTCGAGGATATCCGCCGCTACGGCGCGCGCGGCAACGGCACCACGATCGACAGCCCGGCGATCAATCGCGCGATCGCGGCGGCAGCACGGCGCGGCGGCGGGACCGTCGTGGTGCCCCCCGGGCGGTATCTGTGCTTCACGCTGCGGCTGCGCGACAATATTGCGCTTGTGCTGTCGGCGGGCGCGACGATCGTCGCCGCCGATCCTGCCGTACATGGCGCGCACTACGACCCGCCCGAAAACTATCTGGAGGAACAGTTTCAGGATTTCGGCATCACCCATGTCCACAACAGCCTGATCCGGGGCGACGGGCTGACGAACATCGCGATTCTCGGCCCCGGCCGGATCCACGGACCGGGGCTGGACCGGGAAGGCCCCGGCGACCGCTGGCACGGCCGCGCCGGGTTCCGCTCGGCCGCCGCGCTCGGCGTGTTGCCGCGCGACCTGGCGCTGCGCGACCCGGCGGAACGCCTGGCGGTGGGTCGCGCGAACAAGGCGATCGGCCTGATGCGTTGCCACGGCGTCCGCCTCGACGGGTTCACCATCCTTCAGGGCGGGCATTTTGCGGTCATCGCCCATGGCTGCGCCGGCATGCAGATTACCGGGTTGGTGATCGATACCGACCGCGACGGCATCGACATCGATGCCTGCCGCGACGTCCGCATCCTGAACTGCACGGTCAACGCGCCCAAGGACGACGCGATCGTCCTGAAGAGCAGCTATGCGCTGGGCCGCGCGGTGCCGTGCGAGGATATTCTCGTCTCGGGCTGCAAGACCAGCGGCTATGCGATGGGGTCGCTGCTCGACGGCAGCTATCGCCGCTCGGACTATCGCTCGCCCGATGGCCTTGGCGTGCTGGGGCGGATCAAGCTGGGCACCGAGAGCAACGGCGGTTTTCGCGGCGTGCGGATCAGCGACTGCCTTTGCACCAACAGTCGCGGCATCCTGATGGGCATCGTCGATGGCGGCACGCTGGAGGATGTGACAATATCGGGCACCGTGCTGCGCGATCCGGTCAACCACCCGTTGTTCGTCCATCACGCGGCAAGGATGCGCGCGCCGCGCGGCACCCCGGTCGGCCGCGTCCGCCGCATCCGGTTCGAGGATATCACGATATCGGGCGCGAACCCGCGCTTCGCCTGCGGCGTGGAGGGGATCGCCGATGCCCCGGTCGAGGACGTGACGTTTCGCGGACTGGACATCACGACGCGCGGCGGCGGCACCGTGGAGGACGCCCGACGAACCCCGCCCTATCGTCGCGAAACCAGCCTGGAGGTGAGCTACCTCGGCACGTTGCCCGCCGCCGGCCTCTATGCCCGCCATGCCCGGCGCCTGACGATCCGCGACATCACGCTGCGCACCGAACGGCCCGACGAGCGGCCGGTGATCGCGTTGCGGGACGTGGTCGGCGCCAACCTCGACGGCATCGCCTCGCCGATGCGACGCGATGCCGTGGTAGGTGCGCTCGACAGCCGGAACGTCGCGCTGGGCGACACGGTGACGCTCGACGATCGATCCTGAGTACCCCCCTGCCCCGGCACCCGCCGGGACAGGGCATGCGGATCAGAAGCGGACCCGCACGCCGGCCGAGACGCGGCGGCCGGTCTGGCGATATTCCTTGGTGCGGTTCTCGCTCACAGAATAGATGAACTCCTTCGCGCTGTTCAGGTTGATCGCATCGGCGAACACCGTGAAGTGCGATCCGAGGTCGTAGGACAGACTGACGTCGAGCTGGCCATAGGCGTCGAAATATTCCGGCTCGCCGTTACGGCCCGAGGCGACCTGCAGGAAATTGTCGCGATAGGTATAGGCCGCGCGCGCCGACAGGCCGTATTTCTCGTAGAAGCCGACGAGGCTGTACGAATATTTGGACAGCCCCTCCAACCCGAACGACACGTTGGCGACGGTGTTGGTATAGTTCGCGTCGGACTCGGTATAGTTCAAGCTGGTCTGGACGCCGAACCCGTCGAACGGTGCCGGCAGCCAGTTGTCGAACGACTGGCGATAGCCAACCTCGAACCCCTTGACCTTGGCACCGTTGCCGTTCCCCGGCACCGTCACCTGGAACGATACCTGGTCGACCACCTGCGCCGTCGTCACCAACGTCACGAAGGATTCGATATCCTTGTAGAACACGGCGGCGTTCAGCAGCGAATTAGGGGCAAAATACCATTCCACGCCCAGTTCGGCCTGCTTGGCACGGAACGGTTGCAGGTCGGGGTTGCCGCGACGGATCGTCTCGTTGCCCGGGTTCGTCTGGATCGTCTGGCGCGGCGACAGGTCGGACAGGGTCGGGCGGGTGATGACCTTGGACGCCGCGAAGCGCAGCAGCAGCCGTTCGGTGAGCGACAGGCGGACGTTGATCGACGGCAACCAGTCGTCGTACTTGCCACGGAAGCCGACCGGGACGACCGGTGACACGGTGATGATGTTCTGCCCCGCGCCGTTGGGCCGCGCGCTCAGCACGGTGCGCGACGCACCGGACGAGGTATAGTCGGTATTTTCGTAGCGCAACCCGACGTTGATCGCGAGCGGCATGTCGCCGATCCGGGTGTCGAGCGCCCCCATGACATAGCCGATCTTCACCTTCTCATCGACCACCGACGACGCGGCGGGGGAGAATACCGCCGGGTTGAACGTCTTGCCGTCCTGCGCCGCGAACTGGTCGATCGTCTGCACCAGCTCACGCGGGTTGTAGATCAGCCAGTCGCGGATGATGTCGCCGCCTTCGCCCTTGAAGAAATTGCGGTTCGTCGGCTGGAACAGCGATTGCGGTAACACGCGGTTGGAGTCGCAATAGGCGCATTGTTCGGCGAACGAGGTTTCGTCGGCGGTGATCGTCTTGATCCGGCTCTGCGCCAGTGCGCCGACCGACAGGGTGAACGGCCCGTTGCCCGGCTTCCAGTCGACGTCGGCGCGATATTCCTCGATCTCGTCGTCGATGTCGGACCCGCCGCCCCAGATATAGTAATGCGCGGTGATCCCCTGCGGATTGGTCGCAGCATTGGCGTAGGTCGGGCTGCTGAACGCATATTGATAGATCGGGCTGCCGCCGCGCCGGTCGAACGACAGGTTGACGTTCTTGCGCCGGATGGTGGTGAACAGGTTGTTCTCCTTGCCCCGGCGGCGCGCATCGGACAGGGACCCGTCGAGCCGGACGCGCAAGGCGTCGGTCGGCTTCCAGTCGACGTTGATGCCGAACTGGTCGGTGGTTACGTCGCGGTCGTCATACTGGATGATCTGGTCGACGAAGCCGCCGGTATAGCGCTGGAACACCGCCTCGCCGCCTTCGACCACCTGTTCGGCAAGGATGCCGCCGGCGAAGTCGTAGGCGAGGCCGGTCTGTTGTTCGACGAAGCGCGCCTTGGAATACAGGCCGTCGATCGTGACGGTGAACTTGTCGCTCGGCCGCATCTGAACCGAGGCGTTGACGCCCCAGCGGGTCAGTTCGCGTTCGAAGAAGAACGGCGACAGGTTCGAGGGCATCGAGATGCCGGTGAATGGTGCCACGCCCGCGCCGATCCGGCCGCTGCGCACCCCGTTCAGGTTATAATAGGAGTCGGTGCTGGAGCGGCGGACATGGCCCGCGCCGATCGTGAATTCGTCGATCCGGTTTTCCTGTTTGGAATAGACGCCGGCCAGCGCCACGCCGAAGGTGCCGGCATCGTTCTTCCAACTGCCGACCGCCGATACTTCGGGATTATAGGTGTCAGCCAGTTCGGAATACATGCCGCCGGCCGATCCGGCGAACTTGACGCCGCGCTTGCCGTCCAGCGGGCGCAGCGTGCGCACGTCGACCGTCGCGCCGATCGACGCGCCGTTGATGTTGGCCTGCGGCGATTTGTAGACGTCGGCGCCGGAGATGATTTCGGACGGCAGCACGTCGAACGAGAATTCGCGGCCGTTGTTGTCGGTGGCGAGCGTGCGGCCGTTGACGGTGACGGCGTTGAACTTCGGCCCAAAGCCGCGGACGGTGACGAACCGCCCCTCGCCGCGATTGCGCTCGATCGTGACGCCGCTGACGCGCTGGAGCGATTCGGCGACGTTGTTGTCGGGCAGCTTGCCCAGATCCTCGGCAACGATCGAATCGACCACGCCCACCGAATTGCGCTTGATGTCGATGGCGGCACGTTCGGCGGCGCGAATGCCGGTGACGACAATGTCCTCGGGCTGGCTGGTCTCGCCCTCGCCGGCGGGGCTGGCGACCGGCACCGGATCGACGGTCTGCGCGGCAGCGGCGCTGCCCAGAACGAGCGCGCTGAGCGCTGGAGCCGCCAACAGGCAGGTACGCAAACGACGGGCCGATAACGCCATGATAACCCTCTCCCTTTTTATCTTTGCCCGCTTTGACCACGAAATACCATCAGTGTCAAATGATGATAATACGTATTACCTTTAGCGAACCGACCTGATGGGAAGGATGCACAACGCCGATCCGAACACGAACAAGATCGCGGCGACGAAGATGGTGCGATAGTCGCCGCCGGTCAGCCCGAGCAGTGTCGCGGCCATCACCGGGCTGATGATCTGCGGAATGTTGACGGCGGTGGTCAGCACGCCGAGATCGCGCCCCTCGTCGCCCAGCGCGCTTTGCGGCAGCACCTGCGTCATCAGCGCGATGTCGATCGACATGAACATGCCGTAGCCGACCCCGATGACGGCGGCGTAGATCCACATGCCCGTCATCGACGGCAGCGCCAGCGGGGCGACCATCGCGCATCCCATGATGAGGCTGCCGAGGATCACGAACGGCTTGCGCCGCTGCATCCGGTCCGACAGCCATCCCGACAGCAGCGACGACGCGACCAGACAGACCAGGGTGACGATCGCCATGTTGGCGATCGCGACGTTCGATTCGCCGTCGCCCAGCCGGATATAGTCGCGCAGGATATACAGCAGATAGGCCGCGACCGCCTGATACCCCATGTAGATCGTGAAGCGGCTAAGGAACGCCCACGCGAAGTCGGGGTGTTTGACGGGGCTGATCCAGAAGCCGCGCACGAATTCGCCCCACCGGATCGGACGATGCGGCGCGCGCGCGCTCGACGGTTCGCGGTTGAGCAGAACGAACGCTAGCCCGGATACCGCGACGGCGGCGGCGAACAGGCCGTACGCCAGCACCGCCTGCCCTGCGAGATAGCCCGCGACGACGGTGCCGGCGGTCAGTCCTGCGGTCATGCCCGCGCCGACGATGCCCGACACGTTGCCGCGCACTTCGGAGGCGAAGCGGTCGGCGATCAGCGTCGTCATCGCCGGCTGCATCGAATTATAGGCGACGGCGGCCATCACCCACAGCACGATCAGCGACCAGAAGCTGGTCATCAGCGACACGCCGAACAGCGCGAGCGATCCGAACAGCGATCCGATCGCGATCCATGGCGCGCGCCGCCCCCAGCGACTGCGCGTCCGGTCGGACAGCGCGCCCGCGATCGGCGTCGCCAGTGTCGAGAAGATCGAGGTGATGGCGAATAGCAGCGCGAGGTTGTTCGCCTTGTTCCCCACGTCCAGTTCCGCGATCTGGTTGGGCAGCAGGACGCCGAGGACGCCACTGTACAACGCCATCAACAGGAAGAAATTGACCATCAGTGAAAGCTGCAACCGCCGCCGCGCGCTGCCGGCGACATAGGGCGACGGGGCCGATGTAGGATTCGGCAGGGTCAACGGACCACCTCCGTATCGGGAACCAGCCGCAACCCGGCCTCGCGCGGGCGGCGGTGCGGGCCGCCGTTGGTGTTCCAGCTCCCGTCGGCCCGGTCGCGCGCGATCCGCGCCTCGTCCACGACGATGCCCAGCCCCGGCCGGTCGCCCAACACGATGCCGCCGTCGGCAATGTCCTGATCGATATCGAGGCCGGCGGGCCATTGCAGGTCCTGAACCTCGATCCCGATCATGTTCGGCACCGCCGCCGCCGCATGCGCGATGGGATTGCCGTCATAGCCGACCGGCGACACCGGCAGGTCGCGGACATGCGCGGCGATGGCGACGCGCTGGAAATGGGTGATGCCCCACACGCTGCCCGCCTGCACCACATCGACCGCGCGGGCATCGAGCAGCGGCGCGAACTGTTCCAGCCCAGTCAGATTCTCGCCGGTCGCCACCGCGCAGCGCGCAGCGCGCGACACCGCCGCCAGCCCGTGCGTGTCCCAGCGGCGGACCGGTTCCTCTATCCACGTCAGGTCGATGCCGGCCGCCTCGATCTCGGCCAGATGGCGGACCGCCTGCTTGCAGTTCCAGCTCTCGTTGACGTCGAGCATCAGCGCGGGCGCGACGCTGTTGCCGGCCATGATCGTGCGGACCTGCTTCAGCCGGCGGATATCGCGCGCGAGGTCGCGACCGCCCTTGATTTTGGCGGCGCTGAACCCGCGCTCGGCGAAGCGCGCGTACAGCGCGGCGAAGCCGTCGTCGTCCAGCCCGTAGCACAGTCCCGAGGCATAGCCGCGCACGAACCGGTCGGCGGCACCCAGCGTGCGCCACAGCGGTTCGTCCGCCATCTTCGCCTTCAGGTCCCACAACGCCATGTCGATCGCGGCGACCGCGCCATAGGTCAGCCCGGCATGGCCGCTCTTGAACACGTGCGAGAGCATGCTGTCGTACAGTGCGGGCGCGGCGCGCGGGTCCTGCCCCTCCACCGCGCCGAACACGCGGGCGATATCGGCATGCTGGCCCAGCCCCACGCCCTCCAGCCCGGCATCGGTTTCGAGAATCAGGATCGGCACGTCAGTGACGCCGGATGCGATCACGCCGTTCACGTCGCCGACCGGGCGTCCCCAATCATGCGAAGTGACAAGGCTGCGATAGCCGGTTACTTTCATCCAAGCCCTCCCCCAAGCCGACAGACCGACCTGTGGCAGACAAACATATTACGTATTATCTTTCAGCTTGGCAAGGCGTTGACGAAGCCGTGCCGACCGGGCCACCTGTGCGACCATGTCCATCCCATTGTGCAACGAGACGCGACACCCATGACCGATATCCTGCCTGCGGAATCGCTTCGTATCCGCCGTCGCCCCCGCCTTGCCGAAGCGGTGGTCGAGGATCTGGTGAAGGCGATCGTGACCGAAACCTATCCGGCTGGCACCGCGCTGCCGCCCGAGGGGATGCTGGGCGAGATGTACGGGGTCAGCCGCACGGTGATCCGCGAGGCGACGATGGCGCTGACCGAAAAGGGGCTGGTGGTATCGCAGCAGGGCCGTGGCACGATCGTGCGCGATTCCGGCGCATGGGGCATGCTCGACCCGATGATCCTCGGCGCGCTGTTCCAGCGGGAGGACGGGCTGGCCTATCTCGACAACCTGTCGGAGATACGCTCGCTGCTCGAAGGGGCGATGGCCGCGAAGGCCGCCGAACGCCGCACGCCCGAGGCGGTCGAGGAACTGACCGGACAGATGGCGAAGCTGGAACGGCTGATCCCGCACCCGGCCGCCTATGTGCATGAGGATGTGGCGTTCCATGACATCGTGATGCGGATTTCGGGCGACAAGCTGAGCAAGGCGGTGATCGACGGCGTGCAGGCCGAGGCGCTGCGCAATCATGGCTATAGCGGCAAGCTGAACGTCGAGCATGTCCGCGAAACCCATGCCGCGCACGAAGCGATCTACGAAGCGATCGTGCGCGGCGATCCCGAGGGGGCCTCGCGGGCGATGCGCGACCATATCGAAACGTCGTGGGCACGCCGCCGCGCTGCCCGCAAGCCGCGCCGCTGACCGTCACGATGCGCATCTTCGATTCGCATGTCCATTTCTGGCAAATTGGTGGTCCGGGACAGTCCTGGCCCGATGCCGAATGGCCTGCGCTGTACCGCGATTTCCTGCCCCCCGACCTGCAAGCAGAAACAAGCGGGCTGAACCTGACCGGTTGCGTGCTGGTCCAGTCGCAGCCCGACGACCGCGATACCGACTGGATGCTGACCCTCGACGACCCATCGATCCGGGGCATCGTGGGTTGGGTCGAGCTGTCGGCGGCGGATGCGCCGGAGCGTATCGCCACCCTCGCCCGCGACCCCCGGCTGCGCGGATTGCGCCCGATGTTACAGGGGATCGCCGATTCCGAATGGATGCTGCGCGCGGACCTTTCCCCGGCGATCGAGGCGATGATCGCCCACGACCTGCGCTTCGACGCGCTGGTCGAACCACGGCACCTGCCCCTCCTCCACCGCTTCGCGACGCGCTGGCCTGCGCTGTCGATTGTCATCGACCATGGCGCGAAACCGCACGCGGCGCGGGGCGAACTCGATCCGTGGCGCGCCGACATCGCCGCGCTGGCGCTGCTGCCAAACCTGTGGTGCAAGCTGTCGGGGCTGCGCACCGAACAGGCGGTAGGGCAGACCTCTGCCTCGCTACGCCCCTATGTCGCGCATCTCGTGGCGTGTTTCGGCGACCGGTTGATGTGGGGTAGCGACTGGCCGGTACTGCGCCATGCTGGCGACAGCTATGCCGACTGGATCGCGGCGACGATCGATCTGATCGGCGCAACCACGTCCGATGGGGTCGCGCGGCTGTTCGAAGGTGCCGCCCGCGAGTTTTACGCCATTGACGTATGACGTATGATGTTATTTAGCCGACGGAACGTCTGTTGGAGCGCGTCATGGTCGATTTCGGTACGATGGGGCCTTTGGGGTTCGGCGCGGCATCGATCGGCAACCTGTATCGTTCGGTCCCCGATCGCGACGCCGCCGCGACGCTGCGCACCGCATGGGATGCCGGGCTGTGCTACATCGACACGGCGCCGCATTACGGCTTCGGCCTGAGCGAGAAGCGCGTCGGCCACGCGCTGGCCGAACTCGATCCGGGCGGGGAGGCGATCGTTTCGACCAAGGTCGGGCGACGGCTAGATCGCGTCGCGCCGGGGACCGATTTGTCGGTAGTGCGGCAGGCGTTCGTGACGCCCGAACCGTTCGAGAGCGTGTTCGATTACAGCTATGACGCGGTGATGCGATCCTATGACGCCAGTCGGATACGGCTGCGGCGCGACCGGATCGATATCCTCTATGTCCATGATCTGGGCGCGATGGCGCATGGCAGTGATCATCCCCGCCGCTTCGCAGAATTCATGGAAGGCGGATATCGCGCGCTGCGCGAACTGCGCGACGGCGGCGCAGTGGACGCGATCGGTCTGGGCGTCAACGAGACACGGGTGTGCGAGGAGGTGCTGGCGGTCGGCGAGATTGACGTCGTACTGCTCGCCGGGCGCTACACGCTGCTCGAACAGGATGCGCTCGAAACCTTCCTGCCGCTGTGCGAGGCGCGCGACGTCAGGATCGTGCTGGGTGGTCCTTATAATTCCGGCATTCTCGCCAAGGGCGTGCGCCATGGCGGCGAGGTGCAGTATGACTACCAGCCGGCCCCGCCCGCGATCGTCGCGCGGGTCGGCGCGATCGAGGATCTGTGCGTGGCGCATGGCGTGCCGCTGGCCGCCGCCGCGCTGCAACTGCCGCTGGCGCACCGCCAGGTCGTGTCGGTCATCCCCGGCATGGCCAGCCCGCACCAGGTGACACAAGCGACCGCGCTGATCGACACCGCGATCCCCCAGGCGCTGTGGCGCGACCTAAAGGACCATGGCCTGATCCGGGCCGACACCCCCGTTCCTCTATAACGAAAGACCACCTCCAATGCGCCTTGCAGGCAAGACCGCCGTCATCACCGCCGCCGCCCAAGGCATCGGCCGCGCCGCCGCCGAATTGTTCGTCGCCGAAGGCGCGCGGGTGATCGCCGCCGACATCAACGCCGAAGCGCTCGCCACGCTGACGGGATGCGAGACGGTGGCGCTCGACCTGCGCGACGCGGCGGCGATCGCCGCGTTCGGCGAGCGGGTGGGCGCAATCGACATCCTGTTCAACTGCGCCGGGTTCGTCCATGCCGGCACGATCCTCACGACCGACGAGGCGGATTTCGACTTCTCGTTCGATCTGAACATCCGCTCAGCCTATCGCATGATTCGGGCCTTCCTGCCGGCGATGATCGCGCAGGGGCACGGGTCGATCGTCAACATGGCGTCAGTGGCGGGATCGATCATCGCCGTGCCCAACCGCTTCGCCTATGGCGCGTCGAAGGCGGCGGTCATCGGCCTCACCAAATCGGTCGCGCAGGATTTCGTCGGACAGGGCATCCGCTGCAACGCGATCTGCCCCGGCACGGTGCAGTCGCCCTCGCTCGACGAGCGGCTGGCCGCCACCGGCGACGCCGACAAGGCCCGCGACGAATTCGTCGCGCGGCAACCAATGGGCCGCATCGGCGCCGCGCGCGAGATCGCTGAGCTGGCGCTGTATCTCGCCAGCGACGCATCGTCCTACACCACCGGCACCGCGCAGGTGATCGACGGCGGCTGGACCAACGCATGACGACGCGCATCTGCCTCGCGCTCGACCTTGTCGACGATGCCGCGCTGATCGCCGAATATGAACACTGGCACCGGGTCGGCAACACCGACCCGGCAGTGACCCGGTCGATCCGCGATGCCGGAATCGCCGACATGCAGATCTGGCGCGCGGGCAACCGGTTGTTCATGGTGATCGAGGCGGAAGAACACTACGACCCGGCGGCAAAGGCCGCCGCAGATGCCGCCAATCCGGCGGTCGTCGCCTGGGTCGCCAAGATGCTGCGCTTCCAGCAACCGATCCCGGCCGCCGGCCCCGATGGCTCCTGGTATCCGATGGACCGCATCTTCACGCTCGGTGACCACCCGGCGGCTTGATGGGGAGGGGCCCGCCCCCTCCCCCGGTCCTTACTGCGCAACGACGTCGATCGCCGAGACAATCGCCTCACCCACCACACCGTCGAACGACAGCGACAATCGCCCGTCGATTGACGTGGCGGGCAGCGTCACCGTCGTCGCGCGCAGCCCGCCGCGGGCGCGGGCCACCACGTCGATCCGTTGCGCCGCGCCATTCCCGTCCCGGACCGTGAACACCCGCTTGCCCGGTGCCGTCTCGGTCGGGTCGAACAGGTGCAACGTCACGCGGTAGCGCCCATCGGGCAGCGGCAGCGCGTAGCGAAACGCCTTGCCCGCGCGCCAACTGGCGTACAACCGGGGGTCGGCCGCGCCGGCGACGACCTTCGGTGCTTTGCGAGTCTGGTCGGCGGCATAGAGTTCGCGCTGATAGGGGTTGAGCGTATGGCCCAGCCCGCCATCGAAGAAATCGTCCGATCCGTAGCGGGTGCCATCGGCCAGCGTCACGCCCTCCAGCGTGCCGGTTCGGACGTGGATCGCGCGCTCCGGCCCGCCGTAGCGCAGGGTCATGGCGTCGCGCTGTGCGCCTGCGGTCACGACCACCATGTTCTCGCCCGACGACAGCCGCACGTCGGGCCACCCGCACACGCCGTCGCTGCACGTCGCGCTGCCGATCGACCGGCCGTTGACGGTCAGGTCGGCGCGCGCGGCGTTGGAATAGGCGCGGATATCGACCACCGGATAGGCGCGGTCGACATAGCGCCGCCCCGCCAGATACAGCACCGGCGTCTTGCTCCATGCCGCCTTGTAGAACCAAAAGGCGTCCTTCTTCACCGCCCGGTCGAACGTCACCAGCCCCTTGGTATTGATGTCGGTGCTGTCGCCTTCCTCGCGCAGGTCGCTGGTGGCGTCGAACATCTGCCAGACCCAGGTGCCCCACAGGAAATCGAGCGGTTTCAGCTCCTTCCACGACAGTTCGTGGACGGCCGCCTGCACTTCCTCGGCCTGCGGGCGGTAGATGCTCTCGATCTTGCCGCCATCGACATTGTCGGTGTGCTGTGTGATCGCGCCGCCCGCGCCATATTCACCGACACCGACCGGCAGCGCCGGATTTTCGCGGTGATAACCGCGCATCACCGCGCCCAGCCGCGTCGCATCTGCCACCCGGCCCGATACGTACCAGCCGTAATAGAGGTTGTAGGCCACCGTATCGGCGGTGCCGGCGGTGCGATCGCGCCCGTCGTCCGTCTCGCCCGGCAGCACCTCGCAACAGGCGGCGATGGTGGTCGGCCGCGACGGGTCCTCGCGCTTGGCCACCGCGTCCAGCGCGCGCATCAACGGTCGCGCATTCGACGGGGTCAGGCCCTTCGACGCCCAGTTCGTAATCTCGTTGCCGATCGACCAGACCCCGACCGAGGGGTGGTTGTAGTTCTGGCGGATCAGCTCGACCATCTGCGCCTCGGCATTGGCCTTCATCGCGGGGGGCGTATCGGCCATGCCGGGGATCGAGGCGAGGTTCACCAGCCCCAGTTCGGCCCACAGCACCATGCCGTTGCGATCCGCCAGTTCGTAGAACGGCGCGGCATGGTTGTAATGCGCCAGCCGCACCGAATTGGCCCCCAGCTCCTCGATCAGCGCCATGTCCTGCGCATGGTCGGCTGCGCTCAATGCCCAGCCCTTCTCCTGCCGGTCCTGATGCCGGTTGACGCCGCGCATCCGCAGCGGCGTACCGTTCAGGAGGAACCCCCGGTTCGGATCGACCGCGACGGTGCGCAGCCCGAGCGGCTGTTCCACCCGGTCGAGCACGCCGCGCCCGACGAGTTCGACGATCATGCGATAGAGATAGGGGTCGGCCATGCCGTTCCAGCGGCGTGGCCGTGCGATGGTCAGTGTCGCGCGCTCCTCGCTGTCCGCGCCACGCGCCAGCCCTACCCTGCGTTCGTCGCGCGCCACCGTCCGCCCGGCGGCATCGACGATACGGGTCCGCAGCGTCATCGCGCCCGACGCGCCATCGTTGCGCAACCGGGTCCGCACCGCCACCCGCGCCACGCCATCGTCCAGCGCCACGACGCTGCCATAGACGCCCGGCCCACCGTGATCGAGCAGGTCGACATGCGCCCGATCGGTCACGATCATCGATACCGGGCGATACAGCCCGCCGTACATGAAGAAGTCGCCTGAAATAGGGACGACGAACTCGGTCGTGCTGCCCCGCTCCGGCTTCGCATTGTCGACCTTCACCGCCAGGACGTTCTCGCCCGGCAGCAGCGCGTCGGTGGCATCGAGGCGGAAGCGGCTGAACGCGCCCTCGTGCCGCCCCAGCTTGCGGCCGTTCAGCCAGACGTCGGCGATGATGCTGGCGGCATCGAACTGGAGATAGACGCGCTTGCCCGCCGCTGCGGCCGGGGGCGTGAAGCGCAGGCGATACCAGCCGATTCCGCGCGTGGTGTTCGCATCGGCGCGGCGGGTGACGGCATAGTTGCCGACGCGGTTCCACGTATGCGGCACCGCCACCCGCTCCCAACCCGCATCGTCATGATCGCGCGCGGTCGCATCGCCCGGCACGTCGCCCAGGTGGAACCGCCACCCCTCACTCAGCACCGTTTCGGTCCGGGCGGACGCTGCGGTGGGCAGCCCCGCCATCAGCAGCACCAGCATCGCGACTACCAACCACCGCCCCGGCATCCTCATCTCCAGCCTTCACCGCCATTTGACGTATGACGTATTATGACTTAATCGTCTAAAGCTACCGGGATGGCAAGTAAACGGCGCATGGCCGCCACATCGCAAAAAAGGGGAACGTCCACATGAAGCTGTGTCGCTACGGCAGCCCGAATGCCGAAAAGCCCGGTGTCGTCGATGCCGACGGCCAGATCCGCGACCTGTCGGGCGTCGTCGCCGACCTTGCCGGCGACGTGCTGTCCCCCGCCTCGCTGGCACGGCTTGCCGCGATCGATCCGGCCACGCTGCCGCTGGCGACCGGCGATCTGCGCTATGGCGCTCCGGTCGCGGGCACCCGCAAGTTCGTGGCGATCGGGCTGAACTATGCCGATCATGCTGCCGAATCGAACCTGCCCATTCCCGACGAACCCGTCGTGTTCAGCAAGTGGGTGAATTGCATCCAGGGGCCGAACGACCCGGTCGTCATCCCCAAGGATTCGCGCAAGACCGACTGGGAAGTCGAACTGGGCGTCGTGATCGGCAGCCACGCCAGCCATGTGTCCGAGGCCAACGCGCTGGCCCATGTCGCGGGATATTGCGTCGTCAACGACGTGTCCGAACGGCACTGGCAGGCCGAACGCGGGCCGACGTGGGACAAGGGCAAGGGCTTCCCAACGTTCGGCCCGGTCGGCCCGTGGCTGGTGACGCCCGACGAAGCGGGCGATCCGCAGAGCCTGTCGATGTGGCTGTCGGTCAATGGCCGGTCGATGCAGGACGGGTCGAGCGCGACGATGATCTTCACCGTGTCGCAGATCATCGCCTATCTGTCGCAGTTCATGACGCTGGAACCCGGCGACATCATTACCACCGGCACGCCGCCGGGCGTTGGCTTGGGCCAGAAGCCCGAGCCCTGGTATCTGAAGCCGGGCGACGTCGTGACGCTCGGCATCGAACGGCTGGGTGGGCAGCGGCAGGATTTCGTCGCATGGCAGGCCCCCGCCCCCCGGCTTCCCTGACGCTCCCGTCGATCCCGATCGGAGACGCTGCCATGCTCCCACGCCGCCACTTGTTGCGAACGATGGCGGGTGCCATGCCGCTGGTCGTCTTGCCCGGCACGGCGCTGGGGCAGCGGCGGCGGACGATCGACATCCGCGATCACGGGGCGGTCGGCGACGGCAGGACGCTCAACACCGCCGCGATCCAGCGTGCGATCGATGCCTGCGCCCGCGCCGGCGGCGGCATGATCGCGATACCCCAGGGGGTCTTCGTCAGCGGATCGATCGTTCTGCGCCCTGGCGTCGGCATGGAATTGCGGCGCGGCGCGGTGCTGAAGGGGTCGGCGTCGCTCGCCGATTATCCGCTGGTAATGCGCCGCTTCGTCGAAGTCTGGCCCGAACCGTTGCGCATGGCGCTCGTCAACGCCACGGGCAACCACGGCCTGCGCATCGTCGGCCCCGGCACGCTCGACGGACAAGGCGACCCCTTCTGGCGGAGGTTCTTCACCCTGCCCGATGAATATGTCGGCAAGGCCAAGGTGCAATATCATCTCCCGCAGCTCTGTTCGATCGAGGATTGCGACGACGTACTGGTCAGCGGCGTGACGTTCCGGGACCCCGCCTTCTGGAACCTCCACCTCTATCGCTGCCGCCGGGCGGTGGTCGAGGATTGCGGGTTCGAGGTGCCCCATGTCATCCGTGCGCCGAGTAGCGACGGCGTCGACATCGATAGCTGCCAGGACGTGATCGTTCGCCGTTGCCGCTTCTCGGTCGACGACGATTGCATCGCGCTCAAAGGAACCCAGGGCGCCGGGGCCGCCGCCTACCGCGAAGCGCCACCGGTCGAACGCATCCATATCCACGACTGCGTCTTCGAACATGGTCTGGGCTGCATCACCTATGGCAGCAACGCGACGGTGGTGCGCGACGTTCGCGTCGAACGGATCACCAATGTCGGCGACATTCCGACGATCCGGTTCAAAGTCCGTCCCGACACGCCCGGACAGGTATATGAGAAGCTGCGCGTCAAGGGCGTGCGGCTGGCCGAGGCACCGACCCCGATCAGCCGCTGGCACAACGGCGAGGTCTTCTACGGCACCGACATTCCCAATTTCAGCGTCAATGATCCCGCGATCGGCCTGATCGTCAACGCCCGCCTTACCCATGGATCGAAGGTCGCACCCCGGCAGCCGGGTGCGATCATCCGCGACATCATGATCGAGGATGTTCGCGGGACCACGCGCGGTTTCGGCACGATCTCGGGCAACCCGACGACTGCGATCAGCGACGTCCTGTTGCGAGACATCGACGTCCGGCTGACCGATCCTGTTCGAATGAAGCTGATCGCGCGCGATACCCGGAACGTCCGCATGGAAAACGTGCGGGTGAACGACGAACCGGGTAGGATCGTGCGGGATGACGACGGTTAACGGCGATCGCGTTCCGGACACGCGACGCCGCCATTAGAATTACAAAAACATGACGATCGCGACACATTCTGGCGGATAATTCGCAATCTCTACTTCGTAAGTCACAAGTAAAACTACTCTGAATTTACAGGAGCACAGCCGATCACTCCACATTTTTATTCAAAGTAAATCTTAGAACATTTGCAGTAGAGAGAGATGGATCGTTCGTTTTGCCCCCCGGACGTTCGTTGGGCCAGGGTTTCTAACCATACAAAGTTCATGCCGGGTTGAACGACCCACATCCGGTCATTCGCGGCCGTTTTTCAGCTCCCTACCTTCTGCCATTCATTCATGTTGTCAGCATGGAAGGTGGTGAGCCTAGACCCTGCCCGCTTTCCCGCAAGGATGGCGTTTTGGGAAAGCGCTCAACCTCTGCCGTGATGGCAATTGCTGGCTACGTGACCTCGAGCCGGGACGATGTGGCGGAAACATCGTCCCGATCCGCAATCATCTACCTACCGCTCATTTCGCGCGCGATTGGATAGCGCAAGGGGTAGGGATGTCCCGGACCTGCCTGTGCGTAGAGCCATGCAAGTCGAGCGTCGGGATCGGCGGCAAAGCCCGGTTCATCACGCAACTTCGCATCAAAACGGCGCTTGACCACCGGGTTGGTCGCGAGGAGCCGATCGCCGAGTGCCGCAAGTACGAAGGCGTCCGTGCTTGAAGCAGGTCCCAGCATTTCGGGGAAAAAGCCCCATGCAAGGAACGAGTCCTGGCTTTCGGGTTCCAGCAGCGAGGCGGCCAACAACCCGAGCGGCTGATCGGCAAGCACACGCACACTGCCTGTCGGCATTGCCTCATCAGTCTCGTAATGTTCAAGGCCAGCGGTAATTGGGTAACGCCCCTCAATCGGCTGAGACAGCTTAGGTTCGATCAGCCTAACAGGGGTCGGTTCCGGCTGAGGGCGAAATGACGCCCTAAGCGGACTGACTGGGTTGGGGGTAGGCGGCATTCGCGACGCCCGTGAAACTGGCTATGCAGCCTGGGGTCGGTTCCGGCTGAGGGCGAAATGACGCCCTAAGCGGACTGACTGGGTTGGGGGTAGGCGGCATTCGCGACGCCCGTGAAACTGGCTATGCAGCCCTGACAGGCCGTGTGATGTATGAGCATGATCCGATCTGCCTACATCGCCGCTGCGCTCGTCCTCGGCCAAGTCGCGCCCTTGGCAGCACAGGACGCTCCGCGGGCATACGATTTCCAGGAACGCACTCGCGCACTTGCATTCGACCCGGCCCGCTTCTTTCCCGAACGGTCCGAACCGGCGATGGCGGTCCGCTATCTAGGAGACGATTACGGCTTTCCGGTTTACGCAATCGCAGTCCGCAGGGGCTGCACCGATGCCGACGTAGGCGAGGCACGCCGGACATGCGGAGATCGCCTGATAGCCCGGATGGTCCGTTCACCCTATGAAGGCAAACCGCCAAGGGCGCGAGCCCGCGGGCAGCGACTATTCGCCATGATCGCAAAGTCACCGCCGCAAGGCGATGATGCCCTGCTCCGTTCGCTCGATAAGGCGGGACTGGAGTGGCTCGAGGCTGACATTCGCAAATGTCCCGCCGCAATGGCGCACCTAGCGACTGGAGAAGACCTCAGGTTCTCGTCCGTGTTAAATCAGACCCGCCAGATGCCCGAGATTGTGCTGCACGCCGACAAGATATCGTTTGAGATTGGCGAGTACCTGATGCGATCACGCTACGAAGGATGGCTGAAGCCGGGTAGTCCCGGTGCGTGGGCGAACGACTTCGCAGCGAGCCTGGAAACTTGCTGGAAACCTTCTACGGCGCTCGTGCCTTGGCGGGTGGTCAAACGATAATTCAGCGTCTTTACGACAGGATCATATGCCGAGAATTCTTATTCCGCAATTTTGATATCGGGAGCCGTCTCCACCCGCGCGCGCCCAACGATCGCGGCGACGGTGTTCTTGCTGAGGCCGAGGTCGCGCGCGATCCAGCGATAGCTGCGCCCCTCGGCGACCAGCTCCAGCACCTTGGGCGCGTGCCGGTCGGATTTGGGGCGGTCACCGGTCTGCCGGCCAAGCTTGCGTCCCCGTGCCCGCGCTGCGGCGAGACCGGACCGAACCCGCTCGCTGAGCATGTCGCGCTCGAACTGTGCAATGCCAGCGAGCATCGTCGCCATCATCCGCCCATGCGGCGTGTCGACCTCGAAGGTCATGCCGCTCATCGCGACGACCGACACGCGCCAGCCCGACAGCCGGTTCAGCGTATCGAGCAGGTCCTGCGTTGATCGCCCCCAACGGCTGAGTTCGGTGACGAGGATCGCATCGATGTGGCGCGCCTGCGCAAGCTTCATCACTTCGCTGCGTGCCGAGCGGTTGGTCTTCATGCCCGAGGCGGTTTCGCGGAAGACCTCGATCACCTCATAGCCGCCCCGCTCTGCGAAACCGGCAAGGTCGCGCAGCTGCCGCTCGCACGACTGGTCGGCGGTCGAGACACGGGCGTAGATGGCGGCGCGTTGTCCCAATTGAACCTTCCCGAAAACCGACCCCGAAAAGCCTTGATCTGCGCGGGGTCAGTGTTGTCCAAAACAGACTTCTGTTCAACAGGGACACCTGACCATGCCGCGCCGCCATATCCTGAGCGCCCGGCAGCGGTCGGCGCTGCTCGACTTGCCGAGCGACGAGGCGTCGCTGCTGAGGCACTACATCCTGGCCGATGACGATCTGATCCATATCGACCGGCGACGCCGTCCGGAAAACCGGATCGGCTTCGCGTTGCAACTGTGTGCGCTGCGCTATCCCGGTCGCATGCTGGCACCGGGCGAGGTGATCCCGCTGGCGGTATCCGCCTTCCTCGGTGGCCAGCTCGGCATCGCTGATGACACGCTCGTCCGATATGCTGTCCGCCGCCAGACCCGCCAGCAGCACATGGAGGTGCTGCGCCGTACCTACGGCTACAGGTCGTTTCCCGGTCAAGGCGCACCGGTGCGTGCGTTCCGCGACTGGATACTGGCCGAAGCCGAACAGGCGCGCTCCAACGACGATCTCGCCCGGCGCTTCATCGCTCGCTGCCGCGACACCATGACCATCCTGCCGGCGATCACGACCATCGAGCGAATGTGCGCCGACGCGCTGGTCGCGGCCGAGCGGAATATCGAGAAGCGGATCGCCACGCGCCTCGATCGCGTCGCCTGCACCCGGCTCGACCGGCTGACGACCGAGATGCTGCCGGGTACGATCAGCCGCTTCATCTGGCTGCGCCGGATCAAGCCGGGCAACAATTCCGCCGCGGCGAACCGGCTGCTCGACCGGTTGGAGTTCCTGCGCGGGATGAATCTCGATGCCAGTCTGCTCGCCAGCGTACCGCCCCACCGCGTCGCTCGCCTGCGTCGGCAGGGCGAACGCTACTTCGCCGATGGCCTGCGCGATCTGAACGCCGACCGGCGCCGCGCTATCCTCGCGGTCTGCGTCGTCGAATGGGCTGCCGCGACCGCCGATGCGGTGATTGAAACCCATGACCGGATTGTCGGCCGGACCTGGCGCGAGGCGAAGCAGGTGCACGATGCGCGTGCCGCGGAAACCAGAGGCGCGGTCACCGCGACGCTGGACGGGTTCGCTGCGCTCGGTCGATCGCTGCTCGACGCGCATGGCGACGGCGCATCACTGGAGGATGCGGTCGCGCACGCGGCAGGCTGGGATCGGCTCGACCGCCTTGTCGCAACGGCCAGGACGCTGACCGATACGCTGGGGGATGATCCGCTCGCCCATGTCGACCAGGGCTATCACCGCTTCCGCCGCTATGCGCCGCGTATGCTTCGCTGCCTTGATCTCGTAGCTGCGCCGGTCGCCCGCCCCCTGCTCGACGCGGTGAAGGCCATTGCCGCCAAGGGCGACCTGCCGGCGACCGACGATTTCCTCCGCCCGCATTCCAAATGGCGGCGTCAGTTGCGGGTGAAGGGTGGTGACGATGCCCGTCTCCGCGAGGTCGCGGTGATGTTCCACCTGCGCGATGCGCTGCGCTCGGGCGACATCTGGCTCGACCGCTCGCATCGCTATGGCGACCTGCGCCATGTTCTCGTGCCGATGACGGTCGCGCGGACCATGAAGCTGGCGGTCCCATCCGATCCACATGTCTGGCTGGCCGACCGCAAGGCACGGCTTGCCGATGGCCTCGGCCGGCTCGGTCGCGCCGCGCGCAACGGCACGATCCCGCATGGCAGCATCCAAGACGGCACGCTGCGCATCGACCGTCTCACCGCCGATCCGCCAGACGGGATCGAGGAGCTGGTGCTCGACCTGTACCGTCGCCTGCCGCCCGTCCGCATCACCGACCTGCTGCTCGAAGTCGATGCCGCGCTCGGCTTCACCGATGCCTTCACCCACCTGCGCACCGGCGTGCCGTGCGGCGACCGGATCGGCCTGCTCAACGTCCTTCTTGCCGAGGGGCTGAACCTCGGCCTGCGCAAGATGGCCGAAGCCTGCAATACCCACGATTACTGGCAGCTCTCCCGCCTCGCGCGCTGGCATGTCGAGAGCGAGGCGATCGACCAGGCACTGGCCGCCGTAGTTGCGGCGCAAGGCGCACTGCCGATGGCGCGGGTCTGGGGCATGGGCACCACCGCCTCCGCCGACGGCCAGTTCTACCCTGCCGCGCGACAGGGCGAGGCGATGAACACGGTCAATGCCCGCTACGGCAACGACCCCGGCATCAAGGCCTACACCCACGTCAACGACCGCTTCGCGCCGTTCGCGTCGCAGCCGATCCCTGCGACCGTCAGCGAGGCACCCTATCTGCTCGACGGGCTGACGATGAACGAGGCGGGCCGGCGGATCGAGGAGCAATATGCCGACACCGGCGGGTTCACCGACCATCTGTTCGGGATCAGCGCCATGCTCGGCTACCGCCTCGTGCTGCGCATCCGCGACCTGCCGTCCAAACGGCTGTACGTATTCGATCCCGCCGCCACGCCGACCGAACTGCGTCCACTGGTGGGCGGAAAGGCGCGTGAGGCGCTGATCGTCTCCAACTGGCCCGACCTGTTCCGTTGCGCCGCCACCATGAGTGCCGGGCAGGTCGCGCCGAGCCGCATCCTGCGCAAGCTCTCCGCCTATCCGCGCCAGAACGATCTGGCCGCCGCCCTGCGGGAGGTCGGCCGGATCGAGCGTACCCTGTTCATCATCGAATGGATTCTCGACACCGGGATGCAGCGCCGTGCCCAAGTCGGCCTCAACAAGGGCGAGGCGCATCACGCGCTCAAGAACGCCCTGCGTATCGGCCGCCAAGGCGAGATCCGCGACCGTACCACCGAGGGCCAGCACTACCGGATCGCGGGCCTCAACCTGCTCACCACTATCATCGTCTACTGGAACACCCTGCATCTCGGCCATGCCGTCGAGGCCCGGCGTCGCGAAGGGCTGGATACGCCGGACCATCTGCTCGCCCATGTCTCGCCGCTGGGATGGGCGCACATCCTGCTCACCGGCGAATACCTCTGGCCGAAAGACGCCGACGCTTAGGGTGTCATTTCGCCCTCAGCCGGAACCGACCCCTG
>NZ_LMKP01000016.1 GCF_001421715.1 Sphingomonas sp. Leaf22
CCAAACGCGCCTCCAAGACCCAACAGATGCTCGAGATCACCCTCGACATCTTCCTCGCCAGAAAACGTCTACAGAGTCCGAAGTGAACACTCCCCCTTGTCAGGGGGGGGGGGGAAGAAGCCTCAAAACAGCTTGCGCACCGACAGCTTCACGATCCGCCCGTACGGGTCGAGGAACGACGGCTGGAAGCGGAACGGCACCGCGCCGTTCCGGTCGCGGACGTCGGGGCGGTCGTTGAGGATATTCTGCACCTCGAACTGGAACGTCGTGCCCTTTGCCCACGCCGCCTTGGGGGCGAGTTGCTGGCCTTCGAGCTGCGAATACAGGCCCATGAACGTCGCCGGGGTGAAGCGCAGGTCGGATGCGGCGATGATGCTGCGAATCCGGGTCGGTGCCTGCCAGAAGATATAGGTGCCCAGCCGCACCGGGCCGTAGGAACCGCCGACATTGCCCTGCAATTCATAGCGCGGCCGGCCGCTATTGCCGTCGAGCGATGCGCCATCCAGCAGGTCGAGCTGCGACTGGCCGGGGGCGAGCACCAGCCGATCGTCGAGCCGGACGGTCAGGGTGGTGAAGCTCCACAGCATCGGGCGCTGCCGGGGCGGTGGCGGGGGCGGTGCGTCCTTGGCCGGGGGTGTCGGCGCGGGCGGTTTGGGGCCGAGTTGCCCGAAGAACGACCAGCCGGTGGTGATCTTGCGTTCGCGTTCGCGCAGCGCGTTGATCGGGCGCAGGTCGGCGCGCAGCAATTGTCCGGCGGCATCGCGGGGGAACCGTTCGGGAAATGCCGCTTGCAGCGCCGCGGTCGCGCTGCCCGGATAGACCAGCTGATCGGCGATCCGCGTGTCGACATAGGCGAGGTTCAGGCGCAGCTCGCGGCCCTTGATCGGTTGCCAGTCGACGCCGAGGGTGCGGATCTGCCGCTCTTCGGGCGCGAGGTCGATATTGCCGCCGCCGGTCACCGTTATCAACGTGCTGGTGCCGGTCACGAAGTCGAAGAACGGCGTATTGGGAACGGTGACGATCGGATTGGTCAGCGCCGCGATCGCCGGTGGCGTCTGGGCGGTGTTGATCGATGCGGTGATCTGGATCGGACGCCACGGATTCCAGCGCAGCGCGAGGTTGCTGCTGGTCAGGTTGCCATACTCCGATACGCCGGTCAGCCCGAGCGTCGCATTGGCCGAAACCGTGCCGATCGCGTCCAGCACGCCGCGATCGGCCGAGGTGATCGGCAGGTCGAGACTGGCGCTGCCGCCCGCGATCGTCCGGGTGAGCGATGTCGCCGCCCCGACATTGTCGGCCAGCCGCCCGGTGCTGTTCGACGTGGCATAGTCGGCGTTCAGGGTCAGCAGCGCCTGTCCGGCGGGCAGATCGAACAGCGGGCCGTTGGCGGTCGCCTTGGCCGTGGCGGTGTTGGTCAGGGTGCGGCTGCGAACGATGATCCGGCCGGCGGTGGCGACGCGACCGGACAGGTCGTACGGATCGGCACCGGCATCGACCGCCGCCTGCAACACCGCCGGATCGACGCCGCGATCGACCGAGGCGCGGGCGCGGACGCGGTCGAATTCGCCGCTGACCGTCCACATCCAGCGACCGATTCCGCCCTGCACGGCCGATCCGGCGTGCAGCGTCAGATTGTCGTTGCGCTGGGTCAGCGCGCCGGCTTCGTCCAGATAGCGATAGAGCATCACGTCGCCGCCAAACGGGCTGGCGGGATTGGCGGCGGGCAGGCGCAGTGCGGCCCCCTGCAACCCGGCCAGCGCGAAACCGCGTTGCGCGTCCACGATCAGGTTCAGCGATCCGGTCAGGGTTTTGCCGATCGGCACGGCATGGGTCATGTCGACCTTCAGCTGGTCGTTGCTGCGGAGCGACAGGAAGGGCGAGAGATCGGTCGCGCGGGTCGTGCCGGCGGTATAGGCGCTCAGGCTGTCGCGCCGCGCCGGATCGGTCGGCGCGGCGGTGGCGGTGACCGCGCGGCCGGCGAGGCGATCGAGCGCGGGGTCGATACTGCCGCCGTTCAGCCCGCGCAGATTGCCGGTACGGTCGAACACCGTGTCGCTGTCGATCTGATAGGGGCGTTCATCGGCGAACAGGGGGTTCTGCCGGTCGTATTTGATCGACAGCAAGGTGCGGCGGTCCCCCTCGATCCGGGTCGTGCCCAGTTCGACGCGCGCGGTGCCGCCGCCGCCATCGGTGGTGGTGCCCGCCCCCTGTTCGATGGTCAGCGCGCGAAAATGTTTCTTGGTGACGAAATTGACGATGCGGACCGTGGCCGGGAACCCGAACCGCGCCGAATCCTGTTCGTTCAGGATCTCGGTCCGCTCCAGCGCTTCGGGTGGCAGGGTCTGGATCTCGCGATAGCCGGAGATGCGGCGGCCGTTGAGCAGGAACACCGGTTCGCCGCCGCTGTTCGACGTGGTCAGTGGTTTGAGCAGTTTCAGCAGGTCGTTGATGCTGGTCACGCCCAAGGCGCGGATCGCCTCCGCGTCCAGCACCGCGACCGGCGCGGCCTCGCCCAGCGCCGATCCCGGCGGACGCTTGCCGGTAACGACGATGTCGTCCTTGTGCCTGTCGTCGCTGGTCGGTTCGGGATCGTCCTGCGCCAGTAGCGGGGCAGGGGCCAACACGAATGCCACCCCGGCCAGCATCCGCCAGCCGTCCCGCCCGTATCCCGTCATGCAGCGCGCTCCATCATCGTTGCGAGCGCGCAGTAGGCAACGTTTCCGACCGGATCGTGGCGAAACGCGGCAACCGCGCGGCGGGGCGATTCTATCGGGGGAGTGCCGCGGCGTGCATCGGCAGCGACCGCGCAGCGCGGCGATAGGCGGCGTGCATGTCGCGCAGCGCGGCTTCGACCGAATCGGCGTTCAGCCGGTCGACGCCCGGTTCGTAGGCGGCGGGCCACAGCTCCTGTCCGGTCAGCACCGCCGCCCAGCTGGGAACCGCGAAGATATCGCCCGCCTGCGGGATCAACCGTCCCTGTGCGCGCCACAATTCGATGCGGTGGGCAAGGCTGTCGGGCACGGTCATCGCCCGCATCGTACGCCAGAAGTCGCTGTCGTCGCGGGTCGTCGCCTTGTAATGCAGCACGACGAAGTCGCGGACCGCTTCGAACGCGCGGGCCATGTCGGCATTATAGGCGTCGCGCTCGGCCGGGTGGACGGCGGCACCGGGGAACAGCGCGATCAGCCGCTGGATGCCATGCTGGATCAGGTGGATGCTGGTCGATTCGAGCGGTTCGACGAAACCGGCGGCAAGACCCAGCGCGACGACATTGTGCGACCAGGCCTTGCGCCGCATGCCGGTGGTGAACGACAGCGACCGGACATCGCCGCACGGCTCCCCCGGGACATGGTCGCGCAGCAGGCGTTCGGCATCGTCGGCGGTGGTGAAGCCGCTGGAATAGACATGCCCGTTGCCGGTGCGATGCTGCAACGGTATCCGCCACTGCCATCCGGCGGAATGGGCAGTGGCGCGGGTGTAGGGCGGCAGCGGATCGAGCCGGGTCGTCGGCATCGCCAGTGCGCGGTCCATCGGCAGCCAATGCCGCCAGTCGTGATAGCCGGTCACCAGCGCCCCTTCGATCAGCAGCCCGGCAAACCCCGAGCAATCGACGAACAGATCGCCGGCGATCGTCCGGCCGTCGTCCAACCGGACCGCAGTGACGTCGCCCGTCCCGCCGTCGCGATCGACCTGTACGACCCGCCCCTCGTGGCGGACGACGCCCTGTTCCTCGGCGACGCGGCGCAGCAGCGCGGCATAGAGGGTCGCGTCGAAATGATAGGCATGGGCGATATGCGCGAGCGGGGTGCGGTCGCCCGCCGGCGGGATCCCGAACCGTCCCTCGCGCGCGGTGACGGTGCACATCGAATAATCGGTCAGCCCGGTATCGCCGCCGCGCGCCCGGTGGCGCAGCCACAGTTGGTGGAATGGCACACCGTGGAAATCCTGTCCCGCCGCGCCGAAGGGATGGAAATAACGCTGCCCGATCCGGCCCCAATCGACGAATTCGATGCCGAGTTTGTAGCTGCCCATCGTTTCGCGCAGGAAGCGGTCCTCGGCGATGTCGAGCATGGCGTTGAAGGCACGGATCGGCGGAATGGTCGCTTCGCCGACGCCGACCGTACCGATCGCGTCGGATTCGATCAGCGTGATATGACGCCCGACCGGTCCGAGCGCGCGCGACAGCGCTGTCGCCGCCATCCAGCCTGCCGTTCCCCCACCGACGATAACGACTTGCCGTACTAATGCATCCGTTGTCGACACAGTCGCAGGTTTTGGCATGGCCCCCTCCTTTGCCGGTTCAGGATCGAATCACCGGCGGCCGATCGTTCGAATATCGTATTATCGGCAACGATCTTGCCCGATCCCGGCATGTGGCACGGGTTAGTGCGATATCGATCCGGCGTCGACCGTCGGGTTCGGCGCACATGCGCAATTGGTAGCGATATCAGCAACCCTTCAGCAACAAATACCGCTTGAAAGTAGGACAAATAGATAATAGCGATTTGTCATATAGAACATAAAATACAAAAAGGGGGGGGTATAATGCGTCGTTTCACGCTGATGGCGTCGGTCGCCGTCGTGCCAATCATGCTGGCTGCCGCGCCAGCATTCGCGCAGGTTTCGCCGACCGACAGACCGGTCGGTGCCGATGCCGGCGAAACGGTCGAAGTGCCGGACGCGACCAAGAAGGACGACGAACAGTCCGAAATCCTGGTGCGTGGTCTTCGCCGCAGCCTTGCCAGCTCGCAGGCGATCAAGCGCAATTCGGACTCGATCATCGACGTGATCGTCGCCGACGATATCGGCAAGCTGCCGGATTACACCGCCGCCGAAAGCCTGGCGCGTATCGCCGGTGTCCAGGTCACCCGCTTCAGCGACGAAGTGAACGGGGTGCTGATCCGTGGCCTGCCCGACGTTGCGACGTCGTATAACGGTCGCGAACTGTTCACTGCCGAACTGCGCCGCGTGCAGTTGCAGGATTTTCCGGCACAGGCGATCGCCAGCATGGAAGTGTACAAGTCGGGTACCGCCGATCTGGTCGAACCGGGTCTTGCCGGCCTGATCAACGTCCGCACGCGTCGTCCGCTCGACTTCAACGGCCGCGTCATCGCCGGCGGCTTCCGCGGTACCTATAATGACCAGAGCCGCAAGTACGATCCGGGCGGCAACGTGCTGATTTCGGACCGCTGGAAGGTGGGCGACGGCGAAATGGGCCTGCTGGTCAACGCCACTTTCGCACAGTCGCAATATTATAACGGCGTCCGCTACAATGCGAGCTATGTCCGCGATTCCCGTTACTCGGACTTCGGTGTGCAGGGAGCGAAGGTTCGCGACAATTTCGACAAGGGCAACGCCAACGGCCTCTTCTTCTTCCCGAACAATGTCGGCCTGTATAATGATGGCGGCAAACGGTATCGTCCGTCCGGCAACTTCTCGCTGCAGTATAAACCGAACCCCGACACCGAAATCTATGTAGAGGGCATCTACCAGGGCTATCGCGGCCGCGGCTATGCCGACAACTTCGACGTGCCGCTGGAGCAATGGGGTCCGAATTCGACCCCACCGGTTTTCACCAACGTCGTGCTGATGGACGGGCAGTCGTACAACGACATCAAACTGCTTCCCGGCAAGGAGCCGCCCTATGACGTGACGACGGTACCGCAGGCGGTATCGCTGTCAAAGACGTCAGGCTCCGAGCCGCAGGGCTATCGCAACACGACGCAGGATCAGACCAACACCTATCAGATCGCGACCGGTGCGCGCTGGCAGACCGATCGGGCGACGCTGTCGACCGACCTCGCCTATAGCCGGAGCCGCTACACCCGCGACAATTACAGTCTCGATTTCCGTACCATCGGCGCAAAGTCGGTCGACGTCGCGTTCAATCGCGATGGTGGCGTGTCGTTCAACTTTCCGAGCTGGGACCCGTTCAACCCCGCCAACTATATGTTCCGCGGCTATTACGAAGCCACGTACGACGTGAAGGGTGACGACTGGCAGTGGCGCGGCGACCTGGGTCTCGACACCGACTGGGCGGTTCTGCCCAAGATCCAGTTCGGTCTGCGCGCGACCAAGCATCACAGCGAGCGCACCACCGATGGTTCACGCTATGCCGAATTGTCGGCGGCATTGATCCCCTATGCATCGTTGCCGATCGGCGAGCTGTCGAAGACGATCGACCCGTTTCGCGGCAGTGCACAGGGCTTCGTCTCGTACCTGCAGCCGCCACGCGCCGGCATTTACGAAAATCGTGCGGCGCTGCGCAAATTCACCTACGACACGCTCGCGCAGCTTGTCGCGCGTTTCCCGAACGATCAGGGGTATAAGGACCGGCTGGCCGAATGGAGCACCGACACGGTGCAGCCGCCGACGACCTCGGGATGGCAGGCCGACGAAAGCACCTATGCCGCCTATGCGCAGGGCAAGTATAATTTCGCGCTGGGCGGGCTGGAAATCGATGGCGTCGTCGGCGTTCGCGCCGTCATGACCCACGGCACCAGCTTCGGTGTATCGAACATCTGCACCCTGAACGATGGCGGCACGCCGGCCGATCCGCGGGATGACACCTGCATCCGCTCGCTGTCGGAGCGGACCGAGAAGCAGGACTATCTCGACATCCTGCCCAACGTCAGTGCCCGTTTCAAATTCACGCCGGAACTGCAACTTCGTCTCGGCTATACCAAGACGCGGACCAAGCCGAATTTCGGCGACCTCAATCCGGCGCTGAACATTCAGCCGGTGATCTACCAGCCGTGCCTCGACCCGACGGCCCCGAACTACAACCCAAACGACACGACCAGCTGCCGGATTCCGGGCCGCATCTACCCGAACTATAGCGGGTCGCAGGGCAATCCGTCGCTCAAGCCGTTCACGTCGACGAACTACGACATCAGCCTCGAATGGTATTTCTCGAAAACGGGCTTCGTCAGCGCGTCGGTGTTCCAGCGGGACATTTTCGGGTTCACGACCGGGGTGCAGCGGTTCCGCAACGATCCGCAATTCGGCATCCTGTCGTTGTCGAGCCCGATCAACGCGGGTGATGCGAACATCAAGGGCGCGGAAGCCAATTTCCAGACCTTCTTCGACTTCCTGCCGGGCGCTTTGAGCGGTTTCGGTGTCTCGGGCAACGTCAGCTACCTGACGGGAAAGAACCGTTACCCCAATGGCTACAACCCGAATACCGACACGTTCGAAGGCGAGGGCGCGTATCTGACCATTCCCGGCCTGTCGAAATGGACGTATAACGCCGCCTTGTTTTACGAGAAGTCGGGTCTCGTCGCCCGCGTCTCGTACAACCGGCGTTCGGACTGGGTGAACCGGTATAATACCGACCAGTTGAGCGGCTTCCAATATTCGGGTGAATCGACCTATGCCCGCGATCGGCTCGACGCCGGGGCGAGCTACGACATCAACAAGAACATCACCGTCAGCGCCGATATCGGCAACATCCTGGCGCGACCGTTCCGTAACTATGTCAACTTCCAGCCCGGCCGGTCGTCGCCGATCGACGTGCGCGACGAGGGTCGCTACTATGGCGTGGGTCTGCGCTTCCGCTTCGGCGACTGAGCGCGATGAAAAAGGGCCGGCCCTCCGTGTCGGAGGACCGGCCCTTTCCCTGACCCCGTTACGCTACCGGGGGTCGGGAACGTCTTAGCGGCGGCAGTAGCGGGGGGCGTCCGACTTATCGATCGCCCGGCCGGCCAGTGCGCCGACGCCACCGCCAAGGATGGTGCCGAGCAGGCGGTTGCCATTGCCACCGACCTGGTTGCCGAGCAGGCCGCCGGCGATCGCGCCGATCACCGTGCCGCCGTCGCCATTCTCGCATCCGCGATTGTTGCTGCGGCGGGCATAGTTGCGGTCGTTATAATAGCCGCGGTCGCCGCGATATTCGCGATAGCTGCGGCCGTCCCGATAGTCCCGCTCGTAGCGGTCCCCGCGCCAGCTCTGTGCCGATGCGGCGGTGGGAGCGGCGGCGGTGGCGACCGTGGCGAGTGCGGCGGCAGCGAGCGTCAGCTTCTTGAACATGGGTCTTCTCCCTCAAATCTGGCGACGGTCCGAAAGTCCCGGGCGGGTGGTCCGTCTGTGATTCGGGGTATGCGCCGATTCGCTTGAGCCGATACTGAATGCGCCTGTTAGCTGCCGTTCATTATCGGGCCGGAACGGTCGGGGCGCACATGCGGGTTTTGCTTTAGTTCCGTGCCCTGAAACCCTATATACTCGCTATGGCAACGAACCCCAATCAGAACGACTACGGCGCAGACTCGATCAAGGTGCTCAAGGGGCTGGATGCGGTCCGCAAGCGCCCCGGCATGTATATCGGCGACACCGACGACGGCTCCGGCCTGCACCATATGGTGTTCGAGGTCAGCGACAATGCGATCGACGAAGCGCTGGCCGGACATTGCGACCGCATCCTGATCACGCTCAACGCCGACGGGTCGGTCTCGGTCGAGGATAACGGCCGCGGCATCCCGACCGGTATCCACAGCGAAGAAGGCGTGTCGGCGGCCGAGGTCATCATGACCCAGCTGCACGCCGGCGGTAAGTTCGAAAACACCAACGACGACAATGCGTACAAGGTGTCGGGCGGCCTGCACGGCGTCGGCGTGTCGGTGGTCAACGCGCTCAGCGACTTCCTCGACCTGACGATCTGGCGCGACGGGCAGGAGCATTACATGCGCTTCCGCCGCGGCGATGCCGAGGCGCCGCTGAAGATGGTGGGGCCGTCGGACAAGCGCGGGACGCGCGTCACCTTCCTGCCCAGCCCCGACACGTTCAAGATCGTCGAATTCGATTTCGACAAGCTGGAACATCGTTTCCGCGAACTGGCGTTTCTGAATTCGGGCGTGCGGCTGGTGCTGGTCGATGCCCGGCACGCAGAAACGCGCGAGGTCGAATTGTTCTACGAAGGCGGGATCGCCGCGTTCGTGAAATATCTCGACCGGACCAAGACGCCGCTGATGCCCGATCCGATCGCGATCCACGGGTTCCGCGACGATGTCGGCATCGACGTCGCGCTGGAATGGAACGACAGCTATTACGAGAACGTCCTCGCCTTCACCAACAACATCCCGCAGCGCGACGGCGGCACGCACATGGCGGCGTTCCGCGCGGCGTTGACGCGCACGCTCAACAACTATGCCGACAAGTCGGGCATGTTGAAGAAGGAAAAGGTCAGCCTGACCGGCGACGACATGCGCGAGGGGCTGACCGCGATCGTATCGGTCAAGCTGCCCGATCCGAAATTCTCGTCGCAGACCAAGGACAAGCTGGTTTCGTCCGAAGTCCGTCAGCCATTGGAAGCGCTGATGGCCGACAAGCTGGCCGAGTATCTTCAGGAAAATCCGGCGAATGCGAAATCGATCATCCAGAAGGTGATCGACGCCGCCGCCGCGCGCGAGGCCGCCAAGAAGGCGCGCGAGCTGACCCGGCGCAAGGGGGCGATGGACATCGCGTCGCTGCCCGGCAAGCTGGCCGATTGCCAGGAGCGCGATCCGGCCAAGTCCGAACTGTTCTTCGTCGAGGGTGACTCGGCCGGTGGTTCCGCCAAGCAGGGCCGCGACCGCCATTTCCAGGCCATCCTGCCGCTCCGGGGCAAGATCCTAAACGTCGAGCGTGCGCGCTTCGACCGGATGCTGGCCAGCCGCGAGATCGGGACGATCATCACCGCGCTCGGCACCGGCATCCGCGACGACTTCAACCTCGACAAGCTGCGCTACCACAAGATCGTCATCATGACCGACGCCGACGTCGACGGCGCGCATATCCGCACGCTGCTGCTGACGTTCTTCTATCGCCAGATGCCCGAGATCATCGAGGCGGGGCACCTCTATATCGCGCAGCCGCCGCTGTATAAGGCCACGAAGAGCCGGTCCGAAGTGTATCTGAAGGACGACAACGCGCTCGACGAATATCTGGTCGAGGCCGGGGTGAACGCGCATGTGCTGGAAAGCCCGGCGGGCGCGCGCAGCGGCGACGATCTGAAGGCGCTGCTGGGGCATGCGCGGCGGATGCGGACGCTGATGCGCTATGTGCCGCGCCGCTACGATATGGGGATCGTCGAGGTGCTGGCGCTGGCCGGCGTGCTCGATCCGCAGATCAGCGACACCGACCGCCAGACCCGGTTGCAGGATGCGGTGTCGCGGATCGGACGGACCGATGTCGAGGCGGACTGGACCGCGCGCGTGGCCGAGGATGGCGGGCTGCAGTTCCAGCGCCGCTGGCGCGGGGTGACCGACACCCACAATATCGAACCGGCGTTCCTGCTGTCGGCAGAAGGGCGCAAGCTCCACAGCCTCGCCGCCGAGGAAGCGGCGAGCTATGCCGGCGTGTCGAAGCTGGTCAGCGCCCGCAGCGCCGCCGATCCGCTGGCCGACGCCGAGGAAGAAGCGCCGACCGTCGCCGGCAAGGGCGAGACGCTGGTCGCACGGCCGAGCCAGTTGCTCGACGCGATCCTCGCGGCCGGGCGCAAGGGGCTGTCGATCCAGCGGTACAAGGGGCTCGGCGAGATGAACGCCGAGCAGCTGTGGGAAACCACGCTCGACCCGTCGAACCGGTCGATGCTGCGGGTGGCGATCGATCAGGCCGATGTGGCGGACGAGATCTTCACGCGGTTGATGGGCGACGTCGTCGAACCGCGGCGCGACTTCATTCAGGAAAATGCGCTGAACGTCGCCAATCTCGACGTTTGATGCCGGTTCGGTGTTTCGGGGAGGCTTCATCCTGGCCCGCCCGCCGGGCGCGGCGGTCGGCGATTTCCTAGACAAGCCGGTCGATCATGGCGGACTGGCGTCCAGCCGCCCCCTCGCATCGGTCGTGCTGGCGACGGCCATCGTGCTGCTGCTGGCGATCCTGCCGCAGCGCGCGGCGGAGGCGGATCGTGGGTAGGCGCTGAAGGGCAGATCGCCGTGCAAGGTAGGACCGGGAGCGTAATTCCCGGTACTTCCGGACGTCAGAGCGCGGTGGCGCGTGGGCTGTTCACGCTGTGGCCGCCGTTGCGGCGCAGGATGTCGCTGACAGTCACATTCGCTGCGGCGGCGTCGACCGTGACGAGAACGCCGCCACCGGTCAGGTGCTCGCCGTAATAGGACGCATCCTCGTCGCTGATGCCATGGCCCTTCAACACTTCGTTAAAGGTCCCGGCGGCGGCACCGGCAGCGGCCCCGATCGCCATTGCGCCGGGCACGGCGGTGGCAGCGATCGCACCGGCCGCGACCAGCGGGCCGACGCCCGGGATCGCCAGCGCAAGTACGCCGAGACCGGCACCGAGGGCACCACCGCCCAGCACGCCGCGAGCGATGCTTTCATGATGCTCGTCGGTGATCTCGCCATCGACGTCGCGCGCCGTCGTCGTGCCGTTGCTGCGTGCGATCACCGACAGCGCGCTGTCGCCGACCCCGGCGCTGCGCAGGTCGGCCACCGCCCGCTGCGCTTCGGCTTCGGTGTCGAAGATTGCCGAGACCGTCTGGCCCGTTCCGCGCGACGTTCCGGCCGTGGCGGCGGCAACGCCACCGCTGCCGCTGGTGACGGCGTTCGCGGCGCGATCGAGCGGGCCGCGGTTCGGATCGTCCTGACCGCGCAGGGTATTTTCGGCCCGGTCGAACGGACCGCGGTTCGGATCGTCGCGATGCAGCGCACCGTCGATGCCACCGCTGCCGCCGGTGACGGCGTTCGCGGCACGATCGAGCGGGCCGCGGTTGGGATCGTCGTGGCGGTCGAACGCGCTTTCGGACTGCCGGGCGATGCCGTCGTCGGTAGCATTGTCCCCGTATCCGTTCCGGTTGCCATCGCTCATGCTGTCTCTCCAATCGAGTTGTCTTGCCGGAGCACAGTCGGGTGGAGCGCAACGGGTGCGGTCCATGGGGCTGTGCCCAGGCAGGTTCGAACGTGCCGGGGCGTGGACGGTTCACCGGCGCGCTTCGGAGCGATGGTGCGGCAGCACTATCTCGTTGGTTCAACCGCCCACCCGGACTCGGGCAGGACGGCATGGTTCACCCGTCCGGGGACAGGCCTCGCAGCTACAGTCCGTGCGAGCCGAGACCGCGCTCCCGGCCCCAGATGACGGCACCGCCGCGGCGATTGACGCCCAGCTTGGCGTAGATCCGGGCAACATGATTGCGGACCGTGTTGCGCGACAGGTGCAGCCGCTGCGCAATGTCGCCATCGTCGAGATCGTCGCAGATGAGGCCGAGGACTTCGCGTTCGCGGGCGCTGAGGTCGATGGCGGGGGCGATCGGCCCCGGTCGCCGCAACGTCGCGAGCTTGTCGAGGATCGAGCGGCTGAGCCAGCTGGCGTCCTTCATCACTTCGTCTATGGCCGCAGCCAGTTCCACTTCGTTGCGTCGCCGCTCGGTAACGTCCTGATAGACCCATAGCACGCAGGGCTGCTGGTCCATGTCGACGGCTTGCGCGGAGACGAGGCAGTCGATGGGGTCGTGCCCCCGCGCCAGCAATCGGGCTTCTTGCTGGTGGAGCGATCCGGTCGCCGTCAGGGCCGCTTCCGCGACCGCCCGTTCGGCCGCCGTTTGCCAGAGCGCCAGTTCGTCGGCGGTTTTTCCCAGCACGCGTTCGTCGCCAAGACCGGTGAGCGACCGGAAGGCGGCATTGACCCGCGCGATGCGATGGTCGGCATGGTGCGTCACCACCATGGCGACCGGTGCCATGTCGAAGACGGCGAGAAGATGCCGCTCGCTTGCCTGCAAGGCGTTCTCGGCTTCGCGACGTGGTTGCAGGTCGGCAAAGGTCAGCAGCAGCGCGTCCTCCTCGGTGACGTCGATGGGTTGGCCGGCAAAGACGACCAGTCGTCGGGTTCCGTCGGCGACGAGCAGTTCGGCGTCGGACTGTGGCAGGACCTGACCTTGTTCGATCCGGGCCCGCGTGGCGGCCGGGTCCGCCAGTCCGCCCAGCAGGTCGAGCCCGAACAGGCTCTTTCCGGCAAGGTGTTCCTGCGAGAAGCCGGTGAGGGCTAGAAACCCGGGATTGCCCTGCACGATGCGCAGATCGCGCAGGCGTACGATCAGGGCGGGGGCGGGATTGGCTTCGAACATCGCCCTGAACCGCCGTTCGGCGTTGAAGCGTGCGGACACGTCGCTCAGGACCAGCGCCAGATAATCCGCATCGCCGCCATCGACGTCCATCGTCACGTCGCGGACTTCATGGACCCATCGCACCTCATCGTCGCCCGCCGGGGCGACCTGCACCGTCTCGTCGGGGAATGCCTCGCCGGCCAGCAGCCGAAACAGTGGATATTCGCGGCGTTTGAGCAGGCGGCCAGTGCCCGACCGCAGGGTGAAGCGTTCGGCATAGCCCTCGGCAGTCGCGCCCAGGTCTTCGACGCGATCGATACCGTGCATCTTTAACGCGGCGGGATTGGCGCGCAGGATGACTCCGGTCGGATCGACGACGATGACGCCGTCGAGCAATTGGGCCATCAGTTGTTCGAGGTGGCGAAGCGTGGGCGGGGCAGCGGGATCAGGCATGGCCCTTCAACCGCTGCGGGCGGCGCTGCGTTCCCGGCATCGTACCAGTTACAATAGTGCTGTTGCACCATGCGCTGCGATGGTCGCCGATGGCGGGTCATGAACCGAAGGAATGCATCGCCCGTTTCACCATGGTCCTCAGCTTAAGAAAAAGGAATGGTCATGGGTCTCCTCATACTCCTCGTCGTCGGCGGTATTATCGGTTGGGTCGCCAGCCTGATCATGCGGACCGACGGGCAACAGGGCATCGTCCTGAACGTCGTCGTCGGCATCGTCGGCGCGCTGCTCGCCGGTTTCCTCGTCACGCCGCTGATCGGCGGCGCGCCGATCACCAGCGGTGTCATCAGCGTTCCGTCGATCCTGGTTTCGCTGGTCGGGGCGATCGTGCTGCTCGCGATCATCAACCTCTTTCGTCGCGGCGCGGTTCGGTAAGCGCGCTTACGGGCACCGGCCGATCGTCTCGGCCGGTGCCCGCATTCAGCCGGCATCGCCGGGCGACCGCGGCCTCGCGCGCGGGGGAAGCGCGAGGCTGCGGGGGCGGTCGCGGCGGGGGGCGATCCGACGGCAGCAGCGCAGGCGACGTTGCCGACCGCGATCGTGGATGCAGCAGCGTTCGGCGGAGCCGGCAAGCAATAGGCCGGGGATGTGCGGACCCGCGATGCCGATACCAACATGACGAACGGCATCGGGCAAACGCCGGTTCAGCCCGACGGGTCGGTTATCTTCCTGGGGAAGCGACACTGTCGCGGGGCGTGGCGGGCGCGACCGTCGGCGACAGTGCCTCCCACTCCTTTACCGCCATCGCTGCATAGGTGCCGCCGGCATGGCTGGCGTCGAACACCGCGCGCAGCCGCCGGGTCGTGACCGGTTCGAAGCGCACCGTCTGGGCGCGGTCGGCTGCGGTGCCATAGCGCGTCTGCGCCACGACCGGTTTCCACCGGCCGGCCCAATATTCGATCCGCCATCGCGCCGACGGGGCGACGCCCACCCCCGATCCGGCGGGCTGATCGGCCCAGAACCAGATGCGCGACCCGTTCAGCGTGACGGGTGCCTGCCAGCGATACTCGATCCATTGTTGCGGCGGGTTGTGGTCGGTCCAGCTGCCCCACAGGTCGGGGGGCAGCGGATTGCCGGGAATCTTGCCGTCGTTCAGCGCGCCGATCCAATATTGCAGGGGGATCGGCACGTTCGATGCGGTCGCTATGGCGGACGGCGCGCGGTTGCGGGTCGGCGGGCGCGGGGGCAGCGGACGTCGGGTCGGGACCACCGGCAGGATGCGCGCTGGCGTGGCGGTATCGTCCCACCACAGCCTGTCGATCGCCACGCTGCGGTGGAAATGACCGCCGCCGATGCCGTCGGCGGTGTGATAGGCGATGTACCAGCGGCCCTTGAACGGCACGATCCCGGCGTGCGACGTGGTCGAACTGACCGGTTTCAGAATGACCCCGCGATAGGTCCACGGCCCCCGGGGGTCGGAGGCGGTGCCATAGGCCAGACAGGCGTAATAGACTGCCGCGGTGCAATCCGATGTCGGCCCGGCATGGTTGCCGGCATAGATCAGATAATAGGTGCCGTCGCGTTGCAGGATCCACGGTGCCTCGAAATAGCCGGTCAATCCCGTCACGGCGAAGGGTTCGCCGATCGTCGTCACCATGTCGCGTTGCAGCTCGATCCCGCGCAACCGGCCGAACGACCCCCAATACATCCACACCCGGCCATCGGCGGCCACCAGCGCGGTCGGGTCGATATTGTGGATCGCATTGGCGACCGGCCGCTTCTGCGACACGATCGGGCCGGCGGGGTGCGCATCGCGGAACGGGCCGGTCGGCGTATCGGCGACCGCGACGCCGATCGCGAACCGGTCCCCGGTATCGGGACCGCGTTCGAGGACCGGGGCATAGAGATAGAAGCGCTCGTCCGGCCCCTTGACGATCTGCGCGGCATAGGCGCGGCCGGGTTCGGCCCAGGCGAAGATCGTTTCCGGCCGGGCGAAGCTGGGACGGTGCGTCCATTTGCCCGATGCCGGTGCGGTGGTCGACAGCAACTGCCATTCGTTCATGATGAAATCGTTGACGCCCGCCGGAGCCTGGTCGCGCCCGGCGAGGATGTAGAGCGTGTCGCCGTCGACCAACGGCGCCGGGTCGGTCGACGACGGCGTGTCGAGAACGGGATTGCCGGGCGTCGTCACCTGTCGCACGTCCTGCGCCTGCAATACCGCCGGCAGCGCCAGCACCACCGCCATCAACCTGCCGCGCATATCGTCCCCCCGCCGGTTTCGGTCGGCGGTACGTGACCCGATTCCTGCATCCAGCGCAACCGGCGGCTGACCGGCGTTGGTGCGAATGCACGCCTCCGACGCAACGGGCGGTGCAGAAGCGTCAATCCAGCGCCATCGCCTGCGCGGCCAGTGCTTCCGCTTCGACCAGCAGCGCGTCGTCCGCCGACGCCTGCGTCACCCGTTCGCGGCCGATCAGCACCAGCACCGGCACCGCCAGCGGGCTGACCCGCTGGAGCGTGACGTGCCGCATCCGGGACTGGGCGGTTTCGAGCAAGACCGCCAATCGTCCGACATCGGTCATTCTTGCCCTCGCATCCTCCCACGCCGCCTGCAACAGCAGATGGCCGGGTTCGTATTTGCGCAGCACGTCGTAGATCAGGTCGGTCGAGAAGGTGACCTGCTTGCCGGTCTTGCGCTTGCCGGGGTGCTGACGTTCGACGAGGCCGCCGATCACCGCCACTTCGCGAAAGGCGCGTTTGAGCAGCGCGGAGCCCTGCACCCAGTCGACGAATTCATGTTCGAGAATGTCGGGGGAGAACAACGCCCCCGGATCGGTAATCGGTTCGAGCGCGTAGCAGGCGAGCGCATAGTCGTTCGACACGAAGCCGATAGGCATCAGCCCCAACGCCTCCATCCGCCGCGTGATCAGCATGCCGAGCGACTGGTGCGCGTTCCACCCTTCGAAGCTGTAGGCGACCATATAATGCCGCCCGTCATGCGGGAAGGTTTCGACCAGCAATTCACCCGCGCGCGGCAGCACCGATCGCCGCGCCTGTATCTCCAGCCATTCACGCACATCGTCGGGGAAGCGGTGCCATTCGCCGGCATCGGCAAGGAAGCCGCGCACCCGGTCGGCGAGGTTGGTCGACAGCGCCATGCGCGTGCCGCCATATTTGGGAATGCGCGCCGGCTTGCTGGTCGCGCGGACGACCAGATCGGTCAGCTCGATCTTCTCGACCTCTAGGCTCAAGCCGGAGAAGAAAAAGGTATCGCCCGGCGACAGGGTCGAGGCGAAATATTCCTCGACCGTGCCCAGCCGCCGCCCGTTCTTGAACCGCACGTCGAGCGTCGGGGCGTCGACGATAATGCCTGCGTTCAGGCGGTGTTGCGCGATGAAACCCGGTTTGGTGACGGTCCAGCGGCCGTCGCTCCCCAAGCGCAGGCGCTTGAATTTATCATATGCCTTCAGCGCGTAGCCGCCCTCGGCGATATAGTGCAGGACGCGGTCGAACGTATCGCTGTCGAGGGCCGAATAGGGCAGGGCTCCACGCACTTCGTCGAGCATCTCGGCGGTATCGAACGGTTCGGCACAGGCGCAGCCCATCAGATGCTGCGCCAGCACGTCGAGCGTGCCGGGGCGAAACACGTCGCGGTCGAGTTCGCCGGCATCGACCGCGTCGAGGGCCGCCTGCGCCTCCAGAAATTCGAAGCGGTTGCCGGGCACCAGCAGCGCCTTCGACGATTCGTCCAGCCGGTGGTTGGCGCGGCCGATCCGCTGGAGCAGGCGCGACGACCCCTTGGGCGCGCCCATCTGGATCACGCAGTCGACATTGCCCCAGTCGACGCCGAGGTCGAGGCTGGCGGTGGCGACCAGCGCGCGCAATCGGCCGTCGGCCATCGCCTGTTCGACCTTGCGCCGCGCCTCGCGGTCGAGGCTGCCGTGGTGGACGCCGATCGGCAACTGGTCGTCATTCGCCTTCCACAGATCCTGAAAGATCAGTTCGGCGAGGCTGCGGGTGTTGCAGAAGACGATGGTCGTGCGGTGGGCACGGATTTCGCGCATCACCTGTTCGGCGGCGTAGCGCCCCGAATGGCCCGACCATGGAATGCGTTCCTGTGGCAGCAGGATGCGGATATCGGGTTCGGCCCCCGCCTCGCCCTGAACCAGTGCCACCGTATCGATATCGCCATCGGGACCGAGCCATGCGCGATAGCCATCGGGATCGGCGACCGTCGCCGACAGCGCGACGCGGCGCAGCGCGGGCGCGAATTTCTGCAACCGGGTCAGGCACAGCGACAACAGGTCGCCGCGCTTGTCGGTGGCAAAGGCATGGACTTCGTCGATGACGATCGACGAGAGCGACGCGAACAGCGTGTCGCTGTCGGGATAGGACAGCAGCAGGCTGAGCGATTCCGGCGTCGTCAGCAGGATATGCGGGGGTTTGGCGCGCTGGCGTGCCTTGCGGTCGGAGGGGGTGTCGCCGGTGCGCGTCTCGACCCGGATCGGCAGCCCCATGTCGGCGATCGGGGTCAGCAGGTTGCGCTGCACGTCGACCGCAAGCGCCTTCAGCGGCGAGATGTAGAGGGTATGGAGTCCGTCGCGCGGGGTGTCGATCAGGTCGACCAGCGTCGGCAGGAAACCGGCCAGCGTCTTGCCCGCCCCGGTCGCGGCGACCAGCAGGGCATGGCGTCCGGCGCGCGCCTGTTCGAGCATCTCGAGCTGATGGCGGCGGGGGGTCCAGCCGCGTGCGGCGAACCAGTCGGACAGGGGAGCGGGAAGGTTTCGCACGAACCACGATGTAGGATCGCGGTCGCACGACTGCAAAGCGGGCGGGGCGCTTCCATGCCCCGCCCGTCGCCGAACTTACTTCTTGTCCGTGCCCGAGGCGCCTTCGATCGCCGATCCGGCCGACTTCAGGTCCTTGCCGGCGCCGTTCACCGTGTTGCACGCGCCGAGCGTGACGGTGGCGGCAAGGGCGACGATGAGACCGATCTTGCGGGTCATGATGATTCTCCTTCTTGGTAAAACCGGGTTGTGGCGGGTCGAGATACGCCGACCCGCCACCTACACTCAGCGCAACTTACGACGTGCCGCCGTGGTTGCACCGAAACTTGCCGCTGCCGCACCGATCAGCAGTGCGAGCACGAGAACGAACGAGGTGCCTGCAGCCGCGCCGGCTGCCTTGTCGGTCGCCGACTTGGCGGTCGCGACCGCTTCGTCCCTGGTCTGGACGAACTGCTGCTTGGCGCGCGTCACCTGTGCCTGCGCCTCGGGGCGGCTGATCTTGCGCTGTGCCGCGACGATATCGACGATGCGGCTCTCGGCACGCTGGCCATCGGCACCGCCACGGGCGAGCGCGGGCAGCTGCTTGGCGATTTCGGTCTGCGCCTGTTCCGGAGTCATCTGCGCCGGATCATTCGGCGCGTCCGACAGATAGGCGGCGGCTTCGCCGCGCACGTCCTGCGCGACGTCCTTCCCGTCATTGGCATCGACGCCGGCGACCGACGCGGCAGCGGGTGCTGCCGACGCGACCGTACCCACCGCACTGCCGGCCGTACCGGCGACCGCGCCGACGGTGCGGAACGCGCCGCCGATGATGCCACCGACCGCCGAGGTCAGCAGATACAGCGTCAGGATCAGCGTGACGCCCCACACGACCAGCCCATGGACCAGCGCGTCGAACCGTTCGGTCACGCCCGATACGCGTGCCGCGGCATAGCCGCCCGCGCCCAGCGCGACGACGGTGGTGATCAGCCAGTAAATGCCCGCGCCGATGCCGAAGCCGGCGGCACCGGGGGTGGTGCCCTCCACAGGATCGACCATCGTCAGGCCGATGCCGGCACCGAGGATGCCGAGCACCAGCTGTACCGCGACCGCGATCACGACCCCGGCGAATACCGCGCCCCACGAGATACGAGTCGGCGTCTTGTCGACATATGCGGGGTCTGCCGGCCGGTAGCCGGTGTTCTGATTGGTCGCCATAGTTACTCCTGTTGGTTACGGATCGCTCGCGGCTCAGCGCCGCGAGGATTTATCTTTGTCGGCAGTTTCGCCCGCGGCCTTTTCGGCCGAGCCGCGATCGCGGGCGATGTCGTCGCCGATCAGCTTGCCGATCGCTTCGTGGACCGATCCCCTGGCGTCGCAGACCGACGGCTTGTCGTCGGCACCCTTGGGGCGGGGGGAAGTCTTGTCGTTCATTCGGCTGCCTCCCGATCGCCGGTTTCCAGCCGCGCGCCGTCGTCGAAGCCGCGGCTGCGTGCCCATGCCACCGCCGCGATCCGGCGATTGACACCGATTTTCGCGTAGATGCGGGCGACATGGTTGCGCACCGTGTTGGACGATACGTCCAGCGTGCGCGCGATCGTCTTGTCGTCCTGACCCCGACAGATCAGCGCCAGCACGTCGCGTTCGCGCGCGGTCAGGTCGTTCAGGCCCGGACCGCTCCTGTCCCCCGGCGGCGTGCGCAGCCGGGCCAACTTGTCCATCACCGACCGGCTGAACCAGCTGGTATCCTTCATCACCGCCTCGATCGCCTCGACCAGCTCGACTTCGGTCGCCTTGCGCTGGGTAATGTCCTGCATCGCCCACAACACACAGGCACCGTCGCCCAGCCGGATCGCTTCGGTCGACACGATACAATCGAGGATCGCGCCGTCCTTGGCATGAATGCGTACCTCTTCCTCGCGCAGAGCCTGCCCGGCATCGATCGCTGCCTCGACACGGCACCGGACCGCAGGACTTTCCCAGAGACCGACGTCGCCGAGCGGCCGGCCGATGATCTCCTCGGGCGAATAGCCGGTCATCTGCACGAAACTGGCATTCACCTCGCACAGCAGATGGCCGTCGCGCGCGCCGATCGCCATCGGCACCGGTGCCATCTGGAACGTCCGGGTGAAGCGTTCCTCGCTGTGGCGCAGCGCATCCTGTGCACGGCGGCGGGGTTCGAGATCGGCGAAGGTGAACAACAGGCACGGTTCGTCGCCCATCTCGATCGGCTGTCCGGCGACGATCACCAGCTTGGTCTCGCCGTTCGGCAGGTCGAGTTCGGCCTCCATCTGCGGAATGGTGCGCCCGTTGGCCAGCCGTTCCTTGGCCAGATCGCGCCGCTCGGCACCGCGCAGCACGTCGATGTCGTACACCGTACGGTCCAGCACCTGATCGCGGTCATAGCCGGTCATGTCGAGGAACCCCTGATTGACCTTCACGAACCGCAGATCGCGCAGGCGGCAGATGACGGCGGGGGCGGGGTTCGCGTTGAATGACTGTTCGAACCGGTCCTCGGCCTCATATTGCGCGGTCACGTCCTGCACGATCAGCACCAGACAGGCCGGATCGGCATCGTCGGCATCGTTCAGGACGAGGCTGCGCACTTGGTGCGTCCAGCGCGGCCTGTCCTCGCCCGCGACCGTCACCTCGACCACGACTTCCGAAAAACGGTCGCCCGATACGACCCGGTCGATCGGATAGTCGTCGGCGGACAGGCGGTGGTTGTTGCGATAGTGCAGCTGAAAGCGCGACCGGTATTCGTCGACCGTCGCCCCCAGATCGGCAATATTTTTCACGCCGTGCATCGCAAGCGCGGCGTCGTTCGCCCATAACAGGCTCTGATCGGGATCGATCAGGATCACGCCTTCGTCGAGACCGACGATGATCTGCCGCAAATGCCGCAGATCGGCCGTCTCGCGCAGCGAGGTGAACGACGCCTTCGTCATGCTGCGATCAGTCGTGCCGTCCGTGGATCAGCCAGCCCAGACCATAGCCGAGCGCGATCGCACCCAGTGCCCAGACCAGCGGCTGTTCCTGTGCGGCGCGCACGGTGGTCTCGCCGCCGCGCTGTGCGGCATCGGCCACCTGCCGGCCGGTCGATTCCAGACGGTCGCGGGCGTCCTTCAGCAGGCCCGGTGCGCTGTCGATCGCGTCGTTCAGGATCGACTTGGCGCGGCCATAGCCGTGCTGCGCACCGCCCGCGACCTGATCGACCACGCCATCGGCCTGCCAGTGGCGGCGGCCGGCGACATCGCCCACGGCCTTTTCGACCTTGCCGGTCGCATAGCGGATGCCGCCTTCGAATTCGTCGCTATTCATCGATCGTCTCCTGTATGCATGAATGGGATCGGGGCGTCAGGACAGGACGTTGCAACCCGCCGCGGCCTTGCCGACCGCCAGCGGGATCGCCGGGTCCTTCAGCTCGCCGGCGACGCGGATCAGATCGCCGACGGTCAGGACGCCCGGATTGGGATCGTTCTTGCCGTATGCGGCGGCGGCGCGGCCGAGTTGCTGCAACTGTCCGAGCGACAGATCGCCCTGCAGGCGGGTACCGACGCAATCGGCACGCGGCGCATCGAGACCATAACGCTGCAAGCCCGTAGAGATACGGGTGGCGGGTGCAGCACATGCCGATAGCGTGGCCGCACCGATCAAGATCAGCGCCAATGGTTTCATGGTCGGTTCCTCCGACCGGGGCGTAAGATGCGACCGGTTCGGGCGCATCAACCGACCGGCCGGATTACCGTTCCTGGTATTTCTGCCGTAAGGACTAGTAGCAAACTACCATATCGTTCGGGATGCTTCGCGACGAACCGTTGCAAATTCGATGTCAGACGAATTGCTAAGTGATATTTATATTGTGCTTTCAGGCGGTTGTCTTGCGCGTGCCGATGCTGTGGCGGTCGAGCCGGTTTTGCTCGCACCATGGTGATAGCGGATGCAATCGATGGCCAATGTACGGTATCGCACAATCGCCGCTTACCATAGATCGGTGATCAACTGGTCCAGTCGCGCCTTGCAGTCGCGGGTCAGTGCGATCCAGCAGCGGCGACCATCGGCCGGATCGGGCTGACGCACGACCAGCCCGGCCTCTTCCATCAACGATACCCAGCGCAGCCAGGTGGTCGATGGCACCCGGATCATCGGTGCCACCGCCGATACCGACATCGGCCGGCCTTCTTCCTCGGCGATGTAGAGCTGGAACAGCGCGTCATAGACCGGATCGGTCACCTTCACCGGATACAGGCCGGCGATGCGGTTCTTCATTGCGATCAGGCGGCGGGCGCGTCCGGCGTTTTCCGACGGGCCGTCCTCGACCATGCCGGATCGTGCCCGTCGCGCCGCAGCCGGTGGCGGTGGCGCAGTGTCCCCGCAAGGATCAGGAGGAGCGTCGGATACGCGCTCATCGCGTGCAGGATCAGATAGACGTCCCGATAATAATGGGGAGCGTACCAGATCGCCAGTTGCAGCATCACGCCGACGATCAGAATCGCGCTTAGCCATACCGGCCAAAACCTTTCCGCCAGCATCGCCAGCGTACAAATCACAAGGGTCAACACCATGTCGACCACGAAAATGCCGATTTCCCGACTGCCGAAGATCCGGTTCGATGCGACCGCGATCGTGGCGGCGACCGCGAACAGGATCGCCGATGTCGCGATCCGTTCGGGGGCACCGCCGCGGCGGAGCGTCCAGACCGATACGGTCAGGAGCAGCGTCAGATAGAGCCAGGCGTTCACGTGACCGGCGGACCGTTCAGGCCGCCAGCGGCAGCGTGGAACGGGTTGGTTCGGGATCGCCGGTCGTCGGAAAGACATCGCCGTGCGAGGTCGACGTGAAGAACGCGTGTTCGACGCCGATCTCGTGCATCCGCTTGTGACAGCGGCCGAGATGGGCGCGGGCCTCGACCGCGAGCATCATCGCCTTGGCCGCATCGGTCAGCGGTGCCTGGATCGTGCCGAACTGGAGTTGCAGCTGGCCGCGATCGGCGACCATTGCCTGGATCATCGCCGCGGCCGACACGATGGCGTCGTCGTTCGACCGTTCGGCGGTCAACAGGCCGTGGGTGATATCGGTGACCACCGGATGCAGTGGTTGGTACATGGCTTACCCCCTTCGTCGCTCAAGGACGCAGGCTCGCGAAGATCGACACGAGACCCACGGCAGCGACGACGGCCATCGCCAGCGCGGCGCACAGCGCCACCACCAGCCCGACGATCATCAACGTGCGACCCCCCATGCCGATGCGGTGCGGTTCGGTCGTCCGTTCGAGATAGAGCAGGCGGGACAAGGTACCGCCGGATCGATTCCCGGTCTGCGTAGCGGATGGTGGGCCGGGGGCGGGGGTCGGCTCAACCCGTTCGAACATACCCCTATCATCGATGGGGGCCGCCGAAACGACGGTTTCCGCAGGCGAAACGGGGGTGGCACCCAGCATCCGCGCCGCTTCCTTACGGTTGCGCGCCCCCAGTTTCTGACGGGCATCGGCGAGATAGCCATTGACGGTCGCAACCGAAATGCCGAGTTCGACAGCGATCTGTCCGGTGTCGTAATGCAGCGCCACCAGTTCGAGGCAGCGGCGTTCACGCGGTGTCAGGCGGGCAAGGGCTTCCGATTCGGTCACAACCCGACGTTTACCGCCATACCCGACCTTTCCAACGGTCGTGCATATTGATTGGCGGAAAAATCTGACATCGGTACGCAAAACGCCGTGCAGACAGGGCGATGCCGGTGCCGGTGCGGGCACGGTATGGGCGTCACGACCGGCTATGCCCGCCGGGTCGCGTCCGTCAGCTTCAGTTCGTCGAGCAAGGCGGCGAAATGCGTCAGGGCGGCATCGGTCGGGCCGGGATAGGGGCCCTCGGTCGGCTGGTCGCCGATATAGCCCATATCCGCCTTCCCCTCGGGCAGGCTGTAGAAGCCCAGGATGAAGAGGTTACGCAGCCGGTCCATGAACGCGACCGGCCGGGCCATGGCCGGCGACGGGGTGGCGACGGTCAGCGCGTCGAGCAGCATCGTTCGGCGGGCGGGCGTCGATGCGGCGAACGTCGCGCCGTGCAGCGCCCGGCTCTGCGCATCGAGCCACAGGAGACCGGCGAGCACCCTGCCGCGATCCTCCTGCTGTCGCGGATAGGGGGCGCTGATCCATTCGTCGATGAACGCACCCACGCCGAGCGTGCCGGCCGCGGGCGATGCCTTGTCGGCGGGCAGGATCAGGTCGCCGAGCAGGTCGATGGTGGCGCGCTGCCCCTTGGTCAGGGTGAGCGGCCATGGCACCTTGGGATCGGTCTGGTCGGGATCGCGGCCATAGCCCTTTGCCGGCGGCAGGTCGGGGACCTGCGCGGGCCAGTCGACCACCGCGAAGGGCGGCGGGATGCCGGCGTCGCTCGCCACCGGGGCAACGGCCGGCAGCCGTGCGGTAAGCGTCAGGGCGGTCGCGGTCGCGAACCATTGCAGGGTCGTGCGGCGGCTGAAGGTCATGCGAGCGCTCCCGACCGCAGGCGCGTCGCCAATCGTTCCGAGGCGCGCAGCGCAAGCGCAAGGATCGTCAGGGTCGGATTCTTGTGCGGTCCCGATGCGAAGGCGGCACCGTCCATCAGCACGATATTGTCGACGTCCCAAGTCTGGCCATAGCCGTCGACGACCGAGGATCGCCGGTCGCTGCCCATGCGCGCGGTGCCGAGTTCGTGGATGATCTCGCCGCCCGCCGTCATGATCTTTTCGGGCGGCAGGTCGGGGTCGAGGATGGTGCCATTCAGCCGGCGGAACACCGAATGCGCGGCACGACGGCCATGCGCGACCTGATTGATCTCATGCTGCGACCATTTGAACGCGAAGCGCAGCACCGGAATACCGAAGCGGTCCTTCACCCCCGGATCGATCTCGCAATAGGAATCCTTGTTGGGGATCATCTCGCCGCGCAGCACCAGCCCGATCGTCGCGCCGGAGCGTTCGCGCACCGCCTGTTTCAACGCCGGTCCCCATGTGCTTGGTAATGCGGCGTCGGGCGGGATGCCGAACCGGCCGTTGATTTCGAAATGATAGCCGCGCGCGAAATCCAGTTCGCCGCGATGCTGCTGTCCGTACAGCCAGAACGGGATATAGATGTGCTGCCCGCCGATCCCGTCCTCGTTATAGCGCGGGCGGTTGGCGAGGCCGGGAATATAGGCGCGGAACGACGCGCCGGTGGAATCGGTCAGGTTGCGGCCGAGTTCGCCCGAGGTGTTGGCAAGGGCGCGCCCGTCCTGCCCCGAATTGAGCAGCAGGCGCGTCGTCTCGCCGGTACCGGCCGCCAGCACGACCGCGCGCGCCGTGACCTGGTGGCGCATGCCGGTCTTGCGATCGACATATTCGACGCCGCCGGCGCGGTTGCCCGACGCCATCACGATCCGCGACACCATCGCATCGGTGACGACGCGCAGCCGCCCGGTCGCCTTCGCCATCGGCAGCAGCGAGGTCGTGGTCTGGAACATCGCACCGATGGTGCAACCGCGCGTACACGGCGTCGCGTTGAAACAGGCGCTACGCGGCGCGACTGGGTCCGGCATGTCGCGGGTCAGCACCGCCGTATGCGCGGCGCGCACGGGAATGCCGATGTTTTCGGCCGCCGCGGCGATCAGCATTTCGGGCACGCGGGGCTTGGGCGGCGGCATCAGGCAGTCCGCCGGCGAATCGGGGTGGTTTTCCAGTCCGATCGGCCCGCCATTGACGCCGATCATCCGTTCGACCCGGTCGTAGAACGGCGCGACCTCGTCATAGCCGATCGGCCAGTCGACCCCCAGCCCGTCGCGGGAAAAGGGTTTGAAGTCGTACGGACCGAAGCGCGGCACGTGCCGCCCCCAGTGGTTGGTGCGTCCGCCCAGCATCCGGGGACGATACCAGCGGAAATCGGTGCCTTCGCGCATCGTGTACGGTTCGCCATCGACCTGCCAGCCGCCATCGACCGTCGCGTCGAAATAGCCGAACGGCTTGTCGGGGGTGCCCGTGCCGCGCAGCGGTGCCGCGCTTTCGGGGGCGAACATGTTCACCTCCTTTTGCGGATCATAGTCGCGCCCGGCCTCCAGGATCAGGCAGCGGAGCCCCGATTTGGTCAGGCTGTACGCCGCCATCCCGCCCGCCGCGCCCGACCCGACGATGACGACGTCGATCGCGGCGTCGGCCGCGCCGGTCATTTGGCCGCCCCGGTGGCCGATGGCCCGATCGGGCGCAGCTTGATGTTGCGGAACGCGACCGGTTCGCCATGGTCCTGCAGGCCGATGACCCCGCTGGGGAAGGTGCCGAACTGCGGCATCCCGGCGAATTTCGATCCCGCCACCCGGCGACGCCAGCCTTTGTCGCCATAGGAAACGTCGGCGGTCGGCGTCCCGTTCAGCCATTGCCGGATCCGGCCGCGCTCCACTAGCAGGCGGGCATGGTTCCAGCTGCCGGCCGGTCGCGCCGCGCCGGCGGGGGGCACCGTCATGTCGTACAGCGCGCCGGCGCGGTGCGTCGGGATCTTGCCGTCGGAATGGCCGGCATCGTCGAGCACCTGCATCTCCAGCCCGGTCTGATACAGCAGCGGCGCGCCTGGTACCTTTTGCGCAAGATAGAGGATGCCGCTATTGCCGCCGCGCGCCACCTTCCAGTCGAGCGTCAGTTCGAACGCGCCATAGCGACCGGCGGTCACCAGATCGGTTCCGCTCATCTGTCCGTCGGCCTTGATCAGCGTCAGCGCACCGTCGCGGACCGTCCACGTCGCGGGCGGTGTCCCGCCGTCGAACGATCGCCATCCCGACAGGTCGCGCCCGTTGAACAGCAATCGCCAGCCCTGCGCGCGTTCCTGCGCACTCAGGACATTGTCGCGAACCGGTCCTGCGGCGAGCGGCGATGCCAGCATCACCATGGCCAAGCCGATGCCGAGTGCCGTGCGCATGGGGGTTCTCCTGTCGATCGGCGTGCTTCGTCGCCGCCGTTGCCACAGGCTTACCGACTGTGCGTTCGTTTACAAGGCGCGTCCGCCCGCGCGACCGACGCCGTTCCCGATCGTTATCCGGCGCACAGGAGATTGCCCGATGCACCGCCCCCGTCCGATCACAGCTTGCCCCTGCCGCCGGCGGGGCACCGAATGCGCGGGTGCGGGCGGCATGCCATGGTGAGCGCCCCGCTGCCCCCGGCACTGGCGGAATGGCGGGAGGCACCGCGCGTCCGGGCGCGCAACGCGTGCGGCGTCGCAGACGGCGGACGCTATGTGCTGTGCTGGCTGCAACAGGCGCTGCGCGCGGACGACAATCCGGTGATGGACGCGGCGATCCGCCTCGGCAATGCGCTGTCACTGCCGGTGCTGGTCTATCATGGCGTGCGCGAGGATTACCCTTATGCCTCCGACCGGCTGCACCATTTCATCCTCGGGGCCGGTCGCGACCTGGCGGCGGGGTGCCGCGCGCGGGGGCTGACCTGCGTCCATCATATCGACCGGGCGGGCCACCGTGAGAAGGGGCTGGTCCACCGCCTCGCCGCCGATGCCGCCGCGCTGGTGGTGGAGGATCAGCCGACCTTCGTCGCGCGCTGGCAGGTGGATCGCGTCGCCGACCGTGCGGCGGTCGCGGTCTATGCGGTGAATGCCGCCTGTCTGGTGCCGCCCGCCGTCATCGGCGACGGGATCGGCGGTCGGTCGGGCTTCCTGCGCCGCCACGATCCCGCGCGCGGGGACTGGATCGATGCCGATGTCGAAGTGCCGATGGTCGCGCCCTATGCCGGAGATCTGCCGTTCGCGCCCGACCGGCTCGACACGATCGACCTCGACGCCATCGTTGCCGGTCTGGCGATCGACCACAGCCTGCCGGTCAGCGCAGTTTTTCCCGCCGGGCGCACGGCGGCGGAGGAACGCTTGGCGCGGCTGGTCCGCGACGTGCTGCCGGGCTATGCCACCGCGCGCAACGACGCGACCCGGCGCGACGGGGCCAGCGGCCTGTCCCCCTATCTCCATTTCGGGGTCCTCGGCCCGCGCGAGGTGATGCGCGCGGTAGGGGATAGCGATGCAGGCGCCAAACACCGCACCAAATTCGCCGACGAACTACTCGGATGGCGCGAATGGTTCCACTATCAGGCGCGCGCACTGGCCGCGCCCGAACGCTATGACCGGGTCGCCGCCTGGGCGCGAACGACGCTGGCCGATCATGCCGGCGATCCGCGCCCCGATCTGGAAAACCTGTCGGCGATGGCGCGGGGCGAGACGCGCGACGAAAGCTGGAATGCCTGTCAGCGCCAGTTTCTGCGCTTTGGCTGGATGCACAATAACCTGCGCATGTACTGGGCGAAACGGATCATCGCGATGACGCCCGACCCCGAAACGGCATGGGCAACGGCGTGCTATCTGAACGATCGGCTCAGCCTCGATGGGCGCGATCCGGCGACCTATGGCAATATCGCGGCGATGTTCGGCGGTTCGCCCGGCGACCGCGACCGGCCGGTCTATGGGCGGATCGCCACGCGGGGCGACGGATCGACGCGCCACCGCGACGGCGGCGATGCGTGGCTGGCCCGGGCGGCATCGCGGCCGGTGCCGGCGATCGATGTCCCGGCCGATGTGCCGCGTGACCGTTACTCGATGCCCTGACCGGTCGTGTCGGGAATCGCATCGTTTACAGCGTGTTAGGCGATCTGGCGGTCGCGCGTTCCGGTGGACAAACCGGGTACGGATAGGTAACGCGCGTCGATGGCGGCGGCGTTGTTTCTATTGGGTGCGGTGGTGCTGGCGTTTGTCGGGGGTACCGGGAACTGGACGTTGATCGCGACCGTCACGCTTGCGACGGCGGCGGGCAGCACCTTGCCCGATCTCGATACCCCGTTGCGCCTGCGCCATCGCAGCGCGCTGCTCCACAGTATCCTGCCGCCGGGCATCGCCCTGCTCGATCCGCGAACCTGGCCGGTGGCGGCGGGGCTGGCGTTCGGGATTGGGCTGCATCTCGCCGCCGACCTGTTTCCACGGACGATGCGCGGCTTTGCGACCATCAAGCTGCCCTTATGGGGATCGATCGGCGTCATCCCGTCCTATGGATGGATCGTCGTCAACATCGCGGCGAACATCGTCGCCGGGATCATGGTGCTCGACCGCATCGCCACGCGACAGGTCGCGGCGGGCGCGCTGGCCGCCGCCGGGGTGCTCGGCATGGTCTATCTGATCCGGACCGAGGGGGGATGGCAGGCGCTGGCGGCGCTGACCGTCCTCGGCTGGCTGATGCTGCGCTGACCGGCGGGGCATTGCCCGGCGGGGCGGGGGGTGCGACACAGCCGGTTCTCCCTGTATCGACGGAGCTGTCATGCGCTTTTTCCCCGTTACCGCCGCCGCCACCTTCCTGATGCTGTCGACGACCGCCCTCGCCGCGCCGCTGCCCGCGACCAACCCGTTCGCGCGCGCCAGCACGCTGCCGTTCGAAGCGCCGCCGTTCGACCGGATCAAGAGCGCCGATTACGGCCCCGCGATCCGCGCTGGCATGGCCGAACAACGTGCCGAGATCACCGCGATCACCCGTGCCCGCAGCGCACCGACCTTCGACAACACCATCGCCGCGATGGAGCGGTCGGGCCGTCTGCTCGAACGGGCCAGCCTCGCCTTTTACGGGGTGGTCGGTGCCAATACCGACGACATTTTGCAGGCGACGCAGGCCGAACTGGCCCCCGCCTATGCCGCGCATCAGGATGCGATCAACCTCGATCCCGCCTTGTTCGCGCGGGTCAAGACGCTGTATGACCAGCGCCAGTCGCTGCGGCTGAACGCCGAACAGTTGCAGGTGTTGACGCTGACCTATCAGGGGATGGTCCGTGCCGGTGCCTTGCTGTCGCCGGCCGACAAGAAGACGCTGAGCGCCTATAACGCGCAATTGTCGACGCTGGAGACGGCGTTCCAGCAGAAGCTGCTGGCGGCGGCAAAGGCCGGCGCGCTGGTGATCGACGACCGGGCGAAGCTTGACGGCCTGTCGGAGGGGGAGATCGCGGCGGCCGCCGATGCGGCAACGGCGCGCGGGCTGGCCGGCAACTATGTGCTGACGTTGCAGAACACGACCCAGCAGCCCGAACTGGCGACGCTGAAGAACCGCGCGACGCGCGAGGCGCTGTTCAACGCCAGCTGGACACGCGCGGCGAAGGGCGATGCGAACGACACCCGCGCGACGATCGTGAAGATCGCGGCGCTGCGCGCGCAAAAGGCGAAGCTGCTCGGCTTCGCCACCTGGGCCGATTACGTGTTGCAGGACCAGATGGCGCAGAATCCGAAGACCGCGCTCAGCTTCATGCAGCAACTGGGAACGCCGGTCGCCGCCGAACAGCGGCGCGAGGCGGCGGAACTACAGGCGCGGATCGCCGCGACCGGCGGCGATTTCCAGTTGAAGCCATGGGACTGGGACTATTATTCCGAACAGGTCCGCAAGGCGCGCTACGACCTGAATCAGGATGAACTGAAGCCCTATTTCGAAATCGACAAGGTGCTGACCGACGGTGTCTTCTATGCCGCCAACCAGCTATACGGGCTGACGTTCAAGAAGCGGACCGACATTCCGGTCTATCATCCCGATATCAGCGTTTATGAGGTGCTGGAGGCGAACGGCACCCCGGTCGGGTTGATGTATTTCGACCTGTGGAAGCGCGACAACAAGAATGGCGGCGCGTGGATGTCGAACTTCGTCAACCAGTCGAAGTTGATCGGGACGAAGCCGGTCATCTATAATGTCAGCAATTTCACCAAGCCCGCCGCCGGTCAGCCCGCGCTGATCAGTTTCGACGACGTGACGACCATGTTCCACGAATTCGGTCACGCGTTGCACGGCCTGTTCGCGAACCAGACCTATCCCAGCATCTCGGGCACCAACACCGCGCGCGATTTCGTCGAATTTCCGTCGCAGTTCAACGAGCACTGGGCGCTGAACCCCAAGGTCCTGCCGCATTACGCCGTCCATTACCGCACCGGACAGGTCATTCCGCAGACCCTGATCGACAAGATCAAGCGCGCCGGCACGTTCAATTCGGGCTATTCGTTCGGCGAGGCGTTGGCCGCCGCCGAAATGGACATGAGCTGGCATTCGCTGACCGCCGCACAGGGGGGTCAGGACGCCGACGCGTTCGAGACGAAGGCGCTGGCCGCCACCGGGCTGGACGTCGCCGACGTGCCGCCGCGCTATCGATCCACCTATTTCCTGCACATCTGGGGCAATGGCTATGCCGCCGGCTATTATGCGTACAGCTGGACCAAGATGCTGAGCGCGAACGCGTTCGACTGGTTCGAGCACAACGGCGGTATGACCCGCGCCAATGGCCAGCGGTTCCGCGAGATGATCCTGTCGAAGGGCCATACCGAGGATTACGCGGTCATGTTCCGCAACTTCAACGGGGCCGATCCGCAGGTCGGACCGCTGCTGCGCGACCTGGGGCTCAATGCCGACGGATCGCGTATCGCCGCCGCCGGCACGCCGGCCGCCGCGAAGTAACCACGCGCCCGATCCGGTGCAGCTGCGCCGGATCGGGTCCTGTGGCCCGCGCCGCAGGCTGGACAGGCTCCGCCCGTCAGCCGCTGTTGCGCAGCGCCGTCGCGATGGCGTTGATCGACAGCAGGATGCCCTCGCCGATCCGGGCATCGGCCTCGCCCGCACGGTGCCGCTTGAGCAGTTCGATCTGGAGCAGGTTCAGCGGCTCGATATACGGCGTGCGCAGCCGGATCGACGCTTCGAGCGCGGGGCTCTTTTCCAGCAGCCGCGTCTGGCGGGTGACCGACAGCAACCCGTCATGCGTCGCCTGCCAGCCTTCGCGAATCCGGCCGAAGATTGCCTCCGACAGCGCCTTGTCCTCGACCAGCCCGGCATAGCGCGCCGCGACGTCCATGTCGGACTTGGCGAGCACCATTTCCATATTGGCCAAAGTCGCCGCGAACAGCGGCCATGCGGTCGCCATCTCGCGCAGCAATCCCTTGTCCTCGAACGATTGCAGCGCCGCGCCGACCCCGTACCAGCCCGGCAGCATGATCCGCGCCTGTGCCCAGCTGAACACCCACGGAATCGCGCGCAGGTCCTCGATCGCGTCGGATTTCTTCCGGCTGGCCGGGCGCGACCCGATCTTCAGTCCGGCGATCTCGGCGATCGGCGTCGCTTGTCGGAAGAAGGTGGTGAAGCCATCGGTGCCATAGACGAGGCCGCGATAGGTCTTGAACGCCGTATCGGACAGCGTGTCCATGGCGGCAGCGAAGCGTGCCGCATCGGCGGGGTTCAGCGAATCAGGTTCGAGGCTGGCGAGCAACGTCGCCGACGTCATTGCTTCTAGGTTCGTGACGGCACTGTCGCGCGTGCCGTACTTCGCCGCGATGACCTCGCCCTGTTCAGTGATGCGGATGCGGCCCTGCACCGTGTCGTGCGGCTGCGCCCGGATCGCGGCGAACGACGACCCGCCGCCGCGCCCCACCGCGCCACCGCGCCCGTGGAACAACTGCATCCCGATGCCCGCCTCTTCGAACACCGGCGCCAGCGCCGTCGACCCCTTCGACAATTGCCAGGTCGAGGTCAGGTAGCCGCCGTCCTTGTTCGAATCGGAGTAGCCGATCATCACTTCCTGATGGCCGCGCTTCTGTGCGATCGCCGCGACTTCGGGCAACGCCAGCCACCGCGTCATGATCGCCGGTGCCGCTTCCAGATCGGCGACCGTCTCGAACAGCGGGATCGCCATGATATGCGCCTGCGGGGTCTCGCCCGGGACGTACAGGCCGCTCTCCTTCAGCAGCAGATGCACTTCGAGCAGGTCCGATACCGACTGCGCCATCGACACGATGTAATGGCGGATGCACTCGCGGCCATAGCGGGCATGGGCGTCGGCGGCGGCGCGCAGGATCGCCAGTTCGGATGCGGTCTGCTCCGAATATTCGGCATAGGGACTGGTCAGCGGGCGCGGGCTTTCGAGTTCGCGGCGCAGCAGTTCGACGCGCGCATCCTCGTCCAGCGCCGTATAATCCGCCTCAACCCCGGCGACCTTCAGCAGTTCGGCGACGACGCCCTCATGAATCACGCTGTTCTGGCGCATGTCGAGTGTGGCGAGGTGGAAACCGAACGTCTCGACCGCGCGGATCAGCCGGCCGAGCGCGCCGCCGGTCGACAGCGGACCGTTATTCTGCTGCACCAGTCCGCGGGCGAGCGACGCGAGATCGGCGCGGAACGCCGCCGGATCGGCATAGGGTTCGCCGGTCAAATTGCCAGGGCGCGGCGCGACCTTTCCGGTCAGCTTCTGGTGGGTGGCGGCAAGGCGCGCATAGATGCCGCTGATCGCCCGGCGGAACGGTTCGTCGGCACGGGATGCGGCATTGTCGCCGCTCTTGTCGGCCAGTGCCGCGATCGCCTCGTCGACCGGGACATGCTCGGTCGAGATCGATAGTTCGGCACCGAGGCTGTGGAGCTGGTCGAGATAATAGCCGAGCACCGCATCGGCGGCCTTGGCCAGCGCCAGCCTGAGCGCGGCGGCATCGACGAACGGATTGCCGTCGCGGTCGCCACCGATCCAGCTGCCGGGTTTCAGGAACGACGGCGGGCGCTGGCCCAGCACCCGTTCCCACCGGGCATACAGCGCGGGCAGGGTGGGCAGGAACACGTCGCGCAGATAGCTGAGCGCGGTTTCGACCTCGTCGGCGACGTACAGCCGTTCGCGGCGCAGGACGCGGGTCTGCCACAGCAGCGCGATCTGGCGCAGGATCGCTTCGTCGACCCGGTCGCCCTCGGGCGTTTCCTCGGCGCCCTGATCCTTCAACAGCATCAGGTCGGCGATGCGGTTCTTGTGGTCGATCATCGACTTGCGCCGCACCTCGGTCGGGTGCGCGGTCAGTACCGGCGCGATCAGCGCATGGTCGAGCAGTGCCAGCACCGCATCGCGCCCGATGCCCTCGGCCTGCAATTTCTCGATCGCGGTCGCGACATCGGCCCCCGGTTCGGCTGCGATGCCCTGCCGATCCTCGGCCAGATTGGCGAGCATCGAGAACATCATGAACCCGCGCACGAACGCGATCGTATCGTCGAGGCTGAGGCTGTCGAGCCCCAGGTCGATCGTATCGGCCCCGGCCACCCCGCGATGCCGGTCGACCGACGTCGATCGGATATGCTCGATCCGTTTGAACAGCGCGTCCCCGCCATAGGTGCGGATGACGTCACCGAGCAGCCGGCCGAGAAAGCGGATGTCGGGATTGTTGGTGATCGGGGGCAGAGTCGTCATGGGCACACTTGCTGCAATGCGGCAGGATGCGGGTCAAGCGACGATCACGCGCATGGTATAAAGAATGGTCATCGGGTAAGGCGGTGGCGCTGCACCCGATCCGCGGCGGACCTTGTCGAAGGAACCAGCGATGACGATGCCAATGACCCTGTGGTGGCAGATGTGGACCGACGCTGCCCAGACCAGCCTGCGCCTGTGGGAAACGATGGCTGCCTCCGCCGTGGTGATCGACCGGCGGATGCCGATGATCGATGCCGGCCTACGCAATCCATGGACCGCCGATCACGTCGAACTGACCGGCATGGTCACCGAAAAGACGCAGGCCTTTTCGAAGGCGGGCGATTCGCTGGCGAAGGACATGGCGGCGATGCAGGGGCTGTGGATGCAGGCGATGCAGGACGCTTGGTCGCTCGGCACCGCCGGCCGGTTGCCGTCCGCACGGCGGATCGCGGCAGGGCAGGACCGGGCGATGCGGCTGACCGCGGGCGTGATCGGTGCCGGCGGCCGGGCGCTGACCCCGATCCATGCCAAGGCGACGGCGAACGCGAAGCGGCTGGGGACGTCGAAGCGCTGAAGGCTCTTCTCCTTCCTGACGAGGGACGGGGGGAGCATGTCGGGAAAAGGGTCCGCCGCGGGCATTGAACCGTTTGGCCCGCGTAACGTTTACAGCGGTCGAACCGCACGGAAGACGAGCCGCCCCATTCCGACCCGATCCGCCCCAGCGTCAGTCGCGCCAGTCGAGCACCGGCCAGCCCCGTTTGCGCGCCAGCGCCTTCAGCGGGGCATGGGCGTTGACCGGAAACGGTTCGTCGGCCCAGTCGAATACCGGCGCGTCCGAGACGTGATCGCTGTAGAACCGGACCGCCACGTCGCCGCGCGCGATCCCTTGTTCGGCGGTCCACGCCTCGATCGCGCGCAGTTTGGCCGCGCCGTAGCAATTCTCGCCATCGATTCGCGCCAGCACGTTGCCGCCTTGCTCCTGCGCGCAGTTGGTGGCGATGACCGCGTCGAAGCCGAGCAGGTCCGCGATCTCCTGTGCGTAGAAACGATAGGATGCGGTGGCGAGCACCAGCATCCGACCATCGGCACGGTCGGCTTCGATTCGCGCCCGCGCGCCATCGAGCAGGCCGGTGGCGACCGTAGCCCGCGCAAAGGCGCGCGCCGTATCGGTCAATCGTTCGCCCGGCACCGTGCGACCCAGCACCAGCCGGTGCGTCATCTCCTTCAACCGGTCGCGACCGTACAGGCGCAAGACATAGCCGGTGACGGCGATCCCCGCGATCGGCAGCAGCCACAAGGCACCCCGTCCGCGCTCCTTCAGCGCATGGCGCAGGAACGGCGTCCATGTCGCGACGCGGGTGATGGTCTTGTCCATGTCATAGATGGCGAGGTCGCGGTGGCGCATGCGCCAAGCGCGTACCATCTTGCCGCGACGCCGCAAATCGCCGATGGATGGCTGCGATGAGCGCTTCCGCCGATTTTTCGCACGACCGGGCCGATGGCGGTGGCGTGCTGCGCTTCACCGGCAACCTGTCGCTCGCCCATGTCGGCGACCTGCCCGAACGACTGAACGAGGTCGACGGACCGGTCAGCCGGATCGACCTGTCGCAAGTCGACCGGATCGATACGGTCGGTGCGTGGCTGGTCCACCGCTTCGCGCGCGACCGCGACGTCGCCATCGAGGGATTGAACACCGACAGCCAGCACCTGTTCGATCAGGTCGCGGCCGCCGACGATCCGGTCGTCCGCAAGGGCAAGGCGCTCAGCCCGCCGCTGCGGGTGCTGGAAGAGATCGGCGAAGCGGTATCGGGCAGCGCGCGACAGATGCTGGGCCTGCTCGGCTTCATGGGCGCGACCGTCATCGCGTTCCTAAACATCCTGCGTCACCCGCGCCGTTTCCGCTTCAATGCGACGGTGCAACGGTTCGAGGTCGTCGGCGTCTCGGCGCTCGGCATCATCGGGTTGATGAGCTTCCTGATCGGGATGGTCATCGCGCAGCAGGGCGCGGTGCAGCTGCGACAATTCGGTGCAGAAGTGTTCACGATCAACCTGATCGGTCGCCTCACCTTCCGCGAACTGGGCGTGTTGATGACCGCGATCATGGTCGCGGGTCGCTCGGGCTCGGCGTTCGCCGCGCAGCTCGGCACGATGAAGCTGACCGAAGAGATCGACGCGATGCGCACGATCGGCGTGTCGCCGATGGAGGCGCTGGTCCTGCCGCGCGTCATCGCCGCGATCGTCATGATGCTGTTGCTCGGCTTCTATGCGTCGATCATCGCCATCATCGGCGGCGGATTGCTCAGCTGGGCACAGCTCGGCATCCCGCCGATCACCTTCGTCACCCGCATCCGCGAAGTCGTGCCGATCACCGACCTGTATATCGGTCTGATCAAGGCACCGGTATTCGGTGCGATCATCGGCATGGCCGGCTGTTTCCACGGCATGCAGGTCGAAAGCGATGCCGAACAGGTCGGCAGCCGGACGACGGCGGCGGTGGTGCAGGCGATCTTCCTAGTGATCGTGCTCGACGCGTTTTTCGCGATCTTCTTCGCATGGATCGGCTGGATATGAGCGAGCGCGAATCCCTCATCCGCGTCCGTGGTCTCAAGAACCAGTTCGGCGACCAGGTCATTCACGAGGACCTCGATCTCGACGTGCGGCGTGGCGAGATCCTCGGCGTGGTCGGCGGATCGGGCACCGGCAAATCGGTGCTGATGCGCTCGATCATCGGGCTTCAGACGCCAACCGCCGGCACGATCGAGGTGTTCGGTGAGAACACGATCGGCCGCGAGGAAACCGAAGCGACCGAAATCCGCAAGAAATGGGGCGTGCTGTTTCAAGGCGGCGCACTGTTCTCGACGCTGACCGTCGCCGAAAACGTGCAGGTGCCGCTGAAGGAATTCTACCCGAAGCTCAAGCCTGCGCTGCTCGACGAGATTGCCGGGTACAAGGTCGTGATGACCGGCCTGCCGGCCAATGCCGGGCCGAAATATCCGTCGGAGTTGTCGGGCGGCATGAAGAAGCGTGCCGGGCTGGCGCGCGCCCTCGCGCTCGATCCGCAATTGCTGTTCCTCGACGAACCGACCGCCGGCCTCGATCCGATCGGTGCGGCGGCGTTCGACGACCTCACCGCGTCGCTGCAAAAGACGCTGGGGCTCACCGTCTTCCTCATCACCCACGACCTCGACACGCTGCACGCCATTTGCGACCGCGTGGCTGTGCTGGCGGACAAGAAGGTCATCGCCGTCGGCACGATCGACGAACTGCTCGCGCTGGACCATCCGTGGATCCAGGAATATTTCAACGGACCCCGTGGCCGCGCCGCGACCGATGCGCAGGAACGCATCGCCGCCCGCAACCACGACCGCGACGCCGGCGCAGAGCCGGCCTCGCCGCAAGCCCAGAGGCGCTGATGGAAACCCGGTCGAACCATGTCCTTGTCGGCGCGGTGGTGCTGATCCTGCTGGTCATGCTGGCGCTGTTCACCGTGTGGCTCGCCCGTATCGGCGGCGGCAGTGAAAAAGAATATGACGTCTTCTTCAAACAGGCCGTCGACGGCCTGGCAAAGGGGTCGCCGGTATCGTTTTCGGGCGTCCCCTCGGGTCAGGTCGAGGATATCGCCCTGTGGCCGAAGGACCCGCAATTCGTCCGCGTCCGCATCAAGGTGAAGGACGAGACCCCGGTCCTGCTCGGCACGACGGCGACGATCGTCGGCAGCTTTACCGGCGTCTCGACCATCACGCTCGACGGCGCGGTCAAGGGCGCGCCGCCGATCGCCTGTCCCGAAACGAATGCCGAACAGTCGTGCCCGATGGGCGTACCGGTCATCCCTCCAAAGGCGGGCGGCGTCGCTGCGTTGCTCAGCTCCGCGCCGCAGTTGCTCGAACGCGTCACCACCCTGACCGAGCGGCTGGCCGACGTGCTGTCCGACCGCAACCAGAATTCGATCGCCGCGATCCTCGACAGCACCAACCGGCTGACTGACGCGCTGGCAGATCGTGGGCCCGAAATCGCGGCGACGCTGGCCGAAACGCGGATCGCGATCCAGCGCGCCGGTGTCGCCTCGCAACAGATCGGTGAGCTGGCGGCGACGACCAACGGCGTGCTGTCGAACGACATCCAGCCGACGATCCAGCAACTGAACCGCACCATCGCCAGCGCGCAGAAGAGCGCCGAGACGCTGAACGACGCGATCGGCGATGCGAAGCCGGGGCTACAGGCGTTCAGCAAGCAGACCATCCCGCAGGTGAACCAGCTGGTCGGCGACCTGCGCGCGATGACCGGCGCGCTCGCCTCGGTCGCGGAAAAGGTCGATCAGGGTGGCGCGACCGCGCTGGTCGGCCGTTCGAAGCTGCCCGACTACGACCCCAAGAAGTGACGCGGAAGACAAGGATGCTCCCCATGAAGAAGCTGTCGGTTCTGCTGCTCCTGTCGCTGGCCGGGTGCATCCGCTTCGGTGCCGAACCGCCACCCGCGTTGCTCACGCTCGCCCCCGCCGCGCCGATCGCCGCCGGCGCGACGCAGAGTTCGGCGCAGGCGCGTTCGATCACGGTGCAGGTGCCGGTCGTTCCGCAGGAACTGGCGGTGACCCGCGTGCCGGTGCAGTCGAGCGCGACCAGCATCGCCTATGTCAAGGAAGCGCAATGGGTCGAACCGCCCGCGCGCCTGTTCGCCCGGCTGCTGTCCGATACGCTGACGTCGCGCGCGAACATGGTGGTGCTGAGCACGCGGCAGGGCTTTGCCGATCCGGGTGCGCAATTGAACGGCGAATTGCGCGAATTCGGCATTGATGCCGGGCGCAGCGAAGCGGTCGTCGTCTATGATGCGACCCTGCAGCGCGCCGGGTCGACCGCGTTCGAAAAGCGCCGCTTCGAAGCACGCGCGCCGGTCGCGACGATCGACGCGAACAGCGTCGGCCCGGCGATCAACCAGGCCGCGAACACCGTCGCGACCGCCGTCGCCGACTGGGTCCGGGGCTGATCGCACACCGTCGTGGCGCTGCATAGCTGGCTGTTGTTCGTCGCGGCGGTGGTCGTGCTGTGCGGCACGCCCGGCCCGAACATGTTGCATATCCTCAGCCGAAGCGTAACCCTCGGCTGGCGCGGCACCCTGCCAGCGATGGCGGGCTGCCTGACTGCGCTGGTCGGGGTGTTGATGGCATCGGCGGCGGGGCTGGCGGCGCTGTTGACGGCGGTGCCGGGACTGTTCGACGTGTTGCGCTATGCCGGGGCCGCCTATCTGGCATGGCTGGGGTTTCGCGCGATCACGGCACGGTCGGCACCGCTCGACGTCGCGCCCGATGCCATGCCGTCCGGCCACCTGTTTCGCGGTGGCTTTCTGGTCGGGATCAGCAACCCCAAGCTGTTGCTGTTCGCCACCGCCTTCCTGCCGCAGTTCGTCGACCCTGCGGGTTCGCAGCCGGTGCAGTTCGCGATTCTGGTCGCCACGTTCGCGGTGGTCGAATGCCTGTGGTACGCCGCCTATGCGGTGGGCGGTCGCTCGCTTGCGCGCCATCTGACCCGTCCGCGCGTCCGCCGCTGGTTCGACCGGGCGACCGGCGGAATCTTCATCGGCTTCGGCGCGGCGCTGCTCGTCTCGCGCGTCTGACCTCTATTTCGTGGGCGTCGGCCGGACCGGCGGCATGGCGTTACAGATATCCGCCCCGCCGGCCGGTACTTCGAAAAAGGGCGGCTCGCGATTTTCGCGCCCCTTTACCCATGCGGAATAGCGGGCATTGTCGGCAGCCCGATATTGGAAATGAGGCCGCTCGCCAGCCGGCAACTCGCTGGCCAGTCGTACCGAGCGGATCGGAGTAGGCGTCTGATCGGGCGCGTAAAATCCCATGGTGCCGGTACCGCGCGGCAGCGACGACAGATACTCCATCCCCTCGACCACGCGCCCGATCAGCGCGACATTGCGGTCGAGATGGCGTGGGGCGTGGCCGATCACCGCATAGAGTTCGGCACCGCTGCCGGTGCTCGGTGCCATATCGCGTCCGACGCCGACCATTGCATAACAGTGCGTCAGCCACGCCGCCTTGCCATCGCTCGCCACCGGCCATCCGTCGGCGCTATGCCCGCTCTTCGCTGCGTAGGGATCGCGCCGCGTCATCTGCGTCACCGCATCATAGCTGCCGGTCACATATTCGGCCGGCGGATTGGCGATGACGCTTGACGGCAACGGCTTCTTCTCGGTGACGTCGCCCCATTGCGCGACATAGTTGTCCTGCACCCGGTATACCGAGCTGCCGTCCCACCAATGCGCCCGCGCCAGCTTGCGCAAATTGTCGACATGCACCGGTGCATAGCGCGGGGCCAGCCGGATCACGACCCGCTTGTCGCCGGCCAGCGTCATCACGAGCAGTTCGTCGTCGGGGATCGTCCGCCAGTCGCCGTCGACCGGATCGGCCGGGGTCGGCGGGGCGGCGGGAGCGGCGGCCTGAAGCAGCGCGGCGATCAGCGAGACGAGATGCATCGGGCCATCCTGCCCGCCGCGCGCCGTCCCCGCAACTCCCGCTTGCACGAAACCCCGCCGCGCCCTAGGGAACCCACCTTCCGGCAATGCGGAGCGGTGGCCGAGTGGTCGAAGGCGCTCGCCTGGAAAGTGAGTATACGGCAAAACCGTATCGAGGGTTCGAATCCCTCCCGCTCCGCCACCAAGTCGTTGTTTTTACTGAAAATTAATCCGGAATGTGGGTTCCGAATTGTACGAATTTGGCCTCTCTCGGTACCTAATTCACGTGATTCGAGGGCCTTTTCTCCAGCGGTACGCTTTACAAGTAAATTTCTCGCGATTTCGGTGACTTACAAGAACCGATATCGATCGTTCGAAATGTAATGGGCTCCGCCAAGACTTCGTAAGTGACTGACCAAATCGGATAATTCAGCCGGAAGGCGCGCCTTCCCGCGCCATTCCGGTTCAGTTCGGTAGTGCGGAGAGCCGTCCGATACCCGTCGATACGGGGTCTGCGGAAGGTTTTCTCTGCTTCAGTCGCATGCAGTACGGTTCTCGTCCTGATGCATTTTCATACTGGTTGATCGCATCGGCGTTTGCAGAGCCGCCGGTTCCTGTCTTGCCGCACCGGAAACGTCCCGGATCAAAGGCTCCGGTTATGCGGCGGTAGCGGACGGAGTCTTCGCGTTGCGTTGTCCTTCGGGATCAGACCGTGCTTCGCCGGTAAATGGCATCTGGCCTCTTTCAACGGGGGTTTCCGCATTTCAGTTTTTTTGCACAGATTTCTGGTGACGAAGAACGCGTTTCTGCATTCCAAGTACCTGCACCGGAAACACTTTTACGCCAACAATGGCATGATTGCGGTTGCACAGGAGCAGGAAGCTTGCAGGAAATTTCATGCAGTTCTGCAGGCAGGGTTCAGGCCTGCAGCGCCCTGCAGGGTCAAATGACGCATTTCCAGTGTTTCGTCCCGGTTTTCCGGGCGTTTCCAGAGGTGGTGTACCGCTATTGACTGATACCTCGAATTTGCTGCTGTCAGGCTGGGCCGGGGCTTATTCAGGTGGGTTGTCGCCGAGCGTATCGAGCAGCATTTCGTAGAACGTCGCAGCCCTGCGATCGAGTTCGCTGGCATCGGCCGACGCCGCGACCACCCGCAGCCGTTCGAGGCTCTCCTCAAGTCGCGCAACCGCAGGCGGGTGTGGCGTATCGGGTGCGGCGTCCGAACTGGCAGCAGCAGCCCGGTGGACAAGCCGTATGAAGTCCATCACCGCTGCCCGCCGGTAAACCCGCCCGACAGCGAGCCGGCGGATCTGGGCTTCGTACAGGGTGACCACACGCCGCCCGCGACCCCGCGGGATCGAAACCGGGACGTTGGCCGTGGCCAGCACGATCCGGAAAACATCCTCCTGCCGGAGGGGATCCACCGACGCCGGACGTTCGCCGGGGCTGTCTTCGCAGGGAGGTTTCAGGGCAGATCTGCCAATGACGTTGCGTTCCATCGTTACCGGCCTCGTTCCCGGCGAGCCTGCTCCTGCTCCCGCCGGGCCTCGCTCCGTTCAAGGGCCTCCAGATTCCGGGCTGCGTTCGTACTGTGCTCCACGAAGTCACGGGTTGCCAGCCGGTTTGCCGAATCGCCTTTCGCCAGCATCCGTACGGCATTCTCATACCGGGTGACCGGCTTGCCGTCCTTGAAGCCCACCACTTCGGATGCCACCCGAAGGTCAGTCTGAAGCATATCTTTCAGGGTAAGCAGCTGGTCAGGCTTCCTCAGCCTGGCACCAGCGGAGTTCCCGGACTGTCCGGCGGCAAACTGACCGCCGGGCCTGCGCCTGATCTGGTCGCTCATGCCGCGTCCTCCAGCGCAAGCTCGCCGAGCCGCTCGATCTCGGCGTTGCGACGTGCGTAGACGTCAGCGAAGGTTTCACCGGTCGCTTCCAGAACAGCCTTGCCGCGCGCAATCTTCTGCCAGCGTCGAATGGTGACGGCACAGAAGGTCGGTTCATACTCGATCAGTCTGGCGCACCGGCCCGTCTTGTGGGCCGCAATCAGGGTCGAGCCCGATCCACCAAAGGGGTCAAGGACGATCTCCCCGCGCTTCGAGGTGTCCTTGATCGCGTCCATGACCATCGTAACCGGCTTGACCGTCGGGTGGAGGGCAAGCTCGGCATCGTGGCCGGTTTTGGTCGCTCCCCGGTAGTTCCAGATGTTGGTCCGGTAGCGACCGTTCTTGCCGAGCTGCACCGTGTTGAGGTGCGGTGCTTCGCCAACCTTCCAGACGAACACCAGTTCGTGCTGCGACCGGTAGAAGCTGCCCATGCCGCCATTGTCCTTGGCCCAGACGCACAGGTTCTGCAGGCCGGAATAGACGCTGTGTCCTGCCTCCAGCATCTCAGCCATGTGCCGCCAGTCCATGCACTGATAGTGGATCGCGCCGTCCTGACTGACGGTAGCGGCATTGGCGAACACCGTCCGCAGGAAGGCAGTGAACTCGGCCTGCGACATCTCACCGCTCGCCATGGCGAACTCGCGGTGCTTCGTGCGGCCAAGACCCCCGACATGCCCGTCGAACGGCGGATCGGAGAACACCATCCGGGCAAGCTCGAGATTCATCAGCCGGTCAAACGAAGCGGTGTCACGCGAATCCCCGCAAAGCAGCCGGTGCGAGCCAAGGATCCAGACGTCGCCGCGTTCAACCCCGGAAACCTCCCGGTGGTTGAGTTTGGGCTGTTCCTCAAGTTTCGCCTCAGCCGGGCTCATATCGAGGAGAAGGTCGATTTCGGTAGTCGAGAAGCCGGTGATTTCGATGTCGTAGCGGGTCTCGATCTCGACCAGTTCCTCGAACTCAAGCCGCAGGATTTCGTCATCCCATTCGGCATTGGCTGCGATCTTGTTGTCAGCGATCCGGTATGCGCGCAGCTCGTCCGCAGTAAGGTGCGTGATCTGGATCGTCGGCACATCAACGATGCCCAGTGCCTTCGACGCCTCGAAACGGGCATGCCCTGCGACGATGGTCCCGTCCGCCTCGATGATGATCGGGTTGGTGAACCCGAAATGCCGGATCGAGGCGGCGACCTGTTCGATCTGTTTTTCGCTGTGCCGGCGTGCGTTGCGCGCCGCCGGTACAAGCGTAGCGAGCGGCCGCAGTTCGATCTTGAGCGGGTCGAGCGTATGCCGGTTTATATGGGTATTGGTCACACTGCATCCTCCATCCGTTACATTATGGAGTAGCTATGTATTAATCTGTGTAACCTTGCAACAGGCTTTTCAGCAGTGATGCATGCTCGGGCATGCGTTCGGCTGCGACACGTGCCATTTCGGCAATGGCGGCCTGCCTTGGCATCAGCAGCAGGCCGTCCGGTGTCTGTCGGACGAACAGCTGACCACCTTGCTGTAGATCGAAATCATCGAGCACCGATGCGGGCAGCACTACTGTGCCGTCCGACCCGACATCCAGCGCCAGAACGGGTGCCTGTTCTCCTGTATCGCTGTCGCGTTTGATCCGTCCTGCGCGCAGCAGGACATTGTAGGTGTGTTGATAGCGGATACCGAGGAAGGTCGAGATATCGGTCGTACTGACACCCGCCTCGTTCAGTGCCCGGATCTTCGCCGCCTTGCTGTCGTGCGGCCCGGCTATTCGCTCCAGTTCATTCCCGTCCATCGGTCACTCCTCTTTCCCGGGCCAATACACCAGTGTTCGCGATGGGTAAAGAAGAGGGAAACGGGCGGGTATGCAGCAAGGTCTGGAGTACCGGACAGCGTCCGCTGTTCGGTTTCAGGTGATATTTGCAATCCCGCACGCAGCCAGCCCGGCCCTGAAGCTGTCATCGATGGGGTAGGGTCTCACACCATCTTTGGTAAGCAGGCCGACCTGCTGCCCTGAATCGTTCGGCAGGCCGTAGCTGGTCGTGGTGGCTGCCGAACGAAAGATCAGTCCCTTGCCGGCGAGCAACTCGTCGAGCATCGCACGTGCTGTCTTGCCACTGGCAACCGTGCTGGTCGCGGTGGCGGCGGCTACGATCCGCATCTGCTGGTCGACGAGCTGCTGCATCGCCGGATTGCCCGCCGGTACGGCAGAGGCTGCTGCACCCGGAGGGTTATTCGCCGCAGTGAGGGTCCGGAATGGCCGGTCATCGACGCGCCAGACGATATCGCCGGTCGGGAGGCGCATGCGACCGCCGCTGCTGACCCCGACCAGCAGACCATGCACGCTGCTGTTCTCGACAAACGGATAGAGCGACCCGGTCCGCGAGTAGCTCGTACCCGCTGCCTGATCCCATGCTGCGACCACGCAGCTGGACGCACCGGTGATCGGATCGCTGGTGCGGCTGACCTGCCAGACCGCTCTTGGCGCCTTTCGTGCAGACGCGGAGGTTGCGATGCCGGCAAGGGCGAGCACGCAGATGGCGTGGGCGGCGAACGACGGCCTATGCATCGACTGCGACCCGACCGAACAGCCGGTCAACCAGCCCGGCAATATCCCTGATCCGCTCGAAGCGCCTTGCGACGATGATGCGGTGATCGGGGCGCTCGGCCTTCTGACCCTGCGCATTGGCACGGCTGTGCCGCGCAACCCGGTCACCGAGTTCAGGCAGCGGTTCACCGGGCTGGCCACCGAACCAGCGAATGTCGCAGAAGCTGCGCAGCGCCGGATCGTAGGTCAGCCAGACCACGCAGCCGGACGGACGATTTGTCAGACGGCGATGGATAGTGACGTCGCTGCGCTTGCCGCCCTTCACCATGACCTTCAGCTGGATGTGGCGCTGGATATTGCCGGCTTCGAGCAGGACGTCGAAGCCGTCCTTGTCGACGCTGCTGTGCAGTTCATCATAGTCGACACCCCGGTCGAGCAGTTCGGCACCGATCTGGCCGAGCAGGATATGCTCGAACACGTTTTCGCGCGCGGAAGACTGGTGGGTAAGCTGGCGCGTGCGCCAGTCGACAGCAGCGGGCCCGGCAGGCTCACTGATGATATTCAGATCGGTCATGACATCTCCTGTTGCAGGCGACGCCGTTGCCGATGACCTCGTTCGTCGCGCCTATGTCCTCTCGGAGCGACGGCCAGAAGCCGGATGTTGAGAACCTGCCAAACAGTCAGGCGCATGCGCCTTTACCGTTGCCGGCTGGACATGCGCGCATGCCACCCGGCCTCGACAAAGTCGTGACCGAGCATGTTTGGAGGGGTTCTCACGCCCCGCCCCCCGGCTTTCACGAGGGGCAGGGGTGTAGTTGCTCTGCTGGCGCAGACAGGCAAGCAGAATGTGCAGGGGCGGGGCAGTTTTTGACTGAATGTCACACGGCGCAGCGACCGCCCCGCGAGAAGGCTCAGTTCGGCAGCAGCGCCCCCTTCTGCGCCTGCCAGTCGGCCATGACGCCTTCGCCGAGCGTCAGGCTGGCAACGGTTACGCCGGCACGTTGCCGCCCGGCGAGGATTGCCTGCGTGACTGCCGGCGACAGGAATGCCAGCCGGACGACGCGTGCCAGATAGGACGGCGTCACCCCTTCGCGCTGCGCCAGTTCGGTGGTGTTGATCTCGCCGGTGCGTAGCAGTGTCCACCAGCGACGGGCCTGCACCAGCAGCCGGACCAGCGCCCGGTCCGGCGTTGCCTGCGGCACAGCACCGCCATCCTGCACCAGCCGCAACGCTCGCCCCGAGCGGGTCAGTCGCGCCGCGCAGCAGAGCTCGAGGGTGGCAGGTGCGTCCGGTTCCCGCCCGATGCCGAGCATCGCCGCCAGTGCCGCCGCATGGACGGTGATCGACACGTCTGCTGCCCCGACCTGGACCCGCTGTACCAGTTCGGCAAGGACCGGGAGGCGAGGGTGCGGAACCTGTCCGGCAAGGGTCTGGCAGTCCGCATGCAGTTTGACGATCTGGCCTGCGTTCAGGACGAATGCAGCGTTTGCGGCCAGCGTCAGGGGCGTTGCCAGCAGGTCGGCCAGCTGGCCGGCAACCAGTGCTTCTATTTCGCGCGCCGGGAGCCGCATGCCCGTTCTACTGCGACCGTGATGCAGCTCCCTGCTGACATAGTAGCGATGGCGCACCTTGCCCTTGCTGGCATGGGTGGCAATCAGCGGATCGCCGTCTTCATCGACGATCCTGCCCGCAAGCAGGCTGGGACTGGCTGTGCGGGTCCTGTTACGCTCACCCTGCAGGTTCGCGGCCAGCCGCTCCTGTACCGCCGCAAATGTTCCCTCGTCGATGATTGCATCGTGCCTGCCGGGATAGACTGTGCCCTTGTGTGCGATCCGGCCGGTGTAGATGACGTTGCGAAGTATCTGGTAGAGATGCCCGCGGGTGAACGCCCCGCCGCCGATGGGTTTGCCGCCGATGGTCGTGCGTTTGGGTATGGTGACCCGCTGCGCCAGCAGGTCAGCCTCGAGCAGCGGCACGCTGCCAAGCGTCAGATAGCGGGCAAACAGGTCGCGGATCAGCGCAGCATGATCCGGGACAATGGTCAGGCTGCGCTCGCTGGGAGCATAGCCAAGCGGGGGAGTGCCCCCCATCCACATGCCCTTTGCCTTGCTGGCGGCAATCTTGTCGCGGATGCGTTCGGCGGTCACTTCGCGCTCGAACTGGGCGAACGACAGCAGCATGTTGAGCGTCAGCCGCCCCATGCTGGTGGTGGTGTTGAATGACTGGGTCACCGACACGAAGCTGGTGCCGGTCCTGTCCAGCGTTTCCACCAGTTTCGCAAAGTCGAACAGCGACCGGGTCAGCCGGTCGACCTTGTAGACGACGATAATGTCCACCCGGCCTGCCGCGACGTCGGCGAGCAGGCGCTGCAGCGCCGGGCGTTGCAGCGTACCCCCCGACAGCCCGCCGTCGTCATAGACGTCTGGCAGGGCGTTCCAGCCCTCGCTTGCCTGACTGAGGATATAGGCGGCACAGGCCTCGCGCTGGGCATCGAGACTGTTGAAGCCCTGCTCCAGACCTTCCTCGGACGACTTGCGGGTGTAGATCGCGCAGCGAACGGTCTTCATGCCGGCTTCGTCTTCAGGCCGAAAAAGGCGGGGCCCGACCAGCGCGTACCGGTGATGGCGCGGGCGACCTCGCTCAGCGAGCGCCACGTGCGTCCGTCCCAGCGAATGACCTCGTCCTCGCCGATCTCGACGACATGGACCTGCCCCTGCCACTCACGCACCAGCCGCATACCGGCACGGGGCGGGGCGGTGCGTGTCGCACCGCGTCCGAGCTGGTCGAGCGCCTGCGATGTGGCGCGGGGAAAGCCGCCGAGGGCATGCGCCTGAAGCTCCCATGCCAGCGCCAGACGCAGCATGCTGGTGCCGACCTTCGGCACCGGGCCACCGGTCAGCCTGCTCCAGCGTGCGCGCAGTTCGCCAATGCCGAGCGTGTCGAGCGAAGCCACTTCGTCTGCCAGCGCCATCACCCTGCCTCGACGATGCGGTAGCAGGTTACGCCCTCACGTTTGCCGCGGTCGATGGCATGGCCCTTTTTGCGGATGCCGGTGAGTGCCGCCCGTGTGGTATGGGGCAGCCAGCCGGTCGCCTCGATGAGTTCGGCTGCGGTTGCGCCCTGAGCGCGGGCAAGCAGGGTGATGATGGTTGCGGTCTTCGAGTGCGGTCTTGTCGCCGGTGCAGCAGGGCTGCCAGCAACGGCGACGGCATTGGCTGCACCCGGATCTTCGGGTTCGACACCGATTGCCGCCGCACCTGCGGCGGTAATGAACACGCCGTAGCGGATATCGTCGTCGACACGGTGCGTCGCAGCCGGTTCGCCGGTTTCGCGCTCATGCGCGAAGCCTTGGCGCAGCAGTGCCGCCATGGCCCTGGACGTGCCACCGCCGGGTCTGATCATTGCCGGCAGCGGCAGGAGGCTGCCGTTGCTGCGCTGTGAGGCGCAGGACAGGAGAATGCGCTGGGTATCGCTGAGACGGATCATGTTGCCGGTTCCTCGCTGGCTGGCAGCACCATGCTGCTGCCACCAGCTGCAGCCCCGGTGAGAAACTCATCCGGGGCAGGGGGCGCGGCGACTCGTCCGCCCGTCACCGTGTGCCCGTGCTGTCGCTCCGCTGGCCAGCAAAGTCGAGCGGGTCGTACAGGATGAGGCGGGATGATCGGTCGTACCGTTTGACAACTACGCGCGTCTGGCGTGCTGCTTCGTCCGGCGATGCAGAAGCACAGGCGGGAACTGCGCTTTCGTCCCATTACCGGCATTCCAGCAAGGCGGGGTGAGGGCGGCTTTCAGGATTACAGCAGACGGTCCGCATATCAGCAAATCTGGCGGGAATCAGATATATGTTCATGGTGGAAGGCTGGCTGACCGCTTTGGGGTGACAAGGTGAAGTAAGTGGCCCTTCATTCATCTTGATCGTGGCATCCGCTAGCCGAACTGGATGGCGCATCGGCCTTTTGCGAAGGACAACATCCATTCTCGATTGATCAAGAAAACGCCCTTGATCGAACACTGACTTCATGCAGGATGCTTAAGAACGGATCGGGTGGGGGGCACGCCGTGTTCCGGGAGGGGGAACACGTGCTGCTCGCAGACAATGAAACCAAGTTCGATCTACTGAACAACGAAGCGATCGCGACCACCATTGTCGGGCTCATCAGTGAGAATCCTGAACGAGCGGTAACGGTCGGCGTCCACGGGGACTGGGGCGCGGGGAAATCGAGTGTGCTCGAGATGATCGAGAATGCCTTGGATGGCCACGACGATATCCTCTGCATCAAGTTCAACGCTTGGCGGTTTCAGGGGCTCGAAGATGCCAAGATCGCCCTGATCGAGGGCGTCGTCACTCAATTGATCGAGAAGCGCTCTCTCGCGACGAAAGCCGCCGACGCCGTAATGGATGTCGTCAAACGGCTCGACTGGCTCAAGATCGCGCGGATGGGGGGCGGCCTCGCGTTTACCGCGATGTCGGGGATGCCCAACCTCGATCAGATCGGCTCCGTGGTGGGAATGGTGAAGGGCTTTTTCGCTGACCCCAAAAAAAACTTCGACAAGGACGAGATCGACAAGGTCGTTAAAGGTGCCGAAGGGCTGCTGAAAAAGAAGGAAAGTCGGCGGGTTCCGCAGGAGGTCGAAGAGTTCCGCAAGGCGTTCGACGAACTGCTGCGCCGCGCTGGTCTGAAGCAACTCGTCGTCCTGATCGACGATCTCGACCGCTGCTTGCCGGAACCAGCAATCGAAACGCTCGAAGCGATGCGGTTGTTCGTGATGATGGATCGTACGGCATTCGTCATCGCCGCGGACGAGGCAATGATCGAATATTCAGTCCGAAAACATTTCCCCGATCTGCCGGATACGACCGGTCCGCGGGATTATGCCCGCAACTATCTCGAGAAATTGATCCAAGTCCCGCTTCGGATACCGTCGCTGGGCGGCGTCGAGACGTACATCTATGTCACCTTGCTGCTGGTAGGTGCGCGCCTCGGCGAGGACAACGAGCAGTTCGACAAATTGGTCAAGGTAGCACGCGCAGCGTTGAAGCGGCCATGGGACCCGACCGGCTTCGACAGCGGTGCCGTACAAGCGGCACTCGGCGACCGCGCCAAGGACGTGGCCGAAGATCTCGTCCTGACCGAGCAGATCGTCCCATTGCTCGCCAGCGGGACGTCCGGCAATCCGAGGCAGATCAAGCGGTTCTTGAACAGTCTGCTGCTGCGTGAGCGCACCGCTGACGCTCGGGGTTTCGGGGCTGCGATCAAACTACCGGTCTTGGCAAAGCTCATGTTGGCCGAACGGTTCATTCCGACGCTGTTCGACGAAATCGGTCTCGCGTCCGCGAACGATCCAGACGGTCGATGCAAAGATCTGAGCATCCTGGAGGGTGAACCGAAGGCGGCCCCGGTGAAACCCGCAGTGGAGCCCGCAATCGGGGCGAAGAAACCAGCCGCAGCACCGGTGAAGGCGGCACCGACACCGGCACTGCCCGAAAATCCGGTCCTGACACAATGGAGGGCCTCGGACGTCATTAAGGCCTGGGCGAAGCTGCAACCGCCGATCAGCGACTTCGACCTGCGTCCGTATCTCTTCGTCACGAAGGACAGAAAGGATTACCTCGCTGCCGCCTCGGCGCTGGGTCCGCTCGCCGCGGTCGTCGAGCGGCTGATGGGGCGTCGCATGACGGTCTCGGGGATGGACGCCGAGCTGCGAGCGTTGGCGAAACCGGAAGCGTCGCTGGTGTTCGATTTCGTTCGACGCCGGATCCTCGCCGCAGGCGATTTTGTGCGTCCGCCCGCCGGGATCGATGGGGCCACGATCTTGGTCCGCACGCAACCGCATCTGCAATCGGCGCTGGTCGATATGTTAGGCATGCTGCCTGAAACCAGCGGGCCGTGGATCGTCGCGGGCTGGAACGAGGTGTTGACCGAGGAGGGCGAGAAGCGCCGCTTCCAGAACCTGATCGAGCGGTGGAGCAAGATCAGCGATAACCCGGCGCTTCAAGCGACCGCGACGGCTGCTTTACGGACGGGGATCAAAGCTTAATGGGTACCTCGTCTTCCTTCGATGGACCGACGAACGATCGGCCGCTCGTTCCGACCTTCATCGATGATTCCGACCGCAGCGACGCGGACGGGAACGACGATGGTGCCGACGGCCAAGATGGTGACGGTAACGCCGGTGATGGAGCCGATCAGGGCGATGGCGCCGCACCTCCTCTACCGCCACCTGGTCCCGCGGGCCGCTTCAGCACACCCCGCAGCGCATTCACGACATTCGCTAAATCGGGCGGGACCGACCGTAAGAGTCTCGGGCGCGCCGTATCCGGTTATGTCCGGTCGTCGATGGGGAGCCCGCGGCGTGCCGCACAACGAATGGGCACCGCGCGCGCGTCCGGTGCCAATGTCGTCCGGCTGCTGCAATCGGTCCAGGCGAACGGTATCGCCCAGACGCTGCGTGAGCTGAACCTTACAGCGCTTGCGGGTCGTCCGATCGAGGAAGTGTTCGCTGGCCTAGCCGATTACGTCTGCCCCGAAGACGGTTCGATCGACCAGGGGATTGCGCGCAACGCCTTCCTCGAGACGATCGCCGATCTCGCCGATGCCGGCATCACGGATATCGATGGACTGACGCCCGAGCAGATGACGACGGTCTTCGAACTCTATGTAGCGCATACCATCGAAGCGCGCATCTGTAATGACATCGGGACCAAGGCCGTCGCGCTTCCGGCCAATCCCGCGGCTGCCCAGAACGTCGAGGATATGCTGCACGACTTCATCCAGCGCGGCGTCAGCGATGCCGTCTCCCGAGCGGGGAGCAACATTCAGGCCTTATCGCCGACGGAGATCAACGGGTTCGTGACATCGGTGTACGAGGACGCGTATCAGATCCTTCAGGCGATGGGCGATGCGGAGGTCGCACGATGAAGCGTCATCTCCTAGTCGGCACTATGGGCGCCAGAGACGTACCATCCGTCGACATGGGCACGGACGAGGTCCGCTCAGACGTCCAGCTCCTGAACGCGGGCGGAATCGCCTACGGGATACAAACGGCACTCAATGACCTCCGCAAGCTCGACCTGGTGCCCGACGAGATCGGCATCGATCTGTTGATCCTCGGAGCGCTGGTCTACGCTGCCGACACCCGGATTTCGCGCGCGACCGAAGCGCAGGATGGTTGGACCCGCGAGATCCGCATCGTCACGCCGGTCAGCGATGTTGCGGCTTGGGAGCGTGCGCGGCCGATCGTCATCCGTGCGCTCGGTTTCTTGAGCGGCGATCGTTGGTCAATCGAATTCCGCAACCGACCGGCGGGCAAGGAACGTCTGGCCGGATCGGTCCCTGCGCCATTGCTTCAAACCGACCTCCTCGGCGTCAACCTGTTCTCGGGCGGGCTTGATAGCCTGATCGGGGCGATCGACAGCCTGACGAAGGATGAAAAACCCCTCTTGGTCAGCCATGCGGGCGAGGGGGCAGGGAGCAAAGCGCAGTACCTGTGCCATGCCGAGTTAAAGGCCCGGTTCCCCAAGCGCCGCTTCGAGTGGGTCCGCCTGCCGATGGTGTTCGCGCACGATCTCGCTGACGGCGTGGGATCAGAGACATCGACACGCGCGCGCTCGTTCCTATTTTTCGCATTTGGTGTAGCAGCCGGTACGGCACTGCGTCGTCGGTTCGAGCTGAAGGTGCCGGAGAACGGCCTGATCGCGCTGAACGTGCCCTTGGATCCGTTGCGCTTGGGTGCACTCAGTACCCGCACGACGCATCCCTTCTACATGGCACGATGGATCGAGCTCGTAGCCGCGCTTGGTATCGATGGCTCGCTCGCCAACCCGTACTGGGCGATGACCAAGGGTGAGATGGTCGAGGGGTGTGCGGACAAGGCATTCCTGCTGTCGATTGCAGACAAGTCAATTTCATGCTCATCACCCGCAAAGCTACGCTGGGCGGGCCACGCGCAGGGGCATTGTGGCTATTGCCTTCCGTGCCTGATCCGACGCGCATCGATCCCGGATGGTGATCCGACCGAATATTACCTGACCGACATGAAGCGCCGACCGTTGAACAGCGCTGAGGCCGAAGGGGTGCAGGTGCGGTCCTTCCAGCTAGCGATCGCGAGGCTCCGCGCGAGGCCCGAACTCGCCAAGGTGCTGATACACAAGCCCGGTCCCCTCTACGATCACGGCATCGACGACCAGACTAAAATGGCCGGTGTCTATGCCCGTGGGCTGGAGGAAGTCGGTCGGCTTCTGGATGGCGTACGTACAAAACCGAAGTAGACGCAGCTGATGACGAACCTAGTTGATTTTCATTGCCACCTGGACCTTTACCCGGATTTCGAGCGTGCTGTAGATCGCAGCGACCAAGCTGGCGTGTTCACGTTGACGGTGACGACGACGCCGAAGGCATGGCGGCGGAACGCGGAGGTTACGGCCTCGACCAAGCACGTGCGTGCCGCCTTGGGACTTCACCCCCAGCTCGTCGGCGAGCGCGCCGGCGAAATTGGGCTGTGGGAGAAGCTGCTACCCGAAACGCGCTACGTCGGCGAGGTAGGCCTTGATGCCGGTCCCCGCTATTATGCGTCATTCGATGCGCAAAAGAAAGTTTTCGCCCACGTCCTTCAGGCGTGTGCCGACGCCGGTGGAAAGATCCTGTCGGTGCATAGCGTGCGTTCGGCGAAGGCCGTGCTTGACATGGTCGAGGCTCATTTGCCGTCTGATCGCGGACGGATCGTGCTCCACTGGTTCACCGGATCAGCGTCGGACGCGCGACGAGCTGCTGACTTGGGCTGCTATTTTTCCGTCAACGAGCAAATGCTCGAGAGGGAGGGAAAGGCGGCTTTCATCCGATCACTGCCGCGTGATCGTCTGCTGACAGAAACGGATGGCCCGTTCACGAAGGCTGGTAGTCGCGCTGCAGAGCCGATCGATGCCGGGCGTGCGGTTCGTGCCTTGTCTCGGCTCCTCGATATCACCGAAGCAAATGCAGCGATTATGGTCCTCGCCAATTTAAGGGCCCTGCTTGCGGAAGGGTAAGGCGACAACACGGGCGGCCACGAAAACCACTCTCATGCGGCGTCGCCGCCCGCACCAGATCATCGACTGAAGCTGAGCTCATCGATCCGGCAGATGCCTCGTCGTGACGTGACCCCCTGATTTTCCTCCACGAACGATTAGAGTCTGGCCTGCAGTGACCTGCTGCCGGTTTTTTGGACCGCTTTGAGCTGGAAAATTCCAGTTATGAAGGAGGGCCAGGGAAGCGGAGTGAGCGATGAAGAGATCTGAGCTGCTGCCGGTCTGGTAGACACGAGGTTAAGCTACCTGCGCCTGCCGCTCGAAGTCCATGGGGCTGAGATAACCCAGGGTCGAGTGGCGTCGCGTTGGA